>JAEWYO010000009.1 GCA_023395595.1 Bacillota bacterium
CAATCAAGTTCGCGACGCTCTCCTCGCTGGACACATCCGCCTTCACCGCAACCGCACGCGCACCCAGCGATTCCGCGACGGTCTTTGCCAGCGGTTCGTTGAGATCCGCAATCACCACACAGGCGCCTTCACGATAGAGCTCTTCCGCGATGCCCTTACCAAACCCTTGCGCGCTGCCGGTCACGATGGCAATCCTGCCGCCAAGCCGTCCCGCGATGTTCTTTCTACTGTGAATCTGTTGGGCAGCCTTCTGCTCCCATTTCGTTAGGTCGATCATGCTTTGTTCATCTCCATATAACTGAGCAAGCGTTTGTATGCAACTTCCCATGCTTGCGTGTGTTTCGGTTCGTAGACGCTGGGTTCCACCGAGCGGCGGACAACGTCCCGCGCCTCGGCGATATCCCGCAGTTCACCCAGCGCGATTGCCTGCAAGAGCGCGTTGCCCATCGCAGACCCTTCTGCGGGCCCGGCGATCACGCGGCGATCCAGCGCGTCCGCCGTCATTTGGCAAAGCAGTTTGTTTCCGATTCCGCCGCCCGTGATATTGAGCGTATCGATTCGCGCGCCCTTCATCTGCTCCAGCCATTCCAGCGCCCAACGATACTTCAGCGCGAGGCTTTCGTAGACGCAGCAGGCAAATTCGCCCGGCGTTTGAGGCGGTGTCTGCCCCGTTTTCTCGCAATAGCGTACGATCTTGCCGCACATATCTCCCGCGGAGAAAAATGGTGCGTCATCGGGATCAATGATCGCGGCAAAGGGTTTTGCCTCGGCAGTCAAAACATCGATCTCTTTCCAGGAATAGCAATTTCCCTGGCGCATCCATTCGCGGCGGCATTCCTGCATGATCCATTGCCCCATGATATTTTTCAACGGGCGGAACCCGCCCTGTACTGTGCCCTCGTTGGAAAAATTCGCCTGATAGATCGCGTCGCCGAGCAAAGGCGCACTGGTTTCGATGCCGAAAAGCGACCAGGTGCCGGAGGAGCAGAACGCAAAACTGCCTTCACCCGGAATTGCCGCGACAGCCGAAGCCGTGTCATGCGTGCCAACAGCGGCATACGGCACTTGCGAAACACCCAACTCGCAAGCAACGCGCGGCAGCAGCGCGCCTCTAAGCGTACCCGCCCGATCGATCTGCGTGAAAATTCCTTTAGGGATGCCAAGCCGTTCAATCAGCTCGAAGTCCCAATCATGCGCGCCCGCGCTGTAAAGATTCGTTGTGGTGACGTTGGTGTATTCGCTCTTTTTCTCGCCGGTCAGCAGATATCCCAACAGGTCCGGCATCAGCAGTAGCGTCTTTGCGCGCTGCAGCGCGGGGTCGCTCTCCCGCACGCGCCGGAAGAGTTGATAGGCCGTGTTGAAGTTCATCGCCGCAATGCCCGTGCGCTCAAAAATCTCACGCTTGGAAATGATTTGCCAGCTGGCAAGCATCTCTTCATCCGTCGCATCCCGATAGCAGCGCGGGTTCTCGATGAGTGAACCATCTTCGTCCAGAAGGCCGAAGTCAACCCCCCAGGTGTCGATGCCAAAGCAGTCCACTTGGCCATTGGTTGCCGCGCTGCACGCGGAAAACCCCAGTTTGAGCTGCTGAATCAGAAATGCGGCATCCCAACAGTGGACGCCGTCTTGTTCAACCATCGGATTTTCAAATCGATGCAACTCGGTCAGGCTGATGGTTCCGCCCTCCAAGCGCGCCAACATAGCGCGCCCGTTGGAGGCGCCCAAGTCAAACGCAAGCAGATTGAGGCTCTTCATTCCTTCGCCCCCAGCAGCGATTTGCGATATTTCTCGCTCTCCCAGTTCGCGATAAAACGCTTGGCTTTTTCGCCCATGGTCGAGAGTGTGTAGCCCTTTTTCTCGATCTGTTCCTGAATGAACAGAACCGCTGCCAGCGTCTCCGTCACGACACGCGTCTGCGCCTCGCCGGCGGCGGAGCGGATAGACCCGCTCTTCAAGTCAAGCAGCACCTCGCCCGCTTTCGCTTCTTCGCTTCCGAAACCGAGCGTACCGATGAAAAACACCATCTGATCTGGATACAGCGGTGTCTCGATAAAGAAAGCGCCTTCATATGCGCGTGCGCCAAGGCGCTTTGCGATGTACGCCTCCAAATCCATCGTGGAGAATGCATCCGCGGCAACGCCGAAAAACGCGGCAAAGCGCGCGTTGACGGCCTCGTGCAGCGCCAGCGCGGCATCGGCCGTCTCGCCATGCACAATCAAGCCGTGGTTTTGCATGAACAGAACGGACGGCGCGCGTCCGGTCGCCCGCTCGACGCGATCCATCTCATCCCGAATCGCAAACGAAAGCCGCGCACCCGGATCGATATACGGCACCACACCCCACGAAAAATCTGCATCGGCGAGTGCCGCGTTCAGAATTTGCTGCATTTCGACGGCGCAGCAAGCAAGGTTTGTGTAGACGCTGTGGCTGTGAATCACGAACTTGCCAAGCAGTGAATGAAACCCGGCTTCGACCGACGGACGCAACGCAGCCATGCCTTCGACAGCAACGGTCGATGTTTTGGCCTGTTGCGAACCTGCCTTCTCGGGGTCTTCAAAATCTCGCTCTTCATGTTCGCGATAGAATGCGCGAATGGCCGCATAGTCCATCACGGCATAGGCCTGATCCGGCAATACATCGCCGAGACAAAAGCCCGATGCCTTCACCGCCATGAGATGGTCGTCAAGCTTGACCGAGGTGTTGCCACCGCCGCCCTGTACATAATCCCGACGCGCGCCGACATCCCGCGAAAGTCGGGAGAATTCCTGAAGCGCCTTACTAAACTGTTCCTTAAACTCACGCATATTACTACCTGCCTGTCGTCTCTTCCCGATTATCGTTTGCTGAGCACATCCTGCTCATATCGTTTCACATCGTTGAGCCAAATTCCGTCCGGCGCAATGCCGCGGCTCTCGCAGTAATACGCCCAGACAAGGCCAAACGGCAGTGTCTTGCGGTCTTCCAGCCTTGCGAGGCGCTGTGTATAGTCCGCCTGATATTCCGCTTCCCGGATTGCGCTCACCGGCGCAAGGCAAGCGTTGAGAATCGCTTTCCGCGCGTTGCGCATACCGACCGCCCATGCCGCAATGCGGTTGATGGACGCGTCAAAGTAATCCAGCCCGATGTACACGCGGTTCTCAAACTTGTTCCAGACGATCTCGTCCATGATGCGCTGCAGCTCGTCGTCGAGTGTAATCACATGATCGCTGTCCCAGCGTACGCCGCGGCTGACATGCAGCAAAACCTTGTCCACAAACTGGAGCACAGCGGAAATCTTTGCGCTGATGACCTCGGTCGGATGAAAATGGCCCGCATCCAGCGTATAGAGCAGTTTGCGGCTGATGGCATAGCCCAGCGAATACTCATGGCTCGCAACCGTATAGCTCTCCACGCCAAGACCAAAGAGCTTGCTCTCCACCGAAGCCAGAACCGTTGACCTGTCATACGGCACAGCGAAGATTTCATCCAGTGAACGGGTCATGATATCGCGACGCAGAACAGAATCCGAGCAGGTATCCTTATACCCGTCCGGCATCCAATAGTTGACCGTGCAGGGCTGGCCCTGACTCGCGGCAAATGCTTGGGCGATTTCGAGGCAGCGCTTACCATGCTCTACCCAGAAACGGCGTTTGTTTTCGTCCAGACTGCTCAGGCAAAAGTCGCCGTCCATCATCGGATGCGAAAAGAACGTGGGATTAAAGTCCAAGGCGACGTTCGTCTCCTTCGACCAATTCAACCAGCCGGAAAATTCATCGATTGTGTACGCGTCCCTGTCGATCGTTTTTCCGTTCTTCTCGGCATAGCAGGCATGCAGGTTCAGCTTTGTCTTACCCGGAATCAGCGAAATTGCCTTGTCGATATCGGCGCGAAGCTCCTCCGGCGTGCGCGCACGTCCGGGGTAGTTTCCGGTTGTTTGGATACCGCCTGTCAGCGAATCGGACCCATCAAAGCCGATTACGTCATCTCCCTGCCAGCAGTGCATGGAGACGGGGATTGCATCCGCCTGCTCAATGGCTGCCTCGACATCGACGCCGTAAGAAGCATATACTTCCTTCGCAAATTCAAACCCTCGCTGAACCTTCGAATCACTCACAGGATATTCCTCCATATTTCTTGCGCGTAGGCGCTCTTTTCTGTTGGTTGTTTTTTGATTGGTTGAGGCGAACGCCTCTTCACGAATTCGGATCAATAAGAAAAGTACGCAATCTTGCAGAGCATGTTTTTTCTGAAAACATCTGCTATATTGAGTATTACAGATTCTTTCCACACTGTCATTTGTCATTATTGGTGATTCATGCAACTATCTTGGCATTGATTCTTTCCCCCGCCATCCTTGCGATGCCCGCATCGAAAGCAACGCTTCAAAAAACCAAAAATCACAATCGGAATTCCATCGGGACTACCAAAAATCCTTCTGTGCGGATTGCGCATTTGCCTTGGAGCAAAAGCGAATCAACTGTTCTGCGCAGGATTGTGTGAAAACCCCAAACGAAACCATGCGCAACTCAGGTGTTTTTGCGCGCAAAAAAGCCCGGACGCGCCGGGCTGAAAGGGAGATGCAGATTGGATTGATTGTACTTCCGACCTGTTGCTCATTGCAACCGGTTTTCCGCGCGGACTAAAGCAAGTCGATGCGCCTGCATCCGGCGCTTGATACGATCTTTCGCAAGGTTTCCATGCTGGTTTCATCGGGCACAGACATTATCTGATCATTTTTCCGCACGCCAAGCGGACGAAACCGGATGAGTTTGTAGCCAATCGTCGCACCGTTTGCCCAATATGGCGCGAGCACCGCGCAAACCCGGCGTACGGTATCTTCATTTGGCAAAACGTCCGGAACAACGACGGTTCGTACCTCCTCCAGCTTCCCGAGCGAGGCAAGATACGACAGATTCTTGAGCACGCGCTCGTTGCTCTGCCCGGTGAGGTTGCGGTGCGCGTCCAAATCGACGCACTTGACATCCAGCATCACACCATCGGTCACGCCAAGCAACGCTTCATCCTGCTCAAAGTCGAAATTTCCGTTGGAATCCATCAACGTACCAAGTCCCATCCGCTTTGCCCCGCGAAACAGGGCAAGCACAAAGTCCCGTTGAAGCGTGCATTCTCCGCCGGAAACAGTAACCCCGCGGATAAACGGGCGATTCTTTTCCAGAAGTGCAATCGCTTGCTCCGGCTCCATCCAATCGACCTTTGGGGAAGCATCACGCGGGCAGGCACGCAGGCAGGAATCGCAGCCGCAGCAGATTTCGCGCCGATAGCACGCCTTGCCGTCTAGCAGATAGATTGCGCCCGTCGGGCACGTTGGCACGCAGATGCCGCAGTGGTTGCAAAGATGGATCGTCTCGGGGTTGTGACAATAACCGCAGTTGAAGTTGCACACCTGGAAGAAAAACACGGTGCGGTTTCCCGGACCATCCACGCTGCTGAACGGGATGATGCGATTGACTGGTGCCGTACTCATAACGAGCGCACTTTGCGATCGAGAATATGGCTGTTGCGCACCTCGCCGAGCCCCCAGATCACGTTGTCCTGCTGCACCGCTTCGCCGCGCGCAAGCTTCTCGATATCCGACTTTTTGACCAGATACCCCGTGATGCGGATTACATCCGCGTCGCTGGCATAGGCTGAAAAATACCGCATGCCGACCGAAAACGCGCCCTTGATCAAATCGACGAGGCTCTCCGGGTTTCGCTTTGCCGTCACCTCAAACGGGAAGATGTCCCCAACGCCGGAATGAAAGTACGTATGAAATTGTCCCGCGTGACGAAGGTGGTCGTAAAGTGCGATCTCGTCGCCAATCGGAATCCGCGCGCCAGAACTCACACCGATGTCGATATCCAGCCCCACCTGCGCATGCAGCGAGAAATGTCCGCCGCTGACCGCGCAATAGGGGCTTTGATAGGCGTGTACGAGCTCCGTCAGGCGCTGCATCACGCAATGCGCCAGCGAATCCGCCGCGCCGCTGTGCCCGTAGAGCACACCTGCGCGCCCTTCCAGCGCCTCTAAATGATTGACGCACTCGGCAAGGCCGACCACGCCAAACATGCCGGTGAAACGATCCAGATGCAAAAACCCTTCCTGCACCAGAAAATTGGAACGGAAAAACAGACTCTTTTCCACCAGGAACCGGATCTTTTCATCCATGAATGCGCAGTTGAGCCGAACAGCCTCTGGCAGCACGCGCTCCAATAGATCGTCGACGCTCGTTGCCTGCTCCGCAGCGGCTTTGAGATTCAGCCGCGCGAGGGTAAACGCACCTCCGCCAACAGGCAGGACATTATAGCAGCTTGCGATTCCATATTCTCCGGCGTACGCGTTTCGATAGACCGCATCGTTGGCAAAGCTCGGCTTTGCGCAGGCGAGGTCATTTCGTGCGCAGCGCGCGGCAAACGCATCCGGCGTGATCGCCGGATCATACAGCAGCGTGATGCTCGGCGTCGCATTTTGCAGTTCGTAATCGCAATCCAAAAGAATCTCTCCCGCAAGCGTCGCCTCCGGACCGATATTTGCGTGCGCATAGGAGTCCGATATGGTACGATCGAGGAAAATCATGAAGTGGCGAATCAGATAGCGTGCCTCCGCTTCATCCGTAATAAACGGCTGGAGCATTCGATCGAGCCTGCCCAGATAGACTGGAAAATTCGTGATGGACGGAATATGACGATAGAACATCTTGAGCGCTTCGATTGCCTCAAACAAATTCTTGGGCGGATCGATGCGCAAAAAACGGCATCCTTTCTTTAGGAAGAGATCATAGTCCGGCAGAATATAGCGCGGGCTGATCGGCGCATAGCCCTCCCCCAAATCGGAGAGTATCCCTTGATCAAGCAGGCGGCCGTATCCCTGCGGCGGGACAAAACCGTAGACAAATTGACCGGGTATTTTAGACAAGTTCATCATCGCTTGCTCGTGTGTGAGCGATGTATCCCCGACGATTTTGAGTGTGCTTTGCGTGATTTCTCGTTCCAAGTCCATACAATTTCTCCCTTTTGCTCGATAGAAGTGGTCGTTTCAGCTTTGCGGAATAACATTTCGGCATCGCGCCGTACTTTGTGATGTGTTGCTATACAAGTATACAACATTTTCTCACTGTTTCAAGACGCTTTTCGCGTAATATTTCAAATTTTTGCTCGTTTTTCGCGTTTTTATGATTGACGAGCATTTGTACAACTGCTATATTTTAGACAAGTCCAGCGCGGCGCGGTGTGCTTGTATCATTTCCGAACGACTGCCCTGTGAAACTTCTTTCCATCTCTACCCGATGATGCACCATCGTCCACTCTGGATACACATCACATTTTTAGTTGGAGGAAAGTACATGAAGAAGCTCATTGCAACGGTTCTCGCCGTACTGCTACTTTGCAGCATGGCCACTGCCTGCGCCGCGCCCAGCGCAGCAACAACCCCCGCAAACGCCAGCGCGAAGAAAGCAGCCTGTATCCTTGGCGTCGGCGGTCTCGGCGATCAGTCCTACAACGACCTCGTCTATTCCGGCATGAAGAAGGCTGAAAGCGAACTCGGTATTTCGTTTGACTACGCCGAGCCGAAGCAGATTTCGGAGTTCGAGCTGATCATGCGCGATATGGCGAGCTCCGGCCAGTATAGCGTCATCGTCTGCGTGGGCTTCGACCAGGTCGATCCGCTGACCAAAGTCGCTCCCGAATTCCCGGATCAACAGTTTGCGCTCATCGACGGCGTTGTGGAAGGCACTAACATCGCCAACTACACCTGCATGGAAGAAGAAGGTTCCTTCCTGGTCGGCGCGCTGGCAGGCCTCATGAAGAAGAACGCGGCGGCATACGGCGTTGCGGACAACAACACCATCGGCTTCATCGCCGCGATGGAGATCCCGCTGCTGGTGAAGTTCAACGCGGGCTACCAGGCGGGCGCAAAGTTCGTCAACCCCGCCATCACCGTGCTCACCGACTATGTCGGCGGCAACAACCCCTTTAGCGACACCACCACCGCAAAAGAAATCGCGCTGACGCAGAACTCCAAAGGCGCGGATATCATCTATCATGCAGCGGGCGGCTCCGGCCTCGGCGTCTTCCAGGCGGCGGCAGAGCAGAACTTCAAAGCCATCGGCGTGAACTCCAACCAGAACGTGCTCGATCCGGATCACATCGTTGCCAGCATGCTCAAACGCGTGGACACCGCAGCGTTTGAAATCGTGAAGGCAGCCTGTGTGGACGGCAACCTCGCGGTTGGCTCCACCACCGTGCTCGGCGTCAAGGACGACGGCGTTGGCTATACCCTCGAAGGCAGCAACATCAAAGTCAGCGACGAAGACGTTGCCATCATCGAAGGCCTCCGCGCAAAGATTGCGGATGGTACGCTGGTTATCCCCACCACACTGGAAGAGGTAGACTCCTTCCTCGCGGCAAACGCACAGTAACGCACGCTTGCCGTTTGGCAATCGATTCACCCTTTGGCATGCCTGAGGAGGGCGGCGCTTAGGCCTCACCCTCCTCAAGCAACGTTTGAACAGGAACCCGGGTTCCAAACGAAACGGAAACGAGGTGTACCCTATGCTTGCGGTAAATATGCGCGGAATCACAAAGCGCTTTGGCACCATGACCGCAAACGATCAGATCGATTTTCAGGTGGAGCAGGGCGAAATCCACTGCCTGCTCGGTGAAAACGGCGCCGGAAAATCCACACTGATGAACGTGCTCTTTGGCCTGCACTGCCCCGACGAAGGCAGCGTGGAGATCGACGGTACCTGCATCCCTGCCCTCACACCGAGGCTTGCCTATCAACTCGGCATCGGCATGGTGCACCAGCACTTCATGTTGATCAATCATCTCACATGTCTCGAGAACATCATCCTCGGCAACGAGCCGGGTCGCGTCGTGATCGACCGCAAGCAGGCGCGTAAAACCGTGCAGGCGCTCTCGGATCAATACCATTTTAACATCGAACTGGACGCGCTCGTGTGCGACCTTTCGGTCGGCATGAAGCAGCGCGTGGAAATACTCAAGACGCTCTATCGTGGTGCAAACATCATCATTCTGGACGAGCCAACCGCCGTACTCACGCCAATCGAGGCAGAGCAGCTACTCGACATCCTCAAGGATATGCGCGCGCAGGGTAAAACCATCATCTTCATCACGCACAAATTGAAAGAGACACTGGCTGTTGCTGACCGAATCACAATCCTGCGCGGCGGAAAGTGCGTTGCGCTTCTGGAGGCGCACTCCGCCACCCCGGAGACGCTCGCGCGGTTGATGGTTGGTCACGATGTTGTGTTTGAAATAGAAAAGCCGGAAAACGCACAGGGCGAAGCCGTCCTGCAGGTTGAGGACGTCCGCCTGCTGCCAAACGCGCAGTCCACCGTTTCGTTTACGGTGCATGCGGGAGAAATCTTCGGCATCGCCGGCGTTGAGGGCAACGGGCAGCAACAGCTCGAACAGATCATCATGGGTTTATTGCGTCCGAAAAGCGGACGCATCCTGTATCAGAAAACCAATCTTTTAGAGCTGTCCCAGCGCGCGCGGCGCAAGCTGCGCATCGCGTATATCCCTTCCGACCGACTCAAACAGGCGATCCTGCCGAACGTTTCCCTTCAGGAAAACTTCCTCTTGGGCAACCAATATGATCCGCAGTATGTGAAAAACGGTTTGATTCAAACAAAGCTGCTCAAGGAGAGCACACAGCGCTTCATGAAGCAATTTGATGTGCGCGCAACCGGCACACAGCAGGAGGCAGGTTCCCTCTCCGGCGGAAATCAGCAAAAGTTTGTCCTCGCGCGAGAGGTCAGCAAGCTGCCGCAGTTCGTACTCGCCTGCCAGCCCGTGCGCGGACTCGACATCGGCGCGATCAAATACATCCACAGCGTACTGCTCCAGCTCCGCAGTCAAGGCGCAGCAATCTTACTCATCTCCGCAGAACTTTCCGATATCTTCCAGCTCAGCGATACCGTCGGGGTGCTCTACAAAGGCGAATTGATGGATATCCGCAAGACAGAAGCGTTTGACAACGAGTCCATCAGCCTGCTGATGGCAGGCAGGAAGGAGACGGCGGATGAACAAGCCAACTAAACCAAAGCTGCCCGACCTAGCGGCACGCATGCTCTACTCCCTCGCCGCGGTGCTCCTCTCGCTGATTCTGGCGACGCTTGTGATGCTGATTGCGGGTTACGACCCGGTCAAGGCGTTTGGCGCGATGCTCAACGGCGCATTCGGCTCCGCAAACGCAATCGCCAACACGCTCAGCAAAAGCATCCCCCTGATGTTTACGGGCTTTGCATTCGCGGTTGCGAGTAAGGGCGGCGTTTTCAACATCGGCGGCGAAGGGCAGCTCTATCTTGCGGCGCTGGCAAGCGCAATCACCGCGCTCGCGCTCAATGGACTTCCGCGCATCGTGGTGCTCGTTGCGTCCATCCTTGCGGGCATGCTCGCGGGCGGCGCGGTCGGTGCACTGATCGGCTTTATCAAAGCCAAGATGCGCATCAACGAGGTCATCGTCGCGATCATGATCAACTATATCGTCTCCCTCTTTACCTCTTACATGGTCAACGGCCCACTCAAGGCGGAGAACAGCATGACCGCGCAGAGCGAGGCGATCCACAGTGGCTATCTCTTCTCCACGATCATCCCGCGTTCCCAGCTCACCACCGCGCTGTATCTCGCCATCGGGTTTGCGGTGCTGATCTTTTTCCTTTTTCGCTCCACGCGTGTGGGTTTCAACATCCGCGCAGTCGGGCAAAACCCGAAAGCCGCAGCTTCGTTCGGCATCAACATCGGCTTGACGACCATCGGCGTGATGGCGTTTAGCGGCATGCTTGCGGGTCTTGCGGGTGTGACGGAAGTCCTCGGCAAATATGGCAGATTCATCGACGGGTTCTCGCCGGGGTTTGGCTTTACCGGTATCGCGGTCGCCGTGCTCGGCTCTAACAACCCCTTCGGCATCCTGCTCACCTCACTGCTCTTTGGCGCGCTGGAAGCAGGATCGATGAAGATGAGCTATGTGGCCAATGTCTCCACCAATATGGTGATGGTGATTCAGGGGCTTGTGATTCTCTTTGTGGCAACGCCGGAGATCGTCAGCCAGTTTGGCAAGAGAAAGGGAGGAAAGCGGAATGGATAATCTGCAATACATCTTCTCCTTCAACATCATCCTCACCACGCTGCGCTTTGCAATTCCGCTGACGCTTGCCGCCGTCGGGGCGACCATCTGCGAACGCAGCGGCATCATCAACCTCGGCGTAGAGGGCATGATGCTCGTCGGCGCATTCGGCGGCGTGCTCGGCACGCATTTGACCGGAAGCCCATGGCTCGGTGTGCTGTTCTCGATCGCCTGCGGTGGGCTCGTCGCACTGCTGCACGCGGTGTTGAGCATTCGCTATCACACCAACCAAACCGTCAGCGGCGTCGGCATCAATATCCTAGCCGTGGGGTTGACCGTCGTGCTCACGCGGGTGGTTTGGGGGACGGACGGCATCAGCGGAACGGTTAACCAACTCGGCACGATGAGCATCCCGCTGCTCAAGGAAATCCCCGTCATCGGCGCGCTGTTTACGGATCAATCCCCGTTTCTATTCTTGACGGTTTTGATCGTCTTTGCAGCTTGGTTCTTCATGTATCGAACCAAGGCGGGGCTGCATCTGCGCGCAATCGGGGATCATCCCCGCGCGGCGGCAACAGTCGGAATCAACGTGCGCAAGTATCGCTATTGGGCGGTCGTCGTCTGCGGTATGCTCTGCGGCATGGCGGGCGCGTATCTTTCGATCGTGCAAAATAACCTCTTTGTCAACAACATGGTCGCCGGTCGCGGATTTATCGCGCTGGCTGCCAACATCTTCGGCGGATGGAACCCGCTTGGCTCTTTCCTTGCGAGTCTGCTCTTCGCCTTTGCGCAGGCACTTCGCATCAATTTGAGTCTGCCGATTCCAGATCAGTTTGTGCAGATGGTACCGTATGCGTTGACGCTTGTTGTGCTCATCGGCGTCGGACGAAAGGCAAAAGCACCGGAAGCATCCGGCGAACTGATCGACTAACGGGGAGGCCAATATGCAACAACCAAATGTATCTACGCTGACCAACTGCACCATACTAACCATTGACGGGAGTGATCGTTTCTTTCCTCGTGGACGGATGACCATCGAAGGCAGCAAAATCCTCCGCGTCGGGCACGAGCACGAGATTCCGCTTGCGGGCGTGGTTGTCGATCTTGACGGCGGGCTTGTCCTGCCGGGGTTGGTCAACACGCATACGCATTCGCACTCTTCACTATTCAAGAACCAGGCGGATGATCTCACACTTATGGACTGGCTCAACAAAGCCATGTGGCCGATGGAAGCGCATCTCAACACCCAACGCGCAGCGGCGGCAACGGCGCTCTCGTGTATGGAATATATCGCAAGCGGCATCACGACCTATTGCGACCAGTTCTATTTTGCGGAGGCGATTGCACCCGTCGCGAGTAAGAGCGGGCTACGGTGCATGCTCGGCGCAACGGTGTTTGAAAAGCCTTCCGTCGAGACGACGGACACGTTCGGAGCCGCAGTCGCGTTTGTCGAGCGCTGGATCGGGCGCGAGGAGGAGACACTGGTCTACCCCTGTCTCGGCCCGCACGCACCCTATAGCGTCAGCGCGGAGCAATTCGTCCGCGCGGCGGAGTTCTGCCGCAAACACGGCGTGCTCCTGCACACGCATATCTCCGAAACGCAGGATGAGAACAATCAGATCTTCGCCAAGTACGGCAAAACGCCGACGCAATGGCTCGAAAGCCTCGGCGTGCTGGAAAACCATGTGCTTGCGGCGCACAGCATCCATCTCGACGAGGCGGACATGCGCATCTACGCGAGACGAAACGTCCACGCCTCCTACAACCCCGTGAGCAACCTCAAACTCGTCTCCGGACGCATGCCATATCGCGCGCTGCGCGAGCACGGCGTCCAGGTGTCCATCGGAACCGACGGCGCGCAGAGCAACAACAGCATGGATCTCTTGCGAGATCTGCGCACGGGCGCGCTGATTCAAAAACTCGCGGAAAACGACGCAACGCTTTTCAACGCGCGGGAGATGGTGCGCCTCGCGACCATTGAGGGCGCAATTGCGCTCCGGTTGGACGCACAGATTGGCAGTCTCGAAGCAGGCAAGCGCGCGGATTTCATCGTGCTGGACACCAAGAGTCCGCGCCTCGTGCCGCTGCACCGCGCATCGCTGAGCAATCTTTATTCCACCATCGCATACTCCGCCTGCGGTGCGGATGTGCGGGATATGGCAGTCAACGGCAGATGGGTTATGAAAGCACGCGAGATTTTGACGGTGGATTGCGAGCACGTACGCAAAGAAGCGCAGGAAGCGTCCGAGTATCTTGTTTCCCACAGCGCGCGGGCATAAACCCGTATCCGCTGTTTTGTTTTGAAAAACGTTTACCCAACAATAAAGGAGCGAAAGCAAACATGAGTGAAATCCTGAACAAAAGCGAAATTACCAAAGGACAAAAGCAGTATCATATCGCCCTCTCTCCGGGTGAAATCGGCGACTATGTCCTTCTCCCCGGCGACCCCGCCCGCAGCGACATCGTAGCGAATTATCTGGACGACGCAAAGCTCATGGCAAACAACCGCGAGCATAGAACGTTTACCGGCTATTATAAGGGCGTGAAGGTCAGCGTTACCTCAACCGGCATGGGCTGTCCCTCCGCCGCCATCGCTGCGGAAGAGCTCATCAACATCGGCGCAAAGGCGCTCATCCGCATCGGAAGCAGCGCGGCGCTGGACCCCAACATCCGCATCGGAGACCTCATGATCAGCAAGGCCGCCATGAAGAACGAGGGCACCTCTCGTTTCTATGTGCCGGATTCGTTCCCCGCCGTGCCGGATATGGAGCTCACCTGGCATCTGATTCAGACCGCGCGTGAGCTATGCAAACCCACGGGTGAAGCGGTCTATGTCGGTATCAACTCCAGTGACGACGCGTTTTATGGCGAAACGCCGGAGTTTCTGGATCAACTGCGCAAGTACAAGATCATGAACATCGAGATGGAATCCTCCGCGCTCTATACCATTGGACATCTGCGCGGGGTTCGCACCGCCTGCATCTGCGGCACGAGCGGAAACCTGACCAATCAGGAGGTCATCTACACCGAAAAGAACGTGAAACTTGCAGAAGCATGGGAGCGCGAAATTCGGATCGTACTGGAGACCATCTACCGCTTCGAGCAGCTCAAGCAAGCATAAGTGCAGCCGAGAATTCGCCTTGCAATTTCGTAAAAAACAATTTACGATTGAGTCAAGTACAACAGATAGCCGAGGGTATATGCAGGAATACAGCGAAAAAAGCGCAGCCGATCTTCGCCACCTGACGCAGGAGAAAAACCTGACGTTCGTTCGTGTCTATGAGCAGTTGCTCAAGATGATGCTCAACGGAACGTTCCCAGGTGGTTCTTGGCTGCCCTCCGAGCCGAAACTAGCCGCGCAGCTCGGCGTCAGCCGCATGACCTTGCGGCAGGCGCTGGAGTTGTTGCAGGAGGACGGGCTGATTCAAAAGCACCATGGCAAAGGTAACTTCGTCATCCGGCAGGGCGCAAAGCAGCACCGTTCGCTCGATTTTCTCGGTCATCCGGTCTATCAATGCTGCGATCTTGAAATCGACCACATTGAGACGGAGTTTCGAATCGAGGTCCCGAACGAACAGAATAACGAGTTGTTTCAGCGCGAGTCCGCTGTGATGATCGCCGTGGACCGTTGGTATCGCAACAACGGCAACATCGTTGCATATACGCTGACCTTGATTCCGGTGGAAGCGCTTGCCCCGCTGGAGATCAAGCTCAATCAACCGGCAACCATACTGCCGACTCTGGAAACGGCGGTCTATGAGTTGGCGGAGCGCTCCCGCATCACCGTTACCTCCACCGCCGTGGGTAACTTCATCTCCGGAAAATATGTCATGTCCCCGAGTAAAGACGTCATGCTGATTCGGGAAGACCTCTTTTTGCCTGGAGAAGCAGCACCCGCGGTCTGCAACAAGCACTATATTCAGAAAGAGCATTGTCATATCGAGCTCAATCCACGAAGGCTGTCCATGGACAACGGCAAAAGCCTGTAAGCGCGGGGATTCGCGCGCTGCAATACCAGCTTACATCAAAACCAATCGCGTGGTGGGATCGCTTTGTAGTGCTGAACAAGAATTGTATTATTCTTTGTTAATATGCTTATGTTATACCAAAAAGTCGCTAAGTAGCGACTTTTTTGGCAGACTGACAGCACCTCAACGGTGTTGTTTTGTATTTGCAATCACGAGAATAAATCCTGTCGTTTTTTGCAGCCTTGCTTGAACGAAGCACGAAGGTGCGGTTGCTATTCTTGCTTGATCTCGCTGTAAAACCGATACCCGTTGCGACCATGCTCCTTGATAAAGTACATTGCTTCATCCGATTTTCGGATCAACTCATCGATCTTTGTGTCATCGTCCGGGTATCGCGCGATTCCAACGCTTGCTGAGATGGTGATCGTGTGCCCCTCAAATAGGATCGGTTCTGCCACGCTATCGATCATTCTCTTGACCACGCAGTGAATATCATCCGCGGTTTGAACCCCGTCCAGCAGAGTCAGGAACTCATCGCCGCCAAATCAGGAAACCGTATCGCTTTCCCGCAGAAGATTCGAAAGCCTGCCGCTCACAGAAACCAGCGTAAAGTCACCTGCCGCATGCCCCCATTGATCGTTGATCGACTTCAGCCGGTCAACATCGAGAGACACAACAGCGACGCTCGTTTTCTCCCGTCTGGCGTTTGCAAAAGCGATCTCCGCGCGGTCATAGAAGAGCTGCCGGTTCGGCAAGCCGGTCAGCGTATCATGCAGTGCCATGAGTTCGAGCTTTTTCCGGATTTGGTTCATCTCCGAGATATCGTTGACGCTGGTCAGAATGCACTCTTCTCCGAGCATGGAGAGCGTGGTTGCCGAAATCAGGCAAGTGCTGATGGTATCGTTCTTTATCCGGAATCGCGCTTCCTTGTCGTGTATATCCCCGCGCAACAGGTCGCGGACAAATCCTTTCCGGTCGTCCGGGTCCATCCAAAGACCGATTTCCAGCGTTGTTCTCCCAACGACCTCCTCCGGCTGGTATCCCGACAACCGTACGAACCCTTCATTCACTTCAAATATCTTGCCGTCCGAAGCCTTTGTCAGTAACAGCCCATAGGGCGAGGAATGGAACGCCTTGATGTACTTATCCTTTTCGTTTTGCACCTCGTTTAGGACACGTTGGCTGATCATCATGATCAGCCCTGCGGCAATGAGTATATTGAGAGCTCCATATGTAATCATCGCAATGGAGTTGACAATTCCGGATGTGAAAAACTCATTGCTCGGCTGCGGCAAGAACACCAGCGCAATGATTCTGCCGACGCTGGTTATGCAGTAAGCCAGCGTGATGCTCGCGGTAAAACGTGCAATACGCCGAAATTCGCTGTTTGTCTGCCGGAACAGAGACACACTGCAAAGCCCTGTATAGAAAGCAATACTGCCGGAGAGAAGCATGTTTCGGATGTGAAGGTTGTCCTGAACAACGGAGAAGTAAACGATCGAAGCCATGTAGAGGGCGAATAGGATGAAATGATAGATGCGCGGTTGATATAGATCAAAAAACAATTCCAGCCCAATAAACAAGCAAATCAAGCCGGATACCGAAAACAAATTTGTAAAAACGATGGATACAACTTCCGGCATCACGCCGCGCAATAGCAGGAATAACGAACCAAGCGTTTGCAGACACATATCCGCAAACAGAAGCGATAGCCCGCGAAAGTGTTTTCGATACATGCGCCATATGATGTACACAAGTCCATTGTTCATTAGGTTCGAATAAAATAAAGAAGGGCTAGCGTTCTGATATCAATATTCATGTTCTACCCTTTCTTTTTTCAATGATCGCTGCTTCTATTTACATTGACTATACTGCTTTTTTTACGCGCTCTCAATGTGATTCTCTGCACAGTGAATGCGCACATCTTCCGCGACTCCTTTGGGGCTTTTTTGTATAAAAAAGCCCCTGAATGGCGCGCTCGTACCATCGCCTGTCCGGGGGTAACGATATTCGGTTTCCCGCGTGACGACTCAACGCAAATGTGTGCGTTTTGCCGCTCTCTTTCGATTTCGATTACTCCAAAGTCCAGCCAACGACGGGATGGCCAACGCAGAAATCAGAACAGCCGCGCTGATCTGCGCGGTCGCTGCAGCGGAAACGGGCAGCCAGGCGGGATTGGCCAGCGCAAGCGCCGCCGGAACCGCGATTGCATTTGCCCCCGTCGCACTCGCGGCGATTCCCGCTGTTCCGCTGCCACCCGACAGCCGATCCAGCGCAAACGCCACCACGCCACCAAGCAAGACCGCACCCAGCGCGAGCAGTATGCCCGAACAACCGCCGTGCCAGATTTGACCAAGATCAATCCCCGCGCCAAGCGCAAACCCGATCAGGGGCAGCGTCAGCGTCACACCCGGCGCAAAGAACCGCGCGACACAATTGTTGATATTTCCCGCGACAATGCCAACCAACATCGGAATCACCAGGCCGAGGATGGCGGCTGAGTCAAACGATGCCGCGCCGCTGGCACCGAGGATCAGCGCGGTAAGCAGCGGCCCGTTGGAGAGCGCAAGGATGGGTGCCGCGGCAGCCGCCTCGTCCTCTTTGAGCAGCGTGGTCGTAGCGATAAAAATACTCCCATTGGTGTTGGAACAGGCGGCAACCGCCGCAAGCATGCTGATTCCGGCGATCATTCCATCGTTTGCGAACAAACGAAACAGCAGCGCCGAAAGCACGCCCGCAACAGCACGCGCGGCCAACAGCGTTCCGCCACGCTTAAGAATGCCGGAAACCTGCGCGAGTCGAATCTGTGTGCCAATGCAAAACAGTTGCAGTGCCATCAGCGTCGCAGCCCCTTGCGAAGAAAACAGTGCCGTAGTATAGGAGCCGATCTCCAGCGCCTCTGGCCAGAGTGTATGGACAAGCGAACCAAACAACAGCGGCAGAAGCATGATTCCCGCCGGAATCGCGTTCAGCCGCTGTTTCAGCCACTCTAGTCTTGGTTTCGTGTCGATCTCTTGTTCCATAGTCGGCGCTTATGCGCGCGCTTTCCCCGCCGATCCGCAGACGATCATGCGTTGCATGACGAGTTGTTTGACCTTTTCGCGTCCAGCTTTGCCGAATTCCTTCGGATCATAGAGTGAAGGATTCCGCGCGAGCGCCTCGCGTACACCTTCCGTATATGCGTTTCTCAGTTCGGTTGCAAAATTCACCTTGCAGATGCCGCGGTTCACACAGTTTTGAATGTCCTCGTCCGTTAGCCCGGACGCCCCGTGCAGCACGAGCGGAATCGAAACACGCTTGTGGATTTCGCTTAAGCGCTCGACATCCAACTGCGGCTTCCCCTTGTAAAAACCGTGCGCGGTGCCAATCGCCACGGCAAGTGAGGAAATACCTGTTCGTGCGCAGAACTCCTCTGCCTCGGCGGGATCTGTATAGCCGGGGTCATCGGTCTGTGTCTCGTCTTCTTTTCCGCCGACTTTGCCAAGCTCCGCCTCGACAGGCACGCCGCAAGGCGCGCACATTTCAACCACGCGGCTGGTCAGCGCGATATTTTCTTCAAAGCTTCGCTTCGATCCATCGATCATTGCAGACGTATATCCCGCGCGCAGGCAGCGCGCCGCCGTCGCAAACGAGTTTCCGTGATCCAGATGCAGCGCAACCGGAACCCGGTAGTTGAGCGAAAGCCCGCGCGTCATGCCGAAGAAGGCCTCCGGCGTTGCATAGTTCAGCATCGACGGCGTGGTTTGCAGGATGAAAGGAGATTGCGTCTCCGCCGCCGCCTCAAACACCGCCTGCATGATCTCCAGATTTTCCGTGTTAAACGCGCCGACGGCATATCCGCCGTTCTGCGCGAGAAGCAACATCTCTTTTGTATCCGTGAGTGCCATAAAAGCCTCTTTTCTTATGCCCTTTGCCCGTCGGCGAGTCTCAGCTCCGCCTTGATTCGCCGCACCATCGGCTGCGCATCCGCGCCCCCGTTGAGCCGCTCTAGAATCAACTCCGCCGCCGTTGCGCCCACCGTATCGCCGGAAAGCTCAAAGACCGGCGTCTGCCGACCCGGGATTCGATATTTACCCTGATCGCCAAAGCCGACGATGTCGATATCCTGCATGAGCTTGAGCCCCGTATCCCGCGCCGCGGTCTCCGCACCCATGAACATCAGTGCGTCGGCGACAAGCACCGCGGTAGGCGGGGTCTCCATCGAGAGTAGGCGCAAAAACAGATCGTACCCTCCGGCAAAGCTGCTTGTGCCCGAGAGAAACAGTGATTCATCCGGCACCTGCTGATAATCCTGAAACGCGCGCAGAAAACCGGTTTTGAGCTCCGAAACGGTGTAGGCGTTCTGTCCGCTCCAAATTGCGCCGATTCTGCGATGCTGTCGCGAAAAGAGATACTCCACAGCCTGATAGGCGGCGCCCGAATAGTCAGTCAATACGCTGTCAAACGCTGCGCCGGGAAACACACAGTCGAGCGCAACCACAGGCATTCCGTCGCAGAGTGCCGCGATTTCGTCCGCCCCGATCTGATTGGGCAAAATAACGAGCCCATCCGTGTTTCCGCTCAGAAGCCTGATCTTATCCCGCTCCGGTGCATCTTCGGCATATGCCGAGAGGATCATCGAATATCCGTTGAAAAGCAACGTGCGATCCAGCGCGGTGAGCATGCCGCCCATGCCCGCCAGAGAGTCCGCAGGCAGCACGACGCCGATCGTATTTGATCGCTGTCGTTTGAGCGTGCGCGCGGCAAAATTCATGCGGTAGTGCAGTTTTGAGACCGCTTCGTCCAACATCGCGCGATTTTCGGGGCGCACATTGCCGCCGTTGAGATATTTTGAAACCGTGCCGAATGCAAGGCCCGTGTATTCCGAAAGATCCCGAATTGTAGGCAAGCGCTCCCCTCCTCTCCGCAGCAGTTTGTTTTGCTCAATAGTACGTTTTGATCACGTCGCGAATGCGCTCCTTGATGAGCCATTGCGCGTTTACACCGCCGTTTTTCGCCAGAATGGCTTCCTTTTGCGCGGGAAAATACTGGCTCGTGAGTCCGAACGGAAGGGGTTTTGCGTTGATATTCGCCAAAAGCCTGCCGATGGATTGTTTGATGGTGTCGTCTTCCAGATAATAGCGGCAGCGATCCGAGAGGCTGTATCGCCGCGCAAACGCGAGATCGCCCTCCGTCCCGTGATAGTAGCGCTCCCAGTATTTCGGCTCCTGCATAAGCTTCTGCTCCAGCACATCCGAAAAGCGGGAATATCCGCCCACGGGTGAGAACGCATAAAGGTCCCTCTCCATGCTCTCCAGCGCAAAGAGTGCTTCGCGCAGGGCAAACGTCAGCGCCGGCCCAACCTTGAGGATCGCGATGCCATCTCTGCGCATTGCACGGAGTGCGCTCGTAGGTTGATAGTCGGTCGAGTGCCCTTCCAGAACGAACGGAAGCGCCTTTGCGTGGTTTGTGAGTCGCTTTGCTTTTTCGGAATCGTAGACGATGATCGTGTTGTCCGCAAACTCCACACCCGGCTGCACCACGACAGCGATGACCCGCTTGAATGCTTCGTCAAGCTCCTTATCGTGAAATGCCTTGCGGAATGCTTCAAGCGTCGCGTCAAGGTTCTCCGGCGGAGTGATTGCGAGCGCATCCTCGTTTTCGGTTGCGCCGCCGGGAATCGGTACCTCACTGCCGACGACATAGACCGGTTCCTCGCCGGATTTTGCCGCGCGTTCGGCGACCGCGCAGAGTCGCGCGGCTCTACGTGCGATGGTTTCATCCGTCAGCGGCTGATCCTGCGGGTCATCCTTGAGACGCATGCTGGTGTCGAGGTGAATCTTGCGAAAGCCCGCACGCACAAACGCGTCGATCAAGACCTCCGCTTTTGCCATTGCGTCCGCTTCCGGTTCCGCGCTCCAGGTCAGTGGGCCGAGATGGTCCCCGCCCAGGATCAGCTGCTCCATCGGCAGCCCAACCTTCTGTGCCAGAGACTGTACGTATGCCGCGAAATCCGCGGGCTGCATGCCGGTGTAGCCACCGTACTGATTGACCTGATTTGCCGTGGCTTCCACAAGCACCGCACACTTTTGCTCAAGCCCAAACTCCATCGCGGCTTCGATTACGAATGCATTTGCGCTGCAAATGCTGCAAATGCCGTCCTCAAAGCCGGACTTCTGCCGCTGTACGAGGTTTAAAAAATACTGTTTTGCATCCATATCGGTCGTTTGATCGTCCGTTCTTTTCATTTCTGGTGTGCAATTATTTCGTGATCGTCCCGTCCTCATCCCAGAGGTCGTGCCAATCGTTCGCGCCCGGCCAGAGGAACACCTGCCCCTTGATCAGACGGCAGTTCTTGTCCGCGAGGCGGATGGATTCCATCTCGGCTTGGGTCAGCGGGTCTTCCGTGACGCACTTGAGGTTGCTCGTATATTCATTCTCATAAACAGAGAAGGGAATCGGCGTCTGTCCGCGCTGAACCGCCCACTTAATGCAGATCACAGCCGGGTGAACCCCGTGCGCCCTCGCGATTTCCGCTACTTCCGGCATCTGAATGTCCACAACATCGTCGGGCGTCTTGTCGCGATCCGGGCGCGTCGGCGAGCCGATCGGGCAAAAGCCGATGGGTTGGATATCGTGCGCCAGGATATAATCAAACAGTTTCTGTTGCTGGAAGCTCGGATGGAGTTCCATCTCGATGGCTGCGGGTTTGATCCGGCAGAGCGGAAGCACCGCCTCCAGCTTCGGAATCGTCATGCTCGACATGCCGATGTATTTCACGAGTCCCATGTCAACCAGCCGCTCGCACTGCCGCCAGGTTGCCATGAACGCATCCACGGAGAACGGTGTGCTGTCCGGGTTGCGGGCGTCACCGTCGCATCCCGGCGCATGATAATTGGCAAATGGCCAGTGCACAAAGAACAGATCGATATAATTCAACCGCAGATCCCGCAAACTCTTGGCGCAGGAGAGCAGAACATCTCCCTGTCCGTGCATGTTGTTCCAAACCTTCGTGGTGATAAAGAGCTCTTCGCGCTTGACGGTGCCCTTATCGAACGCTGCTTGAAACACCTGCCCGATCAAATCTTCGTTGCCGTAGACTGCCGCGCAATCAAACAGGCGATAGCCAACCTCAATCGCTCCCGCGACCGCGTTGCTGACCTGTTCTGCGCTGAACCGATCGGACCCGAACGTACCCATACCGATCCCCGGCATGAATGATCCATCAAAGAGCTTTCTTTGCGGAACGAGAACGGGATTGATTTTTTCCATTTGTTTGCCTCCTCGGATGTTCAATATTTACTGAAAACGCGCTGCTTACTCTCTCGCACGTTCATTTCAAGTTTTCGGGTTACGCCTTGCCTGCGGCAAGCGATGCATAGGGTTCATTCATGAGCAGAATCTTACCCGTGACCGCGCCCGGTGTTTCAAACAGCATGAATGCCTTCTGCGCACGCTCCAAGGGATACCGCGCGCAGATGAACGCCTCGTCAAACTTCAGCCGCCCGTCGGCATAATATTCCGCCGTCATCGTCCATTCGCGACCCGGGAACGGCGCGCTGTAGCTCATCCAAGAGCCCGTGAGCCGGAACTCCTTGCGGTTCATGTTCTCCCACTCCGCGGGCGTAAACGTCAAATCCGCGTGCGGTGTGCCGATGAAGCAGAGATGCGCTTTGTTACCCGCAAGTGAGAACGCGAGCTTCATCGTCGGAATCACGCCTGCGGTTTCAAATACATAATCAAACCCGCCGCGCGAAAACGCTTTTGCCGCCTCAGTAAATCCCGCTTCCCGCGTGTCAAACGTCGCGTCCGTGCCCATGCGTTTGGCGAGCTCCAGCCGTTCGGGGCTGATGTCAAACACGGCAATGGATTTTGCGCCGAGCAACCGCGCCCATTGCAGTGTAAAAATGCCGATGGTGCCGCCGCCAAGTATGGCGACGCTTCCGCCGCCGCGATAGTCGCACTGCAATACGCCGTGCAACGCAACGGTGGAAGGCTCGAACATCGCGCCGCGCTCAAACGAGATCGAACTGTCGAACACGACCGCGTTGCGTTCGGGGATCGCGATGTAATCCGCATTGCTGCCCTGCTGACGGGAACCGATGAAACTGTAGTGCTTGCAAAGCGAATAGTTGCCCTTTTGGCAGTCCGCACAACGCATGCACGGCAGTAGCGGTGCGCCGGAGACGCGGTCGCCCACCTTCACGAGGGTCACTTTTGCGCCGATTTCGACGACTTCGCCGGAAAATTCGTGTCCCAATACAATTGGGTAAAAATGCACGCCGTTGTGGAAGAACCGCGGCAGATCGGAGCCGCAGATGCCGGAGGCAGCCACGCGCACGAGCACGCCGTCTTCCTGAAGCGTTGGCATATCGTAGTCTTTGTATTCAATTTGCTTATTCTGTGTCAATACGGCCGCTTTCACGCGCGAGCCCTCCTGCTTTGTTTCATGATTTCTTTGAGCTGGTCATACAACGCGCGGTAGACAAGATAGCCCTGCTCATATGCTTGCGCATCCTTCGAGTTGCACGTTTGGGTGCGCTTGACGTGTACTGTTTGTGCGACCGCCGTTTCAAAATCGGGATAGACACCAACGCCGACGCCCGCAAGCAGCGCGGCACCCAGCGGGGTTGCGAGGTCGCTCTCCGGCACCTCGATGTCCTTTCCCGTGATATCCGCTTTGATCTGTGTCCAGAGGCGGGAGTTTGCGCTGCCGCCCGTGGCGCGGAGGGTATGAACCGTTGCCCCAACCGACTCCGCAATCTCCAGATTGTGCAGAAGCGAGTATGCAACGCCTTCCATCAGCGCGCGCACCAAGTGCGCACGCGTCTTGCTGTAGTCCAATCCGAAATAAACACCTTGCGCATCGCTATCCCAGATCGGTGAACGCTCTCCCGCAAGATACGGCAGGAAGACGACCCCTTCACTGCCTGCTGGAATCGCTTCGGCAAGCGCATCGAGAAAGGCAAAGGAGGATCCACCTTTCTCGAGCGCCATCCGACGTTCGAAATCCGCAAACTCGCGCTCAAACCATCGCATCGCGCCGCCGCCGCCTGTTGTGCCACCCTGCAACAACCAGTGGTTCGGTACGACATGGTATCCCAGAATGAGGCGCGGATCCGCGCAGTATTGATCGATACAGATGCTCATACCACCGGCTTGTCCGCCCTGCTCCTGCGTTTGCCCCGCGCGAAGTACCCCCGCGCCAAGCGTGCTGCAGGCTGCGTCCAGACCACCCGCGACGACCGGTGTCCCCACGAGCAGCCCCGTTTGCCGCGCGGCTTCTGCGTGTACATGGCCGATGACTGCGTGACAAGCGGTAAGTGCGGGGATCAACCCCGGTTCGATGCCGAGGGCTTTGCACATGGTTTCGTCCATGCGCCCGTTTCTCATATCAAAACAATGCAGCCCATATGCCTGAGAGATGTCCATGCTGACGCTGCCCGTCAGCCGGTAGGCGATAAACCCGTTGGACTGCATGATCCATTTCGTCTTTGCATAGGCTTGCGGCAGATGCCGCTGCAGCCAGAGAATCTTTGCCGTGACATATTGCGCCTTGAGCGGGTTGCCGCTCAGCGCGAAGATTATGTCCGCTCCGATACGGGCATTGAGTTCCTCGCAGATGCTTTCCGCGCGGGTGTCCAGCCAGATCGGGTCCGGCGCGAGCACGCTGCCCTGCGCGTCCATCGCGATGGCCGACCATCCCTGCCCGTCAATGCCAATGCCCGCGATCTGTCCTGCGGTAACGCTGCCTTGCGCCAACATCTCTTTTGTACCGCGGCAGACAGCCTCCCACCAGTGATCCGGGTCCTGCTCAACATGGCCCGGGAGTGGGTATTGCGTCGCATACTCAACCGTCCGGCTCGTCAGCGCCTTGCCGTCTTGCGAAAACACGACAAGTTTACAGGCGCTGGTGCCGATATCGATCCCTAAAAGGCAGTTGTCCCGACTCACTTGATGACTCCCTTTTGAATGATCACGTTGGCGTAAATCTGTGTTTCACCTGTCTGCACGATGCAGTAGGACTTTTTCGCCGCCTCGTAGAAGGCGAAACGCTCCAGATAACCCACCGCGTTTTTGCCGCGCGGGTCGTTTTGGGCGACGATGGCTTCATAGTCCTTCCAAATCGGAATCTCGAGATCCTTGTCGCATTCCATCGTCTGCATGAGCATCACGGGTGTGTCCGTATAGCTATCCGTCGGGATCACCTGCAGAATCGCTTCCAGCATCGCCGTGCCGGAGAGTCCGTCCGCACGTAAAAACTTGCAGTTACCCTCATGCGCAAAGCGCTTGCCGGGAAAATTCGCGTCGCCTAAAACGATCACATCGCTGTGTCCCATCTCGCAAAGTGTTGCGAGCAGTTCGGGCGAAAGAATGCTGGGAATGTTCTTTAACATGGAAGAAAAGCCTCCGTCAGTGTGATTGCAAACACATCTGTTTGCAGAAAAATTCCAGTGGATACGCTTGATCCAAACAGGATTATTGCTTGTGCGGGGCAGCCTGTTCGGCTGCCCCGCTCGGATCAGACTGATGATTAATCGTAGAGCAGTTTCGCGATGTCCGGATCGTCCATGTTGTCCACGGTGTAGAACTGGCAGCCGGTGTCAACCACGGCCGGGATGCTCTCGCCCTGGATTGCCTTGTACGCAAGTTCGACTGCATAGTAGCCGATCATGTACGGATCCTGGGTGACTGCGCCGAAGAACCACTGGTTACGGATGGCGTTGAGCAGGGTTGCGCCGGAGTCGAAGCCGACAACAACCATGTCTTTATAACGGCCGTTCGTACGATCGAGGTCGGAACCGTCCGCGGTCGCGGCGAGCATGCCGTCAACAGAACCGGAGTTGGTGCAGAACACGGCGATCGGCGTCTTCTGGATGACAGCCTGCGCAGCAGCCTGACAGTCGGTCACGCTGGTGGTCGCAGCGATGGAGACGAGGATTTCCACAGCGGTATCACCGGACGTGGAGGCCTTCATCCACTTGTCATGACCGGTCACGGAGACAAGGCCGGGCTGCGCTGCATCGCAGAGCTTGAACATTTCATCCACGAAACCGGTCGTGCGGCCCGTGATGGAGGCGGAGGTCGCATCCTGGCTGATCACGGCGATCACAACAGGGGCATCCTTCGTTGCGGCTGCAACGGCGGCGGCGATGGATTCGATCGCATAGACCTTATCTGCGGCAAGCGCGCCGGCAGCAGTGTTGTCGGTCGAAGCGGTGGAAACAATGGAACCCTCGGGTGCATTCGGCACGCCGGAGTCAAAGCCGATGACCGGGATGCCGGCATCTTTGCAGGCCTGGAGTTGTTCGGTGACGGACTCGGTGTCAAGCGCTGCAAGGCACAGAGCGGCGGGCTTCTTCGCCATCGCGGCGTTCAGCATATCCACCTGGGTGCTGATGTCGGACTCGGACGGCGGGCCATCAAAGGTGATTTCCACGCCATACTTCGCCGCGGCATCCTGAGAGCCCAACATAACGGTCTGCCAGAACTTATGCTGGAAGCCTTTGGAGACAACCGGGATGTAGAGGGGGGCTGCAGCAGGCGCTTCCGTTGCGGCTGCGGGAGCTTCGGTTGCGGCGGCGGGTGCTTCGGTTGCTTCCGCTGCGGGTGCCGGTGCTGCACAAGCGATCGTGCCAAACACGAGCGCCACAGCCAATACGAGAACAAGCAGTTTCTTCATGATGTCTGTTTCCTCCATTTTATTTGGTTTATCTCAACGGGTTCACCCGTTGGAGCCGGGTGTAATTGGCTGCACGAGCCAAGGGGTCTGGTTTTCAGCCCTAATTTCTTCTTATATAGTGTTGTTTGTCGGTCCTACTTGTTAGTGAATGACTTTATTGCCCTGCTTGACGCGATACTGATCCAGCAGCACCGCACCGATGACAACAAGCCCCGTAAAGAACGTCTGCCAGTGGCTCTGCAAGCCCATGGACATCAACCCTTGCTTGAGTACGCTCATGACGAACACACCGATGATGGTTCCGACCAGGGTTCCCGTGCCGCCACTCATGGACGTACCGCCGATGACAACGCCCGCAATGCCGAGGAGTTCCTGTCCGTTGCCCGTGCTGGGAATGATGGACGTGTAGACCGCAGCGTAGAACACGCCGGCTGCACCGCAGCAGAACCCGCAGAAGGTGTATACGCCTGCCAACCACGGCTTTGTCTGGATGCCGGAGAGGCGCGCCGCTTCCGCGTTGCTGCCGATTGCATAGGTATATCTGCCAAAGCGAGTCTTGTTGAGCAGGATCAACGCGAGAATGAAGAATGCGGCAAGCCATAGTACGCCGACAGGGAAACCGGATGTCGTCTTGTAGAAGAAGTTCTTAAACCAACCGTCTGCGGTGCCGAAGGTCGGATACCGCATGGTTTGCACCTTGGTGACGATTGCGCCAAAGCCCATGCCCATCATCTGTGTGCCGAGCGTAGCAATGAACGGCGGCAGTCCCATGTATGCAATCATGATGCCGTTGAGCAAGCCAATCAGCGTCGCAACCGCGAGTACCAGCGCAAGGCACCACCCCATCGGCCAATGCCAGCTGTTGTATGCCATGCCGCCGATGAGCGCCGCGCACATCATCGTCGTTCCCAAAGACAGGTCGATACCGCCGGTGATGATGACGAACGTAACACCGATGGCCATAAAGCCAATGTAGTAGGATCCATCGAGGATGTTGATCAGATAGTCGGTGGAAAAGAAGTTGTTTCCGAATACCGAGAAGAATCCATACAGAATCACCAATACCATTGGCGCGAGGAGTTTTGTTAGATCGAACTTTTTGGTTGCCATAATCCCATCCTCACATATTCATTGTTGCAAACGTCATGACGCTGGTTTGAGTCGCATTGCAGATATCCAGTTCACCGGTGATCGCGCCTTCGCACATAACGATGATCCGGTCGGACATGCGCAACAGCTCCGGCATTTCCGAGGAAATCATGATGATGGACTTCCCATCCTCTACCAACTGGTTCATGAGTTTGTAAATCTCGCTCTTGGCACCGACATCGATACCGCGCGTCGGCTCGTCGAAGATCAGCACATCGCATTTCTTGATCAGCCATTTTGCAATGACGATCTTCTGCTGGTTTCCGCCGGATAGGTTCTTCACCAGTTGGCGAAGACTCGGTGTCTTGATCGAAATCTTCTGAATGTATTCACTTGCAATCTTGTCGATCTTTTTATCATTCATGATCGGTCCAACGCAATAGTTTTCCAGATCCGCCATCACGCTGTTGTCGCGCACGGAGAGCCCGGTTGCCACGCCGAACGCTTTTCTGTCTTCGGAGAGATATCCGATTCCGTGTTTGACCGCGTCGCTGGGCGAATGAATCTCAACCTTTTGCCCTTTGACAAGCACTTCGCCGGAGACCTTCACGTCCGCGCCAAAGAGCGCGCGCATGGTCTCCGTCCGTCCCGCGCCGATGAGGCCCGCAAAGCCGAGGATTTCGCCTTTGCGCAGCGAGAAGGATACGTCCTTGACGTTCGGCGCAACGATATGCCTGGCTTCCAGCACGACCGGCGCATCCTGCGGCACCGTGCTGCATTGTTTGGGCTCTTCGTAGATGACGCGGCCGACCATCATGGAGATGATCTCCTGCCGCGTGACATCTGCGGTGTTGACGGTGCCGACATACTGTCCGTCGCGCATGACCGTGATGCGGTCGGAGATTCGCCAGAGCTCCTCCAACCGGTGAGAGATATAGATGACGCTGCGTCCCGCCGCGCGCAGTTGACGGATGAAGCGAAACAGCTCTTCGATTTCAGTATCCGTCAGAGGCGAAGTCGGCTCGTCCATCACGAAAAGCTCGCTGTTGTTGTTGAGGGCTTTGGCGATTTCGATCATCTGCTGCTTTGCGACGGTAAGCTTCTTGACCGGCATCGTCGGATCGATCTCCAGATGCATCGACGCAAGCAATTCCTTTGCCGCCTGATTCGCCTTCTTCTGGTCGAGGAGCACTCCGCCGAACATGGGCTCTTTCCCTATATAGATGTTCTCGGCGACAGACAGATGCGGCATCAGGTTCAGCTCCTGATGGATCATACCGATGCCGCGCTTTTGCGCATCCAGCGGGCCGTTGAGTTCAATCTCTTCGCCCTTGTAGATAATCTCTCCGCCGTCTTTCTTATAGATGCCGTTGAGCACCTTCATCAGCGTGGATTTCCCCGCGCCGTTTTCACCGATCAGCGCATGGACTTCGCCATAGCGCACATTGATACACGCGTTATCAAGCGCATGCACACCCGGAAAAGACTTCTGAATATTTTTCATCTCCAGCAAGATGTCAGACATGGTTTCACCCCGATTTCGTTTTGCTCAATCAATGGAATGGGAATGTTCCCATCGAAGAATTTGATTACATGGTTGACGTGCCTGTTTGTGATATCAAAATACATTCCACACAGACTGTAGTCAATGAATTTTGATATAATTTTCATTGAATCGTTTCATTTTTGTGTTTCAAATTTACTTTTACCGTTTCCTTTGCTATAATGGCTGCATCCAGGAAAGAGAGAAACCGGATGAGCACAATCAAAGACGTTGCCCGAATGGCGGGCGTTTCCGTTGGAACCGTATCCAACTTCATGACAGGGGCAAAGACTGTTTCACCGGAGATGTCAAAGCAGATTCAATCGGCCGTAGACGAACTGGGCTACCGGCCGAATTCCTATGCGAAAAATCTCCGCACAAACAACAATCTCGAAATCGGCGTCATCTTGCCGAACACCTACGATCAATACTATTCGTTCCTTCTGGCCGGGTTGGAGCGCGACCTGAAACAGGCCGGATACTATGTCAATCTCGCTTTACACGACGATGTGCCGGAAGAAGAGATCGCAATCCTTGACGGATTCATGCGCAAGGACATGTGCGGGCTCATTGTTGTCTCCTGCCAAAATAGCTATGTGTACTTTGAGCAAAGCAGGCGCACACCGATCGTTTTCATCGACCGCAAACCGGGCAATCCGGATGTCAACTTCATCTCCTTTGACGCGTATGAAACCACACGTTATTTACTGACGGAGCTCAAGCGCGAAGGCTGCGAAACCATCGCCCTCTTTGCCGGTCCGGTGAGCCTGAGCTGCGAGGCGGACGCCGCGCGTGCATTTCGCGACTTCTATTCGGAAAACGACATGCCCGACGCGGAGCGCTATCTGCGGCATTTGCGCGCGACGAAGGAGGAAGCCTTCCGCACCGGAGTCGAGTATTTCAGCAGCAGCAAGCCCGACGCCGTGATCGCAACCTCGCGCAATATCACAAACGGCTTGGAACAGTCGCTTTCGCTGCTCGGCATTTCGGTGAACAACGACATCCGGTTTGTCTCCTTCGGTCAGGAAAACTGGAGCCGTTCTGTCACCAGTAACGGCGTGCTGCATACCATGCGCCCCGCACACTGGATGGGAAAAAAAGCCGCAAGGCTGCTGCTCGACAACATCCAAAGCCCCTTGATGTTTGAAAAGCAGCAGATCGTACTGCACGACAAGATCGTGGGCAAGCCGCTGTTTCGCAACGATGCTACATTTTATGCCGCGGTTGACCGCACAAGGCCCATCAAGGTGCTCCTGCTGAATTCGCCAAACGCGCATGCAATCTTACGCACGCACACCGACTTCACGCGCAAAACCGGCCTTGATGTCGATATCACGCTCAACGAACACGGCTCGCTGCTCAACCACCTGATGAACAAGGAAGCGGTGTCGGGGTTCGATATCGTTATGTATGACAACCCGTGGCTCGATAGCCTCGTGCGCGCCAACCGCCTCGCCGACATCACGTCGTTCACGCAGTCCAACGATTTCAGCGCGGATGCGTTTCTTCCCAACCTGCTGGATAAGGTTGGTATCATTGGTGATCGCTGCTACGGGGTGCCTTTCATCTTCGGCCCGCAGATTTTACTTTATCGCAAAGATTTGTTTGAAAACCAGAGCCTACAGGAGCAGTTTGAGAAGAAATACCGCACCAAACTCCGCGTGCCCAGAACATGGTTTGAGTTCAACGTGGTCAGCAGCTTCTTTACGCGAAAGCTCAACCCCACGTCTCCAACCTCCTACGGCACCGCAATCGCCGCCGGAAACGAGGCGATCCTGATGCCGGAGCTGATGCCGCGCGTCTGGGCATACGGTGGTTGCGTGTTTGATGAATCCGGCCATGCCGCAACGAATACATCCGCGTTTACCAAGGGTGTCACCAGCTTTATCGAAACCTTCTCCTACGCAAACCCAAGCACCCGCAACTATACCGTTGAGCAGACAGTTGCGGATTTTTACAACGGCAACATCGCGATGCTCGTCGGCTTTGCCTCGTTTGTCGCGGATGTCAACAACGAGAAAAAGTCCAAGATCGTCGGCAAAATCGGTTATTCCAACATCCCCGGCGGGTATTCCGTTCTGGGCAGTTGGGGACTCGGGATTCCACCGGAATCCAAACGCAAGGAGGAGGCATTCTCGTTCATTCGCTGGACCTGCGACCCTGCAATGAGCAATTATTTTGCGGTGCTGGACGGGCAGTCCCCGCTGGAAAATGTCTACATCAATGACGAACTTGCCAACCATTATCCCTGGCTCCCGATCATCTATCGCTCCTACGGCACGAATCGCCAGCGCAAGTCGTTTTTGCGAAGCGACGGCGTGTTTGTGCCGATCACGAGCGTTGAACACGCGATTTACCGCGCCATCGACGATATTTTGCAAAAGAACTGCTCCATCGACAAAGCGCTGAAGCACCTTACCGCAAGCATCGACCAGATGGATCGATAATTTTCAGCACCGGACTAACCGCAAAAGTCAGGGGCCTCCGTCCGCGCGTGCAACATTGCTTCGTTTGTATACATAAAATCCAATTTTAATGCCGCTCTGTTTTGGCAAAACCGCTCTACCGAATGGGTAGAGCGGTTTTGCATCTCTGCCATACTCTTGCGTCGTATCTTGGTTGGACTCTAGCAGCAACCTGCTGATTTTGCGGAAGAAGCAACGGTCGATCACGATCCGTCGGTCGATCACACAATACGGTGCTGGATTTATTTGGCACCAAGCAACTGGATCGCCGCTTCTTCATCCAACGCTTTACTGATGAGATACCCCTGAATCATGTCGCAGTTATGCGCCTCCAGATAGCGCCTTTGCGTTTCGTATTCAACGCCTTCGGCAATCACACAGTGCCCAAGACGATGTGCCATCGAGATAATATCACCCGTAATTGCCCGTTCCGGGCTATCTTCGAGCAGTTGATCGATAAAGAATTTGTCGATCTTCAAACAATTAACGTTGAGTTCCTTTTCTCGCCTCAGTGAAGAATATCCCGTCCCGAAGTCGTCAATCGCGATTTTCAGCCCCGCCTGCCGCAACTCAAGAATGACTTTGTTGATATAGTCATAATCGGACGAGAAGATGGATTCCGTGATCTCGATGTCAATATTGTGCGGGTTGACCTGGCTATTTCGAATCTGTTCGAGCAGACTGCTGGTAAAGTCCGGTCGGAGCAATTGAATGGCCGAGACGTTGATTGCAACGCCAACCGTTTCATAGCCGAGCGCATGGATTCTGTGCAGGAACCGGAGTGCTTTGGCGATGATCTCTTTTCCGATGGGAATGATCAATTTCGTCTTCTCGGCAATCGGGATGAACTCCAGCGGAGAAACAGCGCCCAGCCCTTCCGTTTTCATCCTCGCCAGCGCTTCAAACCCGCTGATCGTGTTGGTCTTGAGATTCAGGATCGGCTGAAATTGCAACGTTAGCGCACCGGAATCTTCTCCTTCCGAGAGGCGCACAAGCTCCCTCCGGATCGCGCTTTCCCGTTGGACAATCGCCTCCAGAGTTTGATCATAGAAGCAAATGCCGGAGCCTTCATCAAACCCGCTCAGCGCGCGTTCCGACGCGATGAGCAACCGTCTGAGCAGCATATCGACGTTGAACTCGCCGCTCTGATCCTGTATCTCCAAAATGCCAATCCCCAAGCCAATTCTGTCCGTCACAAAGACTTCTTCCAGGGTTTTTAAGATGCTGCGCGCGATTTGCGTGAGCTCCACCTTGTCCGAATAATCAGGTAGATAGAGAACAAACCTGTTTTCGAAGGTGCTGAATAGAACCCGGCGATCACAGCAATACACCTGCAGCGCCTCTGTGAGTTTCTGAATGAGCCGCTGTGTGTAATGAAACCCGTAGTTTGCTGTGAGCAGCTGAATCAAGCTCACGTTTATACTGATCAGAGCACGCTTGCCCTTTCTGTTTTGGCGATAGTCTTTTTCCAGCGTTGCTTCCAGATAGCCCCGGTTATAGAGGCCGGTGAGGCGATCATGATCGTTGATATACCGAAGATTATTCTCCATCTCCTTGCGGTCGGAGATATCAAGGATGATGCCTTCGAGCGCTTCTACTTCTTCATCCTCCCGATACACGCCCTGCCCCATCTCAATGACCCATTTTCGCTCGCCCTGCGCGGTTGTGATTTCATACTCACATTTGTAGGGCTGCTTGTTGGGCACCGCGCGCTGCCACTCTCCATAATATGTCCTTGTGCTCCGGATTGATGATGTCGTTAAACGCCAAATCGCGGTTATTGATAAAGCTATCCGGCTGATAGCCCGTCAGCGCAAAACACCCGTAAGACACGATCTGCATGGTTCCGTATGGATCATATTTGCATCGATACGCGAGCCCCGGCAGATTGGAGATTAAAATCGATTTGCTCCGTTCGCTTTCTTTCAAAGCCTGCTCCGCCTGCTTCCGGTGCGTTATATCACGAGACACGCCGAGAAAGCCGGTCGCGTTTCCTTCACTATCGCGCGTCATCGAGATGTTCATCTCCATCCAGATGGCCGCCCCGTCTGCCTTGATGTGCTCAACCTCTGTCGTTCTAGCTCGTTTTTTGTCCGCATTGGGGTCTTTTTCTTTCTCCAGTTCTTCTAAAAGAACCTTTTGAATCTGCTTGCGTGTGTGCTCCGGCAGTTTATTCTCCATTTGCTCATGCAAGTGCTCTTCCGGTGACTCACCCAGAAGTTTCTCAATCGATGGGCTGATATACAGCGCGCGCAGATTCAAATCCGTCTGCCAAACAACATCCGACATGTTCTCTGCGATATTTCGATACTTCTTCTCGCTTTCGATGAGTGCCTGCTCGGCAGCCTTTTGGTTCGTAATATCCTGCAAGATGCAGTGCGTTTGTTTGAAATCCCCCTCAGTTCCGTAGCCGATTCTCCCTTCAAACGAGATGTAGATGGGCTTGCCCGATCGATGCAACATCTCGAATTCACTGTGGATGAATCCTTGCGCCTTGAACAGCGGGAAGCGTTTTTGAAAGGCATCCCGATAAGCAGGTGATAAAAAGTCGCCAAACCATTTGCCGATGACTTCTTCACGCGTATATCCGAGCAGATCGCACCACATCTGGTTCACTTCAATGAAAAACCCGTTTGCATCCAGAGACTGATAGCCAAGCGGCGCTTTGTCGAACAGCAGCTTGAATCTTTCTTCGGATTGTTTGAGCTGCTCCTGCGTCTGCTTCAGCATTTGCTGGCGAATGAGCAGCAAACTCAGCAGCACCGTTGCAACCGGATAGACCAGCATCACCGGCAGCGCGATGGAGCGAATCACGTTTATGCTGCTGGGATACGGCAGCAGGAGCATGCAGATCAGCATCGCAAGATGCACGCAAATGCTCATGCCCAGAATATTGAGCCAGCGATACCTCGTTGCTTTGGGATAGACCCATCGCCGCCATGCAAGCCCGATCAGCGCACTCGAGAGAATCACCGCGATGCCGGGCAACGCCCCAGCGCCGCCGATAAATAAGCGCATGCCGGTTGCAACCGCAACCGTGATTGCGGCGGGAATCGCGCCGAAGATGAGAGCGGTTACGCTGATCAGAATCGATCGTGTGTCAAAAATGATGCCCGACTGGAGCGTGAAAGGCATACTCATAACCGCGCTGCAGGTGAGTGCAATGAGTACACCGATGAACGTCCGCTGCAGGTTGCGGGTTTTCAACGGCAGAAGGTATGCTACTTCATAGATCACGGATAGGGCCAGCAGCAAAGCCGCGTTATTGAACAAGGCAATGAGTATGTCTCGTTCCATATTGCACCCTCCTTATTGAACATGTTCCGTTTTGATGGAATAAACCTTTTCAAAAAAGCTGTGCCGCATTGATTTGTTTGCATGTGCCAAATTTGCTTGAGCCAGAAATCAAGCTGAATTGCGCCTTTTGTTGGCCGCATGCAAGAAATAACCCTGTCCGGGCGATTTCTTCTACTATGTATTCTCTTTTATCCGTTCTCTTTAAGTGGTTTCACCGCAGTGAGAAAATAATCTGTCTTGTGCTTTGCGTTTCTGATTTGCTTTTCTATCGTTCTGCAATTAATTCTAACACGTCAGGTGGATTTCGTCTTGCGCTTTCTGTACGTTTTTATTGCTTTTACACGCTAAACGTAACAGCTTTCCGTTTGAAATGCGCTCTTCGGCTTGACTTGGCTCGTATCAAATGCTACAGTAGGAACTGTTGTATATAATATATTATATAGCTGGTATTCATTCTTATTCATTGTGTTCAACCCTCAAAACTATAGAAGCCGGAGTGTAATTATGTATTCGCAAAACCAATACATCACTGAGTTGATGGCTCGCGTCGTAAAACGCAACCCTGCAGAACCAGAGTTTCACCAGGCTGTATGGGAAGTGCTCCAGTCCTTGTCCGTCGTGGTTTCCGCGCATCTGGAATACCAAAAGGAAGGCATATTGGAATGCTTGGTCGAGCCGGAACGTACCATCAAATTCCGCGTTCCCTGGGAAGATGACAATGGCGAGGTACATGTCAACCGCGGCTTTCGGGTTCAGTTCAGCAGCGCCATCGGACCGTACAAAGGCGGGCTTCGCTTTCATCCTTCCGTGAATGAAGGCATCGTAAAGTTTCTTGGATTTGAGCAGATCTTCAAAAACAGCCTGACCGGTTTGCCCATTGGCGGCGGAAAAGGCGGAAGCGATTTCGACCCCAAGGGAAAATCTGACAACGAAGTTCGGCGCTTCTGCCAGAGCTTTATGTCCGAGCTATTCAAGTATATCGGACCCGATACCGATGTGCCCGCCGGTGATATCGGCGTTGGCGGTCGCGAGATCGGCTATTTGTTTGGCCAATACAAGCGCCTGAGCAATGAATTCACAGGCGTACTCACCGGTAAGGGGCTCACCTACGGCGGCAGCTTGGTACGAACCGAAGCCACGGGCTACGGTCTCTGCTATTTTACAGAAAACATGCTTCAAGCCACTGGAAAAAGTTTCGACGGTGCTACCGTGGCGATATCCGGTTCCGGAAATGTAGCGATCTATGCCTGCGAAAAAGCGGCGCAACTTGGCGGCAAAGTCGTCACCCTGTCGGACTCCAACGGGTTTATCTACGATAAAAACGGCATCGATCTGGCCTGCATAAAGCAGCTAAAAGAAGTAGAGCGCAAGCGCATCAGCGAGTATCTGGTTCACCATCCCGATGCGGAGTATCATGAAGGCTGCGCGGGTGTGTGGCAAATCACCTGCGACATCGCCCTGCCGTGCGCCACGCAGAACGAGATCGACGACGCTTCCGCCAAAGCCCTCGTGAAAAATGGCTGTTTCGCCGTCGCCGAGGGTTCCAATATGTCCTCTACACCGCAGGCTGTGGAGGTGTTCCAATCGTCCGGCGTGCTCTATGCCCCCGGAAAAGCAGCCAACGCCGGCGGCGTTGCCACGTCCGCACTGGAGATGAGCCAAAATTCGATGCGCTATTTCTGGAGCTTTGAGGAAGTGGACTGCAAACTCAGGACGATTATGACGGATCTATACCGCAACGTTTCTAACGCTGCAACCGAATACGGCGTACCCGGCGATTTTGTGACCGGCGCAAATGTTGCAGGATTTTTGAAAGTTGCCGATTCCATGCTGGCATATGGCCTGGTTTGAGGAGGCCGCTCAATGAACGATTACGCGAAAAGGGTCTACGCCCGGCTCAGCGAGCTGTATGACAACGAATCCGACTATCTGCAAACGGTTCGGGCATGGCTTGCAATGATCTCCCCCGCAATCGAAAGCAATCCCGACTATGAAAAGCAGGATCTCCTCACGCGCATGGTGGAACCGGAGCGCATGGTCAGCTTTCTGGTACCCTGGCAGGATGATGAGGGAAACTATCACACCAATCACGGTTATCGTGTGCAGTTCAACAGTGCCATCGGTCCATACAAAGGCGGTCTCCGGTTTCATCCCGCTCTCAACGCGGGCACCGTCAAGTTTCTTGGGTTTGAGCAAACCTACAAAAACGCATTGTCCGGCTTGCCCATCGGCGGCGCGGGCGGCGGCGCGGACTTTGACCCCGCTGGGAAGAGTAATCGCGAAATCATGCGGTTTTGCCAATCGTTTATGATGGCGCTCTACCGCTACATTGGCGCGGATATCGATGTGCCGGCTGGCGATATCGGCGTTGGAACCAGGGAAATTGGATATCTCTACGGCGAGTATAAGCGTTTGACCGGCCGCGCCGAGAGCGGCGCGATTACGGGCAAGGGGTTGACCTATGGCGGCTCGAAAGTACGGCAGGACGCCGCAGGATTCGGCGCGGTCTATTTCCTCGCGCGGATGCTGGAGCACGACGGCGATTCGCTGGAAGGCAAGCGCATTGTGGTTTCCGGCTTTGGCAATATGGCGCTGGGTGTCTGCCGAAAGGCGGCTGAACTTGGCGCAAACGCGATAACCTTGTCCGGGCCGGACGGGTACGTCTATGATGCCCAAGGTATTACGACAACTGAAAAATTTGATTTCATGATGCAGATGCGCGCCTCCGGTATCGGTCTGGTGCAGCCGTATGCCGAGCGATTCGGCGTGCCGTTCTTCGCCGGAAAAAAGCCTTGGGAAGTGCCTGCCGACGTCGTCATGCCCTGCGCAATTGAGAACGAAATTGACATAGAGGATGCATCATTACTCCTCAAAAACGGCACCGCCTATTATGTGGAAGCGGCAAACATGCCCGCCTCAAACGAAGCAATCGAGCTCCTGCGGATGGACACCCGCATCCGCTGTGCGGGTTCCAAGGCCGCCGGGTCTGGCGGCGTCATCGTTTCCGCGCTCGAAATGGCACAAAACAGCCTGCGCTACAGCTGGAGCCGTTCGGATGTCGATGCGCGGCTGCGCTGCGCGATGCACGCAATCTATGACGCATCTGTGTTTGCAGCCGAGCGGTATGGTCTTGGCTACGATCTAATCGCGGGCAACAATATCGCGGCGTTTGAGCGGATTGCCAAAGCCATGCTCGCGCAGGGAATGTAAGGCAGCTCATACCGCTCCACGCATTCTCCCGATTCAAAAAAACAGAAGCGCAAAGTCAGCTCCAAAGCGACTGCCTCACCGGCGGTCGTTTTCGCTTATGTTTCTTACTGCTGCGAGTCCGTCGCCTTCCAAATACCATCGGATCGAATTTCATGTGCGTTTTGTATGTCGAATCTACACGCATCCTTTGCCTATTTCATCCGTCAATGTTACAATCGAATGCATACCCAGCGTTTGAAAATCCGAAAACGCAGGGTTGACACCATACAACGATCCGCACTTGTAGATTTGCGGAATGAACGGGGCAAACGATATGGCACGCGGCGACACGCAACCAAATCACATTCAGCTGGATCATGTGTCCTTCTCCTTTGGAGATGGCGTGGTGATTCAAGATATTTCTGTTGCGCTGGAGCGCGGTGGCACCTACGCTCTGATCGGAAAATCCGGCATCGGCAAGAGCACGCTGCTCCATCTCATCGCTGGATTTCTAAAGCCCGAGAGTGGTTTGGTGATGATTGACGGCGACCCCGTCACGCAGCCGCGCGTGCAAACGGCATTTCTGTTTCAGGAGCTCGGACTCTTTCCCTGGCAAACCGTTTCGCAAGCGGTCGCCATGCCGCTGACTATTCGCGGCGAAGCAGAAGACAGCAGCGCCAAGGTGAAGGCGCTCCTGCGCGAATTTCATCTGGAAAACCATGCAGATAAATATCCGCATCAGTTGAGTGGAGGCGAACGGCAGCGCGTCGCTCTGGCGCGAACGCTTGTGACCAACCCCGATCTCTTGCTGATGGACGAGCCTACCTCAGCGCTCGATGCCATGACAAAGGAAGCGCTGCAGCCGCTCATTCTCCGCCAGACGCAAGCGCGCGGTGCAACCTTGCTGTTCGTTACCCATGATATTGAGGAAGCCGTTCTGCTGGGGCAGACGATCCTGATTCTCAACGAGGACGGGACGCTGACCCGGCTCGACAATCCCTGTTTTGGCATGCCGAAGCCGCGGGAGTCGCTCACGTTTTACGACCAGACGATCCAAATCCGGCAGCGATTGAGAGTGGAACCATGATGAAACGATGGATTCATAGCCTGCTCCATAGCCAGTGGATGGGATTTGCCTGTTTTTTGCTGCTCTGGCAGGTGCTGCATCTGCTGCTGAATACGCACACTGTTCCCTCGCCGCTGGAGACGATTGCCTGCTTTTTCACCATTCCGCTCGTCTTGCTCCGGCACGCGGGGGCAAGTATCCTCCGTGTGGCAGCTGCTGTCGGTATCTCGCTGGTTGTTGGCATTCCGTCCGGCATTCTTCTCGGTGTCAACAAGACAGCCAAGCGCCTGCTTTCTCCGTTGCTGTATTTTATCTATCCGATCCCGAAGATCGCCTTCCTGCCGGTGTTCATGCTTCTCTTCGGGCTTGGCAACACCTCAAAGATACTGATGATCATTTTCATCATCGTGTTTCAGATTATGCTTTCCGTGCGTGACGGCGTCGCGCAGATCAACCCCGTGTATGCGCAGGTGATGGATAGCTTTTGCGCATCGCCGCTGCAACGATACCGGTACCTGATCGTGCCCGCCATGCTTCCGCAGCTCTTCTCCGGCCTTCGAATCAGCATCGGCATCTCGCTTGCGTCTCTCTTCTTTGCGGAGAACTACGCGACGCAGTTCGGCATCGGATATTTCATTCTCAGCGCATGGACGAAGATGGACTACGTGGAGATGTTCAGCGGCATTCTCGCGCTGGGGTTGATCGGAATCCTGCTCTTTCATCTTCTGGATCGGCTGGAAGCCGCATGCGTGCCCTGGCAAAAGCGCGGCGCTGATCCGTTCCACTAAAAAATCCCCCTTCGCATGCGCTCCGGTCCATATAACCGGAAACGCTTGCCAAGGGGGATTCTCTTTGCCGCTGTGTTTACTGGATAAACGTAAAGTTGGTCAGTTCCTCATAGGTATAGGTTTTGCTGATCAGCCCTTTGTCCTTGGTCCAGGAGAGGATGCTGTCAAACTGATCCTGCGCGATCACGCCGGCGTGCTGGAACGTGCCGTACATGCCGCTCAGATAATCGCCAATCGCCGCCGGGAACTGATAGTTGGTCAGAATCTCACTGTATTGCGAAACATCGGTGCTGTTCATGTAATCCACGGCTTTGTTATATGCCTGATAGAACGCGCGGATGTCCGCAGGGCGAGTGTCGATGGCATCTTGTGTAAACAGGAGCGTTCCGCCTTTGATTCCGGCGGTTTTGGAGCTGCCCAGAAGGTGCGCGCCCTGTGAAACCAGCATGCCTGCCTGCGGCTCCGTGAAGACGACGGCATCGACCTGATCCGCCATCAGTGCTTCCGCACGGCCGGAGAACGACGGGATTTCGACGATCTCATAGGTGAATCCGGCTTGCTTGGCAAATTGATCCATGATGTATTCAAGAATGAAGTTCTTCACGAGCGATATCTTCTTGCCCGCCAGATCCTCCATCTTTGTGATGCCGGAATTCGGGGAGGATAGAATCTTGAAGTCTTCCCCGATGTCCGAGGTAATTTTCAGCGCAATGCCCTTGTCAACAAACGCCGCACCCGTCATCACATCGCCAATCACGCCGTCAAGTTCTTTTGCCTGCACCGCAACGTTCCTATCGTTTGGCGAGGAGAACGCCTTAATCGACACATTCAGTCCCGCTTCTTCAAAAAAGCCCTTCTCCAGTGCAAGGATAATCGGGATTGCCGACTCGGCGGGCAATATGCCGATGTTGAGTACTTCGCCGGAGACGCTTGCCTCCGGTGCGGCTGCCGCATCCGGCGCGGCCGTCGCCTCGGGTTCGGTTGCTTTCGGCGCGCAGCCAATCAGCAGCGCCAAGCTCAGCATCAGCGTCAGTATGATTGCAAGTGTTTTCTTCATTCCGTTTCTGTTCCTAACCATTTCCTCTTTTTTCCTTCGTCCTGTTCTTTATTATCCTGCGACATGCCGGAATGTCTCCATATCCATCATGTAGGGAATCACATTTCGCTTCAAAAGCATAGGGTCGGTCTTGTGCTCATTCCTGCCGGGCTCGCATGTGAACGCCAGACGGAAGCCCTGCTCCCGCAACAGTGTCACGTTCTGCGCGGAATACAGGCCGAACGGATAGGCAAACGCCTGCTTCGCCTGGATCAGCGGATGCGCGCTGCATTCCTTCAAGTCCGCAATCAACCCTTGATCGTCTTCCACCATCATCCGGCTGGTTTTCACATCTTGCCTTGTGTGGAATGCATGCGAATGATTGGCGTATTCAAACACGTCGGTCATTTGCTTGAGCTCCTCAGGCGTCATGCAGACGGAATGCTCCGGCGTAAACCGCTTTTGCTGTGCGTTGAGCCAACCGGTCACAACGAACGCCACGGCGTGAAAACCGTATTTCTTCAGGATCGGATAGGCATACAACCCGATCGACTGATAGCAATCGTCAAACGTGAGCAGGATAGACTTCTCCGGCAGCGTACCGTTGTCGTAATGATAGTGTTCCAGTTCCGAAAGCGTCAGCGTATGATAGTTGTTTTCCGCTAGGTATGCCATCTGTTCGGCAAACTGCTCAAGCGTGGCAAACAGCGGCGCGGGCAGCTGATCTTTGTATGCTTGCGCAACCTCGATGGGAGAGGTTTCTCCGGCGCGCAGCATCCCGCTTTCGCGGATTTCATGGTATACGAGTACGGAATAAGACATACTTCACGCTCCTTTGGTGAGACTCTCCGCCCAGGTGCCATCAGCACGGCAAAGAGAATTTCGAGTCATTATAGCACAAGTAACGCTTCGGCTCAATCGCGAGGATTTGACGCATCGGGTGGAGGTCTTTACGCTTGCGCACGATTTTGTGTATCGATCTCCCACTGCCAGAGCGCATTCGGGACTATCGCGTTACGCAAAGACAAAAACAGCCGCACGCATGCGTGTGCTGCTGTTTTTGATTAGCGTGATTGTTTCTAGTTTATATCAACGTTCTTGCGGTGCGCCGCTTACCCCAAGACCCGCTTGAGAAAATCCAGTTTCCCCTTCGAGTATGGTTGAAACCGCGTGCTCAGTTCAAACCACGTTTTTCGATCGACAATGCTACGCATATGCGAAAACTCCGCAAAACCCGTCTCTCCGTGATAGCTGCCCATGCCGCTCTCGCCAACGCCGCCAAACGGCATCTGCGATGTTGCGAGGTGAATCAAAGTGTCGTTGAAGCATCCGCCGCCAAATCGGCAGCGATCCAGTACGCGCTGCTTGACCGTTTCCTGTTCTGTGAAGCAATACAGCGCCAACGGATGCGGACGGGCTGTGATTGCATCCAGCGCCTCCTCCAGGCTCCGATAGGTCAAGACCGGCAAAACCGGTCCGAAAATTTCCTCCTGCATGACCGGGTCTTCCCAACTCACACCGTCCAGAATCGTCGGTGCGATGCGCTGGCTGTCCGCGTCCGCATAACCTCCGTGAGCGACCTTCTCGCGCTGAATGAGCCCCATCAACCGCTCAAAGTGTCTTTGGTTGATGATCTTGCCGTAGTCGGCGTTCTCCAGCGGGTTTTCTCCGTACTGCGCCGTGATCTCTTTCTTGAGCAGCGCAATCAACTCCTCGTGTACGCTCTCGTGGCAGAGGATGTAATCGGGTGCCACGCACGTTTGCCCGCAATTGATGAATTTGCCGAACGCGATCCGCTTGGCCGCAATGGTCAGATTGCTGCTTTCATCCACGATGCAGGGACTTTTACCGCCGAGTTCCAGTGTCACCGGGGTGAGATTATCCGCCGCGGCATGCATCACGTCCTTGCCCACAAGCGGACTCCCCGTGAAGAAAATCTTGTCAAACTTCTGCTTCAGCAGCGCGTTGTTTTCCGCCCGCCCGCCAAGAATGACCGCAACATGCTCTTTCGGAAATGCTTCGCCCAAAATCTCGCGCAGCACCTCCGCCGTGGCAGGCGCATAAGCGCTGGGCTTGATGAGCACAGTGTTGCCGGCGGCAATCGCGTCCACCACGGGGTCGAGCGTGAGCAAAACCGGATAATTCCACGGGCTCATGATCAGCACGTTTCCATACGGCGACGGGCTCTGGAAGCTTTGCGCAATCATCTGCGTAATCGGTGTTTTTACACGCTTCCGCTTCATCAAAGAATGCAGATTCTTCTGCATCCACTTGATCTCGTCCAGCACAAGCCCCAGCTCACACATATAACTCTCAAACGCGCTCTTCCCAAGGTCTGCCTTCAGCGCGGCGTAGATCGGTTCCTCGTTTCTGCGGATGGACTCCTCCAGGCGGCGCAATGCGTCCCGTCTTGCGCGCTCCGGCAGAGTAGCACCGGAGGAAAAATAGCTCCGCTGGGATTCTAAAATCTGCTGTATATCGAATTCATTCATTTGCTTTTCTCCTTATATGTCATCCATCGAATCTTTTGTCTTTCCGAAACAGCAACGCAAAAGAACGATCTTACATGGAATAATGTAACACATTTGCCTTGTTAGTTGAATATCTTTCAAAATACTCCCTTGCCAGCGGCAATCACGCTTGCGTCTTCTTCGGAAAGTGAAGCCTATCGTAGCATGATATGATGCAAGATTTTCTCAACAATCGTATGGTTAACATACGATTGATCCTTTTTTCACAATGTTTTCCGTGGCGATGCATTTGCCCAACCAATCAACTCCCGTAAAAAAGCCGCCCGGGGTTTCCCGGACGGCCCTGTTGCGCTTTCGCGTTTGATTTTTCTTTCAATAATAGTTATTTCGCGTTATTAATGTGCCGATACACCCTTGCTTCGTATGGTTGGAGAACGCTGCCTTCGTAATCCGCTACATTCGAAAGAACGCATTCGCCCAGCGGCACGGTAGACACGGTTGCCGCTTTCCCGCTCATGTTGCACAAAACCGTAACGGTTTCGGCGCGCAATGTTCGCGTATACGCAAACACCTGCGGATGATCCCGCTCGATCAAGGCGAAATCGCCATAGATCAGCGTCTCGCTCTCAGAGCGAAAACGCAGGAGCTTGCGATAAAAATGCAGAATGCTGTTCGGGTCTCGTTCCGCCGCCTCTACGTTGATTGTGTCATGGTTCGGGTTGACCATCAGCCACGGTGTTCCCGTTGTGAATCCCGCGTTCGCCTCCGCGCTCCATTGCATCGGCACGCGCGCATTGTCGCGTCCTTTTTGTAAAATCGCTCGCCATGCCGCGTCCGCCTCCCCGCGCGCGGCGGCAAGGCGATAGAAATTGAGGCTTTCGAGGTCGCGAATATCCGAAAGATCGGAAAACGGTACGTTCGTCATGCCCAACTCTTCTCCCTGATAGAGAAACGGCGTCCCGCGCAGCAAATGCATCGCAACGCCCAGCATCTTCGCCGAACGAACGCGCAGTTCCTCGCTTTTCACGCTGCCAAAGCGCGAGACAGGGCGCGGCTGGTCATGGTTCGACCAGAAGAGGCTGCTCCACCCGGATGCAAGCGCGTTCTGCCAATCTTCGATAATAGACTTAAACCGCGCAAGATCCCACGGAACGATCTCCCATTTTCCACTCTTGCCACTGTCGATGTCCATCACGTCAAACGAGAACACCATATCCAGCTCGTGCTGTGAAGGATCGACATAGGTAAACCCGGTTGCGCTGCTGCTAAACGGCGTTTCGCCGACGCACATGCAATCCCGCCCGTCAAAGCAGGTACGGCGCATCTCCTTGAGGTACTCGTGCGCAGCCGGCAGGTCGGCAAAGTGCTCCGGCGCAAACACATAGCCTTCCGGCGAAGGCGTGCCCGTGCCATCCGGCAACCCCTCCGCCTTGGCAATGAGATTGATGACGTCCATGCGAAACCCGTCCACGCCGCGGTCAAACCAACGGTTCATCATGGCATAGACTTCGGCACGCACAGCAGGGTTTTTCCAGTTGAGATCGGGTTGCTTTTTAGAGAACAGATGCAGGTACCACTGATCGGTCAAATCATCATATTTCCAGGCAGACGGCGTGAAGAATGAAGCCCAGTTGTTGGGTTCCCTGCAGTCCTTGCCGTCTCGCCAGATGTAGTAGTCGCGATACGGGTTGTCCTTGCCCTTTCTGGATTCGACAAACCAGGCGTGCTCGTCGGAACTGTGGTTGACCACGAGATCCATAATCAGCCGCATCCCACGCGCATGCAGCCCGGAAAGCAGCGCGTCAAACTCCGCCATCGTGCCAAATTCCTGCATGATGGCTTCATAGTCGCGAATGTCATAACCCATATCGTCGTTGGGAGAATCGTAGACCGGATTGAGCCAAACCGCGCCTACGCCAAGCGAGGCGATGTAGTCCAGCTTTTGCGAAATTCCGGCAAGGTCTCCAATTCCGTCTCCGTTGGAGTCAAAAAAACTGCGCGGATAGATCTGGTATACCGCGCATTCCTTCCACCAAGCTTTCTTGATTTCCGTATCCATCAACAATCATCCTTTCGAACGATATTCTAAGTCTGCTTTTTTATTTGCGGCTTACGTCAAGCAATCCCTGCGCTGCCTGATACAGGGGCGCATATTGCTGCGAGAGCAGCAGCTTCAGTTGATACTCCGCCGCCTCGCGCGTCTTGCCGTATCCGGGCATCAACCGGCACAGCAGTTCCGGTGAAGTGGTCTGTTCCGCGCGCCGGAGCGGCGAAAACGCGTCCGCAGAATTCCCTTGCAGCAGCGCGAGCACGCACATAGCGGCCTTGACCTGAATCTCCTCAAACGCCGCTGCTTCCTCTCCGCGCCGGATACGCAAGAGCCCGACATAAATGTGAAACAGCGCGTCTTCCTGCAACGCCTGCGCGGGTTTTCGCGCGGGCTCGCGGGCGGAAAGATCGATGGGTTCCCAACACTCCCGCCGCCAGAGATAGCGTCCCGCGCCATGCGGAAACGTTTTAAGTTGTTCAGGTGTGATGATGCCAAAGTCGCACAACACCCCGTCGGAAAACAATAGCTGCACTGCGTCGCCATACACGACCCGCAGCGCGTCGATTTCGCCGAACTGCGCAAGCCGCACTACCGTTTCCAGCAGAGGCGCTTTCGCGTCCGCTTCGACAAACACCAGAAAATCCAGGTCGGAACTATCATCTAAGCGTTCCCGCTCCGCGTTGGAGCCAAACGCCGCGACGGCAAGCACGCCATCCTGTCCAGCATAATAGGCTGCAATCTCGTCCATGCGGCGCAGCGACCGCTCCCGTTGACCCATGTGCACGGATTATCTCTGCGCAAATCGCAACGCGGAGACATCCAGCACGCGCAGATTTGCTTGCGCAATCTCGCCGTTTGTCAGAACCGCGCGACTGCCGAACGCATCCGAATAGTCCAAGTTTGCTTTGCCGGAGATCGCGACCACCGGCGTATGCCTCTGCTCCACGCTGTTGCCGACATCGCCGCCGAGCAGCAGGCTCTCGGGCAGATTGAGCACCACCGCGCCCGGCGTGCGCAGGAAGACGGGGATTTCGTCGCGACCGGCGTTCACAAACACCGTTTGCCCACCCGTTAGCGTTTCTTGTGTGAGGAAGCAATACCACTGCCCGTCCGGCAGGTATACATCGCGTCCTGTCGCACCCTCATGCAGCACAGGTGCCACCAAAAGATCACCCAGCATAAACTCATCATGGCAGACCTGCGCCTGTTGATCGTTCGGATAATCCAAAACAAGATGCCGCATCATCGGCAGATGCGATTCAACCGCAATCTTCGCCTGACGGAGCAGCTCCGGCAGGAGGTTCATCCGCAGCAGCGCGTAGAATCGCGCAACGCGCTCCACGCTCTCATCCTTTGCGTGCAGGGCGATGTTCCACGGGCTTCTGTCGTTGACAAGACCCGTGTCAAACCCGCCGAACTGTCCGCCGAGTGGTTCGCTGTGCCACTGCATCACGGGCACGAACGCCGCCATCGCGGTGGAGCGCAGATAGAGTTCCGCACTGGGCAACGGCCCCGCGAACCCGCCGATATCAAAGCTCCAGAATGGCACGCCGGAAAGCCCAAGCGAAAGCCCAGCGCCCAGCACGGAGCGCATCTCCTCAAACGAGGATACCTGATCGCCCGCCCAGTGAATCGGGGTTGTCTGCGCGCCAAGATACCCCGCGCGTGAGAAAAGCATGCGGTTATTTCCGATTGCGCGGGTATATGCCGCTTCATAATCCGCAACATAGCGGTTGCGCATCGTGATGCCGCTTTGTCCGTTGTGGAAGCGCACGGAAAGATCGTGCATGAATTCCCCGCCGTCGGTCTTGAAGCCATCTACGCCCATCTCCATAAGATAGCGCCGCTTTTCCATCCACCAAGAGCAGAGCTCCGGCACGGAAAAATCCGGCACATGCGCGCCGATAAACCATTGCCGCGGGATGCGATAGGGCGTTCCATCCGCGTTGAGCACCACGTAGCCCTGCTCTAGCGCGTAAGCATCGTCGCGGTCGTGCTGCGGGCAGACTTCACCTTCTTCGAGTTGTTTGAGCGCGGGAATCTGCCAGAGAATCAGGCGAATGCCCATGCGGTGCATGCGCTCAATCATCGCCTGCGGGTTCGGCCAGGGTTCGCGAAAGCGCATGTCGGAGGCGGAGAACGCTTCTTGCCCGCCTTTGCCCTCATAGTCCGCACCGTTCCAAAGATAGAACGTCGCCTCGTCGCTCCAGGCCTCGATGACGAGCGACGTCACCGGATAGCCGGAGGATTCAATCTTGTCGAGCTGCTCCTCCACATCCCGCTGGCTTTTCCAGCGGTTGGCGGACGCCCATGGGCCAAACGCCCAGTCCGGCGGAAGCACGGGTTCACCCGTTTGCTCCACGAACTGTGCAATCATCTCGCGCGGAGTACCAAATAGAAAATGTACGTCACACTCGCCTTCCGGCAGCGCGATCTCTACATGCCCGCTCGAAAGCGTGAAGGTTGCCGCAGCGTCGCTTTCCACAAACACACCGTGTCCATCGTTACAAAAGAAGAACGGCAGCGGAAAATAGGTGTTCTCGCCTTGATGGGTGAATTTCTCGATGATGGTCGTCTCCGTAGCCTTGCCCATGCGATCTACGCCGTCGAAGCGCTCGCCCATGCCATAGGCAATCGTGGCATCGCAGTCATACGAGAGCACGCTGCGGCCATCCTTGGTTATTTCGCTCAGGTTTTTGATTTTCGTGTTGTTTTGATTGTGTAACCGGGTCATATCTGCCTTTCAAAACGCCCCGCAGAGGGGGCGTTCATGCGTTGTGATTCTTTTTTGTGTTACAGCCGCCGGATCGATTCCCGCTCGATGATTTTGAGCGGCAGCTCGATGCAGCGCGGCTCGGCAATGCGGTTGTCGATGTCCTCCAAGATGATCTCCACCGCGAGCTTGCCTTTCATCTCAATATCCTGCGCCACGGTTGTGATCGAAGGTGAGGTGTACTCCGCAAGATTCAGGTTGTCAAAACCCATGATCGAGATGTCCTGCGGAATCTTGCGTCCGCTCTGGAGCACCTGCTTCATCGCGCCCATCGCGATGATATCCGCCGTGCAGAACATCGCGGTGATTTCGCTTGCTTGATCCAGCGCCTTTGCCGCGCAATCAAGCCCGGACTGAAAGCTGACCACGCCGGGGAACACCAGGCGTTTCTGGTAAGCGATTCCGCTTTCCTCCAGCGCCTGACGATAGCCATCGAAGCGAAGCTGGGTCACGCCCTGTTCCCGCAGCGCGCCGGAGATGAACGCGATATCCCTGTGTCCGCGGTCGATGAGATATTTCGTCGCGATGTATCCGCCGCGTCGATCGTCCACCTTGACCTCGTGGAACCGCTCCGGGTTTTGATAGGTATCCACCAGCACCACGGGCATGTTTGCCTTCTTGAGGTCGCTATAAAACTCCTTGGAATAGGAACCCACGATGATCATGCCATCGAGGCTTCTCTGCTGTGCGAGCTTGAGAAAACTCTCGTCCGCGTCCGTGCCGGAGACAATTACATGATAACCTTCCTGCCGGCATTCATATTCGATACTGCTAAAGAGCTTGCTGTAAAACGGGTTGTCAAACATGAGCTTGCTGCCGGGCTCCGTCTGCGGGCTGCAAACCCCGATCAGACGGGACTTGTGGCTTGCCAATCCCCGTGCGGTATAGTTCGGCACGTAACCTAAGCGTTCCACCGCGCTGAGCACGAGCTCGCGCGTTTCCGGGCGGACACCGTCCTTGTCGTTGAGCACATAAGAGACCGCCGCGATGGAAAGCCCGGTATCCTCCGCAACATCTTTGATCGTGATTCTCTTACTCAAGTCAAGTTCCTTTCCCGCGCGCCGCGAGGTGTCATTTTTTGCGTGTTTTCTTCTTAATATTGTTTACTTCTTAATAGTGTTTTCTTCTTATTTGTAACAATCTTAACCCTTGATTCCCCCGAGTGTGAGCCCGTCTTTCATCTTGCTCTGCGCGGCAAGATAGATCAGCACCACAGGCACAATCGAGATCAAACTGCCCGCCATCTGCACACCGAAGTTTCGCTCAAACTGTCCGTTCACCATGCCGAGTGCGACGGGAACCGTCATCATCTCCGGCTTTGTGAGCATGACCAGCGGCCAGAGATAATCGTTCCACGCATCCATGAACGTGATAACCGCATAGCCAGCGATGACCGGCAGCGACAGCGGCAGAATCACCTTCCAGAGAACGGTGAAATACGAAGCTCCGTCGATCCGCGCCGCGTCGATGTAATCATCCGGTATCGTGCGCATATGCTGCACCAGCAGGAAGATGCCGAACACGCGAAACAGCGAAGGAATGATCACGCTGCCGTAGGTATTGCTCAGCCCCGCGCTGTTGAAGAGCATGAACAGCGGAATCAGTGTGCTCTGAAACGGAATCATCAGCGTGGCAAGATACACCTTCAAAAGCGCTTCGCTCCCGCGAAATGGAATCTTCGCAAACGCGAACGCCGCCATGCTGCACGTAACGATTGAGATGATCGAATACGAAACCGAGACGATCGCACTGTTGCGCAGCACTTTTCCAAACGGGAACCGCGCAAACAGGTCTGCAAAGTTTTGCAGCGTGATCTCCTTTGGAAACCACTCGATCGGATAGGTAAAGATCGCGGTCTGTGTCTTGAGCGCGGTGATAATCATCCAATACAGCGGAATGACGATAATCAGCCCGACGCCGGTCGCAAACACATAAAACCAGAGGTTCGAGAGCGCTTTTTTCTTCTGCATCGGATTACGCATCGTAGTTCACCCACTTTTTCTGGAGTTTCTGCTGTAGATACGTAAAGAGGAACACGATTGCAAACAGCAGCCACGACAGCGCAGAAGCATACCCCATTTTATAATAACTAAAGCCATATTTGTAGATGCGTTCTACAATCACCTGCGTGGCTCCCGCGGGTCCTGCGTTGGTCATGATCATCACCTGCGGGAAGAGCATAAACGAGTTGATCAGGCTGATGATCAGCACGAAAAACACCATCGGGGTCAGCATCGGCAGGGTAATCTTGAGGAAGCTCTGGAATCTGCCCGCGCCGTCGAGATGCGCCGCCTCGTAATAAATCGGGTTAATGTTCTTAAGCCCGCCGAGGAAGATCAGCCCGTAAAAACCCATATCCTTCCAAACGGAAGCCAGGACGATTCCGAACATCGCCCACTTCGGGTCCTGCAGCCATGCCGGGCCATCGATACCGACCCGCGCGAGGATGTCGTTGAGGATGCCATATTGCGGATCGAGCACCCATTTCCAGATGATCGCGCCCGCAACCCAGCTCGTCAACACCGGGATATAAAACAGCAGCCGATAGAACGCGGTGCCTTTGCGCGGTTTGTTGAGCAGCACCGCGATTCCGAGTGACGTCACAAGCATCAGCGGGATATAGAGCACCATGTATTGCCCAACATGCAGAAGCGACATCCAGAATTCTTTGCTTTGTAGAATCTTGGAATAATTCTCCAGCCCGACAAAATTCTCCTGCCAAAACGAAGGTGAAAAGAGATCCAGCCCCTTGATTCCGCTCCAAGAGGTAAAACTAATGCCAAACGACAGCACAAACGGAATGGCTGCGATCAGCAAAAAGCCAACCATGCTCGGTGCGAGAAAAGCAGAGGCGGCAAGCGCGTGATTGTTCCGGTTTTTTCGCATGGAAGTTCCTCCAAATCCGGCTGGCGGGAGCAAGGGCGTATTCCCCCTGCTCCCACCAACGAAACAACGAGAGTTTCTTTATTACTTGAGCGTGATGGCTGCTTCCAGAGCTGCCTGCGCATCATCCAGCGCCTGCTGCGGGGTCTTGCTGCCGCTTGCCGCGGCTTCCAGCTCTGCGCCAAGGATGTCCGCCATCTGGCTGAACTGCGCAATCTGCGGCACGGGCACAACATAGTCGAGCGAATCAAACACTGCCTGACGGTTGGCCGGCGGGGTCAGCTTTGCATACTGATCCATCGCGGATTGATACGTTGCGCAGGGCAGTTCCCAGCCGAGCTGGACGCGAAGCTGCGCCACCTGTTCGCTCGTACCGATGAACTCAATCCACTTATAGGCGGCTTCCGCATTCTTGGAGTCCGCGCTGATAGCAAGGCCGTTTGCGAAGTAGTGCGTCGCTTTGGTCGCCGCACCGGGTTCGACCGCGATGTCCCAGTTGAAGGCGCAATCGGTCGTAAACGACGGGAACGCCCAAATACCGGTGACGATCATGCCTGTTTTGCCGAGTTTGAACACGCCCCATTCATCGAGGCTGCCGCGCTGTTCCGTGCTCGGGCAAATGTTGGTGACCCGCACGTTGTCCACGAGGCGCTGCAGCGCCTGCACGTTTTCGGGACGGTTGACGGTGAAGGCGGTGTTGTCATCGTTGAGAAGTCCGCCGTTATACTGCTTGACCACCTTGAAGAATTCATAGGTGGAGATCGGCTGAATCAGGCCGTAGTAATCATCGCCAAGAGCCTTGATCTTCAGCGCGGCTGCGTCGGCATCCGCCCAGGTCCAGTCCGCGGTCGGGTAGGCAACGCCGGCCTGATCGAAGAGGTCCTTGTTGTAGATCAGCACGACAGTAGAGTAGCTGTACGGCATGCCATATTTCGTTCCGTTGATCGAAAACGCCTGGAGAGATTTTTCGGTCAGGACGCTCAGGTCGGTGCTCGTGGCTGCCATCATATCGTCCAGCGGCAGAATCGCTTTCTGATCCACATAGGACGGGAAGGCATCGAGACCGAGTTCGAAGCAGTCCGGCGCATCGCCGCCGCCAACGCGGGTCTGGAGCTGCGTGGCATAGGTGTCATAACCAAATGTTTCGATGTTGACCTTGATGTTGGGGTTCTCTTTCTCAAAGAGGTCTTTCATGAGGCCGAGCGTCAGGAGCCCGCCCTCGTTGGCAGAGAAGTTCATGAAGTCGATCGTGACCGGCTCCTCAGCCACAGGGGCTGCGGTTTCTGCCTGGGTTACTTCTTCTGTAGCGGCGGGTGCGGTCGCTTCCGGCGCGGCGGGCGCTTGGCAACCGGCAAAAAGACCCATAACTATTAGGACGACCATTAGGACTACCGTAGATTTTTTCAGCACAATTCTTTCCTCCTTTTAAACTTTCCGGATGACGATAGGTAACGGCGATCCTTAAGCGCTTAAGTTGACAAATTCATTCTATACGTTCTTGCTCGTTTTTTCAATACCTGTTCTTTTTTTCAAACGTGATCATGTGAATCGAAGTAAGAATTTTTTCGGTCAAGGATGCGCCTGAGAAGTGAAATCGATTTGCTTAAGCGTTTAAGTGCTTTGATTATATGTCATGTTTTTTCATGTGTCAATATGGCTTGTAGAATTTTTTTCAAAGAAATTTAGCTGCGAAATTGTCTTTCTATCTGATACGCAAACTGGTACGCGAACCAAATTTACGCAGTGACTAGCGCTTGCGCAGAAATACTTTTTCTAACGTACAGATTTCGCCAAGGTAAACGTATTACGCTGTGTGGTATTTTTCGCTAGATCTTTTATGCATTTTGTATTCACACTCAAACAAGAACTCATGTTTCAAGCAGTATTATGATCAATTCAAGGGATCACAGAAAAAAATCTTATAATATCTGACTTCTTTGATTGCTATGATTACCACTCGTGGTATTTTAATAAAAAGTACTCATACATGATCTTGATTATTCATGTCTCTCGTTAGGTTTGTTTCGTTAAATACTCTCTCATAAAAAAGCTATCGTTCAATACTTTATTAATTTTACATACCACTCATGGTATTTTTAACAATGTCTTTACGGCTCACAAAATGCAGTACATTCCCCTCGAAAAAACACATCCGGCGCCCTTACGAGTGCCGGATGTGTTGTTGTGTTTGTTCGGTCTTTGTTCTCAGGTTACTCGGCCTTGGGCGTGGTATCCATCTTCTCGACTTCCGGCTCTTTCTCTTTCTTCGCGCCGAAGACGACGAGCACGAGCTGCACGAGGGCTATGATCACCATCAACAGCGTCCAGCGGTCAGTGAAGACCATGGGGTTGCGCATGTTCTCCGTGAGGATGAATGCGACGATGGCGCCAATACCCGGCAGCAGCGTGAGCACACGCGTGAGCGGATGCTTTTCGGTCTCGCG
>JAEWYO010000005.1 GCA_023395595.1 Bacillota bacterium
CCCTGCACCGGGCAGGCATGGACGCACTCGTTGCAGTTGATGCATTCCGCACTGGTCACGCGCCCGCTTTTTGCGTTCATCACATCCACATTCATTGGGCAAGCGCGGTTACATTTGCCGCAGCGGATGCAGGCGCTCTCCTCTAGGCGAACCATGTATGGACTGGCTTTGCCGAGGATGCCGTAAAGTGCGCCCGCTGGGCAGAGATATTTGCAGAAGAAGCGATCGTAGGCGACGCTGCCCAATAGCGAAACGATCAAAACGATAAACCCGACCAAATACGATGTTGTAAGCGCGTTGAAGTCCGCAAGATGTCCCAACGCATTGAAGGGATCATAGGGCGTGATCCAGAGTTCTCCCGTGATCCATGCCATCGCAACCGTGACCGCCAGCACGACATACTTGAGATATCTGAGTACGCGATCCAACTTCTGCGGCACGACAAAGCGTTTGTGAAAGAGCTTTTGCCCGATCTTGCCGAAGAATTCCTGCAGCGCGCCCAGCGCGCAGATCTGCCCGCAAAAGGAGCGGCGCATGGCGATGCTCAACAGCACCGTTGAACCGAAGAGTACAAATGTTCCGACGACGATGCGCTTGAGGAATGTGCCGACGGCGACGAGCGAGAGCATCGACTCCAGCCCGCCGTAGGGGCAGATCGCGTGGATGCTTGGGCCAACGTAACCGAGTGTATGCAGCGCGGTTGCCGAGAGGACAAACGCCAAAAGGCTGCCGAGTGTCACCCAGCGGATGATGCGGGAGATGAGGGAGAGGCGCTTTTCCTTAGCGCTGACGGGCGTGACGGGTTGAGCGGACATGGTTCAATTCCTCCAAAGATCAATTGTTGTATGGTTGGATTACAGACGGTTCTGAAATGCGCGCAGATGGTTTTCCGAAGCGCGCATCAAGCTCTCAAACACCGCGCGGACATTGTCCGGCAGGTTCTGATCCAAGAAGGTTTCATACATTGCGATGTTATTCACCTCCGCATTCACGCCGGCTTGGTAAGCCTGGGTCAGCGAGGTGACAGAGGCAGTCTTGTTTTCGCCTTCGTCCGCGGGAGCTGCGATGCCATACGCGGCAAACAACGGTAGCAGCGTGTCAATATGCGTCTGTTCTGCGCGGATGATGTTCGTAAACGGGCGCACATTGCCATATGTGCTGAGAATAAGATCGTATTCCGCGTGGGCGAGGTATTCATCCTGAATTGCGTAGGTGAGCATATCCGCGAGTGACAGGCTCGTGTCGTCCAGCGCGCCAGTCGAACCATATCCGGTCAGCGAGAGGGCTTTGTCCGCCTCAGAGAGCGCGTAGTTGGGGTCTGCTGTAGTTACTCCGTCGTAGATCGGGTCGCAGTCGTCGGTATATCCCGCGCCTGCTCCGTTGCCGCCGTAACCGCCATTGCTAACGTCCGAGACAGAATTGTCATCAATGTTTGCCGCGCGTCCGCGCGCGCCGTAGCCATAGGCATCGTCTTCGGTGTGGATATCGTTGCCGCCATACGGGCGCAGAACATCGGTGTTTACTCCGGCAGGCTGCGGCAAAACCGCGCATCCTGAAAGGATCAGAGTGAAAGTCAGGATCGCGACAAGTGCGATCGTCCATTTCTGTTTCATGTTTTGTACCTCCAATGGTCACTTGTGATGCTTTCATGATAAAGCGCAGTTGTGATGAAATCGTGATGGGATCTTGAGTGTTTGACCAAGGTTTTTGGAATCGGGAACACAAAAAAAGCACGCGGGTGCGTGCTCAAAAAAGAAGCCAGTTTTTCTTGGATCAGTGAGGTGTATGTATGGGGCGATTCTCCGCCCGTACGCGAAAATAGCGGATGAGAAACAGCACGCCCGCCGTGAGCAGAGACGCGCCAAGCCCTGTGTAAAAGTAGGCGATGAAGCCATTCGGCACAGCGCCGGAAACCCGCAGTCCGATACCAAGCGTCATCATAAACGCCATGATCAGATAACTGCGCGTATCAAAGAAGCGAAAGAAATTCTGCCGCTCTTCTTCATATTGCAAAATCCGATCCGTGTGCTTTCCCACCATCTTGCCAAAGATGAAGATTTGAAAGACCGTATATACGGCAGTGGAGAGCAAAGCACGCCACCAGATGAAGTTGCCCTGATAGGCGACCAGCCCGATGCGGAAGATGTTGAACCCTGCGATTGCCCAGACGATGCCTGCGATCAGGATCAACGTGTGCTTGTGTACAGAAAGTGCTTTTTTCACGTTTCTACCTCCGTTTGCTCTGAGACAATCATAAAGTGCGTAGAAAAACTGTCAAGTGACGAACGCACAGTTTCTTTTCTCACAACATCATGAAATTTTGTCCGGCTAGTGTGCTGCGGTCGCAAAAAATAGAAAAGCTCCCGCAAACTTGCGGGAGCAATTGAAATCGCGTTTCTTACGCTTTTTTTCGCGAATCGCCCCAGAAGAACAACGCAACCGTACCGGGGCCCGTGTGGGAGCCGACTACGGTGCCGACGCTGTTGATGAGCACCTTTCCGTTGAGCTTCGGGAAGGTGGCTTCCACGAGCGCGGCGACGGACTTTGCGTCGTCCAGACAGGCAGAGTTGGAGATGAAGCACTTTTTGTCGTAGTCCAGCCCGTTTTCCGCGTGCATCTCCATCTGCTTGACGATCTCGCGCATCACGCGCTTTTTACCGTTGATCTTAAAGCGCGGGGTCAGGTGCCCCTGATCGTCCATATTCATCAATGGGTTGATGCCGAGGATGGAACCCACCACAAATGCAGTCGGCGAGATACGCCCGCCGCGTTTATAGTGCGTCAGATCGGTGGAGAAGAACCAGTGGTGCAGATTGAGCTTGTGTTCCTCAATCCATGCGGCAGCTTCCGGCAGGGAAACGCCGCTGTCGCGCATGTCCGCAAGCGTGTCAACCATTAGGCCATAGCCGGAGGATGCGCCAAGGGAATCGACAATCGTCACCGTCCGCTCGGGATAGCGTTCCTTGAGTTCCGCCTGTGCAAGCAGTGCGCTGGCATAGGTGCCGGAAAGACCCGAGGAAAATGTCAGATGTAAAATATCTTTTCCTTCTTTGAGGAAGGGCTCGAAGAACGCAATAAACTGCTCGGTGTTCACCAGCGAGGTGGTGGGCATAGCGCCTTTGTCGATGCGGGCATAGAACTCTTGAAACGGCATGCTCTGGCCCAGATCGTCCATATATTCTACGCCGTCAATCGTGAAATGAAAACAGACGTAGGGGATGTTTCTCGATTCGAAGTATTCCTTCGAGAGATCGGCAGTGGAGCAGCACGTCAGGACATATGGTTGCATGAATAACCTCCGGAATAATTTGTGACTGAAAATCGCCTTCCTGTTAGAACGCGATGATGATCCCTTTCTCGTTGGCATAGAGAGAGCTCAAGCCGCGTGTGGGCAGCACGAGGATTTCAGAGAAGTGATATCTGCGTTCAATCTCCTCTTTAAGCGCGTCGGCAAAGGTCAGATTGTTGCAGTGCGTAATCACGATGCTTTGATTCGTGGTGTCTCGTCCGGTGTTCTCAATCGTGTCCGCAAGCTTTTTGACCACCTGTTTCCAGCCTTGCACATGCGAAACCAGAGAGATGTTACCATCTCGGTCCGCGCCCATGATGGGGCGGATGTGCAGCGTGGAAATCAGAGTCGCTGTGATGCGGCCGAGCCTGCCGTTTTTGTAGAGATTGTCAATGTTATCCAACACAAAAAATGTGTTCATTTCCTTGATAAAGTTCTCAATCTTCTGGATGATGTCGGACTTTTGCAGCCCTTCCTGGATGAGCTTGCGTACTTTGAGCAGAACCAGCACCTCGCCCGCTGCCGCGCTGCGCGAGTCAAACACATGCACCTTTGCGCCCGCTTCTTCCGCGATCTCTTTGCCGGACATCGCGCTGGCGTAAGAGCCGGAGAGGCTGCTCGAGAGCGTGACGGCAAACGCGTCGTCTTTACCAAAGGCTTCAGCATAGCTGCCCGGTGCCGGAGCCGCGGAGCCGATGCGTGCCTTGCAGGCGTGCATGCGCGCCATGAAGTCCGGCAGATCGAGTGAATCGTCGTCAGTAAAGGATTCTTCGCCTAGGGTCAGCGTCAGCGGAACGCTCTTGACGCCCCATTCATCGCGCATTTCATTGGTCAGGTCGCAGGAACTATCGGCAACGAGTGTATAGTTCATCGTATGTGATCTCCAAATTTCTGTTTCGCTAGACGCGAACACAGAATGATCTTATCAGAAGTCCTTCAAACGTTTCTCAATAGAACTTCAACAAATCCTCAACTCGGGTTTGCATTTGTGTTGTGTTTTCAGCAAAATCACACGCGGGATTGATTCAAAAGCGCACAATTCGCAGCGGATTTTGACAGCAAAGAGGCTGCTCGTGTGGACTCATTCACAGCGAGTTTTGATAAAAAATCAAGGCTGCCCATTTGGACAACCTCAACAGTTAAGTCGGATACTTTGTTATTACTCCATTGCCTCTGGTTCGCTTTTTAGGAAGACGCTGATCTCCGTGCCCTTGCCTTCCTTGCTTTGCAGGTCGATTGTTCCGCCGCTGAGGGAGACAATCCGGCGTACCAGCGCGAGTCCGAGGCCGCTGCCTTGACCTGTGTGCGAACGGTCACCCTGATAAAACTTGTCAAACGCATGCTGGCGCACCTCTTCGGACATACCGGCTCCGTTGTCCCGCACGCGGACAACAACCCGCCCGTCAAACACACCGCAGGAGATAAAGAGCGTGCCGCCCTTGCGCGAAAACTTGATTGCGTTGTCGATGAGGTTGCTCCAAACCTGCGCCAGAAGCGATTTGCTGCCGTAAAACGGGGTCGCCGCCAGCGCGAGGTCGATGTTGAGTTCCTTCTCTTCCCAGAGCGGCTCATAGCTCAGCAGAACGCGGCGGATCTGCTCGTCGAGCATATAGGTCTCCTGCTGGAGCAGAATCTCCTGATTTTCCAGTTGAGAAAGAGAGAGGATGCTCTGCGTGAGCTTGGAGAGCCTGCTGGTGTTCTCCAGAATGCGGGAAACATAGGTCGCCTGTTCTTCCTTACTCAGGCTTTCGTCCTGCAGCAGGGTGGCGTATCCTTCAATTGCGGAGAGCGGGGTCTTGAACTCGTGCGAAACATTGCTCACAAAATCATTGCGGAGTGTTTCTGTGCTGGAGAGCTCCTTGACCATGATGTTAAAGCTCGTCGCGATTTCTTCAATCTCTTTTGCGATGCTTTTTTCTTCCAGCCGGACGGTGAAGTCCCCGCGCGAGACCTTCTTTGCCGCATCGTTGATCTTCACAATCGGGGAGAGCATCTTCGTGCTTGTGTAGGCGGCGATGCCGATGCCGACTACGGTGGAGAAAATGCTCATATAGGTGGTGGAGGTGACAACCGCGGTAATTGTGCCGATTTTGAGCTTGAGCAGCACATAGATGACGCCCAGCGTGAGCACCATCGAAACAGCGATGATGCCCGCGATGATTACGGCGAAGATTTGCGCCGCGCGCGGGCGTGCCTTAAACTCCGGCAATTTCGACATGTTTTTTTACCGCCTTGTAGCCAAGGCCGCGAATGGTAACAATCTCAAACTGCGCGACGTCTTTATAGCGTTCACGGAGCCTGCTGATGTGTACATCCAGCGTGTGCGGGTCGCTCTCGGTATCCATGCCCCAGATTTCGTCCATGATCTGCTGTTTGGTAAACACACGGTTGGGGTTGGAGAGCAGCTTGTAGAGAATGTAAAACTCCTTTTGCGGCAGCACGTTGCAATCGTTGCCGATGCAGACCGTCAGGTCGTCATACCGCAGCTCCGCGTTTTCAAAGCGAATCTTCTTTTCGTTGACGATTTGCGCGCGCTTGAGCAGCGCGTTGATGCGTAAAATCATTTCGTTGACATTGACGGGTTTGATCATATAGTCATCCGTCCCCGCGAGAAAACCGCTCTGTTTGTCCTCAAAGGTATCCTTTGCGGTAATCATGAGCACGGGCATATTCATCCCGTTTTGACGCAGGCTCTTGACGAACTCATAGCCGTTCATGTTCGGCATCATGATGTCCGTCACAACGAGGTCGATATACTGTTTTTCGAGCACGTCCCAGGCATCCGCGCCATCCCGTGCCTCGTGGTAGACGAAGCCATTTTTGGAAAGCACGGTGCAAAAGAGCTCGCGTAGCGCCCGGTCGTCCTCCACGACAAGAATATGAAACATTGTATCCTCCTGATACCAATCAAACAGGTGTAGTTGCCCGCATAGCTTGCGCGCAAGTATAAAAATACCAGTAAACCTTCAATTTAGATTCAAATTAGGAATTCTTTCGTAGGGATATGCAACATTTTGTTTGTGATCGTATGAAAACATTCGCTTTACCATTGCTCAGAAAACAGGTCGCTGTCCTTCGGCAGGCCCGCAAACAGCACCACCAGCCGCCCGTCAAGAACACACACCTCGGCAGGGGCTCCCGTAAAGGCATTGCTCACCCCGATCGGGTTGGTGTCCCTCAACGTTGCGTCGTTGAGCGAATAGGCAAGCCCGCGCTCATAGACTCCCTTTGCAACCGCGCCGAAGGAAAACACCGAGACGATACCGCTAAGCCCCTCGCGAAAGCGGAGGGACTCGCTTTGGATGAGCGTGATGGTCTCTGTTTCGCCCAGTAGCGCCGCCCGCGCGCCGTTTTCGCGCAAGAAAGCGAGGGTTTGGATGTTTGCCAGCGTGTGGTCGAGCCGCCCGCCCACGCCGCCGAGCAGTATAAACGCGCGATAGCCGCGCGCCAGCCCGATCCGCGCGGCAAGCATCGTGTCCGTGTCGTCTTTTTCAGCCGGATGGCGCACGACTTCTTCGCCTGCGGGCACATAGCCAAGCGAGTCAAAATCGCCTACCACAAGATCGGGATGGAGGCCGCATAGCTGCGCATAGCCGCCGTCCGCGGCGATGACCAGATCGCCGGGATTGGGTGCCAATGCATGGCTCTGCGGCAGCGCGCAGACGATATAACAAATGGGGATTTGTTGCATGTTGAAATCCTTTTTTGAGGCAATGATGGTAGCACATTTTGGGAAACGAACTTTTCTTACGAAGACGCAGATGGATGTGATCGGTTGCGAAGGCGCGGGCGGATATCATCCGTCCGACGAAAAGCCGTTCGCGAGGAAGCGCGGGGGCGCAGGATCAATCCGATCTCTTACCCGTATTTATACCATGTTTGTGTACGAAAGAAAAGCGAGCGAACGGCGGCAAACGGATAAAACACGCAAAAAATCGGCGTGGAATCGGCGTTTTTTGCCTTCGGGTATGATATAATACCCTTTAAGTATCTTTTTGCCACGCCGCGCGAAAGGGGAGCATGCTTTGCCGGGATTGTTTTTGCAGGACGAGTTGGACGTGTTCACCGCGGTGGATGTAGAGACGCCAAACCGCTATTCCCGCTCGATCTGCTCGATCGGCATCGTGCGTGTGGACGGCGAAGGCGACCCCAAACGGATGCACTTTCTTGTGAACCCGTGCGACGAATTTGACGGCGCGAATGTCCTAATCCACGGGATTCGCCCGAGCGACGTGGAAAACGAGCCTTCACTCTATGAACTCTGGCCGACAATTGAGCCGTATTTTACGAATTGTCTGCTGGTTGCGCACAACGCGCTCTTTGACCTGTCGGTCATTCGAAAGGCGCTGCTAAGAGAAAACCTCCACGCCGAGAACTGGAAGTATATCTGCACGCTGGAGACATCCCGAAAGCATATTCCCAAGATGATGTTTGGCAGCCACAAGCTCAACGACCTCTGCGCGGGGCTGAATATTCCGCTGGAGCACCACCACAATGCGCTGGACGATGCGCTTGCCTGCGCAAGTTTGTATGAGCATCTGCGCATGCGCTATCACGTCAACGAACACGACATCAAGCTTTACCGGTGATCCGGTAGAAGAGAATAAACAAAAAGCACAAGACAAAATACGATCAGAATAACAGGAGGAAGAGTTTCTCCAATAATCAACCAAAATGGTCAAAAAAGAAGCACCAACATTAAGATTCTTTTTTAGAACAGATATCAATCAAATTTATAGTTTCAAGGAGGAAGAGTTTCTCAATGGACGACCCCGGGCGACCTAATATGGACACGATTCCCAGTATTGCGCTGGAAGACATCGACCCCGACAAATGCTACTTTAACCCCGGCTGCGCGATGAGCTTGTATAAGCCGGAGGCGGTGGAGGAAATTCTCCATCTGCTCAACCGCCGCTTTTTACCGACCAAGTTGCACACCACCTGCTGCCGGCACGAGCCGGACCTGCCGGCGGGCGCAACAATCATCAACAACTGCGCGGGATGCGACCGTCGGTTTCGCTCGCAATACGACGGTGTACAGACCGTTTCACTCTGGGAGGTACTGGACGCAATTCCCGCTCTGCCGCTGCCGACGTATGACGGCCTGCAGCTCTCCGTGCATGATTCCTGCTCGTTTCGGAGGAAACCGCAGGTGCACGCAGCGGTGAGAAGTCTGCTGGACAAAATGCACATCGAGGTCGTCGAGAGCCCGTTTTCGGGGACGAAATCCATCTGCTGCGGAGACAATTTCTACGGGCATATCCCGCTGGAGGAAGTCCACGCGTTCCAGAAGAAGCGCGCCTCGCAGATGCCGTGCCAGGATGTCGCGGTATACTGCGTCTCCTGCATCAAGTCCATGCACATCGGCGGCAAAACGCCGCATCACATGCTCGACCTTGTGCTGGGCGAGGAGACCGAGGTACAGGAAACACGGCTCGATGTCTATCACGATGAGATCGACTGCTACATTGAGGAGCACTGAGTTTCATAATCTGCCTTCGAGAGGATCGCGAACGAAACGCGCCATATGAAAGAGAACACGCAACATGAGATAACCTTTACCCGCTGCACAGGACAGGACGCGGACTTTCGCGCCCTGGTCGATGCGCTGGACGCGGAACTCAACGAGCGCTACGGCGTGCAGATGGAGTTTTTTGGGCAGTACAATCATTCGCATGATATTGCATCGGCACTTGTTGCTTGGGTGGATGGTGTTCGTGCGGGCTGCGGCTGTCTGAAACCATATGCGGATCAAACAGTGGAGATGAAGCGCGTCTTTGTTCTCAAGCAGTTTCGCGGGCAGGGCGTTGCGCGCGCGATCATGGCAGAACTGGAAGCGTGGGCGCGCGAGCTTGGCTTTGCGATTGCGATTCTGGAAACAGGCATCCTCCAGCCGGAGGCCATCCGGCTTTACGAGGCTGCTGGATACGAGCGAATTCCGAACTATCCGCCGTATGAAAACGTTGCCGAAAGCGTCAGCTTTCAAAAGAAGTTATAATTCAAACAACAGGAATAACACCGTCTCCGGCGTTCCGGCGGCGGTGTTTTTTTGCGCTTCTATCATTTCATTTTTTAGTGTTTCTTAGGATAGAAGAGTGTTAAACCATCCAGCTTGTTTCGAAATTTCACCAAATCCTCCACCCCGAACGGATTTCCGTGACAGGGGTAGACGCGGCTTGGGTTGAGCGCGATGATCTTGTCCCAGGAGCGCGCAAACGCGGGGACATCCTCGATCAAAATCGCCTGCCGCGCGGGCGCGATGATTGCGTTGCCCGCCGCGTCGCCGCAGAGCAACTCGCGCGTTTCCTCCAGATAGAGCCCGATCGAGTCCGCCGTGTGCCCGGGCAGGAATACGACGCGGATGGGCAGCCCCGCGGCAAGAAACGGCTGATCCGCTTCGTTTTTGAGCAGGATTGCGCGTTCATCCGGCACAACAGGCGGGAAGTAGGAATGTTTCATCAGCGCACTGAGCCCCACGCCTGCACGCGTGGTGAATCCCGTGCCCTCCGGCATGACATCCGTTCCGGCGAATAGTCGGGGAACACTCGCTTCGTGCGCCACGAGGGGTGCGCCGCTTGCCGCAAGCAGCTCACCCAGAAATCCAGCGTGGTCATTGTGCGTATGGGTCAAGACGATATACTTGACTGAATCGATGGGGGCTAGCCTGCCGAGCTTGCGTTTGTACGCCGCAAAGCCACCCGCATAGCCGGAATCCAGCGCGACCCAACCCTGCGGTGTTTCCAGCAGGTATTGCCGGAGCATGTAGTTGCCGATTTCGTGGATGCGAATGGACTGCGTCATAACGGACACCTCATTGTATTGATCTAGCGGGAAATCGCTGCTGGATGCGCGTGATTCTCTGCGCCAAGAATAGCACAATCTTGTCCTGTGTGAAACGGCAAATGTGTTGTTGGAAGGCAGACTGCGCACGATAAACCGTTTCGTTCACAAAAAGTTCATAATTATTTCTGTCACCAAGCGGTATTCTCAATCGTCTAATAAGCAGAACGGATTTCCACGAGCGTCTTTTGATTCAGGCAGATCTGGTACATTTGCCGGGGTTCAGGGCGTGTGAGCGTGGAGAGCGGCAGAAATTGCCGGGATTCGAATTCGCCGACCGTCTGCTTTTTGCCTCGCGTGAGACCTCTCTCCTCACGGAGCAAGAAGGAGCAGAATCCGATTACGGTTCGGGTTGTCGGCGGCGATGCGCGTCGTAAGACGCGGCATCCGGCGCACACGTAAAGGCGGGACCCCTTTGCGTTGCCGGATGCCGCGCTTGCGCGGTTTCACATAAGCCAAACAGCACATCTTCTTTTTTCGTTCGCTCCAACAATATTCGCTCTCTACAAAACCCCTTCCAGCACTGCGGACGGATCATCGGTGCGGAAGAGGTTGTTTTTTCTTTGCGCCGCATGATAACGCGATTAACACGTTTGAAACGCAATTGTGAACACTGATGAGCGTGTATTGACAAACAATTGATGTTCTTATATCTTTAAGAAAATGAATTCTTAAAACATTGAGAACGGTGCGCCGTGCACGACTGCAACCGGTCTTGCGCAACAAAGCACACAACAAAACACTCCGGGAGGAACACAACATGGATACACGGCTCAAGGAATCGGAATGGATCATCTTGCAGGCACTCTGGCAGGAAGCCCCGCTGGATCTAAAGGGCATCATTGCAAGCGTACAGCGGCAGAACCCGGCCGTCAGTTGGGACTATAAAACCTATCACAGCTTTCTGCGCATCCTGCTGGAAAAGGGATTTATCACCGCCGAGCGGCATAAGCAAAGCAACCTCTATCGCCCGCTGATCACGCGGGATGAGGCGCTCTCTTGCGAAGCGGAGAGTTTGATCTCCAGGCGCGGCTACTTCGGCTCGGTTTCGAGCATACTCGTGCACATGGCCCAGCAAGGACAACTCACGCAAAAGGAGAAGCAGGAGCTGCGCGCGCTGGCGGAACAGCTCTCGCAAGAAGACGAAGCGTAAACGCGCGGCGTAGGTTCAATCGCCTCAATCTAACCCTTTTGGGAGGATCTATGGAGCAAACCATTCTCACTCGCTTATTGGAAATTTCCCTCTACAGCACAGCGATCTTCCTGATCGTTTGGCTGTTTCGAACCGTTTTTTCCAAGATGCTTTCTCCGCGTTTGAAATACGCGCTCTGGTTTCTCGTCGTGCTCCGGCTCTGCATTCCGGTGACGCTGGAAAGCGGGCTGCATCTCTTTACGCTTCCCGCGCAAAGTGTGCCTGTTGTGACGACGGCTGTCCCTGCAAGCGGGAGCGAAGTCGAACCGCAATCGATTCAGCCGCAGGCGGAAGCGCCCGTGCTGGACGGCGGCGCGGCTCCGGCAAATCCGCAGATCGACAGTGTGCAAAATACGACGATGAATAAGCCTGTTCAGCGATTGACCTGGCAGCAGTGGCTACTGATCGTCTGGGCGGCGGGGTTTGCGGTTGTACTCGGTGGGAGCGTCGTTCTGATGCTGCAGCTGCGGGTACGGCTCTCCAAACTAGGCTGTGAGCCGGGCGAGAAAACGCTCGCGCTCTACGCCGACATCAAGCGGGAGATGCACATTCGCGGCAAGGTTCCGCTCCTATTGATGCCGGATATTACGAGCCCCGCGCTGACGGTGGAGCCGTTTCCGCGTCTGCTGCTGTCGGATCGGCTGATCTTCGCGGCAAGCGCGGAGAGCATGGCGTTTGCCATGGCGCATGAGTTGATGCATTACAAACGGCGTGATTATCTCGTTTGCCTGCTGTTGCTGCTGCTGCGCGCGGTGTATTGGTTTCATCCCGTGGCGTGGGGGCTGCTGCACCTGATGCGGCTGGATATGGAGACCGCGTGCGATTCGATGGTGGTCGCCCGCTTTGACAAAGAGCGCAAGCTCAGCTATGTCAATCTTCTGCTCGCGCTGGGAGAAGAGGCTTCGCCGTTTTCGTTCCAGCGAAAAACTGTCAGTATCGAGCAAGCGGAGTGATTCTATTTAAGCAAGGCAGGTTGTTTCTCAAACGACACAAAACGATGAAAGCGATCGTTCCGGATCGTTGCGAAAGGAAGGATTCCTATGCAGATCAAGACCGATAAAATCTTGACCCTCGGCATGGCACTGACCACCGACAAAAAAGCGATGGAACGGCGCGTGCGCGGCGTGTTCGCGCGCAAAACCAGCGCGAAGAGCGTGATTGCGCTCTCGCTGGTGCTCACATTTACGCTGGGCATCGCGGCGTTTACGACGGCGTGCCAGCCGGAGCAGCCCACCGTGAGCGATTCCAACGCGCAGCTCGCTTCCGACGGCAATGCGATGGTTTCCGGCGGGAATGCACTGGCCTCCGGCGGCGACGCGGAAGCAGCGGCTTACAAGCTAACCAAGCAGCAAGCGATGCAGCAGCTTTCCCATACGCTTGAACGGGCGCGTAAATTCCCCATCCCGCGGATGGAGGACATCGTGTTTACCGAGCGTGGCACATGGGAAATCTTAACGAAGCCAGACGATGAAGAGCGGGCTACAGCCGCCAATCGGTTTCTGGAGACCGCCAACGCGATCTTCTCGACAAAGTATGTTTTCAGCGATCTGACAACGACGTATTATACGGACAAAACAGGCCATCGCTCGGATGTTTGGCGGTTTGACTCCAAGGACGGCGTCCTCTCCGGCGCGTTGGACGCGAAAACGCTTGCGTTTCTCTCGGCGGACTGTCTGAATGAGCCGGCGGACGCGCTGCACGCCTCTGTGGCAAACGGCGGCAAGCTGGATGTCAGCGACGCGGTCGAGCGAATCGCGACACTGCTTGGCGGCACGGTTGGCGAGATCGACGGGCGCAGCGGATACAGCAGCAAAGACCCGACAAATGGCTGGATGATCAAGCGCGATGTCCTCGTTTCGCTTGGCGAGGGCAGATACGGCATGATCTGCATGTTTGGAGACGAAGAGCTCACGCCGACGACGGTTTGCGTCTATCCCGACGAAGACTGCGGAAATGAGAATGTGTTCTGGCGTGCCGATTTGGAGCAGGTTGAAGAGGTTACAACATTGCTCTATCCGCAGGATTTTCGCGCGGGTGAGCCGGGCAAGGGAGATATGGCGCGCGCGGACGCGATTGCGTTCTACAGCAAACTCGTGGACGCTGCCGGTTATACCGACTCTGCGGCGAACAAAACATTGGCAGAACCGACCGCGACGTTTTATGTGGATCATTCCGGTGCGCGGGAGAATTACTGGCACATCGAAGGCAATCGCGTTGCGCTCGACCTGACGAGCAAGACCGGGCGTATGCTCAGCCTGACTGCTGACGGGACGCTCGGCAGCAAGCTCGGCTTGGGCGACATCCCGTATGAAAAGATGGGCGAAAAGGAATATGAGGACGCGACGATGGCGCTCTTTACCACGCTGTTTGGCAAGGATGCGATCAAAGCGGTTGATGTAAACGCGGTCTATGACGAGCACTACTGCACGATGGACCCCAAGATGGCGGACGGCAGCGAGTATGAGATTCAATATCGCGACGGTATGATCATGAAAGTGTCGAGCTTTTTCAAGACCGATCCGAGCACATGGCCGAGCGTGCCGGAATGGCTGAAGGAATATGCAACTGTAGATGCCGCGACGGGTAATATTACGATCGAAGGATTCCCGAGCGACACGGGCACGATCGTACCCAACTGGCTTGCGGACTGGGTCTACAAGAACAACGAAACAGGTGAGATTTTCGCGATGGAATGGTGAGTTCCAGTCGGCAATTGACTGATAGGTAGCATTCGCCGGATGCGAAGACTTTGCGGAGGAAGAAACATGAAACGACACTCCACCGACCAACTTCTGATCCTCGGCATGGCGCTGACCACCGATAAAAAAGCGATGGAGCGGCGTGTGCGCGGTGTGTTTGCGCGCAAAACCAGCGCGAAGAGCGTGATTGCGCTCTCGCTGGTGCTTGTATTGACACTGGGAATTGCGGCGTTTACGACGGCGTGCCAGCCGGGGCAGAGCCTGAAAAGACAGCGGGAAGTAACATTCTCGGTCGAATCTAAGCTGCATCAATTACTGGATGTGCCAAACCGCTTCTCATGGGAACAGGATGGTCTTGACGAGCTCTTTCACTATAATGCGGATCTGGAGATCAACCTGCCGGATGTTTCGAGTGTGCCGATTGCGCGCGCCAAGATGCGCGAATTTACCCAGACGGAGTTAGAGACCATCTCTCGCGTGATCTTTGGTGAGGATGCCGTCTACACCTACCCAAAGAACCAAACGAAGGAGTATATCGAAGACTATCTGGCTCGTGTTCAAGCGTCGCTAGAGCGTTTACAGTCGGAGCCGGAACCGCGGATTCGCGAGATCGCCATTCATCAACGGATCGTAGCTTATTATGAGAGCGTATTACCCAGCGCTCCTTCCGAAACGGAACAGCGCGAGAAGCCGTTGCTTCTGACAAAGATGCTCAGCAATATTGCAAACGATGCAACAGGATTCACCGGAGTTACTGTGAAGGACGGATACCAGTTTCACTTGATTGTGGAGAACGACAAAGCAAGTGTAGATGGATATGTCGGCGCGAATAGCTATGTCTACGCGTCGATGGGAAACGAAGGATATTGCCCTTATTTCGGCACGGTGAAGGAAGCGCCGGAGGGGGTTGCTATCACGCAAGCACAGGCAGAACAGCAGGCAAAAGCCATCGCAGCGCAGCTCACCAACGAGCTCCAACTTTGCTATTCCGCTCCCGTGCACGGAAACGATGTAAATGACCGGAAAGAAGGCTGGGGTTGTGTGTTCATGCGCGCAATCGACGGGTTCCCGACCGCGTTTGTCTCCGCCGAAATCAATGATGACATCATGCTTGATGTGCCCTATGCGCAAGCCTACGAGACCATGACCATCATTATCGACGATCTAGGTCTTGCCGATTTCAAATGGGTGAATCCGATGACGGTGACGAACGTGGAGTATCAAACAACGGGTTTTCTGCCGTTTCGGGAGGTAATCAACCGCGTGCCGTATGAGATTCGAATGCGTTACTTGAAAAACACGACCGAAGACGACGTGGAGAAGGATGTTACGATCACGGCGATCACGTTCGGTTTGATGCGTGTTGGTGCTTCTGGCGCGGGATCGTTCTCCTATGAACCCGTTTGGAATTTTTTCTACGAGTTTGATGATGAAGCGAAACTCAGTCGGACGATTTCAGAGAGAAACATCGAATATTCTAGCTATCCATATATGACGAACGCGATCACACTCAGCGCCATCGACGGTAGGCTGATCGACCGCAACACCGGATATTGAGGCAGTTTATGATGAAAACAC
>JAEWYO010000015.1 GCA_023395595.1 Bacillota bacterium
TGTGCTTTTCGGTCTCTTCCGAAATTTTCGCCATCGTCTTTAGCGCCTCAACCGGATATTTTCCAGCGGCGGTCTCGCCGGAGAGCATAACAGCGCTGGTTCCATCGTAGACCGCGTTTGCAACGTCCGAAATCTCCGCGCGGGTGGGACGCGGGTTGTGGATCATACTCTCGAGCATCTCCGTTGCGGTGATCACACGCTTGCCAAGAAGGCGGCACTCTGTCACAAGATATTTCTGAATATACGGCAGTTCCTCAAACGGAATCTCAACGCCGAGGTCGCCGCGGCCGATCATGATTCCCTCGCACTCTTCGCAGATCTCATGAATGTTATTGATACCCGTACGGTTCTCAATCTTTGCGATGATCGCGATGTCTTCCCCGCCATTTTCCTTCAAAAACGTCTTGAGGTCGATCAAATTCTGCCGTGTGGAAACAAACGATGCCGCAATGTAATCTACGTCGTTTTGGATGCCAAACAGCAAATCCGCCTTGTCTTGCTCGCTGAGGTATTCCTGATGAATCAACTTGTTCGGAAAACTCATACTCTTCCGGTCGGAAAGCTCCCCGCCTGCAATCACAACGCAGATCGCATCGGTATCGGTCAACTCTGTAACCTCGAATATGAGCAGCCCGTTGTTGACGAGGATTCGATCGCCAATCTCCAGAGAACAGGCAAGCCCCGCAAAGTTGACCGAGACGCGTTCTTTTGAGCCCTGTACATCTTTGGTCGTGAAGGTAAAGGGGTCTCCTTCATTTAATGTGATCTTCCCGTTTTTGAAAGTTTTGATACGAAACTCAGGCCCCTTTGTGTCCTGCATGATGGCGACAGGCATATCCAGTTCCTCGCGAACCTTCTTGATCCGCTCAATGCGGACGCGGTGCTCCTCATGCGATCCGTGCGAAAAATTCAACCTCGCCGTATTCATGCCTGCACGGCACATCTCGGCAAGAATCTCTTCTGTTTCGCACGAAGGGCCAATGGTGCAGACGATTTTAGTCTTTCTCATGATGATTTCTCCTCTTGCTTACACTGTCACAAACAATCCGTCTATCATACTACTCAAACCAGGCACCATCAAGGGCTGAAATGTCAATTTTTCATGAAACGACTCGCAATTGACTGAATTTTTGCAGCTTTCTATGCAAAAGAGCGCGTTTTGCGCTCTTGATTTGAGAATTATGAAGGATTTCCTGTTGTTTTGTCTGCCACGGCGCGCGAGGTATCATAACCCAACTCGTAATAGTTGTTGCCGTTGAAAACGAAGTTCTTGATGACCTCCATGCCGATTTTTCTCGTGTGCGCCGCGAACGAGCGCGTGTTGATATGATTGATAAACGTAATCAGGAGGCGATAACGCCGGTTCATCTGCCGCGCCGAATAGGCAAACAGGTCTTCCAAAACACCCTTCCCGCGATATGCCATATCGATACAAACCGGGCCGTATTGATAGGAATTTTCCGTGCTGAGTGTTTTCCCGAGATATTCCGTATTGGGAAGGTCAGCAATCATGTGTTGAAACAGCGGCCATTTACTCCAGAATTGCCAACTACCCGCCATGGCATAGGCAGCAATCACATCTCCCTCGCATGCAAGCGAAATGCCGTCCTCTGATTCGATCAACTCCCGCAGTTGCCCCGCGGTAAAGAGCGTGGTGACAAAACCGTTCTTCTTTTCATCTTCCGAGATCGAAGAAACGTGGTATCGTTTTTGTAATTCTTCTATCTGCGGAATATCCGCAATCGTTGCATTTCGGTAGTTCATTAAACCTCCAGCATGAGTGCTCTTGCTGTTTCTTCTATAGGAAACACGTTATCACAGCGCAGCAGAATCGTCAATTGAGAGAATGAATTCTCAGAATGCTATTCAATTAAGATAAAAAGCAATTAAACACAATGCAAAAGAGCACTCTTTCGAACGCTCTTTTGTGGCGGAGAAGGAGGGATTCTCCGCTTCGCCTTCGGCTTGCTTGCGCTCCGCGCTGCGCGCACTCTCGGCGGCGCTTCCCGGGGCGGGAAAACCGTCCACAGGACGCTTTTCAGGCTCCGCCCTTCGAATCCCTCTGAATCACAACACAAACAAGAGCACCCGTGCGGATGCTCTTGTTTGTGGCGGAGAAGGAGGGATTCGAACCCTCGCACCAGTTACCCCAGTCTACTCCCTTAGCAGGGGAGCCCCTTACAGCCACTTGGGTACTTCTCCATATTTGATTTTTCTCCGTTTTTGGCGGAGAGAGAGGGATTCGAACCCCCGGTGCCTTTCAGCATCACTGGTTTTCAAGACCAGCTCCATAAACCACTCGGACATCTCTCCAAGATTTGCACCTAGAGAAGTATAGCAAATTCAACAAACGATTGTCAACGCCTGAATCTCAGATGAATCCCACTTCTTCAAATATATCAAATCGAGCGATTACAAAATTCCAGTAATCCGCCAGATTTGGCGCAATTGTGAAACTCCCAGGATGTAATGGGGAATCCGTTGCAGTTGAGGTGATTTCTCCCTATAATGGAAGATAGAAAGTGCGGATGCAATCCGCAACCAACGGAAGGATTACGCAGGCCAATGCGAAAATTGATTGTTACAGCCCTCGCGGTTTTTTCTGTGCTGATGCTGCTCTACGGCTGCAAAGCAGAATCTTCTACAACGCTCAACACGAGCTCAAAACTATTTTACGGCGGCAGCCAGATTGAAACCACGGTTCGCGAACTCAAAGTGGACGGCGGAAAAACTTCCGCGCGCATTCGTTTTCTCAATCTCGGTTCCGAGGACCTGAATTCCATCGAAGCGCAGGTTGAATTTATCGATGCTGAGGGAAAGACCATTGCAACATACATTATTCAAGAGACATTTGATGCCCCTGTTCCCGTCGGCGAGAGCTTCAGCGCGACGGCGGAGTGCGACAGTAATTCCAAGATCAAAGGCGTATATGTATCGGAATATGAGCCTCAGGGTTGATCGCTGTTTCCTTTCCCTGTGTTAATGTTTGCCTTTCTCGCCTGCGCACTCTGCAGCTTGCGCGGGATTCGATAGAGTTTTCCGTCTTTTTTAAAGTTTGCGCCGGTCTGGCGGAAGCAAAACGGTACATTCGCCGCTATGCATTGTCTGCGGATGTCCAAAATCCACTCATAGTCGCACAACCTTGCTTCCTCACCGGACTCACCGCCGACATTTACACTCTCCACCCAGTCGCCAAGATATTCGGAAAGGTCGATATGCTCTAGCAGCGGTTCGCAAACAATCATCTTATGATGAATCGGCGCATCCCGAAAGACCGGCAATCGTTCATCCACCTTGGCTTGGTTTTCAACCGTGCAGCAGACGGAGACATTCGCATATCCGGCTCCCCAATCCTCCGGCAAGCATTGGGCAAATCGTGTAATCCGCTTTGTGATAAACAGAAATTCGCAGTCACTTCGCTCACGGATCATACGCCATGCTTCTGCGCGCCACGCATCCGCGTCGGCAAGCAAGAAGTCGGACGTGAAGCACATCCAGATAAAGCTGCCCGCAGCGATTTTATAAGAACCATCCCGCGCATGCGCAATCGGCAGGTAGAACCCACTCGTTTTTGTTACCGCACTTGCGTCCTTTCCGTGCCTTGCATCGGCGCGGTAGACATAGCAGTTCTGGCATCCGGCTGAAATCTTGTGGCAGCCATGCCATGGGTTCCAATTTACTCCGCCGTATGTGGCAGTTCTAACCATTTTTTCACTCATCACATTGTCCCGTTTGCTTTTGCGTCACGTTGGTTCACATTTGCTTTCGTTGACAATCGTAACACCACTACAGTATAATCGGCAAGCTGAAAGGAGGTTGAACCATGAATGAATTCCTTCAGGCGATAGAAACATTCGCCCAAGGTTCGACAATCTGGGTTTATCTCTTCATTTTCTTTGGAAAGATTTTGGAGGTGTCTTTTGGCACGCTCCGAATCGTTCTGATCAACCGCGGAGAACGCACAGTCGGCGCAATCATTGCCGTCGTTGAAATCACACTTTGGCTTGTGATTGCAAGCAGCGTGCTCACCGGTTTTAAGGATGATTTCTTAAAGGGTATCGTCTATGCGGTGGCCTTTGCCTGCGGCAACTACATCGGCAGCTGGCTTGACGAGCTGCTTGCGTTTGGACTTAGCTCCATGCAAGTCGTCCTGCCCGATCTTGCCTCTGCCAAGGAAGCGGAAGCAAGCCTGCGCGCAAAAGGCTTTGGCATGACGACCATCGATGTGCACGGCCGTGACAACGACCGCAGTATGTTGATCATGACTATGCAGCGCAAGCGTCTACCGGAAGCACTCGCCATCTTGGAAGATCAATGCAATGGCGCGGTTGTAACCGTCACGGATATTAAGACACAGCGCGGCGGCTATCTAGAACGCGCAGTGCGCGGCGGACAACTCCGCAACGGCAAATAACCACAACGCTCCATACCGCCTTCGGGCGGTTTTTCTTTACCAAATACGCCATTAAAACTCTTTCGCGATTTGAAACGACACAAGTGCGTGCAAGAGCGAAAGGGCTTTGTCGTCTAAATCCAAACCAAACTGTGCCTTCATCCGTTCCAAGCGATATAGAAACGTACTGCGATGGATGAAGAGCTCCCCTGCCGTCCGCACTGCGTTGAAACGGTTTTTCACATAGCATTCCGCGGTTTCGAGATAGTTCGTCTCGTGCTCTTTGTCGTATTTGGCGAGCGCGAGAACAGAGCGCATACAAAATAGCACCTTTGGAGCATCATTCTGAAACTGTGGAATAAACTCCCGCTCGAATACATCCGCAAATCCCGCTGCACACGAAAAGTCTTCCGCGTGGTTGAGTGCAAGATTCGCTTGTTGTAATCGTTCCGGGAACAGCGAGAATCCCGCAAACGATTCACAGATTCCGATTTTTAACCCGTTTTCGTTTGCCAATTCTTGCGCTGTGGTCCGTAGCGAATCGATCTTCAGTACACTCGTTCTCATGATCGCAACCACAACGGGCGAAAGCGAAAACGCGCAGCAGTCTATGAGCTTGTCCTCCAGCAGATCGCAGATGGCATCCGTCTCCGTCGCGCGAAGCACTCCGTGAATCGGCTCAACCGCAAGCACGGCATATTCGTCCGACTCAAGATAGCCGAGTTGGTGCAATGCCTCGACGCTCTGTTTTTGTATACCTTCTTGCAAAAGCAGCAACCGAAACAAATTTGCCGCGGGTTCACTCGTTCGTGATCCTCGCCCTTGTCCAAGGCGCAATGCCCTCTCGGACAGCATCAGGCGCAAGAACCCGGCAAGGGATTCCAGCACGATTTCGTCGCTTGCATAAAACGGCCGCTCGCTCGCCAAACATAGGAGTGTAAAACGAGCATCCCCTTGCACTAGACGAATCATCATCTGTTCCGGCGTCGCAATGTTACCAATCTTCTGAACACGTCCTGTTTCGCCATCTTGCACGTTCAATATGTCTACTTGGATCTGCTGGATGACTGACGCGATCTCCTCAACGCCATCTTGCGCGACAATATGCCCGCGCGCATCGAGCAATAGTACCGGGTTTTGCAACATCCGGGACGCACGGCGAAGCAACGTCTCCACCCCTTCACCCATCTCCGCCGCTTGACGCAGGCTCTGCGTCCAGTCGTCCAGTCGATCAAACAACCGCTGCACAAAATTCAGCAGCGCACTTGTTTGTTCTTTTTGCGGCAATATACAGATATCATAGGAATGAAGCTTTTCAGCATTCGGTTTACCGACGCATAGAAACAGCGGTTCGCTCTGCGTCGCGCCTTGATACGCGTCGAGTTCCGCGCTTGTGCAGACAATGATGCGCGCACCAAGTGCCCGATTGCCGCCTTCCAGCAGAAGAGGCCTTCCGACGGATTGCTGTGGTTGACGGATTGTATCGGTTAAATCCGGATAGCGATAACGCAGTTCGTTTCGGATAAATTCTTTCTGAATCACGCCGGATACCTCCTCCTGTTATCAGATTCATCGTTTGCTACATAGTGTATGATGATACGTTAAAATTGTCAATCTTCTGCTGGATTTCGAAATGATATATGATCTGTTATAGTGTTATTTAGTTTTATTTTACGCATAGTTGTGCCAAGGAGTGTTGAAATGATCATCATTGGAGAAAAGCTAAACGGATTCATACCTTCTGTCGGAAAAGCAATTCGCGAACGGGACGAAGCGTTCTTGCGTGATCTCGCCATTCGGCAGGAAGAAGCAGGCGCGGATTATCTCGACGTCTGTGCTGCGGTCGATGCCGAAGTGGAGGCGGAAACGCTTCTCTGGCTGGCCCAACTAGCCGAGGACGCATCATCCCTCCCGCTTTGCATCGATTCGCCGAATCCGAACGTCTTGGCCCACGTCCTCCCGCACTGCAAACGCGCGGGCATCGTAAACTCCGTCTCGACGGAGAGCGGTAAAATCGAAACCATCTTTCCTTTGATTGCAAACACCAATTGGAAGGTGATCGCGCTGACTTGCTCCAACTCCGGCGTACCGGAGAGCGCAGAAGGGCGTCTTACGATTTTTGAGCAGATTCGCACTGCCGCAAAGGAATATGGAATTGCGGAAAGCCGCCTGTTGATCGACCCGATTGTGCATACACTCTCGACCGATGAACGCTCGCTCTCTACTTTTGCCGACTGCGCGCGAGAGATTCGCATGCGCTCCTACGGCGCGCATGTGGTCAGCGGTCTTTCGAACATCTCCTTCGGTTTGCCTGCGCGTCCGGTCATCAACCATGCGTTTCTCGTGCTTGCCATGCAAGCGGGTATGGATGCCGCAATCATGGATGTCCTGGATCGCGAGATGGTCGGGCTCCTGTACGCGACAAACGCGCTGCTTGGCGAGGACGAATATTGCATGGACTACATCACCGCGTTTCGTGAAGGGCGCATCGGTCCGAAGAAAGACTGATTCGAGATCAAGTATCAGATAGAGGTTGTTATGAGTAAAATTGACGAAGTATTTTCCGCAATTGAAACCGGAAAGGCCAAGATCATCACCGAGCTTGTGCAAGGAGCCATCGACACGGGCGAAGACCCGATGGAGATTCTTAACCGCGGCATGGTGTCCGCTATGAGTGTTATCGGCGAACGATTCAGCCGCGGCGAAGCGTTTGTGCCGGAGATGCTGATCTCCGCGCGCACGATGAAAAAGGGTGTGGAGGTGCTCAAGCCCTATCTTGCCAAGGACGCGGTCAACAGCCTCGGCACCGCCGTCATAGGCACCGTACAAGGAGACATGCACGACATCGGCAAAAACCTCGTGGCGATGATGATCGAAAGCGCGGGGTTTGAGGTGGTCGATTTGGAGGTGGATGTTCCATTGGAGCGGTTTGTCGAGGCAATTGCCGCGCATCCCAATGTGCGCATTGTCGCGCTCTCTACCCTGCTCACCACGACCATGCCCGCGATGAAACAGATTGTCGCCGGGCTCAATGCGTTGGAAAACCGTGATTCGTTCCGAATCATGGTTGGCGGCGCACCGATTACAGAGGAGTTCGCGCGGCAAATCGGCGCGGATGGATACTCGCCGGATGCCGCAGCCGCGGCCACGCTTGCCAAATCCCTCGCCAGCTAAGGAGTTGCCTATGTCATTCCGCGTGCATTTTTCGCCAAGCGAAATCGAAATTCGCGTACCAGCAGGTACGCTGCTTTCCAGCGCGGCAAAGAACGCAGGCGTGTTTATCGACTCCCCCTGCGGTGGTAACGGTACCTGCGGCAAGTGCGTGGTTCTTCTCACGCGAGGGGACAAGCAAGAACGCGTGCTCGCCTGTCAGACCATCATCGAGCAGGACTGCACCGTTATACTCGAACGCGAGAACGATCTTCATACGCTTCAGAGTGGCACAGAACGCGAGGTTTCGTTTGCGCCGCTTCAACATCTCAATATCGAGATTCCCGGCGCTTGTTTTGCAGCAATCGACCTCGGCACGACCAGCATCGTATGCTACTTACTCGACGGCAAGACGGGAATACAGCTTGCCTCGGTCGGTGTGCAAAACCCGCAGTCCGCGTTTGGCGCGGATGTCATCGCACGTGCCAACCATGTGCTCACGGGTGACGACCCGAATGCGTTGCGCCGTGTGGTTCTTCTTGCGCTCAACGATTTGATCGCGCAAGCTACCGCAATTGCCAAACGAACGCCGGATCAGGTCGTGCTGGTCAGCATTGTCGGCAACACGGTCATGCACCATATTCTGCTTGGGTTGCCGCTCTCGCAGCTCGTCCGCGCGCCATATCTGCCGTTTTCAACTCAAGCACACGTGTTTCCCGCCGCCGAGTTAGCATTGCATGTTCATGCTTCGGCAATTGTTCTTATTGCTCCGGTGATCGGCGGTTTCGTCGGCGCCGATACGGTCGCATGCCTCAGCGCAACCGCGTATGAGAAAATCACAGCCCCTGCCCTCTTGCTGGATATCGGCACAAACGGAGAACTGGTCTGCACCGACGGTACACGCCGCGTCTGCTGCTCCACAGCGGCAGGCCCCGCGTTTGAAGGCGCGAACATCTCCTGCGGCATGCGCGCGGAGAACGGTGCGATTGATCATGTTTGGCTGGAAGATGGCTGCATTGGATTCTCCACCATTGGACACGCTCCCGCGCGCGGCATCTGCGGCAGCGGACTGATCGAACTCATCGCGCTGCTTGTGCGGCAGGGAACCATCGACGAAACGGGAAAATATGACATGCAAGCGCCTTTTTCCGATCGCTTGATAACGTCGAGCGATAGCAAACTGTCGTTTCGGGTTACACAAGGCGTTATGCTCTCGCAAAAGGATGTTCGCGAATTGCAGCTTGGCAAAGCCGCCATCCGCGCGGGTATCTCGGTCTTGCTGGATGCGCTTTCTCTGCACGAATCTCAAATCTGCCGTGTTCTCCTAGCGGGCGCATTTGGCAGCCATCTCTCGCCGGACGCGCTCTGTGACATCGGTTTGTTCCCGGAAGCATTTCGCGGCAAAGTGGAAAGCATTGGAAATGCGGCTGGTGAAGGCGCAAAGCTCTATTTGAAGAACTTTGAGTTGTTTTTAGAGAGCGAATCCCTCGCACGCGAAACAGAATATATCGAGTTATCGCTCTCCACTGCGTTTACGAACTACTATATCGACGCAATGTCGTTCCCTGAAGCATAGTAGTGCCTCCATCATTCAGAAAGAATCAGGCTATTGATTATGAAAATCATCGACCGTATTCAATCCGGGTTGACGCTCTCGTTTGAGGTGTTTCCACCCAAGTCGGATAAACCGCTTGAGCCGCTGCTCACCACATTGGAAGAGCTCTATTCGCTTTCACCCGACTTCATCAGTTGTACCTATGGAGCAATGGGTTCCAACAAAGGGCGCAATCTGGAGGTCGTTAGAAGCATTCAAGAGAGAGGAAAATGCGAAGCACTCTCGCACTACACCTGTGTTGGCAACAGCAAAGACGATGTGCTTGATGCGCTGCGAGAGTATGAATCCGCTGGCGTAGAGAATTTGCTGGCGTTACGCGGGGATTTTCCGGCGGGTGTGATGCAGACCAACGGAGATTTTTCGCACGCAAACGAGCTCATTTCGTTTGTTCGGCAGCAGACGGATCGCTTCTGCCTCGCTGCGGCGTGTTATCCTGAAAAGCATCTGCTTGCGCAATCCATCGATGCAGACATCGACGCGCTGCTGCTCAAACAGGATGCAGGAGCCGCATTTTTGATGACGCAACTTTGCTACAGCGTGGAGAACTATCTGCGTTTTGTCGATCGGGCGAGAAAACGCGGAGTCACGCTGCCAATCGTCGCGGGCGTGCTGCCGTTGCTCAAAAAAGACGGTCTCGTGCGCATGACGCTCAGCAACGGCTGCTCGATTCCGGCGGAAGTTGCCGCGCTCGTCGGGCGCTATGGTGAGAGTGAAGAGAGTTTCCGCGCGGCTGGTCACGCGTTCACCGTTTCGCTGGTGCAGCGTTTGATTCAGGAGGGTGCAAACGGCATTCATCTGTATACGCTCAATCGTTTTGAAGACGTTGCCGACTTGGTTTTGGATGCGGGAATCCGCACAAACGCGTAATCATCAGGTTTCGCTTTGCGTTTGATATAGTATACGGTATAATCATTGCGATCCTCGTCCATGGATGAGGAGTCTAGTGTCCAAGGTAGAGTAGATATTGCGCGTTAAGTGGCAGTTGGATGGGAAGTCGCCGCTGCACGAAAAGCGTCATCGCGCTTGCGGTGCAATATCGCGTCCGCTACTGCACCAAAACGGGAAGCTCCCTCTTTTTGAGGCGATCCTGCATTTTGTGCAGCGTAAGCAAAAGGAGGAATTCATATGAAGTCAATCACCCCGAAACGCCTTTCCCTGCTGGCGATGTTCATCGCCCTGCAAATCGTTCTTTCCAAGTTTCTCATGTTACAGCTTGCGCCTTCTGTGCGATTGAGCATCGACAGCGTGCCGATTTTGCTCGCCGGCCTCTGGTTTGGTCCACTTGCTGGCGCGCTTGTCGGTACTCTTTCGGACTTTCTTGGCACGCTTCTGTTCCCCACCGCCGGCGCCTATTTTCCGCCGCTGACTGTTGCGTTTTTACTCATCGGTCTCGTGGCAGGGCTCATGTCTCGTGTGGTCAAGGTCAAGCAGCCAGTCATTCGCGCGGCACTCATCGTCATCCCGTCTGAAATCATCGGTTCGTATTTATTTAAGAGTTTTGCGCTGTCGTTTCTGGTCGGTGCGCCATTCCCCGTGCTGCTTGCATCCCGCGCACTTCCCGTTGCAATTGTAATGATCGCAAATACGATGCTGGTTGCGCTCCTCGACCGCGCGTTGGGCGAAAAAGCCATTCGCGAAAGCAAACAAGGCAAGAGAATTACCGCTAGCACAGTCGGCACCTCCGAAACAATGTCCTATGACGAAGCGATGGATTATATCCACCACGTCACCTGGCGCGGCAGCCGTCTTGGCTTGGAGCGCACGCGGGAGCTGCTTGATCGCATCGGAAATCCGCATCAAAAGCTCAAATTCATTCACGTCGCCGGAACCAATGGAAAAGGCTCCACCTGCGCGATGATCGCAAAAACGCTTACGCTCGCGGGGTATCAAACCGGACTCTATATCTCGCCGTTTATCAACCGGTTTAACGAGCGCATGCAGCTCAACGGCGAACCGATTTCTGACGAACTGCTTGCAAAGATTACCGAGTTTGTCCGCCCGCACGCGGAGGCGATGGCAGATCACCCAACCGAGTTTGAGCTAATCACGGTCATCGCGTTTGAGTACTTCCTACGCAGTAAGGCGGACATCGTCGTACTGGAAGTCGGCATGGGCGGCGAGTTGGACTCCACCAATGTCATCGGTACACCGGAACTTGCGGTGATTACCAACATCGGCCTCGATCACACGCGTGAGCTTGGCCCGACGATGACAGACATTGCAAAGGCAAAGGCAGGCATCATCAAGCAGGACGGCGATGTATTGATCTATGGACTTAATCCCGAAGCGGATGAAGTGTTTGCAAACGCCTGCCTTTCTCGCGGCGCGCGGCTCCACATCACCGACCACAGCCGAATTTCAAATGTTTCTGCTTCGCTTGAGGCACTCTCGTTTGATTGTGTCCCGTATGGCGCAGTGACGTGTGGGCTTATCGGTACCTATCAGGCAAAGAATGCAGCGGTTGCGATTACCGCACTGGAGCTTTTACAGCAAAAGGGCTGGAAGATCGCGACGCAGCACATCAAAGACGGCTTACGCAGTGTGCGCTGGCCGGCGCGCTTTGAACTTCTGCAGCAAAATCCGATCTTCATTGCAGACGGCGGGCACAACCCGCAGGGTATCGGTGCAGTTGCAGAAAGCCTCAAGGAACACTTCCCGAATCGCAAGATTACGTTTTTGATCGGCATCATGGCGGATAAGGACATCCCGCAAATGATCGATCAACTTGCGCCTCTTGCGCAGGAATTCATCACCGTCACGCCGGACAATCCGCGTGCGCTAAGCGCGGATGTGCTAGCCGGGATGCTGATCGAGCGCGGGCTTAAGGCAACCTCCCGCGGCAGCGTAGAGGAGGGCATTCGCCTCGCCATCGAACGTGCTGGAGCAGATGGCATCGTCTGCGCACTTGGGTCGCTGTATCTTCTGGGCGACGTGCGCGCGCTGCTCGGTGTAAAATAGCACGTAGAACTACACGTTCCACCCGACGTGAAGAAAACGATTCAATGTAACTACTATTGGAGGCAATCATGGCATTTCGTGATCAAACAATCGATGTGTTTCTGCAACAGCTCTCGTCCAAAGCGCCGATTCCTGGCGGCGGCGGCGCAAGCGCGCTTGCTGGCGCTCTTTCCGCTTCGCTGACGCATATGGTTGCCGCGTTGACCGTCGGTAAACCAAAATATGCCGCTGTGGAACCGGAGATGAACGAGCTATTGAAAAAGACCGAGGCGCTTGCGGATCGTTTCCTTGCGCTGATGGACGAAGACGCGGAAGCGTTTGAGCCGCTTGCGCAGGCATACCGTCTGCCGAAGGAGACGGACGCGGAGAAAACGGAAAAATCTCTCCGCATGGAAGCCGCGCTCAAGAGCGCCGTTCAGCCGCCGATTGCGATCATGGAAACCTGCGCCGACGCGCTCCCGCTGATTGCGCTCTGCGCGGAAAAAGGCAGCGTTGTCGCCGTCAGCGATGCGGGCGTTGCCGCCACGCTCTGCCGCGCCGCGCTGGAAGGCGCAAGCCTCAACGTGTTCATCAACACGCAAGGCATGCAGGACAAAGCGTATGCCGCCGCGCTCAACCAGCGCGCAAAGACGCTTCTCTCGCAGTCCGACAGCGAAGCGGAAGCAATTTTCCGCGCTGTGTTGGCTCGTCTCGACGCATAATCTTCCCCTTCGTTCCCCTGTTTCAAATTTCATTTGACGGAAGGAATGCCTATGCAGATTTGCATACTCAACGGCAGCCCGCGCCTACGGGGCAATACGGCGGAGCTTGCCAAACCATTTGTCGAAGAACTCACCTCCGGCGGAGCAGCACTTACCCATTATACACTCGCGCAGATGAACATCGCCTCCTGCAAAGGGTGCTATCATTGTCAAAATGTCTCCGGCGAATACGGCTGCTTTCAAAAAGACGACATGCACGCAGTTGCGGATTCGATCATCCAATCCGACCTTATCGTGTTGGTCACACCAATCTATACCTGGTTTTGCACCACAGAACTCAAAGCGGTTTTGGATCGTTTCTACGGGCTTGCGAAATATTACCGTTCGGCGGAAGGCAACTTTGTCGAAGGCAAACGTGTCGCGATTCTCGCCACCCATGGCTACGACGCAGCATACGCGGCAGACCCGTTCGTGATCGGCATCCAGCGCATGTGCGAACATTATCACATGCGATATGACGGCATGTACTCCGTGCGCGATGTAGACGACATCGCTTCCTTTCAAACCAAGCAGGCAATCAGCGGCGCAAAAGAGTTTGCGCGTTATCTACTGCATCAGTCTGCCTAAGTCCCACCGATGGCTCCACAAATAGAAAGAAGGCGTTCGTATTATGGCTGCCCCGAAGAACGATAACGTCAAATCGCAAATTCTCGATGCGGCAACGCTGCTGTTTCAGGAACGGCATGATGTTTCACTCGCCGAGATTGCAAAGGCAGCAAACGTCAGCAAAGGCACGTTGTTTTATCATTATCGTAGCAAGGCGGAAATCTATCTGGATCTTGGCGAACGGTATTGGAGCAAACTTTCAGAAGATTTACTGGGTTGGGTGGACAATCGCGAGAAGGACACTTCCCTGCCCCGTCTGGTACGCTACACCTTTATCCGCGGCGCGTTCGACGAGAGCGGGCAACTCCGCCTTCGCTTGTTTGTGGAGTCGATCTCCGTCGAAGAGGAAAGCCTGATACGGGAACGCCTCAACGAACAATATGCACACTTTAAAAACATACTCAAAGCGCGCATTCTGGAGCGCGCGCCGGATGCGGACGGCGAGCAGCTTGCCTGGCTTCTGCTAACGCTGGTAGACGGGCTTATGGTGCAGAGCACTATGCAAAACGAAGGAATGGATGTAAATGCCTTTATCGAGTGGATGGCAAAGAGTTTTCAGAAGCTGATCTAGAGACACCAGAAACGCATTTTTAGAGAACGTGCTGCGAGGTACGTTCTTGTTTGTTATTGCCAAAAATCTTCTAAATTGCCACTACATACTTGACAAATCCCCGGCGCAATGATACGCTCCAATCATGTAGTCGGTCGTTTGACCGACTTAATCAAATCTGTTTGATGAACCAATTTGGAGCGAGAAGACATGTCATATTGCAAGAGAATCAATCGAAGGCTCTTCGCGCGCTTTGGTGGGCGTGTTTTTGCGCGTGAGCAGGACAGCGTACTCTATCTGGAAGGCGAGTTGGAGCACTGGGACGACGTTGTGGAAGCGGGACTGATAGCAGCCAATCGCAAACGCTATGATGGTCTGGTCAACGACATTCGTTTCACCGGAGACACGATCCCTCCGATGCGCTTGCCGAATCGTTCCGATTCGTCGCTTGCAGGCGAAACGCCGGATGTGCTCATCATCGGTGGCGGAATCATCGGTTGTGCCATCGCGCGGGAATGCGCAAGATACGACTTGCGCATCCTGCTCGTGGAGAAAGAGCACGATCTTGCGATGCAAACCACAAGCCGTAACGACGGTATGATACATCCCGGGATCGATCTGATTCCCGGGCAGGTCAAGCGGGACTACAATATGCGTGGCAATCGCATGTACGACGAAGTCTGCAAACAGCTGGATGTACCGTTCCGCCGTTTTGGCCAATACATCTGTTTTCTCGGGAAAAAACTTGCGATAGCGGGATTTTTTGGTCAGTTCTTCTACAAAATCGTTGGACCAAAAGCAACATATTTAAGTAAAAAAGCGTTTTTTGAGCGCGAACCGAATATGAATCCCGCAATCTCCGGCGCGCTGTTCTTTCCCGATGCAGGCGTGGTCTCCCCATACGGGCTTGCGATTGCATATGCCGAGAATGCAGCGGACAATGGTGTGCGATTTTCGTTGGATACAGCGGTTCTGGGAATGACGGTTTCGGATGGAATGATTCAGGCCGTGCTGACCAACCGCGGGACGATTCACCCCAAGGTCGTCATTAATGCAGCGGGCGTTTTTGCGGAAGATGTTGCGCGACTGGCACAGGATCGTTTCTTCTCCATCCATCCGCGCAAGGGCACCAATACGATTCTCGACCACAAGGCTTCCACCCGCATGCACACCATCGTATCTTCGTTTGGCACATCATCCACCAAAAAGCGACATACAAAGGGCGGCGGTCTTGTAAAAACCGTTGATGACAACACGTTGGTGGGTCCGGACGCGGTTGAAACCTATCGCAAAGAAGATTTTACGACCGCGCCAGAGAATGTTACGTTTGTGTTTGATACACAACGAAAGACAGATCCCGCGCTGAACATTCGCGACGCAATCACTTATTTTTCCGGTGTGCGTGCGGCAACCTATGAGGAAGATTTTGTGATCCGCAAGGGGAAATGGACGAATAATATCATCCATGCAGCCGGCATCCAATCACCCGGCATCACCGCTGCTCCGGCCATCGCCGTAGACGTGAGCAAAATGGCGGCCGAAGTGCTCGGGCAAACGCAAACGGTGCAGCCCAACACGAAGTTTAACCCGGTTCGCAAGGGCATCGTCCGCGCAAGCGAACTGGATCTAGTCGCGCGGGATGCACTGATTCGTGAAAATCCCGACTATGGCGAAATCGTCTGCCGTTGCGAGGAGATCAGCCGCGGCGAGATCATCGACGCACTGCATCGCAGCATTCCCTGCGACACAATCGACGGGGTCAAGCGGCGCATTCGTCCTGGTATGGGACGCTGTCAGGGCGGCTTCTGCGGGCCGCTGGTTCTGCAGATCATCGGCGAGCAAACCGGAAAATCTCCGTTGGAAATCGAAAAAAACGCACCGGGTGGCGAGCTGCTGGTCAGCGCGATCAAGGAGGTGATGCCATAATGGAGTTGCTTGAATATGATGTGACCATCATCGGCGCGGGTCCTGCCGGTCTTGCGGCTGCCCTTGCCGCAGACAAAGCGGGCGCGAAAACGCTGCTCATTGAGCGGGAAGCACATCCCGGCGGCATCCTCAAACAATGTATACACGATGGTTTCGGGTTGGTTCGCTTCGGCGAAAAACTCTCCGGGCCGGAATATGCAGCACGTTTCATAGACCAGCTTCCCGAAAGCAGCGTAGATGTATGGACGCTCTCCTTCGTCAGTTCGATACAGCGCGAGCAAAGCACAAGTACGCTCACCGTCATCACACGCGAAGGCATCCGAATGGTGCAAACGCGCGCGTTGATCTTCGCCACCGGTTGCCGGGAGCGCACCTCGCGCCAAATTGGCGTGCACGGGCGGCACTGCGCGGGTGTCTTCACGGCAGGAACCGCACAGTATTACACCAACATCCTCGGCGAACTACCGACAAGGCGCTGTGTCATTCTCGGCAGTGGAGACATCGGGCTCATCATGGCGCGGCGGCTTACGTTGGAAGGGGCCGAGGTGGTTGGCGTTTATGAAGCAAAGCCAACGCCTAGCGGCCTGACCCGAAATGTGAGCCAGTGCCTCTGGGACTTCGAGATTCCGTTGCACACAAGCAAGACCGTCACGCGCGTATTCGGCGACGCGCGCTTGAACGCGGTCGAAATTGCAAGCGTCGATTCCAAGATGCGCCCCGTCGCTGGAACCGAAGAGATTATCCCCTGTGACGCGTTGATTCTCTCCGTCGGGCTCATTCCCGAAAACGAACTTGCGGAGACCATCGGTGTCCCGATCGACAGCAAAACGAAGGGCGCGGTGGTTGACGAACGAAACGAAACGCTTCTGCGCGGTGTATTTGCCTGTGGTAACGCGCTGCACGTCAACGACCTTGTAGATTATGTTTCCGAGAGTGGAGAGGTCGCAGGTGCCGCCGCCGCAGAGCGGGATCGAACAGCACGCGGGCTTGTTCCGGTCGAGTGCGACAATTCTCTGCTCTATATCGTTCCGCAGCGTGTCTCCCGCAACGCAGAAGCACACGAGCGTGTCTTTTTCTTCCGTTCGGCAACGGACATGGACAACGCGACGCTGACCATCACCAAGGCTGGAATCACGATCTATACCAAACGTTTTTCGCATTTGCGCCCGCCGGAGATGGAGCGATTGCCCGTTTTGCTCGCGCCGGAACAGCTCAGCGGAAACGAGCCACTCAGGTTCCATCTGGAGGAAGAGTAAAATGAAAGACAAAACAACTGCCATACAAGCCAAAGAGATCGTCTGCATCGTCTGCCCGAATGGTTGTCGCATAACCTGTACGCAAACGGCGGACGGACTCCACTGCAGCGGACAAAAGTGCAAGCGCGGTGAAGCATATGCCAGCGCGGAGTTGACGCACCCGATGCGCACCCTCACCACCAGTGTAAAAACAGCCTTCCCCGACGCTCCGGTCGTCAGCGTCCGCACCGCAGGGGAAATCGAGAAAGAGATGTTGCTGGAAGTATCCAAAGCGCTTGGCAACGTGGTTGTGCACACGCGCATCCATGCCGGCGATGTTATTGCGGAGAACATCTGCGGTACAGGCGTCAACGTCATCTGCACAAGCAATCGCCTTGTGAACCAATATTGATCGAACCGAAAGGAGAAACAAACCATGTCTCATCCATATCATGATTTTGAGCCCAATTGGGTCAAGGGCGAGTTCCCGAAGGACAGCTACCGCTCCATCTTCAAATGGGGTGCCCCGCTGGAGATCAAAGCACCGCGGGAATCGCTTTATAAACTGATGAAAGAGAAGTTCCACCTAACCGATGACGATTTTCGCACGTATCGCGAGGACACCGGTTTTGACAAGGTGTCGTTTGATCTGCCAATTCGATTGACGCGTGAAGATTTGGATGCGTTCTCCGGCATTGTTGGCAGCGAGTTTGTCCGCACGGACGACTATGCGCGCCTCTCAGTTGCCTACGGTAAAACGATGTACGACCTGCTCCGTCTTCGCAACAAGATCGTAGAAAACGTGCCCGACGCGGTGCTCTATCCAGACACCAAGGAGCAAATTGAGCATATCGTCGCTTACTGCGCAAAGCGAAAAATCCCCGTCTATGTCTACGGCGGCGGTTCCTCTGTCACGCGCGGTGTTGAGTGCGTGAAGGGCGGCATCTCGCTGGATCTGCGTCTGCGCTTCAACAAAGTTGTCTCGTTTAACGAAATCGATCAAACCATTACGGTTGAAGCTGGCATGAGCGGGCCAAAGTTGGAGGAAACGCTCAATAACGCCAAGTCTCTCTTCGGTGCAAAACGCGCTTATACCTGCGGACATTTTCCGCAGAGCTTCGAATATTCCTCCGTCGGCGGATGGGTGGTTACGCGCGGCGCGGGGCAAAACTCGACGTACTACGGCTGCATTTCCGATCTTGTGATGGCGCAAGAATACGCAACCCCGATCGGTAACATCAAAACCGACAGCTATCCACGCAAGGCGACCGGCAGCGACCTTGGCCAAATTCTGATGGGTGGCGAAGGCACCTACGGCGTGCTCACGCACGTTACGCTCAAGGTGTTCCGCCATATGCCAGAAACGATCCGGCGATACTCCTATATGTTCAGGGATTGGGAAACAGCGCAAGCCGCCGCGCGCGAGATCATGCAAAGCGAAGCGGGGCTGCCCTCCGTATTCCGTCTCTCTGATCCCGAAGAGACCAGCGTGATGCTACATCTTTATGGCGTCATGGATTCGCCGCTGAAGCACCTCTTCGGGTTGCGCGGATTTCAGGAAAATGAGATGTGCCTCTTCCTTGGCTTCACCAATGGTGAGAACGGTTTCTCCCGCAATGTCGCGAAAAACGTGCATCGCGTTGCGCGCAAGTTCGGCGGCATGAGCCTAACGGGCTACGTTACGCGCGGCTGGGAAAAAGGGCGCTTCAACGATCCTTATATGCGCGACACCATGCAGGACTTCGGCATCGTGACCGATACGATGGAATGCTCCGTCAACTGGAGTAACATGGCACAAGTGCACGCCGATGTACGCGCGTTTTGCAAATCCCGGCCGGACACGATCTGCATGACGCATATGTCCCATGTGTATCCGCAGGGCGCAAACCTCTACTTCATTTTCATCATCAAGGAAAGCGACCCGGAGGCGTTCCGCGCTTATCACGCTGGAATCCTCTCCGCCATTCAGCAGTCCGGCGCAGCGATGAGCCACCACCACGGCATCGGCAAGATGTTTGCGCCCTGGCTGGAAGGATCTCTGGGTAAAAACGAGTATGACGTGCTGCGCACGCTCAAGAATCACTTTGACCCAGACAATATCATGAATCCCGGCGGAACGCTCGGGTTTGACCTGAGCGAAAGCGAAAAACGTTTCCCCGCGCGCTAACGCAAATGCCCCGCTTTTTCGGCGGGGCATCTTTTATGTACGGTTGTTCTTACGGAGCCGGTGTAGTTTCCGGCGATTCGGAAGGCAGCGGCGTTGCCACAGGTGTGAACAACACCCAGTCCAGCGTGTCGCATTGCCCCACATCGCTTTCCCCGCGGGCAAGCACTCTTCCGTCTGCTGTTATTGCGACGATATGCGTGGCGCTGGCGGAGATGGCGACGATGTTCTGCCAATCGGACACATCCGGCAAATGCGCAAAGGAGAATGCGCGTGAGAACACGCGTCCGCTATCGTCAAGCGCAAAAATTCCGTTTGGCGTGCAGTCGATTGCAAGAATGTTGCGTAAGGAAGAAACGTCCAACCCGTTTGCAACGACGGTTCCGTCCGCCTTAAGCCCCGCGCTGTTTGCTGTCGCCGCGTCCATTGCGACGAGATCGTAATACGCTTCTGTTGTGAGTTCGCCATGCGTGGAAAGCGGTTGACCGTTCTTCATCACGCCGCATAGCGCATAATCACCAATGGAAAGCGAAGCGACATCGCGCCACTTCAGGATGTTCCAGTTCTGATACCCGGTGTTGAGAATCTTCCCGTCCCGCGTGATGGCAAGTGTGTTGTATGCACCGGCGTAGACAGCGGTAACATTCGTCCATTTGCCAACATCGCACTGATGGTAAGTGTTCATACCGGTTGCGACGACTGTTCCATCCGCGCGCAAGCCAACCGTGTGGTATGCGCCCGCGGCAACAGAGACAATGTCTGTCCAATCGTCTGTGTTGCATTGGCCAGAGAGATTGGAGCCCGCTGAAAGTACGCCGCCAGCCTCCGTCCGCGCCACGGTATGTTTATATCCCGTGGCAATCATGCCGGAGGGCAGCGCATCCCGTGCTGCCTTGAGCCGCGCACGCTCGGCAAGCTGCTCATCGTTGAGTCCAACCAACAGCGAAACCAAATCCCCTGCGCCTTCATTTTGCGAGAGCTCGGATGCTGCCTGCTTTGCATATTCTTCGGCGTTTTCATAGCTGCCAAGCGCATAGAAAAGCCGCATTGCTTCGTCATAATAGCCATACTCCAGCCGCTCGAGCGCATAAGAATAGCTGCATGCTTCGCTCTTCTCCACCGCATCGAGATAATCTCCAAGCGCGGTATAGGTTTGGCTCGCCTCCTGAAAATCGCCGTCCGCTTCATACATCTGCGCAAGCGCGTAGCCTGTTTTTCGCAGGGCTGCAACCGCGCCGGGATGATCCCCCGCCGCCTGATACAATGGAACGGCATCGGCGGCTCTGCCGCTTTTCACATACGATTCAGCAACATAGAAATAAAGCTTCTTTTGCAGCGCGGCTTTTGCTTGTTCATCCTCCATGGACTCAATGACCGCCTGCGCTTGCGTAAACCGAGATTGTGCAATCAAGAGCGACGCATAGGTCTGCTTGACCGCAGCGATGTTTCGGGATATGAAGAATCCGGCGGTGATCAAAAGCAATAGCACGACCGCAGAAAACAACAGCGCGCGCAGAACAAACCGACGATCTCCCGCAACGACAGCCGAACCAAGCGGCTCTCCTTGTGTGCGCCAGATGCGCGTGGTGTTTGCGCGCGATTCTGTTTGACGAATGATTTCGTGTTTGCTTCCGTTTTGTTCGCTCATGGTTACCTTGTTGTTTAGTTCACATTCGCTGCCATCAATTGATTGAGGTACAGTGATCCGATTCCGTTTGTCTCCGATAGTACAATGTAGATGTCATCTATGCCAAGTCGTCTGACATAGTCCTTTACGCTGCCGCGCGCTTCGTCCCGCGTGTAATACTCGTCGCGAAAATCGACCATGTAGACATCATCATAATACGGCAGAAAGAATGGAGCGATACTGTTGCCAAACGAATCACACACCATCAGCATCTTCCGCCCTGTATGATAACCGCCTTCTAGCACGCGATAAGGTCCCGCTGTGCCGCCGAGGAAAACAAGATAGTTTGTCTGTGTTTCATCGACCACCGGCAGTTCATTTTTCTTATATGTGTTGGAAACGCGGAATGACTGCGCCGGTAGCAACGGATAAAATACCTCAATTGTATCCGCAAGCTCCTTTAGCTTTGCGTTTCTTCCGTGCAAATAGATCGATCCTAGATAGCCCTCTATTGTCTTCTCGCGATAGTCCGAAAGCGGAACCGTTTGGTAACCTTCCGCTTTCAGCATTGCATCGGCAACTAGATAAGCCCCGCGGGCAGTCCAGTGGTGATCGGTGCGAAAATATAAATATTCACCGCCAAGCATGTCGCTTTGTAAAATATCATACGCATTATGCACCACGACGTTCTTTGAAACCAGCGATTGCAGAGCGCTCTCCATTTCGCTTGTCCAGCCGCTCTCGCTGTCCAGATGAAGCGCGAGCTTGTTCGCAGTCTGTGCACGCGGAGCCAACAGGAAATGCAGCTTGCCGCCGACGGGCAGCAGCGCGGCATATGTGTTAAGTATGCTCGCCGCTTTCTCCATATCCTTCTTCTCATAGGTAAACAGGGCGGTTTTCGTGCCGTCCTTGTGGTTGAGCCAAACGTTGGCAGACTCGGCCGATGCAGCCGCAGGCAGCGTGATTTCCGCCGTTTGCGGTTCTTCTTGCTGCGTCGTTTGTTCTTCCGGCTCCGTGGAGACCGTCTCTTCCTGCGCCTGTGCTTCTGTGTTGGACGGAACCAGCACCTCTTCTCCTTCCACATCGAGCAATTCATCCACCGTCAATGCAGAGAATAGATGCTTGAGTGTGTTTGCGCCGTCTACGAGTTCGGATCGAAGGAAAAACTGATCGGTCAGGAAGCTTTCAAACGATTCGCTGATCTCGCCCTTTTTCATCGCTTCCAGCGTAAAGCCTGGCATTCCGGAGAGTGTCCGGTTCTCCTGCTCGGAAACAACGGGAGCGCGGTTTGCAAAAAGAAGCATACAAGCGCCGAGTACGCCGCAGAGAATGATCCACCACAGCGTCACGAGGAACGAGAGCTTTCGTCGCATTGCCTTGCTCCTTTCTGTTCAAAATTGACTGTTTGTATTTTGCGCGGCAGATTAAAACCGGAAATAGAGAAACGGATTATAGCTGTCTGAAACAAGGTTCATAATGCTCAGCACAACACCAAGCGTCAGCAGCAGCACGGAGAGAAGTTGCGCCGTTCGCTGCAGCGTAATCTTCTGCCGCAGTAGCCGCTCCATCGCAGGCAAGATCGGCAAGCTCAGCACGGCGGCCAATAACGGGAAAACGGTATAGGTGCGCAAGACGTGCATTGTCTGCGCATCCATCCATCCGGCAAATGCGATCGTGCCGTTTTGCTGCGCGATGCCCAGCATCGCAAGCAGCTGCCGCGCACAGGCGGAGAGATCTGTTTGGTAGAACAGCACCCATCCGAAGAGCACGGCAATCAGCGTCAGCGCGATGCCAACCGGTTTTGGCGTTCGTTTGACGATATACTTCAGTGTGCCGTGTTCCAGCGCAATGAGAATTCCATAATACAATCCCCATAAAACGAAGTTCCAACTCGCTCCGTGCCAGAGCCCTGTTAGCGTCCAGACCAAGAGTAGGTTGAGCGTCGTTCGGTGCTTCCCCTTCCTGCTGCCGCCCAATGGAAAGTAGACATACTCACGGAAGAACTGTCCAAGCGAAATATGCCATCTGCGCCAGAATTCGGAGACCGAGCGGGCAATGTATGGATAGCGGAAATTCTCCTGATAACGAAACCCAAGCACGCGTCCAAGCCCGATTGCCATATCGGAATACGCGGAAAAGTCAAAGTAGATTTGCAGCGCAAACACCACACTGGTGAGCCAACCTGCGGAAACAGACGCACCAGCATCCGGCAGAGCCGAGAGCATTTCGCCAAGGATATTCGCCACAAGCACTTTCTTACATAACCCGATTGCAAACCTGCGCATGCCGCCGGAAAAATCATCCAGCGTGGTTTGACGCTCCAGCAGCTCAAACTCTATATCCGCATATTGCACAATCGGCCCCGCGATAAGCTGCGGGAAGCAGGAAACATACAGCAGCAGATGCGCAAAGTTCTTTTGTACGCGAACATTCCCACGGTAAGCATCCACAGCGTAGGAGATCGCTTGAAACGTGAAAAAAGAAATACCGATGGGCAGGCGCGGTGTTTGCATCACATACGAAGACCCAAGTAAGGCAAATAATTGATTGGCAAAGAACGCAGCATACTTGAAATAAAGCAGTGCGGATAGTGATAAGACAAGCGTGAGGGTAAACAGCAGACGTCTTATGGACGGCTTCTTTGCCGCGCTGAATGCAAGCGTACCGGCATAGACCACAAACGTCACCGCCGCCATAACGAGAACAAATACCGGCTCACCCCATGCGTAGAAAATCAACGAGCCGATCAAGAGAACCGCGTTTCGCATACGGATGCTGCGGCAGGCAAAATAGACCGCAAGCATGGCGGGCAGAAACAGCAGTAAGAATGTCAGGCTCGAAAATACCATGCGAGTATTATAGCATAGAATATCTCTGCGACAGAACGGATTGTGATCAAAATGTATCCGGAACTGCAAACTTGCTTGTCCGTGAACAATTACGCCAGGATCAATATCCTGTGTGATGAAGCCTATCCAAAGTGGTATAATGCACATAACCACTTTCGAGGAGTATGGATCATGAACCCAAACGAAAATAAAAAGAAGCGTCGATTTTTTTGGATTCTTATTGCTGCCGTATTGCTGATTGCGGCGGGTGTTTGTGCCTTATTTATCCTTCGCAAACCAAAGGAGAATCTTGTGGCAAGCATGGACTTTCAAGAGTGCCTCGCGTATACAACCAAGGACACGCCGGACGCGAAAATTGGCATTGTCGTCTTGAAAAACGGTGCGGCGAATATCTCCTTTTACGGCGACAACGCTGGACAAATCCCCTATGATTCCTACGAATTCGAAATTGGCTCCCTGACCAAGACAGTCACCGCGGCGCTAGTTCTTCGCGCGGAAGAGGAAGGAATCTTGCGTCTATCCGACCCCATCAATCGTTTCATCAAACTGCCGGATCAGTCGTATTATCCCACGATTGAGCGTCTCCTCACCCATCAATCCGGCTACAAGAGCCACTATTTTGAACGTCCCATGATCGACAATTTTTTCTCCGGCGAGAACAGTTTCTATCAGATTTCGCAGGGGATGCTGCGCCGCCGGATCGAAAACGTTCATTTGCAAGATAAGGATTATCCGTTTTCATACTCCAACTTTGGGTTCTCCGTGCTTGGGCTCATGTTGGAGGGAATCTATGAGCAGAGCTATACCAACCTTGCCAATTCGTTTTTGCAGCAGGAACTCGGCATGCAGCACACGCATATTTCCGATGGCGACGGAAATCTTTCCGGCTACTGGCGTTGGGCAAAGGACGATGCCTATATTCCAGCGGGTGCGCTGATTTCCACCGCGGACGATATGGCAATCTATTCGCGCGCAATGCTCACAGGTTCTTCTGCGTTCCTTGCAAAAGCGCGTGAGCCGATTGCAACAATCAACGCGACAACGGAGCAACTCGCAAGCCTCGGCATTCGTATGGACTCAGCCGGAGCCTCGTGGATGATTGATGACGAGCGCGGCATCGTCTGGCACAATGGCGGCACGAGTCATTTTTCATGCTATATGGGGTTTGATCCCGCGCGTCAGATCGCCGTCGTGATTTTGACCAATCTTGCGCCGGATTATCGAATTCCCGCGACGGTTCTCGGCGCAAAGCTGCTAGAAGAGCTACAAAGTGAGACAAACTGACAGGTATGCTGAATGATTGAGATAACCATTGCCTCTGAGCCAATCGACACGCCGGACGCAGCGCAGTTGCTGGCGGAACTTTCCTCCGTTCTGGAATCCATCACGGGTAACAACGGTGCGTCCTCTTTTGATTCGGGTGAGATGGAACACCCGCGTGCGTGCTTTGCAATGGCGCGATCCATTGATGGCGCTGCCCTCGGCTGCGGCGCAATCCGACCGTTGGACGAATACACAGCGGAGATGAAACGTGTGTTCGCGCGGGATCATCACTCCGGTGTTGGTAGACAGATTTTGTGTTATCTCGAGGAAAAAGCAATCATGTTGGGATTTGAACGCATTGTGCTTGAAACTCGTATGATCAACCAAAAAGCGGTCTCGTTTTATCTTCGAAACGGATATACCACCATCCCAAACTATGGGAAATACGCCGGGCGAGACGAAGCGGTTTGTTTTGAGAAAAAATTAACGCCTGTTTCTGATATGTCCTGACGCACCAGAGGGAAACGATTGCACAAACTTTTCTCAAAAAAGACGATCCCAAATTGCTTAACAGTCCTGCGGATGGCGCTAGCCGGTTCGCTTCTGTTTTTGCCGTTTCTCACCGGTTGGTTTCTGCTGGTCTATTTACTCGCGGGTTTAAGCGATATTCTGGATGGATTTCTTGCACGCAGGTGGAATGTGTCCAGTTCGTTTGGCGCAAAGCTCGACAGCGCTGCAGATTTTCTGCTCTGCGGCGTGTTGGTCTTTCGCGTGCTTACTGCATATCAAATTCCACTTTGGATCACGATCTGGATTGCGGGAATTGCCACTCTTCGCCTATTGGCACTTGCGGTATGCAGGGTGCGATTTCGTCAGTTCGCATTTCTGCACACATATGCCAACAAAGCAACCGGATTTCTGCTCCTCTGCTTTCCTTTTCTGCTGCGCCTTTGGGGATTAGTCCCAACAGCGGTATTGCTCTGCGCCGTTGCCAGTGTTTCCGCTCTGGAAGAACTGTTGATTCAACTCACGCGAAAAAAACTGGATTTGAACATAAAAACGATTCTACTAAAGTAAACCAGCACATAGCAAAGCCCCGAAGTGTAACCTTCGGGGCTTCTTTTTGTGTTTGTGTTAATTCAGGTCGATGAGTTTTGCCGTGATACCGTCGAGTGCGTTGAGCGATTTGACCAACTGCTCAACCTCCTCTTTTTCGCCGTATGGCTGGAGGACGATGACCCCGTCCGTCGCGCAGAGGTCTTCGCTGACTTCATGCAGCCCCAGCCGCGCTTTGATCTTGCAGCCATTTTCGGTGAGCACTTTCTGAAATGCAGCGGCATTGCCAACCCTGTTGTCCATTCGAATTCCGATGACGTAGTAGTATGACATTTCTCAACCTCCTGTTTTCATTCGGGATTATTCCCACTCAATCGTTCCCGGCGGTTTGCTGGTGATGTCGTAGACCACACGATTCACGTGAGGCACCTCGCCGATTATTCGTTCGCTGATGCGCCGCAAAACAGGATACGGAATCTCTGCCCATTCCACCGTCATCGCATCGGTGGAGGTCACCGCGCGCACGCCGATGATATAGTCATACGTGCGCTGGTCGCCCATTACGCCGACGGTGCGCATGCCCGTAAACACCGTGAAGTACTGCCAAATCGCTTCCGCAAGCCCCGCGTTTTTCACTTCCTCACGGAAGATATAGTCGCTCTTGCGCAGAATGGCCAGTTTATCCTCCGTCACGTCACCCAACACGCGAATCGCAAGCCCAGGACCCGGGAACGGCTGCCGCCAAACGAGCTCGTGCGGAATGCCGAGTGATTCGCCCAGCGCGCGCACTTCGTCCTTAAACAGCATCCGCAGCGGCTCCACCAGTCCAATAAAACCGATATCCTTGGGCAGCCCGCCAACGTTGTGGTGGCTTTTAATCGTGCTCGCACTGCTGGTTCCGCTCTCGATCACATCTGGATAGATCGTGCCTTGCAGCAGGAATTCCGCACCGCCGAGCTTCTTGGATTCTTCCTCAAAAACGCGGATAAACTCCTCGCCGATGATCTTTCGTTTTCTCTCCGGTTCCGTCACGCCGGCAAGTTTGCTCAGGAAGCGTTCCCGTGCATCCACCTTGATGATATTGAGCGAAAGCGTGTCATGATATACCTGCATGACCTCTTCCGCCTCGTTTTCACGCAGCAACCCATGGTCAACAAAGATGCACGTCATCTGGCTTCCGACTGCCTCGTGCACCAGCACACTGGCAACAGAGGAATCCACGCCGCCGGAAAGCGCACCGATCACGCGCTTGTCACCGACCTGCGCGCGTATACTTGCGATCAGCTCGTTCTTGAGATTTGCCGCGCTGTAGTCGCAGCGCAGATTGCAAGCGCTCTTGAGGAAATTCTCGAAGAGCTTTTGCCCATTCTGCGTATGGGTCACTTCCGCGTGGAACTGGATGCCATACACCTTGCGCTCTTCGTCCGCAAATGCCGCAACAGGGCACGCGTCTGTAGAGGCAATCGCAGAAAAGCCTTCCGGTGCGCGCGTGACGGAGTCGTTGTGATTCATCCACACCACATCGCCAAGCCCCGCAAAGAGCGGATGCGCGGAAAAACGAATCTTCGTGTGCCCATATTCGCGAATCGGCGCGGAGGCAATCTCGCCACCAAACACCTTTGCGATATATTGCATGCCATAGCAAATGCCAAGCACCGGAACGCCAAGCGAGAACACCGCATTGTCGCAGGCCTTTGCGCCTTCTTCGTAGGCGCTGTCCGGCCCGCCGGTCATGATGATCGCGCTGAGTGAATCTCCCTTGATGCGCTCAATGGGCGCATCGTGCGGGATGAGTTCGCTATACACGCCCGCTTCACGAACACGCCGCGCGATAAGCTGGTTATACTGTCCGCCAAAGTCGAGGACTACAACACGTTCCCGCATAGCTTACTCCCCGCGGAAGACGACGCCGTTTTCGTCCGCCCGTTCGATGATCGCGAGAGATTCCAGGTGAATCCCCGCGTCGCGCAGACGCTGTCCGCCCGGCTGAAACCCTTTTTCAATCGCAACGCCAATGCCGACAAGTTCCGCACCCGCCTCTTCTACGATCTCGACCAAGCCGCGAAGCGCTTCACCGTTTGCGAGAAAATCGTCCACAACGAATACTTTATCGCTTGCGCTGAGCCATTGGCTCGCGACAATCAGCGTCACATGCTTCTTATACGTATAGGAGTAGATGTCGCTCTTGTAGAGTCCGCCTTCGATGTTGTCCGACTTTGCCTTTTTCGCAAACACAAGAGGAACGCCAAACTCTTCCGCGCAAATCGTTCCAAGCGCGATGCCGGAAGCCTCGACCGTCAAGACAGCCGTGAGCCCATTTAAATCAAAAAGGCTCTTGAATTCCTTCGCCATGTCGCGCATCAGCGCCGTATCCACGCGGTGGTTCAAAAAGCCGTCAACCTTTATGATGTTTCCGGGAAGCACGCGCCCCTCGGCGCGAATTCGATCCTGCAACTGCTTCATCCTGCACCAACTCCCATCTCTTCCAAATAATGCGTCCATTATCGCGCAAAACACGACTAGAATCAAGTTTTTAAGCAAATTTCGTCAAAAACGGCTCAAAATCGTGTTAAGGCTACGTTTTTTGGCGCTGTTCTACTGTTTTCACTCGTTTAACAAGAAACGCCGCAGGGAAGCTCCTTGCGGCGTAAGAAACACGATTCTTTTTAGTTGAGCGAATCCTTGAGCGCCTTGCCGGCCTTGAAGGTGGGCAGTTTGGACGCGGGGATGTCGATCTCCTTGCGGGTCTGCGGGTTGTGGCCTTTGCGGGCGGGGCGAACCTTCGCCTCAAAGGTGCCAAAGCCAACGATGGAAACCTTGTCGCCAGCCTTCAGGGACTCTTCGACGGCGGTCAGAAACGCGACAACCGCTTTTTCTGCGTCTTTCTTCGAGAGTTCGCTCTTCTCCGCGACGGCCGCGATCAAATCGGTTTTATTCATTGTAAAATAACCTCCATGAATTTTTGGTTGCTGGAACATTGTATCAATCTTGGCGGCGATTGGCAAGCCTTAAATTGTGAATTTATTCCGTAATTCGGCACTTTTTGGCTTCATCCCATAGCCGATCCTGCTCAGAAAACGGCAGATCTTTGAGCTCATTCCCGCTCGATTTCGCGAGGGATTCCATGGTTTCAAACCGGCTAATAAACTTATCTGTCGCCTGCATGAGCAGAAATTCCGGCTCTAATTTCAGCAGTCTTGCCACATTGACAACCGCAAAGAGCAAATCTCCCATCTCTTCTTCAATGTGCTTGCCCTGCTCCATCGCTTCGCGGAGTTCTTCGGTTTCTTCGGCAATTTTGTAGAATGCCTGCTGTGCGTTTTCCCAATCAAACCCGACATCCGCAGCCTTCTTTTGCACCTTTCTGCTGCGAACAAGCGCAGGAAAGCTCTTTGGCACGCTTTTGAGCACTTCGGTTTGCGTGGTCTGCTTGCGCTGGGACATTTTGAGCGCATCCCAGTTTTTCAAGACCTCGTCTGAACCACTCACGCGGGTTTCGCCAAATACATGCGGGTGCCGGTAGATCAGTTTCTCGACCAGTTCTGTGCAGGCATCCCGTGCGGTAAAAGCGCTCTGCTCCTCCGCAATCACCGCATGGAGCGCGAATTGCAAGAGTACATCGCCCATCTCTTCGCAGATATGTGCGTCGTCGTCCTCATCGATTGCGTCGATAAGCTCATAGCTCTCTTCTAGCAGGGCGTTCTTGAGTGATTCGTGCGTCTGCTCCCGATCCCATGGGCAGCCGTTTGGCGCGCGCAGCCTGCGCACAATGCGCATCACATCGTCAAACCCGTGCCGATTGCGGGTTTCATAGTCCGTCTTGGGCACATAGAGAATCGTCGTCGCGTCATAGCTCTTCTGTCGGTCAAGATCGCAAAGCGCTATTTCGCGGGGTCGATATAAACCTTCGTTACCGATTGACGCAAGTAAAACACGTGACTCATCCGGATAATACTCGCTCAAAAGCAGTTTTGCTTCGCCAGCGACAATCCGCGAGTCGATTTCTTCAATCACACAGCTCTGCTCTGGATCGATTTGCTCCGGCAGATCGTGCGCCGAGAGGACAAACGCGGCTTCCCGCTCGGGGAACGCAACAGCGCCCGCGCGCAGATGCGGCAAAACGGCAACGTGTATGTTACGCGCCTGTGCCTCTAACCGGATTGCGGGCAGTTGACTGTTCTGGATGCTGCCCGTTGCGAAATATACACAATTCCCCGCGTCGCATAGCCGTTTTGCAACGGCTAAGTTGAGTGAATCGAAGTCTTCGGATGCATCAAATAAATCATCCATTGCTGTGTATGCCAGATGGAGATCGTGCAAAACCTGCGCAGATGGGTGCTTTTCCGTTTGCAAAAACAGCGGCATCCCGCTTGTGAGTGTTTGCTGCTGCGCAAGTGTAAGCGCCGCCGGTGCAGGTATTGAAACGATGGTAATGGTTTGCATGCGTTGCCTTTCTTGGGTTATTTGCGGCGGAATTGGAGCTTTGCGAGGATGGATCCGCCAGGGATGAATGTGAGATCTTCTTCCGAGAACATACGCATCCAGAGCACGCCGGCGAGGTACAGCACAACGCCGATTAGAATTGCACCGGCCGTGGCGATGGTATTGGACGCAATCTTGCCAAAGATGAATCCATAGCTAAAGTAGGCAGCTCCACCCATGACCAAAGCGGCAACCGTGGGTTTGATAAACGTGTCCAATACATTGAGCTTGAGCTTCGTGAAGCGAATCAGATAGATCGCGTCGAGAACACCCGCAACGATATAGCACGCGGTTGTAGAGATTGCCGCGCCCTGAATCTCGATGGCAGGGTTTCTCATCAGAGTGAGCATCAACACAACCTTGACCACACCACCGATAAAGAGGTTGATCACGGGTATGTGCTGCTTTCCAGCGCCTTGTAGAATACCTGTAAGAGTCTGCACGAGAGAGAGAAAGATCACACCGATGGCAGAAGTGCGCATCAGAGCGCTTGCGATGGCAAGGCGCTGGTCGTCGATCTTATAGAGCAGGTCGATGGCGGGCGCGGCGAGCGCGAAAAGTCCGACTGCGCACGGAATACCGATGAACATCGCAAGTTTGATGCCCATCGCGGACACGGTATGAATCGCCTTTTGATCCTTTGCCGTGCGTGCGGCGGAAATTGCAGGAACAAGGCTCATAGCAAGTGCAATCGTCAGTACCGCAGGCATGTTGATAATGTTGGTAACGTTACTACGGAGCGCGACATAGCGCATAGAAGCAGCCGCTTCGTCAAAGCCAATGCTCATGAGTGTGTTTTTGATCAGCGATGCGTCCACAATACCCGTAATCGGCATAATCGAAGCGCCGATGGTCACGGGAATCGCGATGGCAAGCAAGCCGCGGATGATCCCTTTGTCGCTAGAAGGTTCGCTCAGGGTGGTTTCGGTCAGTTCAAGGTCACGTTTGCGGAACAGATAGAATGCGCCAACGACGATCAACGCCAGCAGTTCGGAAATCGTCACGCCGGCAACTGCGCCCATCGCGCCATATTCCAGCCCGCGCGGCATCCAACGCGCCGCAAGGTAAAGTCCGATTGCAAGTTTGCCGGCCTGTTCCGCCAGCTGAGACATCGCGGTACCTGTCATCTGCTGTAATCCTTGCAGATAGCCGCGATAGGAACACATCACCGAAACGATTAACAGTGCAGGTGCCATCACGCGAAACGACGGAGCCGCCAGCGGGCCAACTGTCATGCGTGCGAGCGTGTCCGCGCCGAAGTACATCAACGCTGTTGTGACGATGCCTATGATACTAAGCAAAAGTTGCGACTTGCGAAACACACGCTTTGCACCAGCAATGTCTCCAATCGCCGAGCGCTCCGCAACCATGCGCGAAATTGCCGTCGGCAATCCGGCAGAGCTGATGACGAGCAGCGTGGAATAATAGGGATACACCGCCTCATAATACTGCATGCCGTCGCCGAGCATATTGTAGAGCGGAATGCGGAAAAACGCACCGATGACCTTACAGATCAGCCCCGCGATGCCGAGTATAAACGCACCCTTTACGAATGCTTTGTTGTCGTTTTTTGCCATGCTTTTTGTTCCTTTATATGGAGTGTTCATTTTTTTGAGTCAAATCCACGCGCGGCTAAAACCACGATGGCGGTATTATACCACCTTTGCCAATGGCTGTCATCTTTTCGGTACGCGCCTCCGCGTCCGCTCAGGCAACATGTGTTCATCTCGACAAACAAAGATAGCGTTGGTATAATGTTTGTATTATAGATATGGAGGTTAGTGCAATGGGCTTGTTATCCGCCGCCACCGGCGCAATCAGCGGCGTGTTGGCCGATCAATGGAGAGAGTATTTTTACTGCGAAGCCATGGGCGCGGACGTTCTTGTCACCAAAGGACAAAAGCGCGTCAATGATAAACGCAGTTCCAACACCAAGGCTTCCGACAACATCATCACCAACGGTTCGATCATCGCCGTCAATGACGGACAATTCATGATGATCGTCGAGCAGGGCAAGGTTGTGGACTTCACGGCCGAATCCGGCGAGTATGTATATGACAAATCGACCGAGCCTTCGCTGTTTTACGGCGGCTTTGGTAAAGGTATTCTGGAGTCGCTGAAGATCATCGGCCGCAGATTCACCTTTGGTGGAGACACCGCGAAGGATCAGCGCGTCTATTTCTTCAACACAAAAGAAATTCTCGGCAACAAGTATGGCACCGCAAACCCCGTTCCCTTCCGCATCGTGGACAAGAACGTTGGTCTGGATATCGACATCGCGATTCGCTGCTATGGCGAGTATTCCTATAAATTTGTCGATCCGATTTTGTTCTACAAGAACGTCTGCGGCAATGTGGAAAGTGAATACACCAGAGACCAAATCGACAGTCAGCTCAAGAGTGAACTCATGACCGCGCTGCAACCCGCGTTTGCACGCATCAGCGAGATGGGTCTGCGCTACAGTGCCCTCCCCGGTCACGCGAAAGAGATTGCAAATGCGCTCAATGCCGAGCTCTCTGCCGACTGGAAAGAACTTCGCGGAATCGAGATCGCGTCCTTTGGCGTTAGCTCCGTCACCGCATCCCCGGAAGACGAAGAGCGAATCAAGCAGCTTCAGCAGGCAGCGGCGCTCAAAGACCCGACCATGGCGGCGGCAGTTCTCGCAAGCGCGCAGGCACAAGCAATGCAGGACGCAGCAAAGAATGAGAATGGCGCGTTTATGGCGTTTGCCGGCATGAACGCCGCGCAAAGCGCAGGCGGAACCAACGCCGCGACACTCTTTGGCATGGGTCAACAGCAGCAAGCGCAGCAGGCTGCCTCCGGCTGGACCTGCGCGAAATGCGGACAGGCCGGGAACACCGGCAAGTTCTGCTCCAACTGCGGCGCACCGAGACCGGAAGCGGGTTGGACCTGCACCAAGTGCGGTCAAACCGGAAACACCGGTAAATTCTGCTCCAACTGCGGCGCGGGAAAGCCGGAGTAAAAAGAATAAGCAAAAGAAAAGACCATCCGATTTCGGATGGTCTTTTCTTTTGGCAGGGGCACTAGGACTCGAACCCAGAAGAACGGTTTTGGAGACCGCTATGTTACCATTACATCATGCCCCTATAGATGCAGAAACTATATTTTAGTTTCAGGAAGCGCTGTGCCGAAGATGCTTTCGTACGTTTGCAAGAGTCAAACTCGAATCGTTTACAAGCATTTAAAACGACGCCGCATGAAGTATTGTAATGTATCACACGAAAAATTGCAAGCTCTTTTCTGTTTAAATTTCGCCGATGATCACAGTCATTCTATTTGCTTCCGCTTGCTCCATTTCGATGAATCAGCGAGCTGATCTTGTTTTCTTTTCTTCACAAGATCAGCTCGCTAAACCACTTGAATGAAACTCACTTATCTCTCAATCGTATCGCTTGCTGCTGAATCTGAACGACTTTTCCTTGAGAGCAGTTAATATGCTTTTCTATATCTCTCTTTCGATTAAGCCAGAGACTACGCTCAACACCCTTTCGCGATACACATCATACGCAAAGTGCTCATCATAAATTTTACGCGATTGAATACCCATAGCCTGCATTCTATCTCTGTTCTGAATCGCAAACGTAATCTTAGCAGCAAGCTCATCACTATTTCCACTCGCGAAAATCATGCCGTTTTCATTGTCATTCAAGTACGTTGCTGTTCCAGTATGGTCTGAGCAAATAATTGGCTTGGATAGAATAAACGACTCAACCGAGACAAGTGGCATAGGGTCATCGCGTGAAGCAACAATCATACAGTCCGCCTCAGCATATAAGTGCAGCGCTTCACTTCGGCTAAGTGAATTTATGTATTTAATGCTGGGGTTGCTGATTGCAGCCTGTGAAATAATCGCATGAATATTCTCATCTAATGTTTTCCCAACAAAAATAAACTTTGCATTACTCAGACTTTGTGGGTCTTGTTTTGATATTGCCTCAATCACAATATCTTGCCCCTTACGTTCCTCAAGACTCCCGGATATAACGAACATAAATTTATCATTCGGTACACGCGCGCTATCATGGCTGAAGTCTCTAATCCCCCAAGGAAGGCTATTCACCCGATAACTACCAAATCCCGCATTTGCCAGAGCAGTAGTCGTGTAATCGCAGATCGAGTATATGTGAACGTTGTTCCCAACCTTCTTTGGCATTTGGGCTTTCATCATTGAAAATGCAAATGATCCCTCGTGAATCCACCACAAAACAGGGGGAAGAGAATTACTTAACGTGTAAATCGCATCATAACTTGCTATCGTATTAACTACCACAAGATCAAAATTACGCGCGAAACGTTCAAAAATCCAGTGTCGCTGCTGAATAGACTCGTCGATAATAACAGTAACGCCCAGATCAAGGAACGACTGTTTCAACGGGCCATCTTGCATGGAAACAACGACAGGGAAATCTCCGTTCTTCAAAACGATTTCTACCAGATCCAGCAGCACGGCGGGTGCGCCAGTTCGCGAGAGTTCATGCGTGATGAATAGAATGTCCCTTGATTTCTCACTCTGAGGTAAAACCAAATTGTCCGGGGAATTGATCTCATACTTGAACGGGAAATCCTTATAGAACATTTCCTTCATGCTGTTTGTGAAGTATGGATCTTTTTCAAGATACTTTCCCCAACGTTGTAAACAGAAAATATCCGCTTTCTCAGCCTTATTCTTGTTCTCCCAGGAATGGTTTCCGACATGCGTCAAAATTGCATGCGGATTAAAAACGCATCGATAGCCTGCTTCAATAAGCTTTAGGCTAAGATCCAAGTCCGAATGCGCTGCCGGGGTATGGATGGCATCAAATCCGCCAATTTGATAAAACGTCGTCTTATATATGGCAACGCAAGCCCCGCACAAAACACTCACATCTCGCAGTAAAACATGTTTATACGGGTTTGGCACGGGTTTGGTGTTTGGAATGTTATTGAAAGATGTTCCAATTAAACCGGGTGTGCCGGTGATCATGCCCGCATACTGCACGGTATCATCTGTGTGCAGCAAAAGAGGCGATACTCCGCCAACCTCAGAATAATTCAACACCTCAATTAAACGCTCAACCCAATCTTTGCTATAAGGTACGACATCATCGTTTAAGAAAATTAGAATATCGCCCGTTGCAATGGCCGCTCCATCGTTGCACTTATCAGAAAAATTGTACGTCTTGTCATATAGACAGATGTTCAATTGCTCAAGATAGTGCAGTTCAGAATGAATCGCTGCAGCAGTTTTTCCGTTTGTTACCGGAATCAGTTCAATATTCTTATATGAAGTATTGCACAATAGCCCGTCGAAGCACTCCATTAAGTTCTTATACGAATCGGAAGGAATAATAATGCTTACCTTTGGGCTGGTTTCCATGATCAAGCTGCCGTAATTTGTGTTCAACGTCCGCTCCATAACGACGTTCAAATCACGGCGGGCATACCAATCACGCAACGCTGCCATATTCGAAACGCGCGCATAATCCTTCGCTCCTGACGCCGCAGAAGCAGGGATGATCCGCCAGAAATAGAGAACTCTTTCTATGTGACGAATGTTTTTTGTAACATCAGATACGCGCAAAGCAAGATCGTAGTCCTGAGAAAAATCATAATGCGTGCGGAATCCACCAACCGCTCGAACCACAGAAGTTCGGTACACCGTCAAATGACCCGTATACATATGATTGATCAGCAAGAATGGTGACCAGTCAGGTTTCAGGTAAAAACACGAGAATTCGCGGTTGCTTTTTTCACCTGCGTTAATCTTACATTCGTCGCTATAGATAAAATCCGCTTCCGGATGATCGTTGATCTCCTTGGCAAACCAAAAGAAGGCATCCTCAGGTATCTCATCGTCATGATCCAATAAAGCGATATATTCACCTTTTGCCATTTCCAAGGAAACATTGGATGCCGCAGATATGCCACCGTTCTTCTTCTGGCAAATCAGTCGAATTCTAGGATCGGCCGCCATCATTTCGTTCATCAGTGTGATGCAGCGTCTGTCCTTTGATCCATCATCGACTGCGCAGAGTTCCCAATTTTCGTAGACTTGCTCTTGCAGCGATTCGATGGCTCTTCGAAGCCATTTTACCGGAGAGTTGTAGAGTGGCATGACAACAGAGATCAAAGGTTTCGAATGAAACGAGTCCATCATGGCTCGCATCTCAATGGTCGAAAGCTCCGATTGCTGTCTCTGTAAAACTCTGTTACCCGCCTCCTCCATCTCTCTGGGTGAGACAACATGATTGCAAAAGTTATCATCAATATTCATCAATAGAGGTCGGCTTCTAACTTTGTTAAGTGTTGCGATTAACAAGCTCTTAAATCCGTATTGATGGATGATTGCCTTCGCCGTTGAAAGCGCTTTTCGCTTATCCATTTTTATCGCTTTTTTTACTTTGTTCATGAGTCTCATCTTGATTACTCGTGCTTCCTTTATTAAACGATTTTTCTTAATCATATAGCGCTCATATGCGCATGCGAAATAGGCTCCACAATGCAACGGCTGAATGAAACTCAATCCGCTGCACTGGCGAATAAACTTGTCGAACACTCGGCAAGATTCTTTATATTAACCTAGTTCGGTCAAATACCGATCCAGTGCATCTTTCCAATCAGGCAATGGCATAAAACCAGCCCGTGTCAAACTCGCCTTGCTCAGCCTTGAGTTGGCAGGGCGATGCGCCCGTACCGGATACTGGTCCGTCGTGACAGGATTCACACGCGTTTGCAAACCTGCTTTACGGAAAATTGTCTCGGCAAATTCAGCCCAGCTGCAAAAGCCCTCATTTGTCGCGTGATAAACGCCATACTGCTCGGAAAGTGCCATGTCTACCAGCAGGTTGGCGAGATCAACGGTATATGTCGGCGATCCAATTTGGTCGCACACAACGCTGACTTCTTCTCGTTCCTTGCCGAGGCGAAGCATCGTCTTCACAAAGTTATTGCCGTTTTTCCCGAATACCCAAGAAGTACGAACGATAAAATAGCGTTTCAGCAGTCCGGAAACCGCCTCTTCACCCGCTAGTTTGGTTCTACCGTAGACACTCAGTGGGCCTTTGAGAGCATCCACCTCATACGGCGTTTCCCCGGTTCCGGGAAATACATAGTCCGTACTGACATAGATGAGTTTTGCATCGATTTTTTTGCAGGCATGTGCAATATTGATCGTTCCTGTCTCATTGATCAGCTTACAGCGCTCGGCATCGTCTTCCGCTTTATCTACCGCAGTGTACGCCGCGCAGTGAATCACCGCATCCGGTTTGTGCTCACTGATAAAGTGATCTGTTGCCTGCGCTTGCGTTATGTCGAATTCCGCAATATCAGCAGAGATTCCTTCTATTCCACGCGCGGTAAGATTCAGCAGGATATCATGACCCAGCTGCCCGTTTGCGCCAGTTACCAGTATTTTCAACGAAAACGCCTCACTCTCTTCTTGTTCATCCATCAGCGATTGCTGTACATCCGATCATAATAGGCTCGATACGATCCGTCCAGAACGCTGCGCCACCAATTTTCGTTGGCGAGGTACCACTGAATTGTGGTTTGGATTCCTGTGTCAAACGTGGTGTTGGGGGTCCAACCGAGTTCCTGTTTGATCTTTGTGGCATCGATCGCGTAACGCAAATCATGGCCAGGACGATCTGTTACAAACCGGATCAAGCTTTCAGGCTTATTCAACGCATGAAGAATCGTCTTGACTACCTCAAGGTTGGTGCGCTCATTGTGTCCGCCAATATTGTATACTTCACCCACGCGGCCTCCGCGCATGATCAAATCAATTGCCGAACAATGATCCTCCACATACAGCCAATCTCTGACATTCTCGCCTTTTCCATATACGGGCAGTGATTTGTCGGAAAGCGCATTGATGATCATCAGCGGAATCAGCTTCTCCGGAAAATGATACGGGCCGTAGTTATTGGAGCATCGCGAAATCGTTACCGGCAGCTTGAAAGTGCGGTAGTATGCGAGCACCAGCAGGTCTGCCGCAGCCTTTGAAGCCGAATAGGGGCTGCTTGTGTGCAGCGGTGTTTCCTCTGTGAAGAAGAGATCCGTGCGTTCCAGCGGCAGATCGCCGTAGACCTCATCCGTCGAAACCTGGTGAAATCGTCCAACACCATACTTCCGGCACGCGTCCAGAAGGACGCCCGTTCCGGTAATATTGGTTTGCAGGAACAATCCCGGGTCTTCAATTGAGCGGTCAACATGGCTTTCTGCGGCAAAATTGACGACAATATCCGGTTTTTCCTGTTCAAACAAAGCATAAACTGCGTCTCGATCCGAGATGCTTGCTTGCACAAACGAAAATTTCGGGTTCTTTAGAGCGTCCTGAAGCGTCTCCATATTGCCTGCATACGTAAGTGCATCCAGACAAATAATCTGATCTTCCGGATGATTTTTGAGTTGATAATGTACAAAGTTTCCGCCGATGAATCCGGCGCCGCCTGTTACAAGTACTTTCATTTTGATTCTCCTAAAACAAAATTCACATCGCTGTCGGCAAGAAGCGGTGCTTCCTGATCTTTACGAGACAGTATCGGTTCGGTAATTCCCCACTCCACGTTGATGAATGGATCATTCCAAGCGATGCTTCGATCGGCTTGCGGGTTATAGTATTGATCCGCTTTATAGAGAATCTCCACATCGTCGGTCAGCGTCAAGAATCCATGTGCGAAGCCACGTGGGATCAATAGCTGTTTTTTGTTTTCTGCAGAAAGCTCAACCGCAACCCATTTCCCGTACTGCTCCGAACCCTTGCGGATATCGACTGCAACATCAAGGATTGCGCCGCGCGCGCAACGCACCAACTTCGCTTGCGCAAAAGGATTCATTTGGAAATGAAGCCCACGCAATGTCCCCTTTTGCGCAGAGAAGGAATGGTTATCCTGTACAAAATCATAGGAAAGCCCTAGTTTTTCAAACTCCTGCTTGCTCCAGCTCTCCATAAACCAGCCCCTGTTGTCACCAAACACACGAGGTTCAAGGATCATTACTTCTTTTAGCTCTGTCTGTATGCCTTCCAACGTCAAATACCTTCCTTAATACCGAATCTTATCTTCCGCAACACGTTTCAAATGCGCACCGTATGCAGATTTTCCATATCTTTTTGCCGCTTCTAAAAGGGTTGGGCTGTCGATCCAACCGTTTTTGAATGCGATCTCCTCTGGGGCAGAGATTTTGATGCTCTGCCGCACCTCGATCATACGAATGAAATCTGCCGCTTCCAGCAGCGAGTCAACCGTTCCTGTATCGAGCCATGCAAATCCACGACCCAATATCTGCGCCTGAAGAAGTCCGTCCTGTAGATATAAATCATTCAATGCCGTTATCTCCAGTTCGCCGCGTGCGGAAGGTTTCACTTGTTTTGCAAGCTCTACCACACGATTGTCATAGAAATACAGGCCGGTGATCGCATAATTAGATTTCGGTTGAGTTGGTTTTTCTTCGACCGAAAGTACTTGCCCGTCTTTGTTCATCTCCAGGACGCCGAAACGCTCCGGATCGTTTACATAATACCCAAAAACTGTGGCAAGACCCTTTTCAGCATTGCTGGATGCCGTTCGAAGCAAGGTTCGAAACCCGTTTCCATAAAACAGATTATCGCCAAGCACCATCGCGCAGCAATCGCTGCCGATGAATTCTTCGCCGAGGATGAAAGCCTGCGCAAGTCCATCGGGAGACGGCTGCACCTTGTAAGAAAGACGCATACCAAATTGACTGCCATCGCCCAGTAACCGCTCGAAATTCGGCAAGTCTGTTGGTGTTGAAATGATGAGCACATCCCGAATGTCCGCAAGCATCAGCGTGGAAAGCGGATAGTAGATCATCGGCTTGTCATAAACCGGTAAAAGCTGCTTGCTGGTAATCATCGTCAGCGGATAGAGGCGTGTTCCTGCACCACCTGCTAAAATTATGCCTTTCATATCAAGCCCTTCCTTCTTTCAAAAAATCAAATGTAAAGAAACTGTGCAACTCTGCGAATCAATCCGCGCTTTAATGTGCTCAGTTTTTGCGAAATCATCCAACGCTTCAGCTTGCCGTAATTCGGAATCGAAGCATATTCACTCAAAAACGCTTTCTGTTCAACGGTGAGCTGATCCGAGTACACGCGGAGAAACTCGCCGGCTTGCTCATATCCCGCATTCAGCTGCGCGCGAATCGTCATTGGATGAAGCACCTTGTCTATAACATAAGAAATGGAACGAACTTGCTTTGCTCCAATCGAATTTGCGCCATGCTGACGATAAAGAATCGTCCTTTCCGGCAGATAAACCTTAACCCCAAATGCAATAGCAATGAGTCCCAACCACCAATCATGTACGATACAGACTTGCGGCTTACGAATGATTTGAGCCAGTGCCCGATTATAGAGAGCCGTACATCCGGTTACTGTGTTTTGAACAACCTGTGAAGCCATCACACCATAGCCCATGCGGAGGTCAAGCATGTCATTGAGCGAATCGCCAATGATACCAAGCGACTCATCCACCACCGTAAGGTCAGTGTGCACTAAAATCGGTGTTTGAACGCCGTGTTCTTTCTCGGCAGTGTGCATTGCGCGCAACGTAAGCTCGATTTTATTCGGCAACCAAACATCATCTTGATCGCAAAGCATCACGTAATCATCTTGATATGTTGTCATCAATTCAAGAAAATTCCATTTTGCTCCGCCGGTGTTTTTCGCGCACTTTTGTATCAATACCTTCTCCGGATATTTCTCGGCATAGTCACTGATAATGGAGTAGGTACCGTCTGTCGAACAGTCATCTTGAATTCGCAGGACGAAGTTCTGCTCCGTCTGCTGCAAGATGGAGTCAATCTGCGCGTTGATATAACGTTCTCCATTATAGGTTGCCAATAGTATCGTAATCAAGGCTTTCTCCTTATATCTTCGTTTCGCGATGCAATTCGTATCACTCGCGTTTGTCGAGCTGTTTCAGGAAGGTCTTGCTTTACACGCTTCTAAGCGATTGGTTCACCTGGCTCAGAAACGTCCTGCTCGATAGCCTCTTCGATTGCCAAGTAGTTTCGCCGTACACAAGAAGCAAAATTGGAAACTCGAACCAACGGCGAAGCGCTTGAGCAGCTCTTTTAGCACATGCTGAACAAGACGAACGCCCTCTTGATTGGCCTTTACACCTGAAAAACGGTCTCTGTACCGGTAGAGTACTTTTCCGATTAAGAAGTTTCGTTCGTACTCTTGTTTCCAATTGTATCGGTGTGAGTGCACAACAGCAGCTTCCGCACAATACGCAATCCGAAATCCTGCGCGTAAAAATTTTGCGGCAATCAGCATGTCTTCGTTTGTAATCACGGGATGGTCAAATCCACCAACCGCAATATAGGAGTCTCTACGATACGCAGAGCATACATCCGAAAAAAAGAACGCCTTGATTCCCAGTCGTTCCAGATCCTCCGCTCCCCGCGTTGAGCTGAGAGAAGGATAGTTGAATTCACGTGTGTATCGTTCATAAAGAGGCGCATCTCGTCGAGCAATCTGGCGCCCATACGCGCAAGCAACACCATCTTGCAAAGTTGCATGAACGATCTGTTCGATATATGTGTTCTCTATGATCTGTACATCCTGCGTAAAAAACAAAACGATGTCACCAATTGATGCACGAAATGCCATGTCCCTTGTGCCGCCATGATTAAAATCGGTTCGTTTGATCTCAATTATACGCGTCTGGGGATATGCTTTTGCGAGCAGAACGGTTTCATCGTCCGATTCCGAGTCTACGATTATGATCTCATCCGGGGAAAGAGTTTGCGCTGCGATTGCGCTAAGCAATGCATCGATTGTATCCGCTGCATTCAGCGTTGGAATAATCACTGAAACTCTCAAAACTCTCTCCAAGCACAGGAATTTGCAACGAGCACCCGATTTAATCGCGTCTGTTGCACAGTAATGTACAATCTATTATATCTCAATGTTTGACTAAAAACAATATATAGTGGTTGAATGAAATCTTGAAGTACTTGTGAAAAAAAGATTCAACCCTGCGCCAATTTCTCAACACAGGGTTTTCACTTCTTTAGATGATCATTTTAATGGTATTTTGCTAGAAAAACGCTAGGATTTCTCGCTTATTCTTCCTTCTTGTTCGCGAGTTTTGCGGTTACTGTCGTGCCTTCACGGGACTGGTTCAGAAATCGTGCGGCAGCAAAGAGCAAGACCGCAAAAATCGCATCCTGACGTTCATAATAAGAAACAACCGCAAAATCCAGAACAAATCGCATTGCTAACAACACGCAGAGGACAAAAACCAGCTGGCGTTTGATTGCATCTTCGCCAGTTTTATCCAGCGCTTTCGAGCGTTTGAGTTCGCGCGCTGCATAGATAAACGCCCAAACCTGTCCAACATAATAGATCAACGCCATCGGAATGCCACCGGAAACTAAAAGCTCCAGATAATTATTATGCGCGTACATTCCGAGGGACCCGTCGAGCAAGCGGAAGCATCCAAGCCCCCATCCCAGCACCGGCCTCTCAATAAATCTCCCCCATGCTGCTTGAACCAGCGACATGCGCTCAACAGATGATCCGCCGACGCCCTCACCCTTCAAGAAGTACAGCGCAACTTCGCGTACACGGCTCAGGACACCCGTGCTCAGCGGGTTTTCGGTTAAAATAACAAGATAGAACGCAGCAAATCCCACGACCGCAATGCCGATGAGCTTCCATCCCCATTTGCGCGGAAACCGAATCAGCAGCATAGCGATCAGTAGCACACCCGCGAGCGCCGCGCTTTTGACGGACATGGTCAATGCAACAGCAACCAGCAGCAGAAGCGATGGAATCAACCACAGCAATTGCCACTTTTTCCCGGTAAGATAAATGCATAGACCAAATGCAAACGCGCTGATCATGCCAACCGTATTCGGGTGAACTCCGTCGGCTAGTCCAAGGCGGTTCACATTCCAATCCAAAGCGCGTTCGTTGAAAAACAGCCAACAAACAATGAGCAGCGCGGCGATGATATAGATCTCAAAAAATCGTTTGACATCCGCACGAAGCACGATGTATTGATAGACAAAGAAGAAGTATACCGTGGTAATGATCAGCGTTTTCACCATGCCGAGCGATGCCGCGCGGTCATACGCCCAGCCGAACGTAACCACGGTGCTCCATACAATCAGAAGCGCGGATACTGCCATCCACCAAGAAAAATGCAATTTGTGTTTTTGTAGCACGAGTAGTGCTGTGCAGCCAAAGAATAGCAACATACTCAGTTGCGAAACAAGTGTGTGCGCAAAGTTCGTCTCCAAAAACAGGCTAAGCAGCAAGGAAATGTCCGCTAACCAAGCATAGAGATTACTCGTTTTATTGATTCGAATCAAGTGGATATCCCTCCTATTGAATCGTGTTCTCCGGATCGAATGACTGGAGCGAAAGATGAACGGTTGACTTGATCAATTGTTTTGCTCATGCAGACTAAAAACTTGAATTCTTCTTCAGTATACATGCTCAATGTATGAAAATCAATTCGCTCACTTTCCCGTGTGCGATGTGTATCCCAAACAAGTCATTTACACTGATCAGAAAGAATTGTAAATGTATGTTCCCTCCAGCAAACGGTAAGAACGTCAGATTTCTATTATTTCAAACGAATTGAACGATATAATCATGCAAGTTTTGGTAGGCGATGCGATAAACATCCGCCTCGGAAAATCCGCGCTTGAGCAGTGCCTCAAACAACGCCGGAAAATCACGGCTGGTCTTAAAATCTTTCGGGTATTGCTGCATACCGTCAAGGTCGGAACCGATGGCACAGCAGCCGATTCCGCCGATCTCTACCACACGGCAGATATGGCGAACGATGTCGTCAATCGTTGCAACATTATTCTTCGTCAATTGCTGATAGTAAAAATTAATGCCGACTGTGCCGCCCTGCTTCGCGATCTCGCGGATGAGATCATCGCTGAGCGAGCGCGGGTGCTCATGGACACCCCGCGCATTGGAATGCGAGGCAAACACAGGCCTTGTCGCGCGGGCAAGCACCTGCTCGATTCCTTTATCACTCAGGTGAGACACATCAATCGCAACGCCAAGTGCACACATCTCGTCGATGATGTCCCGACCGATTGCGCTGAGTCCCTTGTTCCCGCGACCCATCGCAGCACCTGCAAGCTCGTTGTTTTCATTCCAGGTCAGCGTCATCGCGCGCACACCGAGGCGATAGAGCACGCGCAGAATCGCCATGCTGCCGTCTATAGCTTCCCCGCCTTCCACCGTCAACACGGTCGCGATCTTTCCGCACTCGGGTGTGAAATCACGCGTGAGCGGCACAAGTTCGCTGTGCTGAGCCAGCATGCGCTCATATGCGTCGATCATCGAAAGACACTGATGCAGCGGCGGTGCGGCAAGCGCGGTGTCAATCCAGCAGGCGAAAAACTGCATCGCAACCCCACCTTGCAATAGATCGTCCAGCCGGATCGCCTGCTCCCGTTTGGGTTTCTTCAGATCATAGCCGGATTGAACCGCCCCGTAAAGATAATCGCAATGCCCGTCCGCAACAGGAAACATGGGATGCCCTCCGTGTGTCTACCGACGGTAAAATGCCGGCAAACATAAATTGTTATTTTTCTGATCGCTTTTGAAGAAATAAAGATCTGTACTGTCAACAAACGGGGCATGGCGAACCATGCCCCGATCGTATTCTTTTGCCTTACTTCGCGTAGTCGACCGTGCGCGTTTCGCGAATGACGCTGACCTTGATCTGGCCGGGGTATTCGAGTTCGCTTTCGATTCGCTTAGCAATGTCTTTTGCAATGATCACGGTGTCGCTGTCGTTCACGCGATCCGGCTTGACGATGATGCGGATTTCTCGCCCTGCCTGAATGGCAAAGGACGTTTCCACGCCGTCAAAGGAATTCGCGATCTCTTCGAGCTTTTCAAGCCGTTTGATGTAGCTTTCCAGCGTCTCACGCCGCGCACCGGGGCGTGCAGCGGAGATTGCGTCGGCAGCCTGAACGAGGATTGCCTCGACCGTCTGCGGCTCGACATCGCCGTGATGCGCCATGATCGCATGGATGATGGCGTTGTTCTCGCGGAACTTTTTGGCAAGATCGGCACCGATCTGCGCATGCGATCCTTCGACCTCATGGTCAATGGACTTGCCGAGGTCGTGCAGAAGACCCGCGCGCTTGGCCAGCGCAACGTTTGCGCCGAGCTCCGCCGCCATGATGCCCGCAAGATGCGCGACTTCGATGGAGTGCTTGAGCACGTTCTGACCGTAGCTTGTGCGGTACTTCATGCGGCCGAGGTAACGGACGATCTCGTGATGCAGCCCGTTGACGCCGACTTCCAGAACAGCCGCTTCGCCCGCCTCACGGATAGCCGTATCGACTTCCTTGCGTGCTTTTTCGACCATCTCCTCGATGCGCGTGGGATGAATGCGCCCGTCGAGAATGAGCTTCTCGAGTGCGATACGCGCCACTTCTCGGCGGACGGGATCAAAGCTCGAGAGAATGACCGCTTCCGGCGTATCGTCGATGATGAGGTCCACGCCCGTCGCCGTTTCCAGCGCGCGGATGTTGCGTCCCTCGCGGCCGATGATGCGGCCCTTCATGTCGTCATTCGGCAGAGCGACGACGGAGACGGTTGCTTCCGCAACGTGATCCGCAGCGCAGCGCTGAATTGCCAGCGTGATGATGTTTCTTGCGCGTTTGTCCGCTTCTTCTTTCGTTTTGGACTCGATGTCGCGGATGAGGAGCGCGGCCTCGTGCCTGGTATCCCGCTCTACGTTGGCAAGCAACATGTTGCGTGCGTCCTCTGTAGACAGGCTGGAAATCTTCTCCAACTCGTGAATCTGCTGGTCATAGAGCGCTTTGACGGCTGTCTCTGCGGTCTCGATGTCGGCTTCACGGTTTGCAATCGCGGCTTCGCGCTTATCGAGCGAATCCGTCTTCTTGTCGAGGATCTCCTCTCTCTGGAAAATGCGCCTTTCGTTTCTTTGAATCTCTCCGCGGCGCTCGCGGTTTTCTCTTTCCGCTTCGGAGCGAATTTTAAATACTTCTTCTTTTGCTTCCAAGACCTTTTCTTTTTTGATCTCTTCGGCTTTGCGCTGGGCATCGTCATAGAGTTTCTTTACGGCGTCCTCCGCCTTTGCCACCTTTGCTTCCGCAACATTGCGGCGGTAAGCATAACCAACGAGGAAACCGGAGAGCAGACCCAAGATGCCGATGACTGTGTAGAGCCACCACATATGATGTTTCTCCGATCTAAAAAAATGTAACCGCACATCTCTGCACGGTCACTTCATAATCTATCCGCAATTTGAGCCAATTGCACGTTGCGCTCCAGCTTCAAACAAACAATCTATTATGAACACACCATAAGAGTGCAGGATTACTTGAAAAGTATATATCAGGGATTGTTGTGCGTCAAGGTCATTTGACAATATATGGGGGTTTATGGGCAATTATTGCAATATTTTACGGTATTATCTGTTGGATTCGCGCGAATTCGCCCAAAGCAGCGACTCTCGATTTCTGTTAATCTTTTGATCGACTATTATTGCTAAAACAACGAAATCTGCGCTGTCTTCTCCATGCCATCAAAGCACCCGCACTTCTCCATGGCCGTCACAACCGCGCTGTTGGCTTTTGTCGCCGCGCGGAACTCTTCCACCGTGTGAAATACTTTCCCTTTGCGGTTTTCAACCATCGCGACTGCCGCGTTTGTACCGAGCCCCGGAATTGCGTTGAATGGCGGACGAATAGCACCATCCTCGATCAAAAACTGTTTCGCGTCGGACTTGTACAGATCGACCGGCAGCAGCTCGATTCCGCGCATATTCATCTCGTATACGACTTCCAGAATCGTGATGATATCTTTTGTGCGTCCTTTTTCGGAATCCGTCATCTTCGCCGCCGCACGCTCCAACTCGTGAATCGTCTCCAAAACGCGCTCTGCGCCGCCAGCCGCCAAAGAAACGTCAAACAAATCCGCGCGCACCGTAAAATAGACGCTGTAAAACTCCAACGGAAAATGCACCTTGTAGTACGCCACGCGGAAGCTCATCATCGTGTACGCGACGGCATGTCCACGCGGAAACATGTACTTGATCTTTTTGCAGGAGTCGATGTACCAAGCCGGAATCTCATTGTCGAGCAATTTTTGCTCCATCTCCGGCTTGAGTCCTTTGCCTTTTCGGACAGATTCCATGATCTTAAAGGAGCTGGATGCATCCACACCATGTAAAATTAGATAGTTCATGATATCGTCACGCGTGCAAATGACCTCGTTGAGTTTGGCTATTTTGTTGATGACCAGAGGCTCCGCATTGCCAAGCCAAACGTCCGTTCCGTGGGTCAGGCCGGAGATGCGAACCAACTCCTCCATCGTGGTGGGTTGCGTTGCATCCAGCACGCCGCGTACAAACCCCGTGCCGAATTCCGGCGTTCCTAGAGAGCCGACTTTGCAATCGATCGCGGACAGATCGACCTTGAGCGAGTCGCTGGCGATATAGATACGCATCGTATCGGGGTCATCCAGCGGAATACTAACCGGGTCGAGTCCAGTCAGGTCTTGCAGCATTCTAAGCGCGGTCGGGTCGTCGTGCCCGAGAATATCGAGCTTCACGAGGCGGTCATCCATCGCGTGGAAGTCAAAGTGCGTGGTGATCGTGTTCTTGTTGGACTTATCGGCCGGATACTGAATCGGCGTATAGTCGAGAATGTCGTCCTCTTTGGGCACGATAACGATACCACCGGGGTGTTGCCCCGTGGTTACTTTTACATCCTGACAGCCTTGCGCAATGCGCTCGCGCTCGGCTTTTCGCAGAACCTTGCCCGTTTTTTCCTCATATTGGCGCACATAGTCAAACGCTGTGCGTTCGGCAACGCCGCTGATCGTGCCCGCGCGGAACGCATGCCCGCGGCCAAACATCTCCTCGACGTATTTGTGCGCCGTCGGCTGATATTCGCCGGAGAAGTTCAGGTCGATATCCGGCGTTTTGTCTCCGTCAAACCCAAGGAATACTTCAAACGGAATATCAAACCCCATCTTGTTGTAGCGCGTGCCACAGACGGGACAATCCTTGTTTGGCATATCGATACCGCAAAAGTATTGCAGTCGGTCGATCTCAAAGTCACTATGCTTACAGTTCGGGCAAACATAGTGCGGCTGCAGCGGGTTCACCTCCGTGATTCCCGCCATGGTCGCGACAAATGAAGAGCCGACCGAACCACGCGAACCCACGAGGTATCCGTCAGAATTACTCTTGTGCACCAGTCGCTGCGCCATCAGATAGAGCGAAGCAAAGCCGTTACCGATGATGGACTTCAGCTCGCGATCCAGTCGCGCCTGCACCACCTCCGGCAGCGGATCGCCATAGATTTCGTGTGCTTTACCGACCGCCATGTCACGCAGGATGTCCTCCGCGTGCTCAATCGTCGGTGCGTGTGTTCCGTCCGGGAACGGTTTGAGCATTTCGCAACTCTCAGCTATGCGGTTTGGCTCCTCCACCACGACACGAAGCGCCGTTTCTTCACCCAAATAGGCAAACTCTGAGAGCATTTCACTCGTCGTCTTAAAATAAAGCGGTGCTTGGAACGAAGCGTCGTCAAACCCGTTTTTCGTGAGGATGACTTCGCGGTAGATCGCATCTTCGGGATCGAGAAAATGCACGTCTCCCGTTGCG
>JAEWYO010000041.1 GCA_023395595.1 Bacillota bacterium
GCAACAGCACCGTGCTGAGCAACTACAAAACCCAGCAAAAATGCGGCTACAACCGCGAATGGAACCGCCCGGTGCTCTCCGTGATCGATCCTTCGCTCTTTGAAAGCATTCCGAAGTTCCAGATTGCGGCGGGTGTTGCGGACATGATGAGTCACATCTTTGAGCGCTATTTTTCGAACACGGAGCACACGGAGCTTTCCGACGCACTGAGTGAGGCGACGCTGCGCACCCTGCTCACCTACGGCGAAAAGGTGGTCAAAAACCCCGCGGACTACGATGCCTGGTGCCAGGTTTCGCTTGGCGGAACGATTGCGCACAACAACATGCTCGGCGTCGGACGGGAGCAGGACTGGGCCTGCCACAAGCTCGACCATGAGCTCACCGCGCGCTTTGGCGTGACGCACGGCGCGGGGCTTGCGGTGTTGACCCCCGCCTGGATGCGCTATGTTTGGCGCGTGAATCCGAAACGCTTCTATGACTTTGCCGTGCGCATCATGGGACAGGAGGATCAGCCCAAAGCCGTCGCCGCTACCATCGAGAGCGGCATCTCCGCGCTGGAGACGTTCTATTCCCGCCTTGGGTTGCCGAGCAGGCTGGTCAAGCTCGGCGTCGATCCCGCGCAACTTGCGGACATGGCGCGCGTCGTCACCCATGCGCCGGACGGCTCGGATCGTCCCGTCGGGGGATTGAAGAAAATCTACGAAGCGGACGCGAAGGCGATCTACGAAAAAGCGATCTGAACCCCAAAACGCAAATGGAGAGGCAACTGCCTCTCCATTTTTTGCTGAAAGATGCGTTATTTTCCCGCCAGACGCTTGATCGCTTCCGCGATCATCTGCGTGTCAAAGCGGACGCTCTCGACCGGGCAGGATTCGTCCGGCATGTGTGCCTGCGCCGCCTCGCCTTCCGGCTCCACGCCGAAGGCAACCGCATTGTCAAACGAGCGGGCATAGGTGCCGCCACCGATGGAGAGCGGCTTTGCTTTCTTGCCGGTGGCCTCGCTGTAGATGTCCAGCAGCGTATTGACGAGTTCGCAGTTGGGGTCGATATAGTGCCCCTTGGAGATCTTTTCGTGGATGCGCGTAAAGCCGATCTGCGCGAACTTCTCGTCTTCCGCTGCGAGGAGCTGCTCCGGCGAGACGCTGAAGGGGAAGCGACAGTCCAGCGTAATGGTGACGGAATCTTCGTTCCATTCGATCATGTTCGGCGAGAGCGTGAGTCTGCCGGAATCGTCGCTGATGTCGAGTCCGAACGCTTCGCCATGCTGGTCAAACGCCAAGAGCGCCGCCAGCGAAGACGCGGTTGCGAGGTCTTCTGCGTTCAGCGGCTGTTCCTTGAGCGCGTCGAGCAGCGCAAGCAGCGCGTTTTGCGCATCTTGCGGGGTGGAGGCATGCCCCGCGCGGCCGGTGGCGCGGAGTTCGCCGTCTTTGCCACTGAGTTGCATGCCGTGTTTTGCGTTTACGGGTTCAGGCGTGAAGGGCAGGTATGCTACTGCTTCGCCGGGGATCACGTTCGGCGCGGTGCCGCAGGAGATGCGCACTTCGCTACCGCATAGTTTTTTCGTATAGGTGGTTTGTCCGATGTTTTTTTCGGAGTTGATGACGGGGTACTCTCCGTCCGGCGTGAACGCCAGCGTCGGGTTCGGTTCGGTCTGCTTGTAGCGGTTGACGCAGCTCCAGCCGCGCTCTTCGTCGCACCCGAGGAAGATACGCACGCGGCGCTTGAGCGGGATGCCTGCTTCCTTTATCGCGCGCAGGGCGTAGAGTGAAGAGATCGCGGGTCCTTTGTCGTCCATCACGCCGCGGCCGATCAGCCGTCCGGCTCTTTGCGTGAGGGTGAAAGGATCACTCGTCCAGCCGTTGCCGACGGGAACGACGTCCAGATGTGCCATGATCATGAGCATTTCGTCGCTTTCGCCATAGTCGATCACGCCGCAGTAGCCGTCGAGCGAGCGGGCGGAGAAGCCCATTTCGCGCGCGAGATCGAGGGTATAGGTGAGGGCGTTATGGATGTGCCGACCCAGTGGCATGCCCTCTTCCGGTTCACCTTGCGACACGCTTGGAAACGCAATAAGCTTGCCAAGCGAGGAAAGCTGCTCGTCAAAATGCTGGTCGATGAGTTGTTTATACATAAAAGTTGCCTCCATATGATGCGCGTGGTTGCGCGGATACGCTCCATTTATCATAACGACCGCGCCGGAAAAAAGCAAGCCGCGCGCCTGCATAGCGCCATCATTCCGGTTGACTTTTATGCGCGGGATTGTTACCCTCATAGAATGGAAGAACAAACAAGAACAATCACACAAACGCTGCCCTGCGGGCGGACGATGACCATTACGCTGGATCGGGGCGTGGCGCAAACGGCTCGATCGCATGGCGAGATTGCGGTCTATGATGACCGCTTTACGCAGAACCCGTCGTTTCGAATTTACGACTCCTACCGCATTCGCAAGAACAGCATCAAGCGGGAGGTTCTTTCCGCGATGATTGCCTACAACGAAGCGTATCCCACCGAACCGCGCTGGCAGCGGACGATGGATTCGCTTGTTCTGGAGTGGATGGAGCACAACTTTGCCTACCGTGTCGGTTTTCTGCGCAAGCGGGCATGCAATGTTGACCTCGACAACCACGCGGAGGGCAAAGGTGCGCTGGGGTATTTTATCAAGAGCGCGTGGGACGTGATTTTAGGGTATTTGCCGCATAAAAAATGAGGGGTTGCAACCCCTCGTTTTTTATACTAATTCACATACCCAGCGCTTCGTGCACGTCCCGCATGCCAAGAATGCTCTTCTGGATCACATCCTCCAGCGGAAGCCCAAGCAGTTCGCAGCCGCCGAGGATCACATCCCGGCTGACGCCCGCGGCGAAGCCCTTGTCCTTGAACTTCTTCTTCACGCTGGAGACTTCTATGTCCATTACGCTCTTGCTGGGTCGCATGTAGGCCGCCGCCGTAATCAAACCTGTGAGCTCGTCGATGGTATAGAGCACGGTCTCCATCCGCTTCTCCGGCTTGGTGTCGGTGCAGAGCCCCCAGCCGTGCGCAAGCACCGCGTGGATGAACGCCTCGTCATAGCCCGCCTCGGCAAGCAAGCGCGGTGCCACCTTCAGGTGCTCCTCCGGCCATTGTTCATAGTCCACGTCGTGAAGCAATCCCACGAGACCCCAATAGTTTTCGTCTTCGCCCGCCTCGCGCGCAAAAAAGCGCATCACACCCTCGACGGCGTATGCGTGCTTGAGCAACGCCTCGCTTTTCGTATAAGCCTTCAGCGTGGAGAGCGCATGTTCCCTTGATAGATCCATTTCTTTTCACCTCGCTGCTGTTAATCTGGTTCGATTGCTGTAATCCGCCGTGCTTGTTGCGGTGTAATTTGTCTGCCTTCTGGCCCTACAAATACAAGCACGCGGACATTTCTCACTATCATATAATAAAATTATAAAAAATGGCAATATAATTTGGTATCTTTTCTTGACACGGGGTTAGAAGGATGATATCATTCATGATTGACTTATGATCGCATAACTGTCGAAATATGCCCAAAATCGGGTTTTTCAGCGGGTTTCGCGCGAGAAAACAAGACGATGGGTCATTTCCTGTCCAGTTGGCGCAAAATAGGTTCGGCAATGGTTTTTACGAGAAAAAATGCGAAGGTGCGGCCTGCAACCGTGCCGGCAAGGGGAGTACGCGATGATGCATGACGTTCAAATGGGCAGACAGACGCGAAAGAGCTTTTCCAGAATTCGGGAAGTGCTCGACATGCCGGATTTGATTGAGATCCAAAAGAATTCGTACTATCGTTTTTTGAAGGAGGACCTGAAAGAGGTTTTTGACGATATTTCCCCAATTACCGACTATTCCGGCAAGCTGGTGTTAGAGTTTGTCGATTACCGTATCGATCTGGACGCACCCAAATATTCGATGGAAGAAAGCAAGGAGCGCGATGTCAACTACGCGGCTCCGCTTCGCGTTACTGTACGCCTCATCAATAAAGAAACAGGTGAAGTCAAGCAGCAGGAAGTCTTCATGGGCGATTTCCCGCTGATGACGCCGCAAGGCACGTTCATCATCAACGGCGCGGAGCGCGTCATCGTTTCCCAGCTCGTCCGTTCGCCCGGCGTGTATTTTTCCGAGAGTTTTGATAAAGTCGGCAAGCAGCTCTTCTCCGCGCAGGTGATCCCGAACCGCGGCGCATGGCTGGAGTATGAAACCGACTCCAACGGCGTTTTGTATGTCAAGATTGACCGCCAGCGCAAGGTGCACATCACCGCCCTTGTGCGCGCGCTTGGCTATGGCTCCAACCCGCAGATTCTGGAACTCTTCGGCGACGACGAGCGTCTTTCTGCAACCCTGCAGAAAGACCCGACGCACTCTGAAGCGGAAGGCCTCATCGAGATCTACAAGCGTCAGCGCCCCGGCGAGCCGCCGACGGAAGAAAGCGCACGCTCCCTCCTCAACTCGCTGTTCTTCGACAAGCGTTATGATTTGGCGCGCGTCGGACGCTATAAATTCAACAAAAAACTCGCCATCCGTGCGCGGATTCGCAACCACGTTGCGGCGGAGACGATCGTGCATCCCGTCACGGGCGAAATCCTCGCCGAGGCGGGGCAGACCATCGACCGCTTCCTCGCGGGGGACATCCAGAATGCCGGCATCAACGAAGTTTGGCTGCAGGTTGGCGAAAACCGCGTGAAGGTCATCGGCAACAACTTCGTGCGCGCAAACGAGTGGCTGGAGTTTGATCCGGCGGAAGCGGGCATCAACGAAGACGTCCACCTGCCGACCCTCAAGGCCGCGCTCAAGGACGGCGAAGGCATGACCAAGGAAGAGCTCAAGGCGCTGCTCAAGGCACGCTATTATGACCTCATCCCGCGGCATATTATCCCGGACGATATGATCTCCTCGATTTCGTATCTGATCGGTATGCCGTACAACATCGGCCGCACGGACGACATCGACCACCTTGGCAACCGCCGCATCCGCAGCGTCGGTGAACTGCTGCAAAACCAGATTCGCGTCGGCCTCACCCGCCTCGAGCGTGTGGTGCGCGAGCGCATGGGCTTGCAGGACATGGATGTTGCGATGCCCAGTAACCTCATCAACATTCGTCCGGTCACGGCGGCGATCAAGGAGTTCTTCGGCTCCTCGCAGCTCTCGCAGTTCATGGATCAAACCAACCCGCTGGCAGAGCTCACGCACAAGCGCAGGCTCTCCGCACTTGGCCCGGGCGGACTCAACCGCGAACGCGCAACGTTCGATGTCCGCGACGTTCACTTCTCGCACTACGGGCGTATGTGCCCCATCGAGACGCCGGAAGGTCCGAACATTGGTCTGATCAACTCGCTCTCGACCTATGCGCGTATCAACGAGTACGGCTTCATCGAAGCACCGTACCGCCGCGTGGACAGCAAGAAGCACGTCATCACGGACGAGATCGAATACCTCACCGCGGATGAAGAGGATAACTTCATCGTGGCGCAGGCAAACGAACCGATCAACGAAGACCTGCATTGGTTTAAGAAAGAGCGCGTCATCGCGCGCTTGCTCGACCAAATCATCGAAGTCAAGGCTACGGAAGTGGACTACATGGACGTTTCGCCCAAGCAGCTCGTCTCCGTTGCAACAGCGATGATCCCCTTCCTTGAAAACGACGACGCAAACCGCGCGCTGATGGGTTCGAACATGCAGCGTCAGGCGGTTCCGCTGCTGATTCCGGAATCTCCGGTTGTTGCAACGGGTATGGAATACAAGGCCGCGCATGACTCCGGCATCGTGCTCATCGCCCGTGAGGACGGCGTGGTTTCCCGCGCATCCGCAAAAGCAATCGTGATCACGGACAAGATCGGCGTGGAGCATGTGTATAAACTCACGAAGTTCCAGCGCAGCAACCAGGGCACCTGCCTTAACCAGCGTCCGATTGTCAAGCGCGGCGACATTGTTGCCAAAGGCGATGTGATCGCGGACGGCGCCTCGACCGAAAACGGAGAGATCGCGCTCGGCAGAAACATCCTCATCGGCTTCATGACCTGGGAAGGTTACAACTACGAGGACGCGGTTCTCATCAGCGAGAAACTGGTCAAGGACGATGTCTTTACCTCTATCCACATCGAGGAGCACGAGGTTGAGGCGCGTGACACCAAGCTCGGGCCCGAAGAGATCACCCGCGACATCCCGAACATCGGCGAAGACGCGCTGGCACAGCTCGACGAGAGCGGTATCATCCGCCCCGGCGCGGAAGTGCGCAGCGGCGATATCCTCGTTGGCAAAGTTACGCCCAAGGGCGAGACCGAGCTGACGGCGGAAGAGAGACTGCTTCGCGCCATCTTCGGCGAAAAAGCGCGCGATGTACGCGACACATCCTTGCGCGTACCGCACGGCGAAGGCGGCATCGTGGTCGATGTCAAGATTTTCACCCGCGAACACAAAGACGAGCTCAGCCCCGGCGTGAACCAGATGGTGCGCGTTTACATCGCCCAGAAGCGCAAGATTTCTGTCGGCGACAAGATGGCAGGCCGTCACGGTAACAAGGGTGTTATCTCGCGCATCCTGCCGGAAGAGGACATGCCCTTCCTGCCGGATGGCACGCCGCTGCAGATCGTGCTCAACCCGCTCGGCGTTCCCTCGCGTATGAACATCGGTCAGGTTCTGGAGCTGCACCTCGGAGCGGCTTGCAAAAACCTCGGTATCAAGATCGCGACCCCGGTCTTCGACGGCGCGACCGAAACGGACATCAAAGAACTGCTCGTCAAAGCCGGACTCAACGAGGACGGCAAGACGACGCTCTACGACGGGCGCAGCGGCGAACCATTTGAAAACCGCGTCTCCGTCGGCTATATGTACTATCTCAAGCTCGCCCACCTTGTTGACGACAAGATCCACGCGCGCTCGACCGGCCCATACTCGCTTGTCACCCAGCAACCGCTCGGCGGCAAGGCGCAGTTCGGCGGACAGCGTTTCGGCGAGATGGAAGTCTGGGCGTTGGAAGCGTACGGCGCAGCCTACACCCTGCAGGAAATCCTCACGGTCAAGTCGGACGACGTGGTCGGCCGCGTGAAGACCTACGAGGCGATTGTCAAAGGCGACAACGTGCCGCCCGCCGGCGTGCCGGAATCGTTCAAGGTGCTCATCAAGGAGCTCCAGTCCCTCGCGCTGGACATCAAGGTGTTGTCCGACACGCGCGACGAGATCTTCATCAACGAGGACGACGACGACGACGTGGTGCCGATCGATGTCAACCTCGCCGGACTGGAAGACGTGCCTGCCTTCGCACCGATTGGCGATGAAGAGGACGATCTGGAGGACTTTGATGACTTTGACGACTTTGACGAGGAGCCCGCGGTGAGCGACGAGGCAGAGTCCACGGATGCCAGCCTCGACGGGCTTGACGAAGACATTGCCGAGCTTTCCGATACGCTGGATCTCGACATCGACAAGGACATCGAGTAACCCGGCGGGAAAGATGGATTGTGTTTCGAACGAAGAAAATTCACAAGAGCGGCAGCAAGGAGAGATAGACTGTGTTTGAATTGACAAATTTTGACGCGTTGCAAATCGGGCTCGCATCGCCCGAAAAGATACTGGAATGGTCGCATGGCGAGGTCAAGAAACCGGAAACGATCAACTACCGCACGCTCAAGCCCGAAAAGGACGGCCTGTTCTGCGAGCGCATCTTCGGGCCGACGAAGGACTGGGAGTGCCACTGTGGCCGCTATAAGCGCGGCAGGTACAAAGGCATCGTCTGCGAAAAGTGCGGCGTGGAAGTCACACGCGCAAAGGTGCGCCGTGAGCGCATGGGCCACATTGAGCTTGCCGTTCCGGTCAGCCACATCTGGTATTTCAAGGGGATTCCCTGCCGCATGAAGATGCTGCTGGATATGAGCCCGCGCTCTCTGGAGCAGGTGCTCTATTTCGGCGCCTATGTGGTCATCGACCCCGGCCAGACCGCGCTGACCTACAAGCAGATTCTCACCGATAAAGAATATCGCGAAGCGCAGGAGCAGTACGGCTCCAAGGCGTTCCGCGCGGGCATGGGTGCGGAAGCAATCCGCGAACTGCTCATGCAGCTCGACCTGCCGAAGCTCGAAAAAGAGCTCCGCGCCGAGATCGACAACGCCTCCGGTCAGAAGCGCGCAAACGCGATCAAGCGTCTCGAAGTCGTAGAAGCATTCATCTCCAGCGGCAACAAACCGGAGTGGATCATTCTCACGGTGATTCCGGTCATACCGCCGGAAATCCGCCCGATGGTTCAGCTCGACGGCGGACGCTTTGCAACCAGCGACCTCAACGACCTCTATCGCCGCGTGATCAACCGCAACAACCGCCTCAAGCGCCTCCTGGAGCTCCGCGCGCCGGACATCATCGTGCGCAACGAGAAGCGCATGCTGCAGGAAGCGGTAGACTCCCTCATCGACAACGGCCGCCGCACGCGCCCCGTCACGGGCCCGGGCAACCGTCCGCTCAAGTCCCTTTCGGACATGCTGCGCGGTAAGCAAGGCCGTTTCCGTCAGAACCTGCTGGGTAAGCGTGTTGACTATTCCGGTCGTAGCGTTATCGTCGTTGGCCCGGATCTTCAAATGTATCAGTGTGGTTTGCCCAAGGAGATGGCGCTGGAGCTGTTCAAACCCTTCGTCATGAAGAAGCTCGTCAAGGGCGGCTTCGCGCAGAACGTTAAGGGCGCAAAGCGCATGGTGGAGCGCGTCGATCAGGCTGTTTGGGGTGTACTCGAAGAGGTCATCAAAGACCATCCGGTTCTCCTCAACC
>JAEWYO010000068.1 GCA_023395595.1 Bacillota bacterium
GGTATCCGCGTATCGGGTCTGTGGTTGAAAATCGATGCCAGTCGCAGGCAAAACGATCCACGTAAGCGGGCAAAGCCCCGTGAGCATGGTGCGGTCTAGAAGTAAGTCCAACCGAAGCATATCTAAAACATGCAATTCGAGAGAGGCAGTAGTGAGAGGCACATCGCCGGGTAGCGACACTTCCAGTTGGCGAGTGTGGGGGCAAAAACCAGGTCAGCCGGCACTCGGATATCAAAAAATTTCACGAACCGAAAAGGGGAAAAATCCAAATGTTCCAAGACAAAACACTGGTATGCAAGGATTGTGGTAAGGAATTCGTCTTTACGGCCGGCGAGCAGGAGTTTTACGCGGAGAAAGGGTTCCAGAATGAGCCTGTCCGCTGCAAGGACTGCCGCTCCAGCCGCAAGACCACGCGCAGCAACGATCGCGAGATGTTCGATGCGGTCTGCGCGGAATGCGGGGCGCCGACCAAGATCCCGTTCCAACCGAGAAACGACCGTCCCGTCTATTGCAGCAACTGCTTCCAGAACCACAAGCGCTAACGCATTCCCCTTATTCCGTTCTCGGATATAATCGGAATCAGTAGTTCACAAAAACGACCTGAGAGGCGTTTCCCGAAAAGGAGACGCCTTTTCCGATTTTTGGCGGCAATTTTAGATGGTCTTTTTCTTGCCAGCCAGAAGAAAGATCAAGAAAACCTTACATGTGCTCATATTGACATTTTTTGTTTTGAGGAATACGATAAATTCATCAACTATTTTTGATATGAGGAGCGCCCGCCTATGACAAACGCGCAACACGCAACGATATTCAAAGCCTTTTGCGACGAGACCCGTCTGGACATCCTCGCGCGGCTGCGCGGAGGCGAGGTCTGCATTTGCGCGCTATCCGAAAGCCTCGGCATGAAGCAATCCGCGCTGTCGTATCACATGAAAATCCTTGTACGCTCCGGCATCGTCTCCGCGCGACAGGAGGGAAAGTGGACACACTACAGCCTCAACGAACCCGGCATCGTCACCGCGCGCGAGTTGCTTGCCCAGATCACCACGTCAAACAGCGAGCAAACTCCTGTTCTCTGCTGCGACAAATAAGCAAGATATCCGTCAAAACAAAGGAGTTATTATGGAAACGAAAAAATCCTCCGGCATCGGTTTCTTCGAAAAATATCTGACGCTCTGGGTTGTGCTGTGCATGGTGGTGGGCGTGCTGATCGGTCAGTTTTTGCCCGGCATTCCGGCATTCCTAGGTCGGTTTGAGTATGCCAATGTCTCGATTCCGATTGCAATTCTCATTTGGCTGATGATTTACCCAATGATGCTCAAGGTCGATTTTCAGAGCATCAAAGACGTCGGCAAAAACCCGAAGGGGCTCTTCGTCACGTGGGTGACCAACTGGCTCATCAAACCGTTTACGATGTTTGGCATCGCGTGGCTGTTTTTCTTCGTGATCTTCAAGACACTGATTCCAGCGGAACTGGCCAAGGACTATCTCGCGGGCGCAATTCTGCTCGGCGTCGCGCCTTGCACGGCGATGGTGTTCGTTTGGAGCCATCTAACCCGCGGAAACCCCGCCTACACGGTCGTGCAGGTTGCAACCAACGATCTGATCATCCTCGTGGCGTTTACGCCAATCGTCGCGCTGCTGCTCGGCATCGGCGGGGTGACGATTCCATGGGACACGCTGCTGCTGAGTGTCGCGCTGTTTGTGGTGATTCCGCTGCTGGGCGGCATCCTCACGCGAACCGCAATCGCCAAAAAACACGGGTTGGAATATTTTGAGAAGGGCTTTTTGCCGAAGTTCAACAACGTCACCATCATCGGCCTCTTGCTCACGCTGGTGATCATCTTCTCCTTCCAGGGAAAAGTCATTCTGGAAAATCCGCTGCATATCGTACTCATCGCGGTGCCGTTGATCATCCAGACGTTCCTGATCTTCTTCATTGCCTATGGCGCAAGCCGGCTACTCAAGCTGCCGCACGACATCGCCGCGCCCGCGGGCATGATTGGCGCGTCCAACTTCTTTGAGCTCTCCGTCGCGGTTGCAATCTCGCTCTTTGGCGCAAAGAGCCCTGTCGCACTGGCAACCATCGTCGGCGTGCTGGTCGAGGTGCCGGTGATGCTCACGCTGGTCAAGATTGCAAACCGCACGACGCACTGGTTCCCGAGTCAGACGAGCAAGTAGACCCGACCGAGAAAGGTGGAATCCTCATGAAACTCATCGTCATCGGAGCCGTTGCCGCCGGAACGTCCGCTGCGGCAAAAGCCAGGCGAAACAGCGAGGACGCGCAGATTACGATCTATGAAAAAGACCGCTTCATCTCCTATTCCGGCTGTGGAATGCCGTATTTTCTAGGCGGCGAGGTGGAACAGGCGGAGGAGCTGACCCCGCGCGATCCCGCGTTTTTTTTGAGCAAGTACAACGTTGAGATCCGGACACGACACGAGGTGCTCTCGATCGATCCCGTGAAAAAGACCGTTCTGGTCAAAAATCTCGTCTCGGGCGAGCAGTTCACGGACGCCTACGACAAACTGATTCTCGCTCTTGGCGCGCGCGCGGTCACGTCGCCGATTCCCGGACGGGAGCAGGCGCATGTCTTCACCCTCCGCAACATCAACGACATGCTGGCGATTCACGCGTTTCTGGAACAACGCAAGCCGAAATCCGCCGCCATCATCGGCACAGGTTTCATCGGGCTAGAGATGTGCGAAAGCTTGACCCGGCTGGGCATCTCCGTCACGCTGCTGGAGAAACTGCCGCAGGTGACGCCGGGGCTGGATAGCGACATGGCGGTTCATGTGGAGGAGCATCTCAAAAAGAACGGGATCACTGTGCGAACCGGTGTTTCGATTGCAAGCATCGCGGAAAACAGCGTCGTGCTAAGCGACGGAACGAACGTTCCCGCCGATATGGTTATACTTTCAACCGGCGTTCGCCCGAACAGCGAGCTCGCTGCAAGCGCCGGCGTTGCACTCGGCGCCAGCGGCGCGATTCTGGTCAACCCGCGCATGGAGACCAGCGTTGCGGACATTTTCGCCTGCGGGGATTGCATGGAGCAGTTTCACGTCGTGACCGGAAAGCCGGTCTATCGCCCGCTGGGTTCGACGGCGAACAAGACCGGGCGCATCGCGGGAGACTGCGCCACGGGCGGCAATCTCGCCTATCGCGGCACGCTCGGCACGGGCATCTTTGGCGTGCTGGGGCTTACTGTCGCACAGACAGGTTTGAGCGAGCGCGAAGCACGCGAGGCGGGATTTGACGCCGTCGTCTGCCACAGCACCAAACCCGACAGACCGGAATACCTCGGCGGCAAAGAGATGGTCATCAAGGCGATTGCCGACCGCGCAACGGGGCGGCTGCTGGGCGTGCAGATCGTCGGCATGGCAGGCGTGGACAAGCGCATCGATGTGTTTGCCACCGTTATTACCTACGGCGCAAAAGCGGAGGATTTGTTCTATCTCGATCTGGCATATGCGCCGCCGTTTGCAACCACGAAAGACCCGGTGATGTACACCGGCATGATCCTCGAAAACGCAATTCACGGTGGACGGGCGCTCATGACCGCGCAGGAGTTAATGGATCGGCAGGATGCGGGCGAACCCGTGACCATCATCGACACACGCGCGCCCGCACAATATGCAGCAGGACATATTGTTGGCGCGCGAAACATTCCGCACGCGCAGTTTCGCGAGGCGCTCGGCTCCCTCAACCCGGACGACACCATCGTGACCTATTGCAACAAGGGCGTAACGGGCAACGCAACGCAAAATATCCTGCTCAACCGGGGATTCCGGCACGCCTACAACCTCTCCGGTGGAATGAACCAATACGCCATCGTAAAGCGAAACCGCAAACGCTGAGCGCCTCGGCTCCGGCTTCTTCGCTTGCCAGCGCGTGTGCCGCGTGATATGCTTTTAGGGCAAACAACCGAAGAATCAAGGAGATAAAATATTATGGAATCCGTCAAAAACCGCTTCCTGCGGTATGTGAAGATCGACACCCAATCCCAGCATCATATGGAGCAGGTGCCCAGCACGGAGAAGCAATTCGTGCTCTGCCGCATGTTGCGCGACGAGCTCCTTGCCCTCGGCGCAAGCGACGTTGCGCTTGACCCGCACGGCTACGTGACCGCAACCATTCCCGCCAACACGACCAAGAGCGCGCCCGTGATCGGGCTGCTCTCGCACGTGGACACATCCGACGCGGTCACGGGCGAAAACGTGAACCCGCAACTCACGCCGAACTATGCAGGCGGCGACATCGAGATGGGCAACGGCTATGTGCTTTCTCCCGCGATGTTCCCCTCTCTGCTCACGCACATCGGCGAGGAGATCATCTGCACCGATGGCACGACGCTCCTTGGTGCGGACGACAAGGCGGGCGTTGCCGAAATCATGACGTTTGCCGAGCATATGCTCTCCCCGAACGCGCCGGAGCACGGCACGATTCGCATCGGTTTTACGCCGGATGAAGAGGTCGGCCGCGGGGTGGATCTCTTCGACGTGCCCGCCTTTGGCGCGGAGTTTGCCTATACGGTAGACGGCGGCGCGCTGGGCGAGATCAACTATGAATGCTTCAACGCCGCAAGCGCAGAGATTCGCATCCGCGGCATCAGCGCGCATACCGGCAGCGCAAAGGGGCGGATGGTCAACGCGTCCCTGCTCGCGATGGAACTGCATGCGATGCTGCCGGCGTTTGAAAATCCCTCCTGCACGGAAGAATACGAGGGTTTCTTCCATCTGGAGCGGCTGGAATCTCATGTGGAGAGCGCGTATCTGTATTATCTGCTGCGCGACCACGACACGGAGAAGTTCGCGCAGAAGAAGAAGCTGATCGAGAACGCCTGCGCCTACCTCAACGAAAAATACGGCGAAGGCACGGTCTCCATTGAGGTAAAGGATACCTACTACAACATGAAATCGAAGATTCCGCTGTATGTGGTAGACGCGGCAAAGCGCGCGATGGAGTCCCTCGGTATCGAACCTGACCTCTCGCCGATTCGAGGCGGCACGGATGGTTCGCGGCTGAGCTACATGGGTCTGCCCTGCCCGAACCTCTGCACCGGCGGGCACAATTTCCACGGGCGCTATGAATACATCAGCACACAAGCGATGGAAAAGGTGGTTCAGATTCTCGAAACGCTCATCCCCTCGTTTGTGAAATAGGCATACTGGTTCAAGCAAAAAGACGCTTCCGAAATGGAGCGTCTTTTGTGTTGG
>JAEWYO010000025.1 GCA_023395595.1 Bacillota bacterium
GGCGCGCCTTGCAGGTGATGATCGACAACAATCTCGATTTTGACGTGGCGTTGTATCCCTACGAACTCGTGACGTATGGCGAGACGGGGCAGGTTTGCCAGAACTGGCTGCAATACCGCCTGATCAAGCAATATTTAGAAGAACTCACCGACGAGCAGACGCTGGTGCTCGAATCCGGACATCCCGTCGGGCTGTTTCCGAGCAAGCCCGACGCTCCGCGCGTGATCCTCACCAACGCGCTGATGGTCGGCATGTTCGATAACATCGACGATTGGGAGATCGCCGAGCAGATGGGCGTTGCCAACTATGGGCAGATGACCGCCGGCGGGTGGATGTACATCGGTCCGCAGGGCATTGTCCACGGCACATTTAACACGATTCTCGGCGTCGGGCGCAAATATCTCGGCGTGTCGAGCGAGGGCGACCTCAAGGGCAAAGTCTTCGTCTCCTCCGGCCTCGGCGGCATGAGCGGCGCGCAACCCAAGGCCGCGTTCATCGCGGGCGCGGTCGGCGTGTTTGCGGAGGTGGATTACTCCCGCATCCAAACCCGACTCGACCAAGGCTGGGTCAATCTGGCGTCGAGCGATCTGGACGAAGTCTTCTCCCGCGCGGAGCAGGCAAGAGCGGCGGGCGAGCGCATCTCGATTGCCTACCACGGCAACATCGTGGATTTGCTGGAGGCGGCGATTGCGCGTTCTTTCGCCATCGACCTGCTTAGCGACCAAACCTCCTGCCACAACGCCTACAACGGCGGGTATTGCCCCGCGGGGTTGACGTTTGACGCGCGCACCGAACTGCTGCATCGCGACCGCGTGGCGTTTGCGGAGCGGGTGGATGCGTCGCTGCGGCGGCACTTTGACGCGATTGTTGCGCTGTCCAAACGCGGCACGCGCTTCTTTGACTACGGCAACTCCTTCCTCAAGGCGGTGTTTGACGCGGGCGTGACCGAGGTTTCCAAAAACGACGTGGACGCAAAGGACGGCTTTGTCTTTCCGTCCTATGTGGAGGATGTCATGGGGCCATTGCTGTTTGACTATGGCTACGGGCCGTTTCGCTGGGTGTGCCTGAGCGGCAGGCACGAGGATTTGATCCGCACCGACCGTGCGGCGATGGATTGCATCGACCCCGCGCGCTGCTGGCAGGATCGGGACAATCACGCCTGGATTCGGGACGCGGAGAGCAACCGGCTCGTCGTCGGCACCGAGGCGCGGATTCTCTATCAGGACGAAGAGGGCAGGTGCCGCATCGCGCTGCGGTTTAACGACATGGTGCGGCGCGGCGAGATCGGCCCCGTGATGCTCGGGCGCGACCACCACGATGTCTCCGGCACGGACTCGCCGTTTCGCGAGACCGCGAACATCAAGGACGGCAGCAACGTGATGGCGGATATGGCGGTGCAGTGCTTCGCGGGCAACGCCGCGCGGGGCATGACGCTCTGCGCGCTGCACAACGGCGGCGGAGTGGGCATCGGCAAATCGATCAACGGCGGATTTGGCTTGTTGCTGGACGGAAGCAGCCGCGTGGACGAAATCATCCAAAGCGCGATGAGTTGGGACGTGATGGGCGGCGTCGCGCGCAGAAGCTGGGCGGGCAACCCCGGCGCGATTGCAACCGCCGCGCGGTACAACGAACGGGAAAATGAACGCGCGCACATCACCCTGCCCTATTTAGCGGATGACGCGCTGCTGGATCTGATACTAAAATAGAAAGACCAGGGGAATATACGTGGCAAGGATTCGAAATCAGTTTTTATGGAATAGAGTAGGAGAATAAAACACGTGGCAAAGATTCGAAATCAGTTACTAAAATAGAAAAACCAAGGGAATATACGTGGCAGGGATTCGAAATCAGTTTTTATAAATAGAGTAGGAGAATAAAACACATGGCCAAGATAATTGAATGCGTACCGAATATTTCGACGGCGGATGCCGACCTTGTGCAGGAAGCGGCGGGCATCGTCCGCTCCACGCCGGGCGTAACGCTGCTCAACACCTCCAGCGACGCAAGCCACAACCGCACGGTGATCACGTTTGTCGGCGATCCCGCCGGCGTGGAAGAGGCTGCCGTCCAGCTCGCGAAATTCGCCGCGCGCTGCATCGACCTCACGAAGCACAAAGGCGAACACCCGCGCATGGGCGCCATCGACGTGGTTCCGTTTATCCCGATTCGCGAGGTGGCGATGGAAGAATGCGTCGCGCTCTCGAAACGGGCGGCTGAGCGCATCTGGCTTGAGGCTTGCGTGCCCGTGTTTCTCTATGAAGCGTCCGCTTCCGCGCCGCATCGCGAGAACCTCGCCGCCATCCGCAAGGGACAGTTTGAAGGCATGGTCAAGAAGGTGCAAGAAGCACAATGGGAGCCGGATTTCGGCGGACGGACGATTCATCCGACCGCCGGCGTGGTCGCCGTTGGCGCGCGCGCGCCGCTGATCGCGTTCAACATCAACCTTTCCACGACGGATGTTGGCATTGCGGACAAGATCGCCCGCGTGATTCGCCAGTCCGGCGGCGGCTTGGCCTGCGTCAAGGCGATGGGCGTGTTTCTCAAGGAGAAAAACTGCGCGCAGGTGTCGATCAATATGACCAACTACTGCCAGACGCCGCTCTATCGCGCGGTGGAATTCGTCCGCTTTGAGGCGGCGCGCTATGGCGTGCAGATCGTCGGCACGGAGATCGTGGGTCTTGTGCCGATGCGCGCGCTGATCGACAGCGCGGAATACTACCTCGGCATCGAGGCGTTCGATCCCGAGACGCAGGTGCTGGAATACCGGTTGAACTAAAACGCGTCGGAGGGCGAAGAAATGCTCCTCATCCACAACATCTCGCTTCTGCAAACCCCCGTTGGCAACATGAGCCTGCGGGGTGCTTCGCAAGGAGAAAACAAGAAGTATCGCAACGCCAGCGTGCTCATCGACGGCGAAACCATCGTCTCGATCACCGAAGGCGGCGCGCTTCCGCCCTGCCCGCCGGACACCGTGCGGCTCGACGCGGGCGGCGCGTTCGTGACCCCCGGCTGGGTGGATGCGCACACGCACCTCGTCTTTGGCGGCTGGCGGCAGCACGAGATCCCGCTCAAGCTCAAGGGCGCGAGCTATCTGGAGATCCTGCAAGCGGGCGGCGGCATCCTCGACACCGTGCGTCAAACGCGGCAGATGGGCGAGGACGCGCTGTTTGCCCGCGCGATGGGGTTTCTGGATGAGCAGCTTCGCTTTGGCGTGACCACGACGGAGATCAAGAGCGGTTACGGGCTTGATTTGGAGAACGAGTTGAAGCAGCTTCGCGTCATCCGCCGCCTGAACGAGGCGCACGCGATGGATGTTGTGCCGACCTGTATGGCGGCGCACGCGGTTCCGCCGGAGTTTGCCGGGCGAACGGATGCGTATGTGGACTGTGTTTGCGAAACGATCCTGCCGCGGGTGGCGGGCGAACGCCTCGCGCGCTATTGCGATGTGTTTTGCGAAACGGGCGTGTTTTCCGTGGAGCAGAGCCGGCGCGTGCTGGAAACCGCGCGCTCGCTTGGCTTGGGGCTGAAGATTCACGCGGACGAGATCGATGCCTTCGGCGGTGCGCAACTCGCGGGGGAACTCGGCGCGGTGTCTGCCGAGCACCTGATTGCGACCGACGAGAGCGGCATCGCGGCGCTTTCCGCTGGCGGCGTGACCGCGTGCCTGCTGCCGCAAACCTCGCTCTATCTTGGCAAGCACTTTGCCCGCGCGCGGGAGATGATCGCGCAAAACGTCGCGGTTGCCATCGCGTCGGATTTTAACCCCGGCTCGTGCCCGTCGCTGAACCTCCAGCTTTCGGCGAACCTCGCGTACCTGCGCTATCGCATGACGCCGGAGGAAACCCTCTCCGCGCTGACGCTCAACGCCGCCTGCGCAATCGGGCTTGGCGACCGGCTCGGCAGCATCGAACCCGGCAAGCAGGCCGACCTGACCCTCTGGAACGCGGACGGCATGGAGATGCTGTGTTACCGCATGGGGAGCAATCAGGTCAAGGCGGTGGTCAAGCGGGGGAAGGTTGTTGTGGGGTAGGGGAATAGGGAGTAGAAGGAACAGCGCCGCGGGGCGCTGTTTTGGCAGAGAGTATAATTTCAATCTGAAGCTGCATGCCGAGCAATCGGGTTGAGACAATACTGGAAGTGGATAGCAGCAATGGGGCTGAGGATATGGATGAAAGTACTGCTAATAAAGTATTACAGGTTATTTGCTTGAACAAAGGCCTGCAATATTGGTAGACCTTCACTAAAGTTCTCTCTTGATACGTTCCTGCATGTTTTATAAAGCGTTTGAAGAAATAGAACATGCTCTTGATTGAAAGAATTTTTCAAAAAAGGTTCTAAATCAAATTTGCCTGGGAAGAGATCTTCGATCATAGCGAACTTGCCAAAGAACTGCATTAAATTATAGGTATCTTGTTTTGTAAAACTGTCTGCTACTCCATTTAGTATTACTTGAATATTCGCTCTCGCTGTTTGAAACAAGGTCATATTGTTTGCATGTTTATCTTTGAAAACCGTCTCCCTCATGACCATCTCATAACCCGTTTTGCGCGCAAAAAACTCACTCCACAGAACAAACGCTCTGTAATACTCCCATTCGTATATTTCATCGGGTTTTGTTGGTTTCATGTCTAGAAGAATAATCCTCTGATCTACAGCGTGCGAGTATTCATGATGTACAGTACCTATCCATGTTAAATCCTTCTCGTTGAAGTACATATGAAATTTGTTTGTGCTGAAAATTACTCTGATGGGATCGCTCCAAGTTTTACCATGAATACATGTTCCGTTCAATCCGCTGAGGAAGTCTCTTTCTGATTCAATTCTTTTTGTTTCATTATCCGATACAGAATAATTCAAAACGCAAGTATAAAGATCGGGGGTCAATTCCCAAGTGATCCCGTCCTTATACTTGAAATTAGTTCTCCTGTGAAATACTTCAACTTGTTTGTTTATAGCCGCTTCAATATTCATGAATATCTCCTAGATACAGTAAATTTTTCTTGAGAATTGAGCCGTCGAAACTTTTGGTTGCTGAAAGCAACTTCTTCAACGCCAACGATCATTTAAAAATGGAAAAGGCTTTCTTGTCTAAGAGTGAGATTACTCAAATTCATAACACGTGTATAACAATTATATCCGCCTAATGAACAATCTGCAATTGTTCATTGCGTAAGTATTATTTAATATGTGTTAGTCTTATATATGAAAAGAGAAAGGGTAAATAAATACTAGGCTATTAAGACACAAAAAAGACCCTCGCGGGTCTTTTTTCATGGTAGCGGCGATCTGATTCGAACAGATGACACTCCGGGTATGAACCGAATGCTCTAGCCAGCTGAGCTACGCCGCCATATGCTGTTTTGTGTGCCGTTTTTCGGCGGCACATGCTGTATTATAACCGTCCGAAAGGGCACTGTCAAGTGTAAGATATGCCTTTTCCCACGCGCGATTTTTTTCACACAGATCGCGATAATATACCGCTCTTTCGGCTTTTCTTGCGGCAATCGGCATGGTACAATTTTATCTGTGGGTTTCTACCCACAAACCAGCCCAACGCAACACAACGATACCCACGGTTAACCCGTCAAGGAGGAGCCTATGATTC
>JAEWYO010000034.1 GCA_023395595.1 Bacillota bacterium
TCGTGTTCTCAATCGTGAGTCCCGCCACGCTGGACGTGATGCCGGAGACGGTTCTCTCGCTGCCGTTATAGTTCTGCGTGGAGCTGTTTGCCGTGAGCGTCAGCGCCGTTTTCGCCGCCCAGACCGCATAGAGCGTCAGATCGCTCGACGGCATCGTCACGTTCGTGCCGGGTCCGTATGCCGGATCAGCCACGGTCGCGGTTGCGGACGTGCTCCAGCCGAGGAAATAGTACCCTGCGCGGGTAAACGTGTTTGCGTCCACCGCAAAGCTCGTGCCCATCGTCTTGGTCGAGCTGTAGCTCGCGTTGCCGCCAATCGTGCCGCCGTTGCCGTTGTAGGTCAACGATAGATTTTTGAGCTTCGTATATACCACAACCGCGTGATCGTCCGAAATGCGGTTGATCGCGTATGCCCCTCCAGTGTATGAGGTTGCAGACAGAAGTACCCCATTGTCCGAAACATTCACCAGCTCATAACCCGGTGCGATCGTCCACGTCACCGTTACATTGGTGTGGTAGACATAGCTGCCCGCGCCATTTGCCGCGGTGAGTCCACTCGCCGGATCGCCGGATACCTGCACAGTGAAGGTTTGATCCTTCCATACGGCATACAGCGTGCCCGGCGCGGTCGCAACACTGGTTCCCAGAAGGATGCTGTTTCCTGGCTGATACGCCGTACCTGAACCGTCGGCTTTCGTGTTCCAGCCGGTAAAGAGCTTGCCCTCGTAGAGAAACGAGTTGCCCTGCACTGTATGGTGCGTGTTGTTCAACGTGCCTCCGGTGAAGCTGCTCATCCCGCCGCTGGTCATGCCACCGTTGCCATCATACGTGATGGTTACATTGATGGCGGGATAGGCCCAAATGGCGGTCAGTGTCGTGTTTTGTACAATCGTTACCGCACTGTTTGGATAATAGATTTTTTGGTCGGCACTGGAGCGCCAGCCGATAAACACCTTGTCCGTCGGCGGCGTAACCGCGGCGGGATTGAACGCCTTTACCTGCGCCTGGCTGCCGCTTGCGTATGCTTCCGAATCCGTTGGGGCTGTTCCGCCAGCCTCGCCAAGCGCGTAGGTCACGCGATAGCTCAAGCCGTTGATCCACACCGGATACAGCACGACATCTTCAAAAATCTGCATATTGGGATTGAACACAACCAGTGAACCGTTGCGCTCAATCAGCCAACCGCCGAAGGTGTCGGTCGGATGCGGTTTGTTTGCGCTGATAGCGGCTTGCGCGCTTGCCAGCGCACTTGCGCTGATCGTTCCACCGTAGGGAATCGAGCCAAGATCAACCGTACCCGTACCCGTGGAGCCATACGCATTCAGGCTTGCGGCGCTGCTAAACGTCGGCGCGACCCATTTGGCATAGAGAACAACGTTTTTCGGCGGCATCGTCTTGCCCACCCAGTCGAATTCGGAGCCTGCATACCCCGCCTGTGTGGTATACCAGCCGGCAAACGTAAATGCTGTGCTGACGCCGGAGGGATGCGTCGGCTCGTAATACTGCCCTTCAATTGGCGCACCAAAGCGAATTCCACTGATGGTTTGTGCAGTAGAGCCGTTGATGAAAGTCAAGTTGTAGCTAGACCTACGGTAGTATAGCGAGGCAAAATACTCTCCCCCAACATTATTGAATGAGGGCACTGCACTGTCGCGCTGATAAAATCCCGTGATCGGAAAATAGTCCTCGTCGTAGGTGAGGTTAATCCCATTCGCCTTGATCGAGACCGTCTTGGTGATATAGTACGTGATGCCGCCGTTTGAGACGGTCGTGCTGCCAGCGGGTGCGGTTGCAGCCGTGCCGTCCAGCGTTTCGAGACAGTAGTACCAGGTATACTTGCTGCCGCTCCACGACGTCGCGGTCAAGGTCAGATTGCTGCCCGGCATCTTCTCCAGAAAGGTATAATAAGAACCCGTGATGCTGGACTTCCAGACATTGCCCGCCGCAGAGAGCGTAGCGATTGCAGGCACATTCCAGACATCCGAGACGTTCTGATCATACTTGTATGTTTGCGTGTAGATCGTATTCCCACCGTTTTTGAACGCGAGTGTATACGTCTTTCGCGCAAAGTAAATATTGACGATCGTCGAACCGTCGCCGGAAATCGTCTGCCCCAAGGTATAGGTGCCAACGTCGAAATAGGCGCGATACGCGGAATTCAGGTTCGTTGTCGCAAGCTCTGCGCTGCTGAGCGTGATCGCCGTGCCGGAGGTCCCAGTCTTGTCAATCGTCTTTTCAAACGTAAAATCCGCATCGTCCGCGTTTTCGATCCAATAGACCAGCTTGTATGGCGTGTTGTTGTTCGCCGTCCAGTTCGCGCTGAGGGTTAGGTTTGCCAAGGGTACGCTGCCAAAGGCAAACCCGCTCCAGTTTGCAAATGTGTACCCCGTCTTTGTGATGGCGCTCAGCCCCGTGCTTGCAAGCACATGCGCATTGATTGCCGCCTGCGTCAGTGTCGTACCTGGTACGATATGCATGGGCGGGACATAGCTGCCGCCTGTGGAATCAAACGAAATCCATATGACGTCGCCTACGATGGGATAGAGCTGGATGTTCGCGCCGCTTACGGTAACGCTCGCGCCGACAGGTGTGGTTCCGCCGGACGTGAGAGACCAGCCAAGCAGCGCTTCTCCGCCACCGAGCGCAAGAGACGCGACGTTTTGCGTTGAAACCGTTCCCGTTGCGTCCGGCATGCGCGTTTCGATGACCGCACCGCTTCTGTTATAGAAGAAGACATAATACGCAGGCTCAAAGCGCGCCGTCAGAGTCGTCGTTCCGTTGACCGTAACGCTCTGCGCACCAAAGCCTTCAAAGAGCGTGCCGGCATTCGTAAACCAGCCGGAGAACTGCATGCCGACCGGCGCCGCAGGCACCTGCGGTGCGTCGAGCGTGTCTCCGTCGGCAACGATCTTTGTGTCTACCGTGGTGCCTTCCACCACGAACTGATACGTCCAGAGCGGCGTGCTGTCCGGCAAAATGCCGCCCGCCATCGAGAACGCGGAGAGCAGAATCTCCTCGTTGGCAACTATCGGGGTATCCTCGGTGTTCGTGGCTTCGCTCGCGGTGCCGAATCTTGCGTAAAGCGTCAGGTTCGCGGTCACAGGCGTGCTGAAATCATACGCCTCGTTTGCACGCGCATACCAGTAGAGAAACATCTGTCCGACATAGGCTTCGCCCGCGGGGACGGCAGGAATACTGGGCGCCGTCGCCGTTTCACCTTGCGTCACCGTCTGCTGAAGATCCCATTTCGTCTCGCCATCGATCACGAAGTTGACCACATACGCCTGCGGGTCAGGCGAATTGGTCTCTTCCGCAGGAGATGGCGCCGGAGACGGCGTTTCCTCCGCTGCATCCGTCTGCGCGGGCGTTGCACTGTCCGCAGGAGCGGTATGCTCGCCCGCGGGTGCGGGGGTTGCCTCCGTTGCGGGTGCAGGCGTGTTCGCCTCCTCCGCCAGCGAGCTGACGGGGAGCAGCGCAAACACCATCAGCACACACAGCACCAGGCTTGTGATTCGTTTGATCCGCGACCATTTCATCTGTTTTATCCTCCGTGTCTTTCGTCAATCGCAACTCTATCTATTCCGGTTCTCATCACGCGGCACGCGCAGTTTCACACGGGCGAATGTGACCGATGTGCATCATAGGTCAGCCCAAAGGAGTACACTCTCCTGCGTTTGGCGACGTTGCCAGTGCTGTGATTGTTTCAGGATTCCGTGCGGATTGACGGTGTAATCTTTCATCAAGGTTTTCCCTTGATTTTGTGCCCAAATTGTACAAGAATAAAAAGGAACGAATCGCGTTAATGTCACAAACAGTATGTTTTATGTATGGAATGCATGATTTTTCTGTCACATGTGCTGTTTTGCCGGATCGCGCAGAGCGGGCAAACGATGCCCCATCCGGGTCATCGATGGCGGGATCGGGCCGAAACTGTGCCTCGGCCAAATCGTTTTTGGACATGTTTTTGCGCTGATTTTGTGTAACACGCTGTTCATTGGCATGCGGTTGCTTTCGCCCAAGAAAAGTTGCAACGTAACAATTCTCCCCCTTCGGCGTTGATTCAAGTGGTTGAGTGGAATGACACTGCGCCGGGTTTTTGAATGTTCACCTGGGTTTTGCATACTTGTGTTTCGGTAATACCACGTCATTTCGTGTTTCATACTGTCCTGTTCGATTTTTCGTGTTCTTCCTGCATGTGTTTTTTGTGTTATAATCGTTGACAGGGATGCACAAACGTCCGAGTAAAAATCTTCCATCGATTGTGAGAACGCTATGAACCAAACTGTCTCGATTGCCCGCTGCGGCAGCTATGACCCCGCTGAAGTCAAACAGGCACTGCTGGATGCTCTCTCCCCTATCGGCGGGTTGGATTGGGTTACGCCGGGCATGAAGATCGCTGTCAAAGTCAACATGATGATGCGCGTGAAGCCCGAAAAAGCTGCGACCGTTCATCCGCAGGTTGCGTTCGCGCTGTGTGAGCTGCTCGCCGAAAAAGGCGCGAGCGTCGTAGTTGGGGACAGCCCCGGCGGACCGTTCAGCCTCACCTACCTCTCCGCAGTTTATAGCGGAACGGGCATGCGGCAGGTGCTCGACACGGGCGCAACACTCAACGAGGATTTTTCGATTCTCGACGTGTCTTACCCCGAAGCCGTCTCGGCAAAAGAATTCCAAATCACAAATTACCTCATAGAGGCGGATGCCATCATCGACCTGTGCAAAATGAAAACGCATGCGTTGATGGCGTATACCGGCGCGTGCAAAAACCTCTTTGGCGCGATTCCGGGGCTGCGAAAATCCGAATACCACTATCGCTACAACACACACGAGGCGTTTGCCAACATGCTGGTCGATGTTTGCCAGTGGTGCAAGCCGCGACTTTCGATTGCAGACGCGGTCATGACGATGGAAGGCAACGGCCCCTCCGGCGGGACGCCGCGTTTTATGGGTGCAATTCTTGCGAGTTTTAACCCGCATGCGCTCGACCTTGCCGGCGCGCATCTGATGAACCTGACCGCTTGCGATGTGCCAACGCTCGACGCCGCCGTCAAACGAGGGCTTGTACCGTCCAAAGTAAGTGAGCTGACGATCCATGGTGATCTGGAATCGTTCGTGATTCGTGATTTTCAGCTCACCCCCAAGCATGATGTAACGCTCTGGGGTTCAAGCAACAAAACGATTGCGAAACTACTCTCCGGCATGTTTGCCAGCAAACCCCGCGTCGCGCGGGATCGCTGCACCGGCTGCTCGGAGTGCAAAAAGGTTTGCCCCGCCAGCGCGATCACCATCCGCGAAAAGCACGCCGAGATCGACGAAAAGAAGTGCATCCGCTGCTTTTGCTGTCAAGAATTTTGCCCGCAGGGGATCATCACCGTGCATCGTCCGCCGATTGCACGGCTGCTGAATCGAAAATAGCCGCTATTGTTCGCCATTCGGCACAAAAAAAGGCTCTCCCGATTTTTCGGAGAGCCTTTTAGTTTGCGTTTTCTGTATGCGGTTGTTACGAAAAATACAGCACGGCTGATTCAAACAGTCGCATGTCATAGTTTCCGGGCACGTTTTGGTATAGCCCCGCGCCGATTCGCTCACTGTGCCCCATCTTGCCGAGGATGCGCCCGTCCGGCGAGGTAATCGCTTCCACCGCCGCCAACGAACCATTCGGGTTGAAGTTCACGTCCATGGTTGGATTCCCGCTCGCATCGACGTATTGCGCGGCGATTTGCCCGCGCTGCGCGAGGTCGTGCAACAATTCTTCGCCACAGAGGAAGCGCCCTTCGCCATGCGAAACCGGCATAGAGTAAACATTCCCCGCGCCGGCCAGCATCAGCCACGGCGAACGGTCGGATGTGATCCGCGTGCGCACGATGCGGGACTGATGCCGCCCAATCTGGTTGAACGTCAACGTTGGCAATTCGGCGGATGGTTCCATAATCTTGCCGTACGGCACGAGTCCAAGTTTGATGAGCGCCTGGAACCCGTTGCAAATGCCAAGCACGAGCCCGTCCCGCGCATCAATGAGACGCATGAGCGCGTCGCTCGCAATCGGGTTTCGTAAAAACGCGGTGATGAACTTCCCGCTGCCGTCCGGCTCGTCCCCGTTGGAGAACCCGCCGGGCAAGAGCAGCGCCTGCGAACGATCGAGCCGCTGCTCAAACGCGCGAAGCGATTCTCCAATCGCGTCGGCCGATGCGGTTTGCAGCACCAATACATCCGCAATCGCCCCCGCGCGCTCCACGGCGCGGGCAGACTCATATTCACAATTGGTACCCGGAAACACGGGGATCAGGATGCGCGGCTTGCCCAGCACGCCCGCGCGGGGCTTGATTCGGCTGCTCTCGTGCAAAACAGGGATCTCCCGCGCGATCTTCTCGTGCTTCGTGCGCGTGGGAAATACGTGCTCCAGCGTTTGATCGTAGGATTCTTCCAGCCGCGATAGATCGATCTCTTCCCCGTTCCAAGATATCACGCTTATGCCAAGCGTTTCACCAAGCGGGGTTCCGACGGTGTCCCCGCCGGAAAGCTCCACGACGAACGCACCGAGACGCGGCGCAAACAATTCTTCCTGCGTGAGGTTTTCATCAAAACGGAACCCGAACCCGTTGCCGAGGCACATCTTGAACACCGCCTCCGCAACGCCGCCGCGACCAAGCGCATATGCCGCGCGGACGTGCTTGCTCGCGATCAACGCGTGAATTTGCGAGAGCAGCGCCCGCATCGACCCCGCCTCCGGCAGCCCGTCCGAACGCATCTTCGGCGCAAGGAGCGAAATACGCGAACCCGCGCGTTTGAACTCCGGCGAAAGCACGGTGTCCGTCCTGCCAACGCCCAGCGCAAAAGAGACGAGCGTCGGCGGCACATCCAGCGACTC
>JAEWYO010000017.1 GCA_023395595.1 Bacillota bacterium
GCAAGCGCGATATATTTGATCTTGAGTACGCTCACACCCACGCTGGAAGCCGCGTTTGCGTTCTCACCCACTGCACGGATATTCAACCCCAGCGGCGTACGATACAGCAGCAGCCAGATCAGCCAAACCAGCAGGAACGCAACATAGGTAAGCACCGCGTGGCCGGAGAGAATGTCGCCAAGAATCGGAATATCCTTGATCAGCGGGATATTCACGGTCGGAATCAGAATGTTCGGGCTCACCAGCGCGCCGGTGTTGCCGCGCATACCGGTGAACATATACAGCAGGAAGATCGTTCCGCCCGCGCCCATCATATTCACCGCGATACCGGATAGAATGATGTCCGTCTTGAGTTTGAGTGCAAAGAAGCCCATCATCAGCCCCAGCAGAACGCCAACAAACATCGCACCCAGCACGCCGATGAGCCAGCTCTGTGTCCAGTAGCTGAACAGCACGCCAAACAGCGCGGAGATCATCATAATGCCCTCTAAGCCGATGTTGGTCACGCCCGCTTTTTCGGCGATTACCGCGCCCAACGCCGCAAAGAGAATCGGCGCTGTGATGCGAATCACGGAAAAGAGAAACTCTGTCTTAAAGATGGTGTCCAGTAATTGACTCCACATTATTCGGCACCTCCTTCGGCAGCCTGCGCGGCTTTTGCCAGATCGGCACGGGTGTTTTTCACCACGATCTTCTGGCGATAGCCGGAGAGGAACTGTTCCGCGGCAAAGAAGAGGAAGATCGCCGCCTGAATGATGTCAATCATCTCGCTCGGCACATCGCAATAGGTCGCCATAAGCTGGCAGCCCTTGTTGAGATAGGCGATGAAAAACGCGGCCAGCGGCACGAGCAAGGGATTGTTTTTCGCGAGAATCGCGATGGTAACGCCCGTCCAGCCGTAGCCCGGCAGTTCCTTCCAGAGGAAGGTGGAATAGCGTCCCAGCACCTCGATGCCACCGCCGATGCCACTAAGAACGCCGCCGATGACCTGCGCCAGTACGATCGTACCCCCGACCTTCATGCCGGAGTATTTCGAAAACGCCTGATTGATGCCGATCATGCGGATGGCATAGCCCCAGCGTGTGCGATACATCAGCAGTGCGACAATCACCACAAACGCGAGCGCAATGAGAAATCCCCACGTGAGCTTGCTTCCGCCGGGTACGATTGTGCCAATCTGCGCGGTTGGGTCAAACGCATAGGTCTGTGTGGAGCCCTTGCTGCGATCGGCAAAATTATAGTTGAGGAAATGCAGCACGACATACATGCAAACATAGTTGAGCATGAGGCTCGTGACCATCTCGCTGGCTCCCAGCTTGACCTTGAGCAGCGCGGGAATGAGCATGATGATTCCGCCGACAATCGCCGCAATCAGCACGCAGAGCACCGCATGCCAACCCGTGTTCATGTGGATATAGATGCCGGCCAGCGCGGCGACAAATCCGCCCGCCATGACGATGCCTTCGCCAGCCAGGTTGAACTGGTTGCTCGAAAACATCACACAGACGGCAAGCCCGGTGAAAATTGTCGGAATCATCGCGGCGAGGATGTTGTAAAAGCCCTGCGTGTTGAAGCTTGCCAGTCCGCCTTTGATTGAAACCAGGGGACCAATCAGCAGATAGCGCAGCGCGGTCAGCGGCTCATCCGAACTCAAAAAGATAAAGATCGTACCAACGCCGAGCGCGAGCAGGATCGCAGCCGCGCCGCGTACCAGCTCGAAGCCAAACATTCTTCTATCTTTCATGACACACCCTCCCGATCTCCTCGTCGCTCTGCCGCTTGAGGCCGAGCATGTATTCGCCCATCATCTCGTCGCCGAGTTGGCTTGTGTCCTCAAAATAGGCGGCAATCTTTCCGCCGTAGAGCACGATGAGGCTGTCGCTGAGCTCCATAACCTCGTTGAGATCGGCAGAGACAAGCAGAACCGCCGCGCCCGCGCGGGAGAGATCGACCAGCTTTTTACGGATGAACTCTGTTGCGCCAACGTCGATGCCGCGCGTCGGCTGGTCGGCAATGATCAAGGTCGGATCGCTTGAAAACTCGCGCGCAACGACGACTTTTTGAATGTTTCCGCCGGAGAGCATCTTGACCTTCTGGCTGCGGGACTTGCACAGAACGGTGTAATCCTGAATGAGCCGGTCACTCTCTTTTCGAATCGCCTTCATATTGAACAGCGGACCGTTGTTGAACCGCTTTTCTTCAAACCGGTCGGAGATCAGGTTTTCTTCGATGGTCGCGCTGTCCGCAATGCCATAGGTCATGCGGTCTTCCGGCACGAGAGACACGCCGTATTCGCGAATCTTTGCCTGAGACGCGTGGATCAGGTCCTTGCCGTTGACCGAAGCGCTGCCGGAATCCGGCTCTCTCAGGTCAAAGAGCATATCGACCAGCTCTCGCTGCCCGTTGCCCTCCACACCCGCGATGCCGAGGATTTCGCCTTTTCGCACATCGAACGACACGCCGTCGAGCATCTTCTTGTTCCACTCGTTGGTGTATTCCAACTTTCGCACGCGCAGAACCACATCGGTCGGCACGGCTTGATCCTTCTGCACGTCGAGGATGACATCTCGCCCGACCATCAAACGGGAAATCTCCTGCTCGCTGATCGACGCGGTTTCGTAAACGCCCATCGATTTACCGCCGCGCATGATGGTCAGCCGGTCGGTGATCTGCTTGATCTCGTTGAGTTTATGGGAGATGAAGATGATCGTATACCCCTGCTCCTTGAGGTGCACGAGTTCGCGGAACAGTTCCGCCGTCTCCTGCGTGGTCAAGACCGCGGTCGGTTCGTCGAGGATGAGAATCTTCGCGCCACGAATCAGTGCCTTGAGGATTTCTACCTTTTGCTTCATGCCGACGGGGATATCCGCGACCTTCGCAATCGGGTTTACCGCAAGGTTGAACTTCTCGGCGTATTCGTTGGTGAGTTCAATCGCTTTTTTGAAGTCGATGAACATGCCGCTCTTCTTGGGCACCATGCCGAGCACGATGTTCTCCGCAACGGTGAGGCTTGGCACGAGCATGAAGTGCTGATGCACCATGCCGATGCCGTGCGCGATTGCGGCGGTCGGAGACGAAAGCGAAACGGTTTCGCCCTTGATGATGATCTCGCCTTCGGTCGGCTGCTCGAGCCCGAAGAGCATCTTCATCAGTGTGCTCTTGCCCGCGCCGTTTTCGCCCATGAGCGCATGGATTTCGCCGCGGCGAACGGAGAAATCGACCCCCTGATTGGCGGCGATTCCGTTGGGATACACCTTGGTGATACCCCGCATTTCCACGACGAGATCGTTCTGGTGTTGTTCCATAGCGTGGATGCCCCTTTACATGGAATATGTATGATTGGCCGCAGTGCGGCGGATATTCAAAGTTTGGTTGGATGATTACGGAAAAGAATAATTCGAATGCCCAGATTGTTTTGTCTTTATATCTTTAATTTATATCTTTACTTTACATATTTGCATTTATCTTAATATAAAAGAAGCGTCAATTCAACGCCGGATGCGGCAGCGACCGCCCGCTTATTATCAGGAGTACCCCAAATGGTTGGAACAAACCGGGGAAGAGCTTGTTGCCCTCCCCCGGTGATGTGTTAGCGCAGCTTACTGTGTCGTGTGTTTTGTTGTTGCTGCCGCTTACGGCTGCATGGAATCGCGCAGTGCGATCACAGCATTGGTGTCGTCGCCAATCGCGGAGGGAACCACGATGGTGCCGTCTTTGATTGCGGCTTCCGCTGCCAGAACCTTGTCCTGAACGGCTTTGGGCGCAACAGAGGCAAAGTTCTTGTCGGTCACGATGCCCACGCCGCCTTCGGTGAGGCCGAGGTTGACGAGCTTGCCCCAGTAGGTACGGCCCGCATCCCATTCGTCAAAGATCCAGACGATGGAGTTGCCGACGTTCTTGAGACCGGAGGTCAGCGTGATGGCTGCGAGTTCCGGCTTGAAGGTCTGCTCCTGATCGGAGTCCACGCCGATGAACCAGGCTTTGCCGGATTCCTGTGCCGCTTCCGCCGCGCCGTTGCCGGAAAGACCCGCAACACCCCAGATGATGTCGGCTTTGTTGTCGTTGATCATCGAGAGTCCGAGTTCCTTTGCAATTGCCGTGTCAACATAGCTTGCCGCATAACGGGTATCCACTTTGACGTCCGCATCGGTCGCTTTCACGCCCTCGAGGAAGCCATAGAGGAAGTCGTTGATGACGGGGCTGTCCATGCCGCCGACGAAGCCGACGACCTTATCCGCGTTGATGTTCTTAACAGAGGTTTCGGAGGTCATCGCCGCCGCAAACACGCCGATGAGGTAACCCATGTCGTTCTGCTTGTAGCTGACGTTGACGACGTTTGCATTCTCGCCCACATGCGTGGTGTCGTCGTAGATCAGGAATTTCTGATCCGGATAGGCAGTTGCAACTTCTTTGAGATATTCGGGCATCTGATACGTGCCGACGATGATCAGATCATATTCGCCGGACTCTGCAACTTCGTACAGCGTCTCCAGCCACTTCGGCTGGTCTGCGTCCGTGCCACCCATCTCGATGGTCTTGTAGGTGATGCGGCCGGCATCCTGAAGGGCTTTCAGGCCGGACTCAGCGGAATCGAAGAAGGATTTGTCGCCGAGGTTGCCGTTGACGAGGCTAACGACGTTATAAACCTTTTTGTCACCCGCATTTGCGGCTGCATCGGTGCCGGCGCCCTTGCAGGCAAACATCGAAAACGCCACCAGCAAGGTCAGCAGGATCGCTACCAGTTTCTTCATTTTGATTTTCCTCTCTTATTTTTGTTGATAGATTTGTCGAATACACACAAAGAATTGGATAACGTGAATTCGCAAATCCACATTGTCAGTTTAAATGGAATCAAATGAAAAGTCAACACGCCCAAATTTCTTTTATGTGCGTGGATCGCGCGAAAAATACGCCGTTCTGTCGGGAATTTCCTTCATTTTTACGAATCGTTTTCTCCAAAATAATATACTGTTTCCGGCGCAATGAAGCGGGTGCAAGTGGCTATTCTATTGCACAAATCGAGCATCCGCGTTCTGAAATCGCGAAACAAAAGCGCCGTGTGGAAGAGCATCCGCACAGCGCTTTTTTGAAGGTTGAACCACGGGAAATTGCTTTTTGAATTTTGCTAAATTTCCGTGGCCAATGTGTTGCTTATTCCTCTTCCTTGCTCAGGCTGCCCTTCTTCGGGCGAATCTTGGCATAAGCAAAGAGCAGCAGTGTGCCGATGACGCCGCACGCAATGGAGTTCCAGAGGCAGGCGATTGCGCCCTGCACAAACACGAGGTTAGCGGGCTCTGCATAGATCACAATGTCAAGCACCGGGGCAACGATAATCCACGCGATGACGTTTGCTAGAATCTGATAGATGTTGAAGCGCAGCACGTCTTTCCAGCCGAACTCACCTTCATCCGCGCGGATTTTGGTGTGCACGAGACCAACGAGGAACATGGAGACGCCGCTGGCGACGACCCAGCTCCACCACGGCGAGCCATATTGCAGCGCGTCCGACAGCGCATGGCCGATGAATGCGATGAGACCACCCGCGATTGGTCCAAACAACGCCGCAAAGAACGCGCCGAGGCCATAGGCCGTCTGGATGGACGTTTCGGGAATACCGGTCGGCACTTTCACGTACATGAACAGCAGCGCGAACAGCGCCGCGCCGAGGCCGGTTGCAACGATGGTTTTGGTCGAGATCTGGAACATTTTCTTCATCAGACAATACCTCCCCTTATTTGGTTTTCTATGAGTGCAACTTCATAATAAACATATCATATATGATTTGTCAAGAAGTCTCACTCGTATCCGTTTTTCTGACGCACAAAAGCGCGTAGATTATGCCTTTGTGAAGCGCACGCGCCAGTCCCCGCCGAAGCCAAGACCGAACTTCTGCTCAAAACTGCCGCAACTCACCGCAAGGGCAACCTTCATCATTTCGTTATTATAGATGATGGGTTCGCCACTCTTTGCAAAGCCAAAGCTTTGGTGAAAGAGCACGTTCTGGTCAAACACCGTTTCTCCTTCGTGCGTCACGCGAACGCGTGCCGTATCCCCGTAGGCAAAACCGTTCTCAAAGAACAGCCGCGTGGGAATATTCGTCCAAAGATTGCCGAAGTTTGGATCGTCGATTTCAAAGATGCCCTCCACGTCGCCCTTCGAAGCCATCGGTTCGAGCAGCTCGTGCCGGACGATCTCGCTGACGGGATAGGCGGGTCCCACGCCTTCAAAATCGATGATACCGCTGGCCAGCCGCGCCGCCGTGTAGCCGAACAGATCGCGCCCGTGGAAAATTGCAACGCCTTCCGTGTCCTTGCCGCGCAGGCGGTTGACCGTTTCGTCGATCTCGCGCACTTCCAGCACGCCCATCTCGCGGTCGATATGTGTGAGCGCGCCGTTGTCCGGCGTGACCACATAGTATCCGCCCGCAACCTTGGCGACGCAGGCTTTGCGCGCGGTGCCAACTCCGGGATCGACCACAGAGACATAGATCGTACCTTCCGGCCAGAAGCGGAGACTTTGATAGAGGCGATAGCTCGCACTCCAGGTGTCAAACTGCGGCAGCTCATGCGTACCGTCGAAGATTTCGAGTTCGCGATCAACGGACTTCACCACGCCGTACATGGAGCTGACCGCGCCCTCTTTATAGGTAAAGTCGGTTTGAAAAACGAGTATGGGTTTCATGATTGATCTCCTTTGGGTTTATATACTTGTAGAAGCGCCAAAATAAACGGATTCCAGAACTTTCATAAATCCTTGCGCTTGCATGCGAATCAAACAAATGGATTCCAGAACTTTCACAAGTCCTTGCGCTTGCGTGCGAATCAAACAAACGGATTCCAAAACTTACTGTGATTCACGAACACGCTCAACGCCACGGTGGCTAGAAACAGGACAAGCGCGATGGACAACGCGATGGCATCGTTTCGCTTCATCGGCTTTGCCGCATACCAGGTGCGCTTCTTCTCCTTGCCAAAGCCGCGCAGATCCATCGTATTGCTGATGATCTCGATTCGCTCCAGCGTGGAAAAAACCAGCGGAATCGTGATGTTGAGGATGTTTTTGATGCGCTTGCCGAGCTTTTCCTTCTTCGAAAGATCGAGCCCTCTGCATTGTTGTGCGGCCGAGATGTCCTGATAGTCCCGAATCAAGTCCGGAAAATACCGCAGCGTGAGCGAGAACGCAAACGCAGCCTTGTAGCCCACACCTGCGCGGTTGATACTCGCGGCGAGTTCACTCGGGTTCGTCGAGAGGAAGAAGATAATGCCCAGCGGCACGACAGAGGCATATTTGAGCGTCTTTGTCACCTGATAGAGCATCTGCTCGCTCGTGACCACATAGCGCCCAAACAAGCGAAACAGCACATGCTCCGTGCCGTAGATCTGCGTGCCGTAGGTCGGGCTGAACACAAACGTAAGGATAAAGTTGAACACGAGAAAGACCAGCACATAGATCAGCATCAGCTTGATCTGACGAAACTGAATCTGCGACATCCTCAAAAACACCAGTGAGAGTACCATGATCACCGCGATTGCGCGAATATCATAGGAAAACATCACCGCCGCGGTGAGAAGCAGGAAGCACAGCAGCTTCGTTACGCCGGAAAGATCGTAGACGGCATTGTGCCGCTCGACATAGTCAAAGAGTTTCGCCTTCATCGCGCCGTGCTCCTCTCATAGTCGATAAAATGCTGCACAAACGCTTCGCAGTCCGCAATGCCCGCGCGTGTGGCGAGTTCATAGAGCGAGGTGACCTTCAGGCTTGCCTGATTGGCAATCGACTCGCTGGTCAGCGCGCGCACCGCCGTGCCGTCGTGCAGGATCTCACCCGCGTGGAGCACGATCGCGTGCGGTGTGTATTCCAGCATCAGGTGCATATCGTGCGTGATGAGCAGAATCGTGGTTCCGCTCTCATTGAGCGTGCGCAAAAACTCCATGATCTCCGTATAGTGCCGGTAATCCTGTCCTGCCGTCGGCTCGTCAAGGATGATCAGCTCCGGCTCCAGCACCAGCACGCTTGCGATGGTCACGCGTTTCTTCTGCCCGAAGGACAGCGCAGAGATCGGCCATTTTCGAAACGGGGCAAGCCCGCAGATTTTGAGCACTTTTTCCACACGGGGCTTGATCTCTTCCTCGCTCAGCCCGCGGAGTTTGAGCCCCAGCGCAACCTCGTCATAAATCATCGACTTGCAGATCATCTGGTTTGGGTTCTGCATCACGTAGCCGATCTTGCCGCTGCGCTCGTGAATCGTCCAGTTGTCCATCGTTTCGCCGCGAAAACGCAGACTACCCTCCGGGTCTTTGCAGATGCCGGTGATCACCTTTGCCAGTGTGCTCTTACCCGCACCATTGGTGCCAACGAGGCTGACCATCTCACCCGACTCGATTGAAAAACTCATGTTCTTCAGAATCGGGCGTTTCTCTACATAGCGATAGCTCAAGTCCTGCGCTTGCAGGATCGGTTCCCCAATCGGTTTCTTCTCCTGCTCCGGCTGCGCGGCGTCCCAAGCCGCAATTGCATGCTTGACTGCATCCACGTCCAGCGTATCGATGCGTCCGGCGTGCAGAGCCTCCGTAACCGCGACACCCGCATATTTCAGCGCGGTTACATAGAGCGGCTCTCGGATGCCAAGGTTTTTGAGGATGTCCGCCGCCATCAGCGCGTCCGGCGAAAGATCGGCAACGATTCTGCCTTCGGACATCACGATGACGCGATCCACACGCCGGTGCAGCACGTCCTCCAAGCGGTGTTCGATGATGACCACCGTCTTGTGGTAATCCTGCGAAATCTGGTCGATGAGTTCAATCGCGGTCTTGCCCGTTGCCGGGTCGAGGTTTGCCAGCGGCTCGTCAAAAAGCAGTGCCTCCACCTCATGTACCATCACACCCGCAAACGAAACGCGTTGTTTCTGCCCGCCGGAGAGCTCAAACGGGGAGGCATTGAGCAGGCCGTCCATGCTCACCATCGAGGCGGTTTTCTGGACGATCTGCTTCATCTCACGCTGCTTGACGCATTCGTTTTCCAGCGCAAAAGCGATGTCCTCGCCGACCGACAACCCGATGAACTGCCCGTCCGGGTCTTGCAAAACGGTACCGACATGCTGGCTCAGCGCAAAGATGCTCGACTTCTTGGTCTCTATGCCGCAGACCGTAAGGCTTCCCTTGATTTCGCCGGGATAGGAAAACGGAATCAGGCCGTTGATGCAGTTGCCAAGCGTGCTCTTTCCGCTGCCGGAAGGGCCAACGATAAGCACCTTCTCGCCTTCATAAATCGTCAAGTTGATGTCGTGCAGCGTCGACTCCGACTGCGAAAAATACTGAAACGAAAAATCGCGGAACTCGACGACCGGCTTTCGGCTATTCTCCACGCAGGCGCTCCTTTCCCGCGGATTTCTGCACCGCGATGGTCCAGGGCGCGCCGGTGCCAACGTTATAAGCGCGCGCAAAGTCGCCTTGATTGATCGCAACCGCCATCCGATCAAGGCTGTTGACATAGACTAGCGGCTCACCGACAAACGCGTCAGCAAACGATCTGGCATAGATCAGGGAGTTGCGATAGACCAGCCGGGCGCCATTCATGATCTTGATGTCCACAAAGTCGCCGTGCTTGACGCCGAGCTGCAGGAACAGCGCACGTGGGATGCTCGTCCAGAGGCTGCCGAAGCGGACATCCAGCACGTCGATATCTCCGCGAATGCAGCCCTCTTCCAAGCTCGGTTCGTCCATCGGTAGTTCCACGACGCTCGCGGGGTCAACCGCGGGGCCGACGCCTTCAAAACTGATGATGCCGGAGGCAAGCCGCGCGCCGGTATAAGCGTAGATATCCCGTCCGTGGAAGGTATAGCTCTCGCCCGAACCCGGCAGGCGGTTGACGCGCTCGTCAATTTCCCGCGCGGCGACAATGCCGCTGATGTGTTTGACGTGCGTGAGCGTGCCGTTGTCCGGCGTGATGATGTATTGTCCTGCGCGCGTCTCCACCGCGATGCTTCTGCGCGTGGAGCCAACGCCCGGATCGACCACGGAGACAAACACCGTGCCCTTGGGCCAGTAGCCAACGGTTTGAATCAGGCGGTAGCTCGCCTCCCAGGCGTTGTATTGCGGAATTTCGTGCGTGAGGCTGGAGATGTTGATCTGTTCGCAAACGGAATATGCAACGCCATACATGGCGCTGACCGCACCGTCCGCAAGGCCAAAGTCGGACATGATAACGAGGGGTTTCATAATCGTCTCCCTGCTTTCTCCTGATTTTTTAATTCTGCATTCCGCGCGTTTCTCGCGCGCGAAAACTATCTACTTATTCTATATGCGCACCGTGTAGCTGATTTTATAGTACTCCGGGCGCATGTAGTGTTTGCATCGGGCAAGCGGCGTGCCATCCGCGCCAAAGAGGATGCATTCGAGCAAGTGCACCGGTGTTCCCTCCTCCACGCCTAGATACTCCGTCTCAGTCTCATTCACGAAGATGAGCTTGAAGGTGATGTTCTGGTGGCTTGCCACAGCATAGAGCGATTCGTTGAGAAAGCGGTTCATCGCATCGGCGGAGGATACGTCCACCTGCAATTGCGAGAGCAGCTTCACGGGAACCTGCACGAACGAATAGCCCACGACCGCATCCGCACTTTGATACACCAAATAGCTCGCCAACAGGATATCGCTTTTCCCCAGCGCGAGCTTTGCCTGCGCAATATCCGTCGGCGGCGTAAAATTATAGGAAATCTCCGTCTTGTCGATGGCAACGATGGGAAACGCGGTCAGCGGGTTGGAGGAGGCGGCATTCTTCGGCTCCTCCTTTTTCTCCACAACCAATGTCCCCTTGCCGCGCGCACGAACCAAAAGACCATCCTCGCAGAGGATGGCCATGGCTTGCCGCAGGGTGTTGCGGCTGACATTATATTTTTGCGCGAGCGCGATTTCGCCGGGCAGGCATTCGCCCTGCGGATAGACCCCGTTTACGATGTCCGAAAACAGGGAGTTATAGATTTCAACATAGGCTGGTACACTCGTCGGTTGCAAATGGATGTTCATACCCTGCGCCTTTCGTGTGATCAACGCAATTGTATGACATGTTCAACATTTCGTCAAGCGTTTATTCGCAGATTTAAGCCTGTTTTGCTCAGTAATGTGTCGGCTATCGACAGTTTGCGATCAATTGTTCACCAATTAGAACAATTCGTGCGATCAATCCTGATAGAGTTCGCCCGGAACGAGCGGGATCCCGGCGCAGTTGAGCAGCTCCCACACCGTCACCAGCTGATACCCTTTCTTCAGGAGCTGCGGCACGATGAGTTCCACCGCATCCACCATACAATCATGGGTGTCGTGCAGCAGGATCACATCTCCCGCGTGCAGCTCTTTTCCGTCCACAATCTGTTTTTCCACATTTTGCGCGATGCGCTTGGGGTCAAACTCATTGACGTTGCCGCTCTGCGACCAGAGTACGATATACATCCCGTTTTCCCGCGTCACGCGCATGGCATCATAACTGTTGACTCCGCCTGGCGGACGGAAGCAGCGCGGGCGCGTGCCCGTTGCCTCAAAGACGGCATCATTCGTGCTCTCGATTTGATAGCGGGCGCTGATATAGTTCAGATCGGGCATACGCTCATGCGACCATGTGTGGTTGCCAATCTCACAGCCAAGCGCTGCCATCCGGCGGATCATCTCCTGATTCTGCTTGTGCTGAAACCGCCAGCCGCAGACAAAAAACGTCGCCCGCGCATTGTATTTTTGCAAAATGGTGAGAATCTTATCCGTGACCCCCGCAACCGGTCCATCGTCAAACGAAAGCGCGACCATCGGCTTGTTTGGATCAATCGACATGCGCGCGATGTCCTTTACCAGCTGCTGCTTTGTGATGTTCGGGCGATAGCGGATGATGCTCTGTTCCAGCTCCTGATTGCGCCGCTGCCACCACGGCGGGTTAAATTCCGGCGTCGGAATCGGCTCCTGCGCGATAGGCGATGTTTGCGCCTCGGACAAGACAAAAACGGGTTCGGTTGCCGTTGGCGCATCCGGATGTTCCCGCCCCCGCACGCCTGGTGTCCCCGGTACAGGACGGCACGAAGCAAGCGCAATAAACGCACAGCTCAACGCAAGGACCATCGCCACAATTCGCTTCATACAGCCCAACTTATCCCATCATTCGAGTGAAACCATCACTGCGTTTCAGGCGCAGCAAACGCAAAAGCCGGCCACGCATCATTCAAACGCGTTACATCAACCGTATTGCTTACCTGTCTATCGCATTCTATCAGGAAAAATGGATAACCCGCAAGAGCATTCGCCCACCTTTCGCTTGACAATTGGCTGTTGGATTTGTAAGGTGAGTGTGTTCGTTTTGCGATGCCCAAAAACTGTGTATGAAATGGTGCGTGAGTTCGCGTTTGCGATGCCAAAGGAGCTGTGTTTGACTATGAAGCGGTTGTTGATTTTTCTTTTTGCTCTTATACTGCTGTTTTCCTGCGCGGGCTGCGACATGCTTGACGCAGCACTGATGCCCATCGCCACGCCGAAAGCCACCCCAACCCCGACGCAGGAGCCAACCCCGGCACCAACCGCCGCGCCAACGCCGGAGCCTGTCTTCACCGAAACCACGCTCAACGCGCCGCTCTTCTCCGCAAAATCCGTCACCGTAACGCTGACGGATATCCGCTTTTGCGAAAATTATATGACCGCAATCGATCTCTCGATTGAGAATGCTTCCGATTTTGCCGTCAGCATGCAGCTTGGCGGTGTTTGCCTGAACCGCTGGCAGGTAGACGGTGTGCTCGAAAACGCGGCCGGTGTTGCGCCGGGAGAAACGCGGCGGAGTACCGTGGTCGTCAACTTTCAGGATGAACCGAGCGCATCCTATTTCAATCTCACTTCCATTTCAGAGATGACGTTTCTGCTGGGTTTGACCAGCGATTTCAACGGAGACACGCTGCTCAAGCAAAAGAGTTTTGTGGTTGCGGTGCCGGGTGCAGGCCCGATGGGAGACCCGACCCAGGGCACACAGATGATCTATGAAGACGACAACCTCACCGTCTATCTTCAGGGGATTGACGGTACGCTCGGCAGCACGCGCATGGTTCTTTATCACAATCCCGACTCGCGTTGGATGGGTGTCGATGTATACCCAATCTACGCGGGATACACCAGTTTTCCCCGCCATACCTACCCGCTGATCGAGGGGAAATACCGTTTGGTTACGCTTGACGGAACGGATGTTCTGGCGCGCCAGAGCATCGCCTCCCTCAGCCAGCTTGACCTATACCTCGCGCTCCAGCTCTTTGACGGCAGAATGACCGGTTCCTTTGTCGCATCGGTCTTTGACCCGATGGTCAACGAAACCACCATCAGCGCGGAGGACACAAGCCCGATCGTCTACCAGAGCGCGCTTCCCTACTGCATCCTGCGCAACAAGGGCATCATCTCATATCAGGGTCACGAAGCAATCCTGCTAGATCTGGAGAACACGTCTCAAAACAACGGCACGCTGCTCAACATCACAGCATCCGCCTCACAGCCGGAGATCACGATAGACGGCACGCTCTATCCGTTGAAAACCGAATGCACCGGCACATATCCTGCGACGCACGGATACCTGCTGCTCTGGCCGGACGGCGCACCGGAAGGCACGCTGGCAAACGCCAAGAGCGTGACCATTGGACTCAGACTCTCCCGCGTCAACGGCGGCAAGCTGGAACCGATTCTCGACACGCAGAATTTCTCGTTCGACCTAAAGTAAGCAAATTCAAACAAAAGCACAAGCCAAAGCGGGGGACGCGAAACAGCCCCGCTTTTTTTGCGCGCAAAAGCGGATGCCACAATGCTGCCCAAATGTTCCATCAATTCTTCAAACACGAACTATGGAAAGTCCAAAATGTTTTCCTATACTAATGGCACACCATCAGAGAATCCAAGAGTTTCTCTTTCCGCTCTGATGAGAAGTAAAACGATTATACGCAAACGATATTTCCCGAAAGGAGCGACCATTTATGGATCAAAACAACGATTGGTACGAACGGTATTCTTCTCAACCCCCGCAGGACGGCGGCGCACGCGCGCCACGCCGCAGCGAACGACGCGGCGTGCGATATTCCACGCTGATCGTGTTTATGCTGGTCGCGGTCCTGCTCGGCGGGCTGCTCGGCGGCCTCTATACGAGACAATATGTGGCAGAGCAACTCACAGCGCTCAACACCCAGCAATCAAGCGGGGTTGAAAACGCACTCAGCGAAGCCAAACCCAGCGGCAGCGCAGGGCTGACCACCGCCTCCACCAGCGGCTTTGCCAGCACGTTTAGCAAGGCACAGATCATCGAACTCACTGCGCCCTCCGTCGTCGGCATCGACACCTACTATACCGCAAGCAGCAATTTCGGTTTTCCGTTTGGAAACGGCAGCGACAGCGGCAGCACAACCGATGGCAAAGGCCAGCAGGTGCAGGCCGGCAGCGGCAGCGGCATCATCCTCACCAGCGACGGCTACATCGTCACCTGCAAGCATGTGGTAGACGGCGCGGAGACCATCAAGGTCATCCTCAACGACGACACGGAACACGAGGCCAAGCTGATCGGTTCTGATTCGCGCAGCGACTTAGCGGTACTCAAGATCGACGCAGCAAACCTCTCCCCGGCGACACTGGGAGATTCGGACATGCTCACCGTCGGTGAGGACGTCATCGCCATCGGCAACCCGCTCGGCGAACTGCGCGGCACCGCTACCAGCGGCATCATCAGTGCGCTGAGCCGCGAGGTCACGGTGGAAAACACCTCCATGAAGCTGATCCAGACCGATGCCGCCATCAGTCCGGGCAACTCCGGCGGCGGACTCTTCAACGCCAGCGGTTCTCTGGTTGGCATCGTCAACGCAAAGGCCAGCAGCAGTAACTCCGAAGGTCTTGGTTTCGCGATTCCGGTGAGCAGCGTCAAGACCATCATCTCGGATCTGATCGACCACGGTTACGTGCTCGGCAGAGCATACCTCGGCGTATATACGCAGAACGTTACGCTCTCCAGCGACACGAACAGCGGCAACAACGGTTTCTTTGGCAACTTCTTCGGCAGCAGCGCGAGCTGCGTACAGATTGCGCAGATCGTCTCCGGCAGCGCAGCAGAGAAAGCCGGGCTCAAGGCAAACGACCTGATCCTGAAGGTAAACGATACGACGATTGATTCCAACACCACGCTTGCCAGCGTGATCAGCGGCTTTAATGCGGGCGATACCGCAACGCTGACCATTCAGCGCGATGGCAAGGAGCAGACCGTCTCTGTCACCTTCGGCGAATACAAACCCGCCGAACAATAACCTTCCGCCGCTCTGAAGCAGGGCGCAACCTTCGGTCCTCCCGCCCGATGATACTTTGCGGGTGATGACATAGCATCGTGAGGTCCCCTCCCCGCGATGACCCCCAGAAAACGAGCGTGCAACCCGCCCACCCCCCCCGGACGGTTCGCACGCGGGGGAGAAAACGAGAGATCCCATAGAGCACACACAGGTGCGTTCTGCGGGATCTCTTTTTTGCATTAATGCAGTACGCGCAATGCTATTCAAACAGCGAATTCTGCCTACTATACTCTTACTTTTCGCCCGCAATGTTATTCAAGCAGCGAAATCTGCCAATTTATACTCTTGCTTTTCGCCCGCCATGTTATTCAAGCAGCGAAATCTGTTGTTGTTTGGATTCAAACGTCCAAAGATAGCGAAAGACATCGTCGGATCGATACAATATGCCGTTTTTTTTGCATTCACTGCGGAAGACTTCCATCAGCGCGGTGTTGTTCGGGCTTTCACAGCTATAGGCGTTGCCAAAGGTTCGAACATACTGCTGCTTGACACCGGGAAAATCGCGATCCAGCGCTTCATAAAAATACTCGCGGTCGCCTTCGCGCAGCGTCACGCCAAAGCCGAAGTTGAGAATGCCTTTCACCCCCGCCTGCACGCAGTAGTCCAGCAAGCCCAGCAGGTTCTCCTCTGTGTCGTTGATGAACGGCAAAATCGGGCAGAGCCAAACCACCGTCGGGATGCCTTCCTCCCGGAGGCGCAGCAGCATCTCAAAACGCTCCCTCGTGGAGGAAACATGCGGCTCGATCTTCCGGCATAGCGTCTCGTCAAATGTGGTCAGCGTGGTCTGCACGACGCACTTGGTTTTCGCGTTGATTCGCTTAAGCAAGTCGAGATCACGCAAGAGCCGCGCGGACTTGGTCAGTATCGCAAGCCCGAAACCGTAACGCTCGATAACTTCGATACTCTGGCGGGTGATTTGTAGCTCTGTTTCGAGCGGAATATAGGGATCGCACATCGATCCCGTGCCGATCATGCACGGCTGGCGTTTCCTGCGCAGTTGCTGTTCGAGGATCTTCACCGCATCGCGCTTGATCTCGATGTCTTCAAACGCGTGGTCAAACTGATAGCATTTGCTCCGGCTGTCACAATAGATGCAGCCATGCGTACAACCACGGTAGAGGTTCATGCCGTTTTGCGGCGAGAGGATGGTCTTGTAGTCGGCATAGTGCATATTCGTTCATCCTCTCCTTCCGCGGTTTCTTCCAGTATAGCAAAGATAACCTGACAAATACACGTCAGGGTTTCGTCGGTCAAAAGCCAGTACATTCGACCTAAGCAGCGTTAAAACCAGTTTCGTTTACAAAACCGCAATCTTGATTAACACTCCGTTAGCCGGAATTTCGCATTTGTTCCACAACAATACCGTATGATTCTCATATGAAAGCAGAAAATCGCACAAAATCAGCCAAAAAGAAGCGTGCGTTGATCATTCTTACCACGCTGTTTCTCGTCTGCATCCTGCTGCCGCTGTGCATTAGCGCGTTTGTTTGCGCCTCGGTTTCGGATGAAATTCTCACGCCGGAGGAGGC
>JAEWYO010000078.1 GCA_023395595.1 Bacillota bacterium
GGTACGCCCCATTCGCGCAGGAGGGTGAGCACGCTATCGCGCGTGATGCCGGGCAGTATCGTGCCCGCAAGTGGGGCGGTGATCACTTCGTCGCCGATGACGAAGAACGCGTTGGAGGAGCCGACTTCCTCAATATACTTGTGCTCGTGCGCATCGAGCCAGAGCACGTCGTTGCAGTCGCATGCATACGCCTTTTGCGAGGCGCGGAGGCTGCCCGCGTAGTTGCCGCCGACCTTGGCATAGCCGGTGCCGCCGTGCGCAGCGCGGATGTATTCATCCTCCACGAAGATGCGCGTGGTGGAGAGCTTGCCGCGGTTTGCCGCATAGTACGGGCCGGACGGGCAGAGGATGATCATAAAGCGGAAATGATGCGCGGACTTCACGCCTAGCGCGGGATCGTCCGCAATGATGAACGGGCGGATGTAGAGCGAGGTAAAGGGCGCATCCGGCACCCAATCCTTGTCCTCGTGCACGGTCGCTTTGACGGCGGCAACGAAGAGTTCCTCGTCCATCTGGGGCATACAGATGCGCTCGTTGGTGCGGTTGAGGCGGCGCGCGTTCATCTCCGGACGGAAGAGCAGGACATCGCCGCTGGCGGTCTTGTACGCCTTCATGCCCTCAAACATCATCTGGGCATAGTGCAGAACGCTCGAAGCCGGGCTGATGAGGATATCGCCGTAGGGAATGATGCGCCCGTCGTGCCAGCCCTGTCCTTCGTCATAGTCCATGACGAACATGTGGTCGGTAAACTGTTTGCCAAACACCAGCTCGTTGGGATCGGGCTTGGGCTTGAGGTTGGGGTTTCTGGTCACCGGAAATGTGTAACTCATCTCATGTCTCCTCTGCTGTTTCTCTCATATTTACTGCCTGTCGTCTCTCTGGCTGATCGCACCATAGAGTTCTGGCCTGCGGTCAAATTGGGATTTTTTTATTATGCATTTGTTTTCAACAAACCATAATGGGATCTGGCCTGCGGTCTAAAGGGGTTTTATCTATTATGGGTTTGTATGACACAACCCATAATAGAGTTCTGGCCTGCGGTCAATAAAAACTGTGAGTTCTTTTCGAATGCGCTCTTGCGTGGCAAAATCAATCTCAGCCGAAATCATCTTTTCCGTTCTCCCGGCGCGTGCAAGCACCTTGCCCATCGGGTCAACTATCGCACTCATACCGCCAAACGTCGTACCATTCGCCTCGCCGCAGCCGTTGCAGAGCGCCGCGAACACCTGCTCCTCAATCGCCCTTGCGCGCAACAAGGCCAGCATCTGTCCGGTTGCAACCTTTCTCCACTCAGCGGGAATAAACAGCACCTTCGCGCCGCTGAGCGCCAACGCACGCGAGAGTTCCCCGAAGCGCAGGTCGTAGCAAATCAGGATTCCGCACGTTACGCCGTCAAGCGAAAAGGTGACGATCCTGTCTCCCGCCGCATACGCCTCACCTTCACCCGATGGCGAGAAGAGATGCGTTTTGTCGTATTCGGCGATGCAATCGCCCGCGCGGTCGAATATGTATGCCGTGTTGTAGAGCGCGCCGCCTTTTTGCGTCAACACGCTTCCGGCGACGATGTTCACGCGGAGTTCTCCGGCGAGCTTGCCGATTTGCTCACGCGTGCGCGCGCCGTCGATGTCCGCCTGCATTCTATCGATGTGCTTGGGCGCAAAGCCCGTGTTCCAGAGCTCGGGCAGGAGGATGACATCCGGCTTGCGCTTTGCGGCGCGTTTAACGAGCATCTCAACGCGGATAATGTTGACCTCCGGCTGACCCGCGCGGACATTCATTTGAATACAGGAAATCTTCATCCGCTGCCCTCCTTCCTCTAGGCTCTCTCCTGCTAGCATACACGAAAATCACAAGCAATCAAACGCCTAGTCTGTATAAAAAACACCCATCCCAAGAATTATCTTGAGACGGGTGATCCAAACACGATCTCGTACCCGCGGTACCACTCAATTTGCGCAGGGTTCTGCGCCGCTTTGCAGGCTCTGACAAGCCCTATGCCTTGACGCGGCATCTTCGGAAGGCTCTACTCAGGTGCGCGTTACCGCCCGCTTTTTCCAGTCTTCAGCTCGGAAGGGATAGGAACTTGAACCTGCACACCGCCGGGTTTCCACCCTCTCCGGCTCTCTAAACGCGGCTTGTCCGTCCGTCTTCGTCACAGCTTTTGTCTATGAAATTTCCTGCATAATATCAGCAATTCCAGCGTTTGTCAATGCATTTTTATGCCGCATACAACCCGATTGTACAATTTCCCACTTTGCTAGACAGTCACGCCGAGCTAGTCGATTATCCAGCTTTGCGCGGGCGTGCGCTGGCGCACGTTTGGGCAGGCGCCTCTTGCTTTGCTTGCGCCGCCTCTTGTTTTCCAAGCGCAATTGCATGCTGATTTGCTTCCACCAGATGCGCTTTGTGCTTCGGTACCGTCTGCTCCAGCGCATGGCGCAGTTGGCTTTCGCTCAACGGCAGGCAGTCCAGCAAAAACGCACCGAGCAAGATCATGTTGGACAATCCCTCCAAGCCCGCATCTGCGGCCAGCCGCGTCGCAGGCAGCGCGCGCAGGCATACATCCTCCCGCTCCGGCATATCACGAATCAGCGATGCATCAAATATGATTTCTCCGCCCGCACGAACGCGCGCTTGATACGCACTGAGCGAGGGTAAATTCATCGCGATGAGCACATCCGGCTCGCTCACCATCGGCGAACCGATGGGTTCTTCACTCAGGATCACCGCGCAGTTGGCGGTGCCGCCGCGCATCTCCGGTCCGTAGGAGGGCAGCCACGTGACGTGTTTGCCGAGCAGCACACCCGCGTGCGCAATGAGTTTGCCCAGAAAGAGCACGCCTTGTCCTCCAAACCCCGCGACGAGGATGCGCAGGGTTTCGTTTTCTTGCTGCATATTATTCCATCCCCTTTCGGCTTGTGTCCTTGTAAACGCCCAGCGGATAATACGGAATCATCGCTCTGTCAATCCACCCGAGCGCGTCCTTTGGCGTCATGCCCCAGTTCGTCGGGCAGGAAGACAGCACCTCCACCAGCGAAAAACCCTTGCCCTCAACTTGATTGCGAAACGCACGCTCAATCGCCTTTTTCGCAGCAAGCACGTTCTTGGGAGAGTTCGCCGCAACGCGCGCGATGTAGGCCGGGCCATCAAGCTGGGCGAACATTTCGCAAACCTTCACCGGAAAACCGCAGAGCGCGGAGTCCCGCCCGTATGGCGATGTTTGCGTGGCCTGCCCCGGCAGCGAGGTCGGCGCCATCTGCCCGCCTGTCATACCGTAGACCGCGTTGTTGACGAAGATCACCGTGATGTTCTCGCCGCGCGCTGCGGCGTGCACCGCCTCCGCCATGCCGATGCTCGCGAGGTCGCCATCCCCTTGGTAGGTGAAAACAATGCTGTCGGGATTTGCGCGCTTGAGTCCGGTTGCAACGGCTGGCGCGCGCCCGTGCGCGGCGACGGTCATGTCCAGATTGAAATAGTTGTAAGCCAGCACGGAGCACCCGACGGGAGCCACGCCAACCGTGCGCCCCTCGATTCCCAGCGCGTCGATGGCTTCCCCAACCAACCGGTGGATGATGCCGTGTGTGCAGCCGGGGCAATAGTGCGTTTGTGTATCAGTCATGGACTGCGGTTTGCGAAATGTCGTCATGCGTATGCCTCCGCTGCCCGTTCGATGGCGCGCAGCACCTCTTCCGGCGTGAGTATCACACCGCCCACGCGGGAGACGAGCGACACAGGCCGCGTGCAGCGCACCGCCAGTTCGATATCCTGTATCATCTGCCCCATCGACAGCTCGACGGATAAAAACTGTTTCACGTGACTTGCCGCCTGCCGCAGCGCGTCCGCCGGAAACGGCCAGAGCGTAATTGGACGAATCATGCCCGCGCGGATGCCCTTTTCGCGCGCGGCGGACACCGCGCTCCGGCTCACGCGCGCGGAGATGCCGTAGGCAATCAGGCAAATCTCCGCGTCGTCCATCAGAAACGCTTCAAAATCTGTCTCGCGTTGTTCCACGAGCGCATAGCGCGCAAAACGGGATAGGTTCTTCTCCTCCAGCTCCGCCGGAGAAAGATAGAGCGACGTGACGATGTTCTTTCCCCGCTTGCCCTGCGTGCCCGTCAACGCCCACGGTTTTGCGATATTGAGCGGCATAGCGGATTCCAGCGAAACGGGCTCCATCATCTGCCCGATGGTACCGTCGGCTAAAATCATCGCCGTCATTTGATATTGATCCGCGAGGTCGAAGCCTCGTATGGTCAGCGTCGCCATCTCCTGCACGCTCGCGGGCGCCAGCACGATATTGCGAAAATCTCCATGCCCGCCGCCGCGCGTCGCCTGCATATAGTCGGATTGGGAGGGTTGAATGCCACCGAGTCCCGGCCCCGCGCGCTGCACGTTGACCACCAGCGCGGGAAGATCGCTTCCCGCGAGATAGGAAAGCCCCTCACTTTTGAGCGAGATTCCGGGGCTCGAGGAACTTGTCATCGTCCGTTTGCCCGCGCAGCTTGCGCCATAGACCATATGAATCGCGGCGACCTCGCTCTCCGCCTGCAAAAAAACGCCGCCAACCTCCGGCATGCGCTTTGCCAGATAGGCCCCAATCTCCGTCTGTGGCGTGATCGGATAGCCGAAATAATGCCGGCATCCCGCCTGAATTGCCGCCTCGGCAAGGGCTTCGTTGCCCTTCATCAAAATCGGTTCTGTCATGCTCTCCTCCTCACTTTGCGATGCTGATCGCACAATCGGGACACATCAGCGCGCAAAAGCTGCATCCCGTGCAGCGGGAAATATCTATCATCTGCGCGGGTGAGTGTCCTTTCTGGTTGATCGTGTTCGGGTCGATGCGGAGGATTTGCTTTGGGCAGGCATCCACGCAAAGGCCGCAACCTTTGCAGTATTCCGCCTGAATGCTCCAATGTATCATGTGTTTTTTGTTCTCCTGTTGTGTTTGCTTGGGGGAATTCAAACTTTGTGGCATCATACAACGCAAAATTCAACGTTTCCTCAAATGGTTAGTAGTGCTAACTATAAGGGAACATGGATTGCGCACTTCGCGCCGTTTGCATCCCCTATCAGCCATTATTGTTAGTAGTCCTAACCATTATAGCCACTTCTGTACGGTTTCGCAACTGCGTTAAACTGACTAGGCAAGGATTCAGGATTTGTCTGAGACCGCGGGCGGATGCTATCCGCCGTACCCTACCCCAGTGTTCAGCTTCGCAACCCGACAAAAAAAGAAGCAGGCGTTTCATCCTGCTTCCCGACGTATCAGATTCGCTTTGATCAATAGTTCTCAATCGCGATGCGCTCCACGCGATCGGAAATGTCTTTGCCGAGAAAGAGCTTTGCCGTCGCGGCGAAATCCTCCGCGCTGTCGCTGGCATAATAGCGGCGCAATCCACCTCGTGCGGGATCGTTGAGGCGATCCTGCTGCGCCAGCAGGTCGGCCGCAGCGCGCGCCGCCTCTTCGCCGGAGTCAATCAACGTTACCCCTGCGCCCATATAGTCGGAGATCACGTCCATCAGCAGCGGATAGTGCGTGCAGCCGAGTACGAGCGTATCCACGCCCGCGGCCTTCACGGGGGCAAGATATTCCTCCACAACGCGCTCGGTCACCAAATCCCCGCGATGCACCCGCCCGTCCTCGACGAGCGGAACCAGCAACGGGCATGCCTTCGCGGTCAGCTTCGCCTCCGGCAGTAATGCCGAGATCGCCGCATCGTACGCGCCGCTGCGAATCGTCGCCTTAGTGCCGATGATGCCGATGTTGCCCGTTTTCGTGACCGATGCCGCCGCTTTTGCCGCGGGTTGCACCACGCCGAGAATCGGTAGATCGTTTTCGCGCTTGAGCACGTCCAGCGCGGTGGTGCTCACCGTGCCGCAGGCAATCACGATCGCCTTGAGGTCAAAACTGCGCAAAAACGCGACATCCTGCCGCGCATAGCGGACGATGGTCTCCACCGAACGCCCGCCGTAAGGCACGCGACCGGTGTCGCCAAAATACACGATGTCTTCACCCGGCAGCAGACGAATCATCTGCCGCACGCAGGTCAGCCCGCCCATACCAGAATCGAACACACCGATGGGTCTTGTATCCATTGCCACACCTCAAACCAAAAAACGAGCAAGCGCGGCTTGCCCGTTTCAAAAAATTGCGTCGGAAACTCGCTCCCGTATTATATCACATTTTTGCGGTTTTACATCCGGTTGGTTGTATTATGCCCGCAGCAGCGGCAGCATACCCGTGAGGCGATTGATCTTCTTTTTCTCGCCAAACAGCGCGATACCCAGATATGCGAATTCACGCTCTGCCGTTTCGGCGGCTTTTTGCGCATAGTCGGCATAGACGTTGATCTTTTGCGCCACGTCGGAAAAGTCGATCACCGTCAACCCCGCAAAATCCGGCTCATACAGCCTTAGACGCAGATCGCGCAGCAGCGCTTCGTCGCCTTTGAGCATCGAGATCGGATAGGTGCTGATGCCCGCGTGGACACGCCCTGTTGCGTCCGCCACGTCCGCGCCGACCATTTGCGGGTGTAGTTGCCCGATGCTGATGCCGAGCATCGCGGCGGTGTTGGCAATCAGCCCCAGCGGCAGCGCGGCATCGATCACCATCACGCATTTTTGTTCCGGTTCGTTCATGTTCTCTCTGTTCTCCTCTTATCATCGAGCCTATTCGGAGAAACCGAATGTGCTTCTATTCGCTCTTGTCCTGAGTGCGATTCTCGGCAAACACACGGCGGTATTGCCCCGGCGTAATCCCGATGAACCGCTTGAACGCGTTGCTCAAATGGCTCTGATCCGAAAACCCCGCCTCTAACGCCGTCTCCGCCGGAGAAATGCCCTGTTTGAGCAGCGTTTTTGCGCGGTCGATGCGGATCGTCTCCAGATAACGATACGGCGTGATACCCGTCTCCTTGGTGAACGCGCGCAGCAGATGATATTTACTCAACCCCGCCAATTCGCCGAGCGTATCGAGTGAAATTTGCTCTTCGGCGTGGGTGTTGAGATAGTCGCAGACGGCTTTCACCTCCGCGCGCAGCTCCGGCGCAGGTTCACGCTCGCCTGCAGAAGCATAGTCCTTCAGGAGTTGCTCCAGCAGAAAATAGAACGATTCCTCTTTGCGCACACCGCGCTCCTGGCGCAGGATCATGGTGTGCAGCTCACGCAGTTCCTCGGTCAACTCACAATGGAACACGACGGGCTGCGCAAACTGCGGTTGGCTTTCGATGCCGAAAATTTCCCGCGCAACCTTCGCCATTATGGCGGGTTCAATGTTGATGCAGCGGTAGTCCAGCGGCTGTCCATTGTGCGCCTCACAGGCGTGGTTTTCTCCGGGGTTGAAGAGCAGCAGATCGCCCGGCGCGATGAGTAGGCATTCCCCTCGCACCTTTAGGTTTCGCCTGCCGCGCTCGATGAAACCGACCACATAATGCTCGTGAAAATGGTTCGGAAACGCCTGCATCACGCCCTGAAACTGATAGGCATCCACCATCAGTTCCGGGTCGTAAATCGCGGTGCGCTTCTCGCTCTTTTTCCCGTTTGCCTGCTTCATTGCCATATCTTAACCCGTTTGCGCGATCAGATTCTTGCAAGATATTGCGCTCTTTGTGCCATCATACACGAGAGCCGCAAAAAGCGCCATCCGTTTGGATAGCGCCTTACATTGCGTTGTTTCACTTACCCGATCTGCGGGAAAATCTCCTTCACCGCCGGATAGATCTTCACGAATTTTTGATACTGCGCCTCGTAGCGCGCCGCGATTTCGGGGTCGGGCTTGACGGTTGCATTCACATGCACCATCTTTGCCGCGATCTCCTCGACTGATGCATACTCACCACAGGCGACCGCCGCTAGCATCGCGCCGCCAAGGCCGGGACCTTCTTCGGACGTGATGGTGTCGATCTCCATATTGAGGATATTGGCGAACATCTTTTTCCAGAGCTTGCTCTTCGCTCCTCCGCCGCACATCTTGCTGCGGTCAATCCGGATGCCGAGGGATTTTGCGACCTCGACGGAATCGCGAATCGCGAACGCAACGCCTTCCAGCACCGCCTGCGTCATATCTGCACGGCTGGTGTCCATCGTCATGCCGATGAAGGTGCCGCGCGCGGCGGGGTCGTTGTGCGGCGAGCGTTCGCCCATCAGATACGGCAGGAAGTAGACGTGGTTGGTGCCGAGCTTGTCGTCCGTAATTGGCGCCTCCAGCCCCTTGTAGTCCTTGCTTTCGAGGATGTCTTCCATCCACCATTTGCTGCACGAGCCTGCGGAGAGCATGCACCCCATCAGGTGATAGTTGCCGTCCGAGTGCGCAAAGGCATGCAAAGCATTGTGGCTGTCCACCGAGAAGTCGCAATTGCTGATGAACACCGTTCCGGAGGTGCCGATGGAGATGTTGCATCTTCCCTCGCCCACCGTGCCGGTGCCGACCGCTGCCGCCGCGTTGTCGCCAGCGCCCGCGCAAACCTTCACCGTCTCCGGCAAGCCTAGCGCCTTGGCCACGCTGGGTGTCAGCGTGCCGACCGCCTCATAGCTTTCAAACAGCTTCGGCATCTGCTGTTCTGTGATGCCGCAGATATCCAGCATCGGCTGCGACCAGCGGCGATTCTTCACGTCCAGCAGGAGCATCCCCGACGCATCGGAAAAGTCCGTGCTGTGAACACCCGTCAATAGATAGGTGATGTAATCCTTCGGCAGCATGATCTTGGCGATCTTTTGGAAATTCTCCGGCTCGTTTGCACGCATCCAGAGCAGCTTTGGCGCGGTGAACCCGGCAAAAGCGATGTTACCCGTCCATTCGGAGAGCTTGTCTTTGCCGATTACGTTGTTGAGATAGTCGGTCTCTTTCGCCGTGCGCCCGTCGTTCCAAAGAATCGCCGGACGGATGACCGCGTCGTTTTCGTCCAGCACGACCAGCCCGTGCATCTGCCCGCCAACGCCAATGCCGGCGACCTGTGAGCGGTCGATGTCCTTCGTGAGTTCAGGAATGCAGGCAAACACCGCCTTTTGCCAATCCTCCGGCTTTTGCTGGGACCAGCCGGGATGCGGGAATTCCAGCGGGTATTCGCGAGAAGCAATGTTCAACACCGCCCCCTCGCTGTCCATGAGCAGGGTTTTGAGCGCGGATGTGCCAAGATCGATGCCGATGTAATACATATGGTTCACCTCACGTAAAATTTGGGCGGCGTTGCCGCCGCCCTTTTTGAATTGTGGAACAAACTCTTAGCTGAAAAGCACGCTGTTGACGACGCTCTCCAGATACTCCTGCCTACCGCTGCCGGGCAGAGCGGGTGCTTTTGCCGCGATCGCGTTTGCCGCGCATTCTTCGAGCGTCGCTTCACCGCTTGCGATGCGCGCGCCGATGCCCTGCTGATAGCTTGCATAGCGCTCTGCGGTGAACGCATCCACGCGACCGTCTTCAATCAATGCCGCAGCTTTGATGAGCCCCAGCGCGAAGGTATCCATGCCGAGAATGAACGCCTCAAACATATCTTCATACGAATAGCTGGGCCTGCGGGTTTTGGCGTCAAAGTTAAATCCGCCGGTGAGTCCGCCAGACTTGAGCACTTCATACATGCACATGGTGGCTTCATACACGTCGAACGGGAATTCGTCGGTATCCCAGCCAAGCAGCAGGTCGCCTTGGTTTGCATCGATGCTGCCGAGCATGCCGTTGATGCGGCTCACGCGCAGGTCATGCTGGAACGTGTGTCCCGCGAGCGTCGCGTGGTTGGCTTCGATGTTGAGTTTGAAATCCTTGTCCAGCCCGTTGGCACGGAGGAAACCGATTGCGGTCGCCGCGTCGTAGTCATACTGGTGCTTCATGGGTTCCTTGGGCTTGGGCTCGATATAGAAGTCGCCCTTGAAACCGATGCTGCGGCCGTAGTTGACTGCCATGCGCATCAGCCGCGCGATGTTCTCCTGCTCAAACTTCATGTCGGTGTTCAGCAGCGTTTCATAGCCTTCGCGTCCACCCCAGAAGACGTAGCCGCGTCCACCGAGTTTCACCGTCAATTCCAGTGCTTTTTTCACCTGCGCTGCTGCAAAGCAGAACACCTCTGCGGAGTTGGAGCTACCCGCGCCGTTCATGAAGCGGGGGTTGCTGAACATATTCGCCGTGCCCCAGAGGCACTGGATGCCCGTGGATTTCATTTTTTCAAGGATGTAGTCCGTGACTTCGTCGAGGCGGCGGTTGGTTTCATTGATATCGTCCGCTTCGGGCACGAGGTCTACATCATGGAAGCAGAAGAAGCGGATGCCGACTTTTTGCATAAACTCAAAGCCTGCGTCCACCTTCGCTTTCGCGTGTTCCATCGTTCCGCTCTTTGCACCAAAGGACTTGTCTGCCGTTGCGTCGCCAAACATATCCTTGCCGGCGTTGCAGAGGTTATGCCACCAAGCCATCGCAAAGGGGAGGTGTTCGCGCATGGGTTTGCCAAAGACAACGCGCTCTGCGTCGTAAAATTTGAACGCAAGCGGGTTCTTGCTTGCGGGGCCTTCATACTGAATTTTGGAAATGCCCGTGAAGAGTTCAGCCATCGTGTTTTGTTCCTTTCGTCCACGTTGATTATGATGTATTAACTAAATTTTTAATCTTATCTAAGTTTAGAACGGTGATTAATTTAGCTTAATTACATAATACTAGATTCTGGCTTTTTGTCAAGATACAATCCCTATGGAAGCACGAAAAATGGCAATTCTTCATTATTTACTTTACTTCTTAACTTAAAACTTGTATAATATGATTAATTTAGTACAAAATAAGGAACACATCATGGCAGACATTACCGCCCGCGACCTTGCCAACATGCTTGGCATCTCTACTGCCGCTGTTTCAATGGCACTTAACGGAAAACCAGGCGTTAGTTCCGAGACGCGCACCAAGGTGCTCGCCGCGGCGACCAAACTCGGTTATGTTACCCCGAAATCGCGCCAGAGTGAGCGGCAGGCAAAAAACATCGTCAGCTTCGTGATCTACGTCGGCGTCGGCGTTGCGGAGCAAACGACGTTTTCCACCTTTGTCATGCGCGGCGCGGAAGCCGCGGCAAAGGAGATGGGCTACCGCATCCTTGTGCACTATTTTTATGCAGATCAACCATGGGACGATCAGGTTAAGCGCATCCTCTCGGATACGTGCGGCGTCGTCATGCTCGGAACCGATATCACGCCTCCGCAAAGAGACGCTTTTTTACAGTTTTATACGCTTGGCAATGTTCCGCTTGTGATCATTGACAACTTTCTCTTCTCTGCCTATGTGGACTGCGTCGGCAACGACAACACCTATGGCGTGAAGTCCGCCGTATCGCACCTCATCAGCTGCGGGCACAAGAAGATCGGTTATCTTCGCTCCAAGCAGCGCATCGTGAATTTTGATGACCGCGAGCTGGGCATCCACCTCTCCATGCTGGAACACAAGGACGAAGGGCTTGCGCCGCTTCAGGTGATCGATGTTGACATCTCGCCGGACAAAGCGCGGGAGGATATCTTCACCTGGCTTCGGGCGGGCAATGTACCCGCGGAAGCATTCTTCTGCGAAAACGATATGCTTGCCGCCGCATTCATCCGCGTGCTCAAAGAAAGCGGATACCGCGTGCCGGAGGACGTTTCCGTCATGGGATTTGACGACGTGCAGATCTGCGAAATGATCGACCCGCCGATTACCACCATGCACGCGTTCAAGGAGCGGCTCGGCAGAATTTCAGTCGATTTGCTGCATACGCGAATCGAAGCCGGCGACACGATTCAAACCAGTCAGGAATCGGGCTTGCTCAAGGTTGCGCTTTCGCTGCAGCTCAAAGAACGCAAGAGTGTTTCCTGCCGCAAAACGCGGGATTGATCCCATCAGGCACAATCGGCGCGACGGGGTACGATAACCCTGTCGCGCGAGAGTAAATAGACGAAAAATACAATACGGAGGCTCTTCGATGAAGTACGGGGTTTTCAACGACACCGCCCGGGAATATGTGATTGCAACGCCAAAGACACCACTCCCGTGGATCAACTACCTTGGTTCGCGGGATTTTTTTCGGCTTATTTCCAACACAGCAGGCGGTTATTGCTTCTATAAAGATGCAAAGCTGCTGCGTTTGACGCGCTATCGCTACAACGAAAACCCGCTGGATACCAACGGGCATTATTTCTATCTGCGCGACAACAACTCGGTTTGGAACACTGGCTGGCAGCCAATGCGTGTAGAGCTGGATCGCTACCTCTGCCGCCACGGCATGGGTTATACCATTCTCGAGAGCGCCAAGGACGGACTGTTTGCCAAGCAGGAAACATTTGTCCCCGTGGACGAAAACTGCGAGCTCACCCGTATCTCTCTAACCAACGAGACGAAGACAGAAAAGCAGATCGACCTCTTCTCCGCGGTTGAGTTCTGTCTCTGGAATGCCATGGACGACATGAGCAACTTCCAGCGCAACTACTCCATCGGCGAAGTCGAGGTGGAAGGCAGCCGTATCTATCACAAAACAGAATACCGCGAGCGCCGCAACCATTATGCAGTCTATGCGGTCAACGCGCCCGTCGCCGGATTTGACACCGACCGCACGGCGTTTTGCGGTGCCTATCGCAATTTTTCCGATCCGGAAGCCGTGTTCGCAGGCGAAAGCAAAAACAGCGTCGCGCATGGTTGGCAGCCCATCGGCAGCCATCACATTCGCCTTACGCTCGCGCCCGGCGAAACCAAGCGTTATATCTTCGTGCTGGGTTATTGCGAAAGCCCCGTGGCGGAGAAGTTTATCGCGCCGAATGTAATCAACAAAGCGCCCGCAGACCGCCTGCTGGAAAAATTCTCTACTGATGCGCAGTTTGATGCGGCTTTTGCCGAGCTTGCTGCCCACTGGGACGGGCTGCTTTCCCGCTTCACAGTGCAGACGGGCGATGATAAGCTCGACCGTATGGTGAACATCTGGAACCAATACCAATGTATGGTTACGTTTAACATGAGCCGCAGCGCGAGCTATTTTGAGAGCGGGCTTGGCCGCGGGATGGGCTTTCGCGATTCGTGTCAGGATCTGCTGGGCTTTGTCCATCTGATTCCGGAGCGCGCCAGAGAGCGCATCCTCGATATCGCGGCTACACAGTTTCCGGATGGCAGCGCGTATCATCAGTATCAACCGCTGACCAAACGCGGTAACGCGGATGTCGGCACGGGCTTTAATGACGACCCCCTCTGGCTGATCGCCGGAACAGCCGCCTATCTGCGCGAAACGGGCGATTTCTCGATCCTCGACGAGGTGGTTGATTTTGACAACGATCCCGCGCTGGCTCAGCCGCTGATGGAACACCTGCGCAGAAGTTTTCAGTATACCGTGACCCACAAGGGGCCGCATGCGCTGCCGCTGATCGGACGCGCCGACTGGAACGACTGCTTGAACCTCAATTGCTTCTCCACCGAGCCGGGTGAGAGCTTCCAAACCTTCGGGCCAAGCGAAGGCCCCGTGGCGGAAAGCGTGTTCATCGCGGGCATGTTCGTCAAATATGGCGAGGAATACGCCGTGCTCTGCGATCATATGGGCTTGACGAGCGAAGCGAAATCCGCACGCGAAGAGGTCAAAACGATGTATGACGCCGTGCTTGACGCGGGCTGGGACGGCGAATGGTTCCGCCGGGCGTATGACGCGCTGGGCAACCCCGTCGGCAGCCAGCTCTGCGACGAAGGACAAATCTTCATCGAGCCGCAGGGTATGTGCGTCATGGCGGGCATCGGCGTGGAAGAAGGTCTTGCTGCGCGCGCGCTCGCAAGTGTCAAAGAACGCCTCGACACCAAGCACGGCATCGTGCTTCAGCAGCCCGCCTATACGCGCTATCATGTCGAGCTGGGCGAAATCAGCTCGTATCCGCCGGGATACAAAGAAAACGCAGGCATCTTCTGCCACAACAATCCGTGGATCAGCTGCGCCGAAACCGTGCTTGGACATGGCGACCGCGCGTTTGAGGTATATACGCGCACTTGCCCCGCCTACGTGGAGGAAATCAGCGATACGCGCCGCACAGAGCCGTATGTCTACTGCCAGATGGTCGCAGGCTGCGACGCGCCGACCTTCGGCGAAGGCAAGAACAGCTGGCTCACCGGCACCGCTGCTTGGACGTTCATGAATGTCAGCCAGTACATCCTCGGCATCCGCCCGACGCTGGAGGGGCTTGCCATCGATCCTTGCCTGCCCTCCTCCATCAAAGGCTTCACATGTGAGCGGCTCTATCGCGGTGTACGCTATCACATCACGGTGGAAAAACCGGAAGGCGTGAGCAAAGGCGTGCGCTCTGTCGTTGTGGATGGAAAAGGGATTGACGGCAACGTCATCCCGTTCGATACTGCCAAGACGGAGCGAATTGTCACCGTAGTGATGGGTTAACAGGAGAAACGCATGTCATTTCCGAAGGAATTTATCTGGGGTGCGGCGAGTGCCGCTTACCAGATTGAAGGCGCTGTCGGCGAAGACGGGCGCGGTCAAACAGTTTGGGATGTGTTTTCCCATACGCCGGGCAAAACATACGGCGGGCATACAGGCGATATCGCCTGCGACAGCTATCATCGTTTTGAAGATGATCTAGCGGCGCTGCTAACGCTCGGTGTAAATCACTACCGCTTTGGCATCAGCTGGGCGCGCATCTTCCCAGACGGAAGAACGTTTAACGAGCAAGGCTTTGCTTACTATGACAAAGTGGTCGATCTGCTACTTCAAAACGGCATCACGCCCTGGGTCACGCTCTTTCACTGGGACACGCCGCAGGCGCTGGAAGAGACGGGCGGTTGGCAAAACCGTGAAACAGCAACGCTGCTTGCGCGGTTTGCGGGAGTGGTCGCCGCGCATTTTCGCGGACGCGTGTCGCATTATTTCACACTCAATGAGCCGCAGTGTTTCATTGGCCTTGGTTACGAGGCCGGCTGGCATGCGCCGGGCAAAACGCTTTCCGGTGAACCGCTGCTCGCCTGCTGGCACAACGCCATGCTCGCGCACGGCAGGATGGTGCAGGCGGTGCGATCAGCAGACCCCGCCGCGCAAATCGGGCTTGCGTCCTGCGGACTTGGTTGTATCCCCGCCAGCGAAAGCGAAGCGGATATTGCGTCCGCGCGAACGGCGATGTTTGCCTTTGGCATGCATCCGGAATTCTCACTGTTTTCGCAGAACGCGTTTCTTGACCCCGCTCTGCTGGGGCATTATCCGGTGCATCCGTTCTTCGATTCCCCGCTCATCACGGCGGAAGATCTCACGTTGATCCATCAACCCATCGATTTCATCGGGCTGAATTTCTACAACGCGTCCATCATCCGTGCGGGCGAATCCGGTCCGGAAATCGTCGAGTTCCATCGCGGCTATCCGCGCACGGCGATTCGCTGGCCAATCACGCCTGCGATGATGTATTACTGCACCAAGTTCATCTACGAGCGGTATCAGCTCCCTGTTTACATCACCGAAAACGGTCTGAGCTGCAACGACAAACTCTATCTCGACGGCAAGGTACACGACCTCGACCGAATCGATTTCTTGCAGCGCTATTTGCGCGAATACAAGCGTGCGGGTGAAGCTGGCGTCGATATCCGCGGCTATTTCCACTGGAGCCTGACCGATAATTTCGAGTGGAGCAACGGATATGAGGAGCGCTTCGGGCTGTTTTATGTCGATTATGAAACGCTCGAACGTCACCCGAAGGACAGCGCCCTCTGGTATCGCTCCGTTGTAGAATCCAACGGCGAACTTCTATAATCCAATCACCATACGAACACAAGAGGGCACCGGAGAAATCCGGTGCCCTCTTGTGTTCGTATGGTACAATCGTTGTGTTAGTCTTCTATCGAGATTTCTTCCTGTGCTTTATCCAGTTGCAAGGTCTTGCGGAATAGTTTGATTGTCCAATACATTGGCAGCGAAATCCCTACGGCCAGCCAAATCCACCCGAGATAGGTGTACACTTCATAGATTGCAAGCGGCAGCCCAAGCGTCACCACCCAAATGACGAACGCCAGCAGCGTGCGCGGAAACTGCGCAAACGCAAGCAGAAATGCATTCTTCATGTGCCCGCCCAGCGTGTTTTGAAACCGCGCCAGAAGCGGATAGAACCAAAGCGAAGCAAGCATGATACCCGCACCAATGACAGCCGCAAAGATGATGAAAAATACATTATCCGGCTCGGAATATTCCACCGCAAACCAGAGATCGCCCAAGAGGATCAGGATCACAAGCAGTTCTAGCAGCCAGGCTCCGGTCGCTTTGCGAAACGCCGCACGAAAATCTGCAAAAAAAGCACGGTAGACAAGCCCCGTCTCCTTTTTCTGAAGTGTTCGGCAGAGTCCGGCATAACAGGCGGTTGCCGAAGCGCCGATGGTCACAATCGGAATCGAGCAGACTAGAAAAAGAAGATTCAGAATGACGATGTCTCCAATCAACGCAAGCGAATGGTTAAACGTGTTGCGCAGAAGACGAAAACGCTCCTTCATAGAACCGGTATCCTCCTTTGAGAAAAAAGACGCCCGCCCCAACGAGAGGACAGGCGCCCGTAACGTGCATTGGATTGATTTTACTCCTTGACGGAGCCGAGCGCAACGCCCGCAATGATGTACTTGGAAAGCAGGAAGTACACGATGAACAGCGGCAGAACGGACAGCGTCAGGGCCAGATACACCGCGCCGTATTCGGTTCTGTAGATGTCCCCCTTCAAGAGGCTGACCATGATTGGCATGGTGTAGTTCTCTTTCTTCGTCAAGAGCACCATCGGCAGGAACAGCGCGTTCCACGTGGTAACATAGGTGAAAATCGCTTGCGTCGCCATTGCGGGTTTCATGATCGGCAGCACGATGCTGTTGAAGGTGCGGAATTCGCCCGCGCCATCGATTCGCGCCGAAGCGACGATGTCGAGATTCAACGACGGCAGCATGTATTGCCGCATGAAGAACACCGTCATTGGCGCCGCAATCGCAGGCAAGATCAGCGCCAGCAGGTTGTTCGTCATACCGATTCGATACATGAACTGATAGAACCCGATGCTGATGACCTGTGTCGGAATCATCATGACCGCCAGAATCATCGTAAAGAACGGCTGGCGCATCTTCCACTCATACGCAACCAGCGAATACGCCGTCAGCGTCGAGAAGTAGATCGAGAGGATCGTTGCTCCGGTCGCGATGATGACGGAGTTCACGAAGCCCGAAACCGGGTTGAACGTCTTTCCGGTGAGCACTTTGAAGTTTTCAAGGATATGAGTCGAGGGAATCAGCGAAATCGCATGGCTCTGAATCTGCACGGTGCTGCGCGTTGCGTTGACGATCATGATCCAGAACGGCAAGATGCTCAATACCGCGAGAATGATGCAAACAATGTAGATTGCTCCGCTTGTTTTTCTTCTGTTTCTCATGCTTCTGCCCCCTTGCTGAGTTTCGCCATGCGCTTCATCGCACGCTTGGCTTTGACTTCCGAGCGATCGCGCATTAGGAAGAAGGTAAAGCCGGATAGAATCGCGATGATCACAAACATGATCATGCTCGCTGCGGCCGCTTTGTTATACAGGTAGGAACCGGAGAACGCCTGCGCGTAGATGAACACGCTCGTGGTCATGGTTGCGTTTGCAGGACCGCCGTTCCAGATGTACAGCTTCGGAATATCGAACATATTCAAGCCGCCGATGAGGCTCGTAATCAACGTGAAGATCAAGATGGTGCGCATACAGGGCAGCGTGATTCGAAAGAATGTCTGCGACGGGGATGCGCCGTCGATCTCCGCCGCTTCGAAGAGTTCGGGGTTGATGCCCAGAACGCCGGAGATCAGGATGATCGTGGTATAACCATACCACTGCCAGAATTGAATGAATGCAACGACAATCTTTGCCGCCCACGGGCTCGTGGAGAAGTCAAACGGTTTGAGCACCGCCTGCAATTCCGGCCCCGAAAGCCCCTTGATCGTTCCGTAGAAAAATGTCTTGAGCGATAGTAAAATATCGTTGACCGGACCGATGGGGTACGCAAAGATAGACGCATATAGAATCGCCACGGTGGCCGCGGTGATGATGTTCGGCAGATAGAAAAGAATCTTAAACGCGCCCTGGCCGCGGATTCTCCGGCTGCGGTTGGTGAACCAAGCCGTGAGGAGCAGCGCAAGGCCAATCTGGGGAATGAAGTTCATGACCCAGATCACGATTGTATTGACCAACGACGCACGAAATGTTTTGTTGGCCAATATGCTGGCGAAGTTGTCAAACGGATGCTCTAGGAACTTAAACGACGTTGCTACAACGCCTTTGAAGTCCGTAAAGCCGATAACGGCGGTAAACACCGTCGGATACAGCATGAAGACAGCAAAAATGATGATGAACGGCAGGCTGAACAGATAGCCGTACTTCGCGTAACTAACGCTCTTGATTTTCGGTTTTTTCTCTTGATAAAGAGGCATAGCCGCTTCCCCCTATGGCGCAGATTTATGCGGTTGATGCGGGTGTGGACGGACGGAAGAACTCCGTCCGCCCACATCCATCATATACCAATTTTGGTCTGGTGAAAACAGTTGCCTCTTAGTTGGCTTCGATTCCCAGCGTGTCGGTAACGGCCTGCTTGAACGCGGCGATCGCGTCTTCGCGGGTGAGGTTGCCGGCGGTGTACTGACGGACCTGGTCACGCCAGAGGTTGTTGATGGTTTCGTCGTACTGGGTCAGGTTCTTGCCGTTTGCATACTGGTTGGACGGTACGAACACGTCAAACATGTTCTGACCACCGAGGAACGCAAGTTCGCCATTGGACTTCGCCATAACGGTACCGGAAGCAACGGTGTCCTTCGTGCCGCCTTCGGTAAGCGTGCCGTTCGCCCACATATACTGGAGGCTGTTTTCGTCCGTCTGGAGGGTGATCCAATCGATGAGCTTGCCAACAGCTTCCTTCTTAGCGGAATCTTTGTTGGCCAGAACCCACGTGCCGCCCCAGAAGAAGCCGACCGGCGGTTCGCAAACTGCCCAATCGCCATAGGTGCCTTCGCCGGCTTTTTCACCGCCGGAATGTCCGGCCATGACGTAGTTGATCAACCAAGCGGGGCCAAAGAAGCCGAAGATGGGCTGGGCGCCGATGCCCTGCATATCCGCAAACCAGGCATCCTGCCAGTCACGGGTGTCATTGTAGAAGCCGCCCTCTTTGAGCTTCATGGAGAGATCCAGGAAGGATTCACGAGCGGGGTCGATGTTGAGTTTGCCGTCTACGATCCAGCCCGTCGGGGAGCTGTTTTCAACTGCGTGCCAGATGTCGCCATCGCCAGAGACGATGCCGTAGCCCTTGGCTTTGAGTTCGGCTGCTGCCGCGAAGAACTTATCCCAACCCGGTCCGATTTTGTCTTTGATGACGGCGGGATCATCGGTTCCCCAGGTGTCGATTGCCAGCGAGCGGCGATAGATGAACGCACCGCCGGTTGCCTGATAGCCAAGGCCGACGAGGGCGCTGTCGCTCGGACGGGTGCCGATGTCGATGGTATACTGTGCGATGTCAGCAGCTTTCGTTTCTGCCGCAACATCGATGCCGAGGTCGGCATACTTCGCTGCATAGCTGCTCATGTCGCCCTGCGTGTACTTCAGAACGAACGCGGATTCTGCGCAGTACATGTCGGGGGCATCCTTACCGCCTGCGGCCAGAGCCTGGTCGAGAGCCGGCTGGTAGAGACCATCGGTGGTGGCGATGATGGTCGCATTGATGGTGTAGCCGAAATCCGGATGCGTGGCAATGTACTTGTCCAGCATTTTCGGAACTTCGTCCGTGAACGTGTAGATGTTGATAACTTTGTCACCATCTGCTGCCGGTGCTTCGGTGGCGGCCGGTGCTTCGGTGGCGGCTTCGGTTGCGGGCGCTTCCGTTGCGGTTTCTACCGCTGCGGGGGCGGGTGCGCAGGCGGCCAAAGTGGCCAGAGCCAGCACGAGAGACAGAATAATCGCGATTGTCTTTTTCATTGCTTCCTGATACTCCTCCTTTAAAATTGCGCCACAATGCACACGCCGGGAGTTATTCGATTCGATTTCTTTGGAATTCAGAATTCGTCACGATGTGTACAAGGATGTGACACAATCATTATAGGTTGTGCTTAAGTTTAAGTCAAGATTGATTTTGAAATTAATTTGGTTAAGCTTAATTTTGCAGCGCTCGTATTGACTTAACCGTTCTCATGGGGCAAAATGGATATGACCAATGAAAAGGAGCGAAACAAAGCCGAATGATCTACCTCGACTACGCGGCGTCCTCTCCCGTTTACCCCGCCGTTCTCGACGTGATGGACACTGTTTCGCGGCATAATTACGCAAATCCTTCATCTTTATATACAATCGGCTATTCTGCGAAGAAATTGCTGCATGAAAGCAGAGATGCGCTCGCCCGCTCAATCGGTGTGCAATCCGACGAAATCGTTTTCACATCCGGTGGAACGGAGAGCAACAACCTCGCTCTTTTCGGCGTTTTGCGCGCTGCGAAACAAAAAAAACACTTCATCGTCGGGTGCGCGGAACACGCAAGCATTCTCGTCGCCGCGCGCGCGCTGGCGCGGGAAGGCTTCTTTCTGAGCATTCTGCCTTGTGACGCGGACGGGCGCTATTCGCCGGAGGCGCTGCGCCGCATGATCCGCCCGGATACCGCGCTCATTAGCCTGCAGGTCGCCAACCATGAGACGGGTGTGATTCAACCGATCAACGAAATCGGCTCTATCACGCGCGAAATGCGCATCCCGCTTCACTGTGACGCCGTCGCTGCATACGGTCATATCCCGCTGGACGTGTGCGCACTGAAGATCGATCTGTTGTCCGCCTCCGCACACAAGATGGGCGGGCCAAGTGGAACCGGATTTTTATATGTACGGAATGAAATTGCCCTAGTTCCGGTATTTTTTGGCGGTTTGCAGGAGCGTTCACTACGCCCCGGCACCGAGAATCTGCCAGCGATTGCCGGGTTTGCAGCGGCGCTTTCCTGCGCAAAGATACCCTCCGACGCGTCCGTTCGGGACCGTTTGCAGACGCTGCTGCTGGAGCGTTTCCCCTCCGCGCGTGTCAACGGCGGTGCCGTGCCGCGACTGCCGCACATCCTCAACATCTCCCTTCCAACCATACCGGCTGAGCGGCTGCTGCCTCTTCTCTCCCGCGCTGAAGTATATGTTTCCGCGCGGTCGGCCTGCGCCGGAGGCGAACGCGAACCCTCGCATGTGCTCACCGCAATGGGGCTTTCTGCAACACAGGCGGGCGAAACGTTGCGTTTTTCCAGCGGGTTTGGCAGTAAATTAAGTGACGCGGATGAAACCTTGAACGCAATCGATTTCGCAATCCGTAATTTTTTCTGAACTTAACGTGCATCAACTTAATTTTTACTAATTTTTATCAGGAGGTAATCTATGTTTCAAAGAGAAGCGGCGCGTGAAAAAGCCCGTGCCCTTGTAGCCAAAATGACGCTCGAAGAAAAGATGTCCCAGCTTGTCTATGGTGCCCCCGCAATCGAACGCCTCGGCGTTCCCGCCTACAACTGGTGGAACGAAGGCTTGCACGGCGTGGCACGCGCCGGGGTTGCGACGAGCTTTCCGCAGGCAATCGCGCTTGCCGCGATGTTTGACCGCGAGGAGCTCCACGCAGTGAGTCGGGCGACCGCGTTGGAAGGACGCGCAAAGTACAACGAGTTCGCCAAGCACGACGATCGCGACATCTATAAAGGACTCACCTTCTTTTCTCCGAATATCAACATTTTCCGCGACCCGCGCTGGGGCAGAGGGCACGAGACACTCGGCGAAGACCCCTATCTCACAGCGGAACTCGGCAAGGCATTCGTCACAGGCATGCAGGGAGAAGGCGATGTGATGATCGCCAGCGCGTGCGCAAAGCACTATGCCGTGCACAGCGGGCCGGAAGCGATCCGCCACCACTTCAACGCCATCGCTACTGAAAAGGACATGTGGGAGACCTATCTGCCTGCATTTGAAGCGCTGGTAAAGGATGCCGACGTGGAGAGTGTCATGGGCGCATACAATCGCGTCAACGGCGAACCCTGCTGCGGCAGCAAGACACTGCTGGTGGACATCCTGCGCAGCAAGTGGGGGTTTGCAGGTTTCGTGGTGTCCGATTGCTGGGCGCTGATCGACTTCCACACTGGCCACGGCGTGACCAGCAGCCCGGAGGAGAGTGCGGCGCTCGCGCTTAAGAACGGCTGCGACATCAACTGCGGCTCTGTCTATCTCCAGCTCAAGTCTGCCTATGCACAGGGCTTGATCACAGAGGATCAGGTTGCACTTGCCGCCGAGCGCGCGTTTACCACGCGATATCTGCTCGGCATCATGGGCGAGGGCAGCCAATATGATTCCATTCCCTATGAGACCGTGGAAAGCCGGGAGCACCTCGCACTGGCGCAGGAAACCGCACTCAAGAGCTGCGTACTGCTCAAAAACGACGGCATTCTGCCGCTGCAGAAAGGCAAGCTTCATACCCTAGGCGTAATCGGGCCAAATGCGGACAGCCGTGTCGCACTGACCGGCAACTATCACGGCACCTCATCGCGCTATATCACGATTCTGGAAGGCATTCAGGACGAATGCGGAGACGATGTGCGCGTGCTCTATGCCCCGGGCTGCGACCTCTACCGCCGCAAGACCGAAAATCTCGCGTTTGAAAACGACCGTATTGCGGAGGCTCTGACCGTTGCGGAGCACAGTGACACGGTGCTGCTCGTACTCGGGCTGGATGAAACGCTCGAAGGCGAAGCGCCGGACGACGGAAACAGCATGGAAGCGGGCGACAAGCCGGATCTGCTCCTGCCGGACGTGCAGCGGGAGCTGATGACGCGCGTTCTCGCGCTCGGCAAGCCCACCGTGGTCATTCTCCTTGCGGGCAGCTCCATCGACCTCACCGAGGCAGAGAATCAGGCTAACGCGGTCTTCTGCGCATGGTATCCCGGCGCGCGCGGTGGCAAGGCGGTGGCCGACCTGCTCTTTGGTAAGCGTTCCCCCTCCGGCAAACTGCCGATTACGTTTTATCACGACGAAGACCTCGCGCATTTGCCGGCGTTCACGGGCTATTCCATGCAAGGTCGCACCTACCGCTATCTCAACCACACGCCGCTCTACCCGTTCGGTTACGGCTTGACCTATGGCGATGTCCGCGTGCTTACCGCAAGCACAGAAAAAGAGGAGGATGGCGGTCTCGTCGTCCGCGCCAACGTGCAAAACATGGGCAAGGTTGCAACAGAGGATGTCGTGCAGGTCTACGTTCGCGCGGAGGGAACCTCGCATGCAACACCCAACCCAATTCTTTGCGGGTTTGCGCGTGTCTCTCTGGCGGCGGGTGCGTCAAAAGAGATTACGTTCAGGATTACTCCCGCCTCACTGACCGTGGTGGACGACGCAGGCAGCCGCCTCTTCCCCGGCGGCAAATACGTGCTCTATGTTGGCACCAGTCAACCGGACGCACGCAGCCGCTCCCTCACCGGCGTTTCCCCTGTAAAGGTCGAAATCCAGCTGTAATCCATCGTTCAAGCACACAACGGCAGCCTGCTTAGTCGGGCTGTCGTTTTTTCGATTTGTATGGTCGCGAGAAATCCGTTCGTCATCTATTCCATTCACCATTACCATGTATGGTACTATTTCGCCCGCTAAATTACGCGCACATTTCATGCGTGTCTCTGGAAAGAAGGCAGTACCATGCGTGGTATCTATTTTTCGATTGATTTGTATGCCTCGCTCTTTTGCGCAGGTTCCGAGCAAAAAATTGCTCGGCAAGATTCTTTTTGCCAGATTTGTTGTTCAGTGGTATGCTTTTGAAGTTGCATGCATCTTTGCCGCAACAAAGAACAAACGGGAGAACAAATTTCGGCCATGTTTTTGAATTGTGTATTCGTTGGCCTCGGCGGACTTGTCGGCTCGGTGCTTCGATATCTCGTGAGCCTCATTCCGCTGCGGCATGAGAGCGGTTTCCCGCTCGTCACGCTCGGCATCAATGTGCTCGGCGCGTTTGTACTCGGTCTCATCATGGCGTTTGCGGGAAAAGCCCCTTCGGTTGACCCACGCACGTTGCTCTTCCTGAAGGTTGGCGTGTGCGGCGGATTCACCACGTTTTCCACGTTTGCGTTGGAGGCGCATGGTCTTCTCTCCGGCGGGAAGCCGATTGTCGCGATGCTCTATATGATTCTGAGTGTCGTGCTCTGCGTATTTGCAATCTTTGGTGCGCAAGCACTCGTTCGCTGAAATCAACCGATTTTCCGATTTTCCGGCTTCTAGAGCCGGATTTTTTTATTTATTAGAGTATATACAAGCTTTTCTGTTGTTCTCGTGAAAATATATGATTTTTTTCGAAAATTTCTCTTGCGCGAAAAGAAAATTGCATGCTATACTCTGCCCGTAATGATCCGCAAACGAGCATAGCTGCTCCAAGCGAAATCGGAAAGGGGAAATACGTCAAATGCTGAGCAAGGTCAGGGTGGCGAAAGCCTAACAACTGAATACGTCAGACGCAGCTCCACTCACGCATCCATTGTTCGCGCTTCCAACGAATTTGTTTGAAGTACCGATTGTGAGGTAGCCACCGCGTCTGTCAGCAGAACCTTTCGAAGAACTGTATTTTTTACGGGCATATCGATCGGGTGTGCTCGTTTTTATTTGCAGTAAAAACGTAAGCAGATTCGATTCAGCCGTGAGAGCAGTCCCGAGCGGGCTGCCTGTCACGGCTATTTTTATGTCCTTTTACACAAACGACCGCGCGAATACTGCGCAAGGAGAAACGATTATGACCTACACAAACGAATTACCGTCGAACTTGCTTTCGATGGAGACTTTTATGAGACTTTCTAAGCTTGGCTGCGCCGTTACCGCAGGCCAGAAGACCGCACGCAAACAGGAGCAGAGCGCCCGCGCCAGCGGTGCAAGCAAGCGTGGCTCCGGCAGCGCGCGCATAGCAGCCCTTGTGTATGGAAAGGCGGCGAGCTTATGAACAGCCGGAGTGCTCTTCTTCCCGCCGCGGGCCCGATGAGCCGCCATACCAAACAAGCCGGCCTGCGCAATCCCGCGCAGATGATGCACCGTTCGGCTGATTTGCTGCCGGACACACGACGAACTGAGAATTTTTTGGAGGAAACCATGATTCACGATATTTATCTGATGTCTGCCACCCCTTGGTTGGAAGCGGCAACGGCACAGAAGTTTCAACATCGCACACTGACGTTTGCGGAGATGGCTGCCCCGGGCAGGCACCGCGAAAAAGGCACCCTGAACACGCAAAAGCCGTCAGCCAACCGCGCAAAAGGCCTGTTTCTGGCCTTGATCGAGGGGGTGCTTCACGCATGAGTGCGCTTAGTCTCAATCTTGCGTCGTCTGGCGTGATTCTACTCCGGCAACAGCCGGAATTCGATCTGGAGCGGGCTCTTCGCCTGGCGGTCATTCGCTTCCGGCTGACAGAGCCGCTCCGAAAACGACGAGTTACCCATTTGGAGGGAACCATGAACTCGGAACAGCATAATTATTTCGCGTCATCCGCGCATGGATCGACGCTCAACGCCGGACAATTCGGCAGCACGTTTGCGCAGCATCCCTGCAGAGGGTGCGCGCCCAAGCAGCAGGCCTACGACGCGGAAACACCCGCGAGGCCGCAGCGAACCATCAAACAACACGTCATCGCGCTCTTTGCGAGGGCAGGACGATGAACGGCACGGCGGGATTGGAATCCTTTGGTTTTTTACCCGCTATGCGCGCGGCGCTGGATGCGCGCGAGTCGATTGCAGAAATCCCCGCGCGCGTTACCGCGGTGCACAAGGAGCGCTATGCCCTCGTTTGCGAACGCGGCGAGTGCTTCGGGCGGCTCAAATCCGCCGTGTATTTCAACGGCGTCGCGCAGGACTTCCCGACCACGGGAGATTTTGTACTGATCGCCTACAACGAGCTCGGTGATAGCACAATCACCGAAACACTGCCCCGCCGCTCCCTCTTTGCCCGTAAGAATCCAACGCTGGGAGAAGCGGATCAGGTGGTTGCGGCAAATTTTGACAGCGTGTTTATCATGCAGTCGCTCAATCACGACCTCAACCCGAAGCGTCTGGAGCGCTACCTCACCCTTGCGTGGCAGTCCGGCGCAGTGCCCGTTGTCGTGCTCACCAAAGCCGACCTTGTGGACTCCTATGAGCAACAGATGAACGAAATCCTCCGCGTTGCAGCGGGGGTTGATGTGTTTGCCGTCAGTGCAAAGACGGGTTACGGGTTCGACACACTCCGAGGCTATCTCCAGCCGGGCAAGACCATCGTTCTGCTCGGCAGTTCCGGTGTTGGAAAATCGAGCTTTGTCAACGCGCTTGCGGGCGAAACCATCATGGCGGTCAGCGAGATCCGCGAGGACGACAGCAAAGGGCGGCACACCACCACCCACCGTCAGCTCATTCGCATGAACAGCGGTGTGATGATCATCGACACGCCAGGCATGCGCGAACTCGGCATGCTGGACGCCACCGCCGGGTTGAGCGAATCGTTTGCGGACGTGGAGCAGTATTTCCCGCTCTGCCGGTTTTCCGATTGCAGCCATGAACGGGAGCCGGGGTGCGCCGTACAGGCAGCAATTGCCGCGGGAGAACTGCCGCTTTCGCGCTTTGAGAGCTACAAAAAGCTTCAGCGCGAGTCCCAATATGCCGCCAGCCAAACCGACTATCTCAAGCTAAAGCAGCGGCGTACAACCGAAATCGCAAAGTTCAGCAAAGCGTTGCAAAAGTCCGGCGGCAAGCGCGGAACCTATCGCGACGAGTAAAGAAAAGACGGGGAGAGCTTTCGCATCTCACCCGTCTTGCTTTTCGCATTTGTGTTGTTTTTACTTGCCCTGCTCCGGCCGCATCTGCACAATCGAGGTCGGGAAAGCAAACGAAACGCCGAGCTTCTCAAAACCGTCCTTGATCGCGAGGTTGATCCGCTGGTTGATGTCCATATAGCGGTCATAGTCCGCACTCTGCACGAAATAGACCACCTCAAAGTTCAGGCTGTACGAACCAAACGACGCAAAATGCGCGCGGGAGAACGTGGTATCCTCCGTCTCTTCGACAATCGTTTGAATCAACTTCGGAATCGCCTCCAGCTTCTCCGTCGGCGTGCCATAGGTGACGCCCAGAGTGAAACTCACGCGGCGCTGCTGCATGGTCTTGTAGTTGCGGATGCGCGATCCCGTGAGGTCCGCGTTGGAGACGATCAGCTGCTCCCCGCCGATGGCACGCAGGCGCGTGGTCTTCACGCCAATGTGTTCCACCGTGCCCATGTGGTCTCCCGCAATGATAAAATCCCCGATCTCAAACGGCTTGTCAAAGAAGATCGTGAAAAAGCAGAAGATGTCGCTTAGCGCGCTCTGCGCTGCAAACGCAATCGCAACCCCGCCGATGCCAAGTCCGGTGACCAGAGACGTGATCTTGACCCCGATGTTGTCGAGGAAGAGAATCAGCGCAACACCCCAAATGACGCCCTTGCTCAGGCGGATGAGCCAACGGATGGCAAGCGACGCGCTGTCATCCTTGCCTTTGCCCAACTTGGTGAAAAACAGCACGGCAAGCGAGGCGAAAAACATAGCGCCCATCACGATCGCAAACAACACCGAAACCACACGGACGATATTCGCGAGTTTTGCATTGAGCACCAGCATGCGCGTGCACGCGTAAAAGAGCGTAAAATAGGCAGTCGGCAGCAGGTATTGCTTGATGCTGGAAAGTGTGATCTGCGCATAGGACGACTGCGTGCTCTCAAAGTAAGCAGCCAAGCGCCGGAGGGTGACCCGCCCGAGCGCGAAGATCAGCGCCGCGCCGATGGCAAGTACGCCCAGAAAGACGATATAATCCAGAACCGTATTGTTCCAAAAGACATAGTTGAGAAAATCCATTGCGTGTTTTGTCCGTCTCCGTCAAATGCGTTTTTTCATGAGTCGGCATGATGTTATCACAAAAGAATCCGCCCGAAAAGCGAAAAGCACGCAAATCAGGCGGTTTAACGGAAGGTTTGAAAAGAGTTTGCCGTTTTGTCACGCGGCTGCGGTATTAGAGCGCCCTGAGGTCGCGTGCCTCAAAGCGCCGGAATGTAACCAGCAGGAATACGGCAGACAGCGCGAGGCAAAGCAGCGCGTACGGCAGCGAGATGTCGCCCGCTATGATCTGTTGATTCAAAAAATACCGAAACGGCGTGAACACGCGCAGAATCCCCGGCTTTTCCAGAAGATCATAGACCACCGCCAGCGCATAGGCGCCAAGCACGCTGAGATTGCCCGCCCGCGCGCCATGCTCCGCCGCGCGAAAGCTGGCAGCAAGCAGTGCGGCAAGTGAGAAGAACACCAACCCGACCAGCCAGAGCGCCAGAGAGAAACGCGCAAACAAGGCGGAGTAATTCTCCGTGGTTCCAAGCTGGCGCACCGCAAGCAGGGAAAAGACGAAGTTGAGGCAGGCATACACCGAGAAAAATACCATCGCGGCAAGCAGTTTGCGCGATAGGAGGAACGAACGCGAGCGCGGCTTGGTAAACAGAAACTCATAGGTTTTGTCCACGCTCTCGCGCGAGACAGCGCCACTGCCCAGATGCACGGCATAGACGGCGGCGAGCACAAAGATATACTGCATCAGAACTGCATAGAACCCGTCAAAATGCGCAATGTCGACATTCGCCATTCCCATCGCGGCAATGACGATCCGCGGGAACTTGCTGATCAGTTCGGTCATGAACTGCCCGTCCGCCATGGCGGCGCTGGACTTCACGATCCCCGCAAAGAGGAACACAAACAGCCCCAGCGTCCAGAAAATGAACGGTTTCATTCCCGTTTTGAGTTCTTTTCGAAAGAGATTCATGTATTCCCCTCCTTACAGCGCAGGAATATCCGCGCGGGTATAGCGCACATATGCCGCAATCATCAGCGTGAGCGTGATGACAGCCCCCGTAAATGCATAGTTCGTCTCAAATCCGCCATCGAAGAATGCCTTCGCAGCGTCGAAGTACTTAAATGGTGTGATATATCGCAGCTTTTCCTCTTCCAGTAGACTATGTAGCGCACTGAGCAAGAAGCCCGCAAAACCGATTGCGGTTGCCGCACCGGAGACGGAGCGCACTCTACGCGCAAACACAGCAGCGCACGCGCCAAGCGCAAAAAACAGCAACTCCGTCCAGAGCAGCGCGCTTGCAGCAAGCAGCGCGCGCTCCGGTAGCAGCGGAGAAGGCGCATAAGCGCGGTACAGCACCAGCGAAACCGCAACAAAGATCGTGTTGGACGCAAAGAGCATCGTCAGCGCCGCAAGCAGTTTCTCAAAAAAGAGCTCGCTTCGGGTGCGCGGTTTGGTCAAAAGAAAATCCATGCATTTCTCCCGCTGTTCCCGCGAGAAGAGATCCAGCCCGATGCCGGAAGCCATGATCGCACCAAAGAGCGCATAATAGAGAAACCCAAACGCATAGAATCCGCCGAAGCTGAAAAGATTGTCCATCTGCATCCCGAACGCCGCAGCAAACGCAGGCGGAAATTGCGCAAGCATGTTTTCCACCGCCGTCCTGCTCTCCAGAAAAGCAGGCAGCGCTCCCGCAATCAGCCCGGCAAGCAGCCCGGTGATCACCAGCGTCCAGATTGCGGTCCCGACCCAGGCGCGGCGCAGTTCAAAGCGAAAGACGTTCATCGATTTTTCCTCCCGTCCATACAACGACGATTTCGGATGTTGGCGTTCATTTTGCCTCCTCCTGATCCTCGTAATAGTGCAGGAATATCTCCTCCAGCTCCGGCTCGCTGATATCCGCATTGACCAGCGGGAGAGCAGAGAGTTTTGCAAGCAGCGCGCTGATTTCGCCGTTGTAAAGAAAGCTCGTCGTTGCGCCGTCCCGGGTGAGTTGCGACGCTCCCGCAAGCGAAAAATCCACGATGGGGCTTTCCGTCGTAAAACTCACCTTTTTGTAAGAGTTTTTACGCAGGTCATCGATACTGCGCAGGTCTACGATTCGCCCGTCTTTGATGATCGCCACCCGGTCGCAGATGCGCTGTACCTCTCCCAAGATATGCGAGGAGAAGAGCACCGTCGCGCCCCGCTCATTTTCACGCTGGACGAGGTCAAAGAACGTCCGCTGCATCAGCGGGTCGAGCCCGCTGGTCGGCTCGTCGAGAATGATCAGCCGCGGCGCATGCAACAGCCCCTGCACGATGCCGACCTTCTTTTTGTTGCCGAGGCTCATGTCCTCAATTTTTTTATTGAGGTCGAGCGAGAGCGCGTCGGCAAGCTCCACGATGCGCCTGGTGCAATCCTTCTTATAAAAGCTCGCGGAATAGCGCAGCAGGTCGATGGCGCGCATGTTGTCATAATAAAACACCTCACCGGGCAGATAGCCAACCTCCGAAAGAATCTTCACCTTTTCCTTTTCACAGTCCATACCGAAGATCGTCGCCGAACCGCCGGACTTCTTGATCAGCCCAAGCAGTGTGCGAATCGTGGTGGACTTCCCCGCACCGTTTGGACCGATGAAGCCGAATATCTCGCCTTCCTCCACCGCAAGGTCAACATCCGCAATTCCGCGTGCCTTGCCATAGTACTTCGTGAGTTTATTGGTTTCAATTGCGTAAGCCATACGAATACCTCCCGCTGTTCAAACTCAAATTTTTCAGGAATTCGGTTCCAAGAGTTGCAGTGCTACACCGCGTACCAAAACACGCAATGCGTCCTCAAACACGTCCGCGCCGATTTCGTCTTTCATCAGCAGCGTTAAAAATACCCCGCGAAACGCCCCGCTGAACACCGCCGCGCGCTCCGGCTGCATACCCGGAAACACTTCAAACATCCGCTGCATCGCCTCTTTGTCCCGCTCGGCATGCTGGCGTTGAAGCTCCGGTGGCACGGTGCGCATGAAATACTCCAGCTCACCGTCCTGCATCAACCGCGGCAGGAAGGATTCACCAATCTGCCGGTAGAACCGCAGGATGATCTCTGTGAAGGTGTCCGCATCCGGCACGCCGGGCAGCGCGGAGACTTCATCCAGCAGCCGCGCTTGCGCGTCCCGGTCGAACTCCATGATCACCTCAAACAGCAGGCGTTCCTTGGATTCATAAAACAGATAGAACGTTCCCTTCGGTATGCCGACGCGCTTGACCAGCTCGTCGATTGTCGTCTTGCGAATTCCGTATGTCGCAAGGCATTTCTTCGCCTCTATGCGCAGTTGTTCTTGAATATAGGCTCGTTCGTATTCGGAAAATGTCTTTGGCATCTTTCACACACCCTATCAAAATCTAGATGCTGGCTTCCTTGTTATTTTTTGACTGTTTTCGTCTTTTTAGTCATTATATTCCATTCTTGCTGACTGTCAATACCCGCAAAAAAAAAGAACGTGCAAGTCTTTTGCACGCTCTTGGCGGTTATTGGTTCAAACTAACTCTATCGTTTCGAGCGCGCCCGCTTCTTCGTCTTCTTCGCTTGTTGCGAAACCAAGATGATCCCCGCAATCACACCCACGATCACACCCGCAAAGACGAACAAAATCGGATCAACGGGTTCAGCCTCGGTCGGGGCTTCTTGTCGCGGCGTTGCTCTCGGCGTGATAATCGGCGTTGGCCAAGGCGTTTCCGTTGGCAATGGCGTAGGCGTTGGACGCGGGGTCACAATCGGCTCCGGCGTGGCGTTGGCGGCTTTCTCTGCCAACGCGTTTATTTCTGCGGCGGGCAGAATCGTGAGCTTTTGCCGCACCCAGCTCGCGACGCTGGAGCGCGTCCACTGATGCTCAAATTCATCGGAGCAATAGATGTTCCCCACAGAATCCTTGTCCAGTATCTGACCTATGTCCTCCGGCGGTGTGCTCAGGAAATAGACGTTCTTCGCGTCGGTGATTGCGGGGTACCGAAAGTCATAATCATTGCCTGCGATGACGACCGTATCAACGGAATTCAGGTCAAATGTCTTGTCTCTTCTGCTGTACGAACTCGTTTTTGCCGTTCCCTCTTGACACGCCCAATCAACAAACGATAACTGTTCTGGAATTCTCAGTAGGGATAATTCGCAACCAGAATAAGCACTTTTGCCGATCTGTTGAAGCGAACCCGGCAGAATTGCTACCTTTAAATTTTTACAAAAGCCAAACGCGGCTGCCCCAATATATTCCAGTCCATCTGGTAACTCAATACTACTGAGTTGATCACAGTTGAAGAACGCCCCCCCTTGAATTCTCTTCAAACCCGTTGAAAGCACAACTTTTTTTAATTGATCGCATTCGTAAAACGCATCCGAGCTAATCTCTGTGACATTTTGTGTAATCTCTACTTCCTCAATCGCCGTGTACGAGAATGCATCTTTGCCAATTGCTCGTAAGTTATCGGATAGTATTACACCGCGTAAATTTTTGCAATCAGAGAACGCACTATGTTGCAATTCAACCAGCGAATCAGGCAATTCGATACTTGTTAATCCCTCGCATCTAGCAAAGGCGCTCTCTCCAATCACTTCAAGCGATTTAGGAAACTGAACCGACGTAATACCTCTCTTAAAAAAGGCCTGCCGGGTGATTGTTTTAACGCCTTCCGGAACAACAGCATTCTTCAAGCACATATCTGAGAGCACCAGTTCCCCCGTCTTCGTATTGATGAGCACGCCATCAATCACTCGGAAAACTGGATTCCCCTCCTCAACTTCGATCTCATCTGGAAATATATCAGTAGATCTTAAAAAATCATCATAAAATGGTCTTCCCTTGTTATCATACGAGGAAACATCAGCTTCGGTAAAAAAGTCGGGACTTGGGACATCATATGGCAAGGAATATACACGAAAAGAGGTCAAGTCGCGTCCTATGA
>JAEWYO010000055.1 GCA_023395595.1 Bacillota bacterium
AAGACAGCCAATTAAGACGATCAAGCAAATCAATCAAGTAAGACAATCAGAAACGGAGGAGAAGGATGATGCCGCTATCGATGGCAAAACCGGGCGAGATAAACTATATTCGAAAGATCACTGGAAAAGACGAGGTGCGCCAGCATCTCGCGGAGCTTGGCTTCGTAGTCGGGGAGCGGGTGACAGTGGTTAGCTCCATCTCCGGCAACATGATTTTGCAGGTGAAGGACAGCCGGATTGCGCTGGGCGGCGAGATGGCAAACCGTATTTTGATTTAACAAAAGCACAATAAAGGAGGAGCAGGGATGAAGACACTACGGGATGTGCCGATCGGGCAGACGGCAACGGTACAAAAGCTGCATGGCGAAGGCGCGCTGAAGCGGCGCATTATGGACATGGGCATCACCAAAGGCGTTGAGGTCTATGTGCGAAAGGTGGCGCCGCTGGGCGATCCGATGGAGGTTACAGTGCGCGGCTATGAACTCTCCGTGCGCAAAGGCGACGCGGCGAGCATCGAGGTCGAGTAACCAGGCTTTTTTATTGCGGCAAGGGCCGCTTGTTTTTCCCCAAAGAGTTAGAAGCTGTAAACAACAAGAATGAAATGCACGAGAGGATAAGGAGACAATTATGGGACTGAAAATAGCGCTTGCCGGAAACCCGAACAGCGGCAAGACGACGATGTTCAACGAGCTCACGGGCAGCGCGCAATATGTCGGCAACTGGCCGGGTGTCACCGTGGAAAAGAAAGAGGGCAAGCTCAAAGGGAATGAGGAGGCGATCATCCAGGATTTGCCCGGCATCTATTCGCTCTCACCATACACACTAGAGGAGGTCGTTGCGCGCAACTATCTTGTTTCCGAGCGGCCGGATGCGATCATCAACATCGTGGACGGCAGCAACATCGAACGCAATCTGTATTTGACCACGCAGTTGCTTGAACTCGGTATTCCGACGATTATCGCGCTGAACATGATCGATGTGGTACGCAAAAACGGAGATGTAATCGATCTTGTCAAGCTCGGCGACGCGTTGGGCTGCGAGGTGGTGGAGACCAGCGCCCTCAAGGGTATCGGCGCAAAGGAAGCCGCGGCAAAAGCGATTGCGGTTGCAAAATCGCATTCGCTTGGCGAACGCCCGCATGTATTTTCCGGCAGCGTGGAGCACGCGATTGCGCATATCGAAGAGTCGATTGAAAACAAGGTCGAGCCGCAACTGCTGCGCTGGTATGCTGTCAAGCTCTTTGAGCGGGACGAGAAGGTGCTAACGTCCCTGCAACTTGATCTCGAGACCAAATCGCATGTGGAAGCCCACATCGCCGATTGCGAGCGGGAGTTGGACGATGACGCGGAGAGCATCATCACCAACCAGCGCTATGCTTATATCAGCCGCGTGGTGGACGCGAGCGTGAAAAAGAAACACAAGGGCGTGAAACTCACCGCTTCGGACAAGATCGACCGCATCGTGACCAACCGCTGGCTCGCCCTGCCGATTTTTGCGCTTGTGATGTTCGCGGTCTACTACATCGCCGTGACCACCGTCGGCTCCATCGCGACCGACTTCACCAACGACACGATTTTCGGTGAATGGATCATGGGCGGATTGGGTGCGTGGCTTGGCTCGTTGAACGTTGCGCCGTGGCTGATCGGCCTGATCGTGGAAGGCATCGTCGGCGGTGTTGGCGCGGTCATCGGGTTTGTGCCGCAGATGCTGGTGCTCTTCTTCCTGTTGGCTCTGCTGGAAGACGTCGGCTATATGGCGCGCGTCGCGTTCATTATGGATCGCATCTTCCGCAAATTCGGGCTCTCCGGCAAGTCGTTTATCCCGATGCTGATCGGTTCCGGCTGCTCGATTCCCGGCATTATGGCGAGCCGCACGATTGAAAACCAGCGCGACCGGCGCATGACGATCATGACCACCGCGTTCATCCCCTGCGGGGCAAAGATGCCGATTATTGCGCTGTTTGCAGGCGCCATCTTCGGCGGGGCCTGGTGGGTTGCCCCGGCGGCGTATTTCATCGGCGTTGCGGCGGTCATCGTCAGCGGCATCATGCTCAAGAAGACAAAAGCATTTGCGGGAGACCCCGCGCCGTTTGTCATGGAACTGCCGAGCTATCACACCCCGTCGATGAAAAACGTGCTGCGCAGCACCTGGGACCGCGGCTGGAGCTTCATCAAGCGTGCCGGAACGGTGATTTTGATCTCCGCCGTCGTGCTCTGGTTCCTGCAAGGGTTCGGCACGGTGGATGGCGTGTTTGGCATGGTGGAGGACAACAATCACAGCATTCTCGCCGCGATTGGCAACGTGATCGCTCCGGTTTTCTCGCCGCTGGGATTCGGCGGCTGGAAACAGGCGGTAGCGACTCTCACGGGACTCATCGCAAAAGAGAATGTGGTCAATACCTTTGGCGTGCTCTACGGCTTCGCCGAGGTGGCGGAAGACGGAATGGAGATTTGGAGCAATCTGGCGCTCGACTTTACCGCGTTGTCCGCGTTTAGCTTCATGCTCTTCAACCTGCTCTGCGCGCCGTGCTTTGCGGCGATGGGCGCGATCAAGACCGAGATGCACAGCGGGAAATGGACATGGGCTGCCATCGGATACATGACGGTGTTTGCCTATACGATCTCAATGATTGTTTTCCAGCTTGGCAGCTGGTTTGGCACGGGGAGCTTTACGGTTGCAACCGCGATTGCGCTTCTGCTGCTGGGCGTGCTGCTCTACCTGCTGTTTCGGAAAAACCCGTATGAGAAAAGGGCGCTTGCAAAATAAGAAAAGCTTCTTACTATAACAATCTACATCCGCTGAAAGGAGCGAAAATTTATGATGTACTGGCTATCGGCAAACGGGGCAACACTTGTGGTTGGGCTATTGGTTGCGGCGGTGATCGCCGCGGTGATCCTGAAGATGATCCGCGACAAGAAGAACCACAAGAGTTCCTGCGGCTGCTCCTGCAGCGGCTGCCCGGGCGCAAGCTATTGCCACAAAGGGTAAGCGTGTGCACGGATAAAAAGTGTTCCTGCCTCCACAATCGATGTGATCCAAAGCGCAAACAAGGCACGGCGAAAACCGTGACCTTTGCGTATTTGCATGTTGCAACTGTGGTTATGGCTCGAGCATTTGCTCCAGCAATCCAAATCTCGACAAACAGGCGATATATTCCGCAACGCTATAGAAGTTTTCCAGATCGTTTTCGTTGAGCCCGCGGTGCGCGTAGAGCTCGTCCCAGAGCGCGCTGCTGCCCTCCACGAGAAAATAGCCGCTGACCAGATCGATACCGACGATGATTTCGCTGCCCGCAAAAATCGCGTCCTGTGCCGAATAGAGCGCTGATCCGTTGCCGACGGGTTCGATCACGCAGCAGACGGGCTCCGGTGCGGTTCCCTCGGGTAGTTGGCACGCGAAGCACTCGTTTTGCAGGATGTTGTCGATGACCGTTCGATGCGCGTGCTCGTCGTCCAGCGGGCGGAGGGGATAGTGCGAATCCAGATAGTCATACAGCATGGCTCCGCTGATGCGGTTTGGTTTGAGCCGCGGTTTGTACTCCGCGTAAACCTGCTTCCAGCGGGCGATGTCCGCTTCCGTAACCTGCGTTGTTTGCATGGCGGTACTTCCTTGTAAATGAATTTGCTTATGGATTCACAATAAAAAAGTTACTCAAAAGTGCGGTTGTCAGCATGGCAAGGGCAACGCTTGATAAGGTTCCAATCAGATATTTCTCGGCAAATGCTTGATCTTCCAGTTGCTTGAACCGTGCAATGCTCTTTGCAGCTATGACAAATGCAATAGAAGAGTATTGCCCAACCAATATGAAAACAACTACGAGAACTCGTTCAAGCATGCCAATGATGAGTCCCATATTCTGGTCTTGCTTATGTGAAGGAACAGGCAGAGTCGTCGCCTTCTTTACATAGGATCGAACAGCAATATCATCGCGATGTGAACCCATTGTTTGGACGAGGGCTTTGTGAATGGATCTTGCTCGTTTATGGCTATTCAGTTTTGGCTGCTCTTTCTGCGGGAGGGATTGCAGCAACTTTTTCACAAAGATCGCCTCAGGCAACAAAGCAAACAGGACTATCAGGACGTATAGGAGCGCATTTTGCACAGCTGTGAAATCAATCAAACAGTTACGACTAACGAACGAAGATGTGTGAACTGTGGTGGATTGCAAAAGGAACCAATAGACGCATAGAATGATCAGTATGTGCAGTGCTTGATCAGTTACAAATAACAGAATTGGGTATTTTTGCTTGGTATTTTTCTCGATGAGTATTCGAACACTATCTATCAAGCAATGACTTCCGGCAATGATCAGAAGTGCCTTCCAAATCTGATCGGGTGCTGTGAATAACATCAACGGAATTACGAGCGTGACCGTGTATATGGCGAAATGCAACAACGCCAACGGAAGCTTTTTTAGCTTGCCATTTGCAAGTGAGCTTGGCTGAAAGTAAAAATCGGCAAGTAAGTGCGCGATCAAAAGAGCATAGACTACCATAATACCATCTCAACTTACCATCAGTTTTTCGAGCAATTCAAGTATGCAAAGTGTTGCGTTTCGTTCTTCAAATACCTTTCCAGACGCTAACGATCGATCAACCCCTTGACGCGGAAGTTCAAAAACTCTTTCAAGTAAATATGAAAAACCTTTCACTCTGCCATCAGAAATAAAGAAATCCTGATTGTTGGGAGAAAATTCCAACGGTTGGGGATTTAGTCGTGCAGCATCCATGCGATCCATGGGGTATGTTTTAATACTCTTCTTATATAACAGTCTCTCGAAAAAAGAGAGTGATCGTTTTTCCTTTATGATGCTTGGTATATCATTGATATAAACTTCTTTGACACTGTTTCTATAACTGATGGGATACATACATTCACATAATAAGGACAACTCGTTTTGCAAATCTGTTTGCGCAGCGTCAAGCGCAAAATGAAGGTTGATCATTGTGTTAATTACTCTATCGCGCTGATCCATGGAATAAAACAGGACGCTGTATTCACTTGACTTCTTGGCTTCTTCAATTGCTAATTTTGCGTTATAGAAAACTTCGCCCTCTTGCTCGTTTGTATCGGAACTTTCTTGAAGCATCAGCTTTAATTCACCATAGCCAATTCCAGCATGGATTTTTACCGGAGCCATGATTTTTCGAAGCAATCTTAAATATAGATAGCAGGCCTGAGGCGAACGAAACACACCCTGCAAAGAATCTCCGGCGCTGAATTTCAGATCGAATTCTAATGAAGTTTGAAATACTGCATTCAACAGATTTACAGCCTGCTTTAGCAGATTCTGGATATCTTTCCGATCATTGGTTGGGTAGGAACGCGAAGAGACGAGATCAATCATGAGACAAGTCATTTTCTCCATAATGCTACCTCCTATCACATGATAGTTCGAATCGCGAAAAAAAGCAATCAAAATATATTGCTAATTCAAATAGCAATCAATAATAGGCGCTATATGAAAAAGCGTTATAAAATGATTGCTGAATGTACTGCGGCACAAGAAAATGGCGCGAACGCTCACGCAAAAGAGAGGTAAGAATATTGGAAACACGGAACAAATGTGTATAAATGTGGCAGTGTTGTAAAAACAGACAATAGTTTATCATTTGTTTAGGATTTCGCTATACAATGCAGTATACTTTGTCCAAAAGGTGCCTGCCGCGCTGAACCGCGCAGCGGGGAGCGCGTGGTATGCTATGAACGCAATGCCGGGCCAAACACCAACGGACTTAATACGATTTTATTCCAAATTGGAGGAAGATAGATGACCCCGTATGTGGCATTTCAAGCAGTAGGAAAGACGTATGATACCGAGGGCGTGCAGGTAAACGCCCTGCATGATGTGAGTTTTGAGATTGGCGAGGGCGAGGTCTGCGTGATCGTCGGGCAATCCGGCGCGGGCAAGACGACGCTGCTCAACATCCTCGGCGGAATGGACACGCTCACCACCGGGAAAGTGTTTCTCGGCGGCGAGGAAGTCTCTGCTTATAACCGCAGGCAGCTCACCCGCTATCGCCGGGAGGATGTCGGCTTTGTGTTTCAGTTTTATAACCTGATTCCGAACCTAACCGCGCTGGAAAATGTTGAGATGGCGACCGAGCTTGCCAAAGCGCCGTTTTCTGCAGAACAGGTGCTTCAGGATGTCGGCCTCGGTGAACGGATGCACAATTTTCCCGCGCAGCTTTCCGGCGGAGAGCAGCAGCGCGTTGCGATTGCCCGTGCGCTTGCCAAGAATCCGAAACTCCTGCTTTGTGATGAACCGACCGGTGCGTTGGACGACACGACGGGCAAGCAGGTGCTGAAGATTTTACAGGACCTCAGCCGCGAAAAAGGCATGACGGTCGTGATTATTACCCATAACAGCGCGATTACCGAAATGGCGGATCGCGTGGTCAAGGTCAAGAGCGGCACGGTCTCGTCCGTTCGCATCAACGAGGTGGCAAAGCCAATCGAGGAGATTGAATGGTAATGCGCGCAAAGACTGCCTGGAAAAAGAATCAATGGCGAGAGGTTTGGAAAACCATGGGACGTTTTCTCTCCATCCTCTCGATTGTTGCGCTCGGCGTTGGCTTTTTTTCGGGGCTAAAAGTGACCAAGAACGCCATGATCGACACGGCGGACGCATACTTGCGCGAATACGCGATGTATGACGAAAAGGTGATGACCACCATCGGCATCGACGAGACGGATGTTGCCGCAATCGCCAAGATGGACGGCATCTCCGCTGCGGAAGGCTCCGTGAGTATGGATGTGCTGGCGACGCTGAGCACCGGGGAATCCTATGTGGTCGCCGCGCATTCCATCACAAGTGAAGTCAACCGCCTGAAGCTTACCGCGGGGCGCATGCCGGTTGCGGACAACGAGTGTCTTGGTGACGCCCGGATGCTGCCCAAAAGCGCCATCGGTTCGCGCCTGCTAATCGCCGACCAGAACGATACGGACACGCTCGACGCGTTCACGTATGACGCCTATACCATCGTTGGGCTGACCGACTCCACCACGTATCTAAACATGGAGCGCGGCACAAGCAAGCTCGCCGGTGGCAAGATCACGGCGTTTATCTACCTGCCGCTTGGCGGATTTTCGACGGACTATTTCACGGAACTCTACGTGAAATATACCGACGCAACGGGCAAAATCTTCACCGACACCTATGATCATGCGGTGACAAAGATGGAAGACCCGCTCAAAGCGCAGATGAAGCTGCTGGCAACAGCACGCTACAACGACATTGTTCAAGACGCAAAAACGGAGATCAGCGACGCGGAGGCGAAGTACCAGGACGGGCTCGCGGAATACGACACACAGAAGGCCGATGCGCTCAAAAAGCTAAACGACGCGGCTAACGAGCTGAGCAAAGCCAAAAAGCAGATTGACGATGGCTGGAGCGCGATTCGCGAAAATGAAGTTTCGCTGAATGACGCGCAAGCGCAGTATGACAGCGGACTTGCCGCCTATAATCAAGGGCTGAGCGATTATCAAACCGCGCGTGCCGACGCAGACAGCAAGATTGCCGCGATCGATGTCGCGCTTGCGTCAAACCAGTCGGATCTCGCTGAAGTCAAAGCGCAAATCATAGCGCTCGATCCGGCAGCCCCGGATTATGAAGCGAAGAAAACAGCGCTGGAAGCGCAAACCGCCGATCTGGAGAATGCGATCAGTCAACTAGAAACTCAGCGGCAGACGACCATACAGCTCTTTGACGGTATGCTCGCGCAGCTCAACGCGACAAAAGCCCAGCTCGATGCGGCAAAAACGCAAATAGACGATGGCAACGCCGCGCTAACGCAGGGCAAGAGCGCACTTAAATCCGCAGAAGAACAGTACAACGACGGCTATGCGGACTATCTAGACGGCAAGGCAGAGGCGGACAAGAAGCTTGCCGACGGTGCAAAAGAACTCGAAGACGGGAAGCAAAAGCTCGACGACGCGAAGGCGGAGCTGGCGAAGCTCAAGCCGCCGACGGTCTATCTGCTCAACCGCGAGATGAACGCGGGTTATGTCAATTTCGAAAACGATTCCTCGATCGTCAACGGCATCTCCAAGGTGTTTCCGGTGTTCTTCTTCCTCGTTGCCGCGCTGGTGACGATGACGACCATGACGCGCATGGTGGAGGAGCAGCGCACCCAGATCGGCACACTCAAAGCCCTCGGCTACGGCGGCGCAACCATCGCATGGAAGTATATCTCGTATGCGGGAAGCGCGGCGCTGCTCGGCGGACTGATCGGCTTCTTTGGCGGAAGCTGGCTCTTCCCGTGGGTCATCTGGCAGGCGTATGGCATGCTCTATGGCTTTGCTCCGATTCTCTATACGTTGGATTGGTCGCTCTTTGCGCTCGCACTTTCCGCCGCGCTCGCCTGCTCGGTCGGGGTCACGATCCTGACCTGCCGCGCGGAGCTGCGGCTCATGCCCGCGGAGCTCATGCGCCCGAAGACCCCGAAGGAAGGCAAGCGTGTGTTTCTGGAGCGGATACCGTTCCTCTGGAAGCGGCTCGGCTTCATGGTCAAGATTTCGCTGCGCAACGTCTTTCGCTACACCAAGCGGCTGATCATGATGGCGCTCGGCATCGGCGGGTGTACCGCGCTGCTGATCACTGGGTTTGGTATTCGGGATTCGATTGCGAACATTGCGGCGGATCAGTTTGACAACATCATGACCTACGACTTTGCAATCGTCTTTGACGAAGCAAAGGACGAAGCGCAGCAGAAGGCGTTCCAGAGCGAGACGAAGGACGTTCTTTCCTCCAGCGTGTTTGTTTGCACAGATACCATCTCTGCCTATACGGATGAGGGGATGAAGGATGTCAACGTGATTGCGACGGGAGACCCGAACATCTCCTCGTTGATCGATATGCACTGGAAAGGGCAGCAACTCAGCTATCCGCCGGATGGCAGCGTGGCCATCAGCGATAAACTCGCGCGGATTGCCGGTGTATCCATCGGGGACACGATTCGTGTTCGGGTGGACGACACACAGGAGAGCGAACTGACGGTCAGTGCGATCTTCGAAAACTATGTCTACCACTATATGCTCATGACGCCGGCTACCTATGAGGCGACCTTTGGCAAACCCTGTGCCTATGAAGCGGCGCTTGCAAACTCAGCGATTGCGGATCAGCACGCAGCTGCCGCAACCATCATGGATGAGCACGGCGCGGCAAACGTCAGCGTAACGTCGGATATTCAAGATCGCGTCAACAGCATGATGAAGAGCCTGAACCTTGTGATCTTCGTGATCATCTTCTGCGCGGGCGCGCTGGCGTTTGTGGTGCTCTTTAATCTGAGCAACATCAACATAACGGAGCGCATCCGCGAAATCGCAACCATCAAGGTGCTCGGGTTCTATGCGCCGGAAGTGGGAGCCTATGTCTTCCGCGAAAATCTGGTGCTCACGTTGATCGGTTCTCTGGTCGGCATCCCGCTGGGCATTTGGTTGCACGGGTTCGTGATGGGGCAGCTGAGCTTTGACATGGTCAGCTTCCATGTGGTGATCAAGCCGCTGAGCTACATCTTTGCGGTTGCGATGACGTTCCTGTTTGCTTTCGGGGTAGACCTTGTAATGCGTCCGAGGCTTGCCAAAATCAACATGGTGGAATCGCTCAAGGCGATTGAATAAACAAACTCGTTCACAACGAGAACAACACAAAACAACAAAGAACCGCGCAACCGCGCGGCTCTTTGTTGTTTGCATTCGTTAGTCCCGATCCAGCATGCCTTTTCCGGCAAGGATGCGGGGAATGTATTTTTCGATTCGTGCGGAGCGGGTTTTGGATTGCTTCGCCTCAGCAAAGTGGAGCAGATACGCCCGCTGCCGACCGGGAGTCAGCGCATAAAAAGCCTGCCGCAGATCAGAAGATTCCTCCAGAACCTGCGCAAACTCTTCCGGCATATCCGCCGCCATGGGTCGAAATTCAATCTCCAACCCCGCGTCCTCGTTTGCAATGGCTTCGGCGATATACCGTCGGAGTGTTTCCGCTTGCGCGCGCACTTCATTAGCGGTCGTAAATTTTGCCATTCGCATGGCTTGAGAATGTTCGCCCGGGGCAACGAGAATCTGCTGATCGTCCTTGAGCAGCGCACCCTTCATGAAGCCGATGGCACAGTTGTCCTTAAAAGAGAATAAGATCGCGGTGTTCTCGCCGTTTCGCAGATAGGTGGGCTTACCCCATTTGAGCTCCTCCGACAATCCGGCAAAGAGCAAGAGCTCCCGCAACAGAGAAAGCGGCTCCGCCCAACGCGCGCCGGGTTGGAAGAAAACGTCAATCTTGCTTGCTTGTTCTTTTGGTTCCATGCGGTTTGCCTCCTAGCTTGAATACAATCACACAATAGATCAAACAAATTCAGATTTCTGTGATAACCGTACAAAACGTAGTGAATGCCCGCAGGAACTGCATTAACGCATGAAGTTTTTTTCCAACATTGCGGTGAACTCGCGCAATCGTGCCTCGTTGAGATGGTACAGCAGCTTGACACCCTGTTTCTCAATGGTGACGAGCCCGCAACCCGCCAGCTCGCTCATGTGGTGCGAAACCGTGCCGGGTGAAAGCTCCGTCAGGCTCGCCAGCTCCTGCCCGTAGAGCGGGCGGTCGCGCAGCGCGACGAGGATTTGCAGGCGCTTTTTGTCATCCAGTGCGTGGAGCAGGTTGGTGATGGATTCCAGATCCGTCTTTCCCGTGCGGTCGCTGCTGGTAAACTCGTCCACGAAGATGCCGTAGGAGATGATCGAGCATTCCTCACTGCAAAAGCGCTCGGCAAAGATCGCGTTGGAGTGGATGGAAACGGTGGTGAACTGCATAATCGCCGGATACACATCCGCGCGCGGGCAATCGAGGCGGATTCCTTCGACGGCGAGGCGGTCGAAGAAGGCTTCCTCATTTGGCAGCGCGTTCCAGGAGGCGAGCATCTGCGCGGCATACGGCTCCAGCAGCATGGTTTTCTCGCGCAGCAGTGACTCCGCCTGATCCAGAAGACGGTTTGCACGCGCCTCATATGCCTCAAAACGGATGATAGCATCGCTCAGCAGCAGCTTGACCGAATCGGGATTCGGCAGGCGTTGTGCATACGCGAGCAGGTCGGAAACACCCGCGTGCTCAAAAACCGGCTCGTCCGCCTCATCTGAAAGAAACAGCGCAATGCGCAGATTCAGGTCGTGTACGCGCTCTTCACCAAGGTTAAACCGGGTTTGAAGGAGCAGATCATACAGATTTGTCTCCATACCTTCGGGCAAGCCAAAGAGCGAGAGCAGCTCCTGCTCGTCATAGACGAGATTCGCCTTCACATACTCATATGCTTCCAGAATTCCGGTAAACCGGCTCGGTTCGACGTTGTATTTCTTCACATAATATTCCATCGAGGTGCGCAGATCCCCAGAGCGCTCATTATCCCCACGGTAAGCAAGGCGCGCAAGAACCGCCGCTGCTTCTTGACGCAAATTAAGCGAAAAAAAACGAAGATGCTCCATAATAATCCTCCCCGCGCGCGGCAGACGGTGATGATCCGTGCCGCGCCTTCTTCAGTATAGCAGGAGATGCGCGTTTGAACCAGCGCATTACAGCGCGTCGAGGCTTTTCACACGCGTGAGCAGCAGATAGAGCACGATGCTGAGCAAACCCGAAACGAGAATCGCCACAGGCACCTGCAGCACAGCGGCCAGCGCGGAGCAGAGAAAACTCGCAATCGGCATGGAGCACACGAGCACCGCGGTCGAGATGCCGGAGAGCCGCGCCATGAAATCCGCCGGAATCAGCCGCAAAAACGCCGCGTTGTAGACGACGTTGACGATGCCCGCCGAGAAACCCATCAATGCGCAGCAAAGAAGCAAGATGGTGTATTGCAGCCACTGCGGGGAAACATAGCCACTCAGCGCAAAACCGCAGATGGCGACGCTCTGGAGGATGCCACAGGCGATGAGCTGCGTTTTGCCGGAGATGCGCGTGATCTTCGGCGCAACGAGAGAGCCGAGTCCCAGCATCAGCACGAGCACGATGTTGATCAGCGAGAGCGTTTCTGCACCGCCTTTGAGATAGTCCGCGATAAACGGCGCGGCATAGGCGTTCAGCGGCACAAAGAGAAAGTTAATCATCGCGCCGACGAGCAGAAGCACGACCAGTACGCGGGAGGTGCGGATCAGCGACAGCCCTTCCAAAAAACTTTTGGCGGTCGATTTAAGGTTGACCTTTTCCTCCGGCAGCGTCTCCTTGACGCGGATAAAGCCGATGATCAGCGCGGAGAGCAGAAACGTCGATGCATCGATGAGCAGCGCACCCTGACACCCGAGCAGCGCAACGACACCACCCGCGAGCGCGAGGCCGACGAGCTCCGTGATGCGGCTTGCGGTTTGGTTGAGCGCGGAGCCGACTTTGAACAGCTCCGGCTTGAGCAGCAGCGGAACAATCGCGGAACCGGCGGGTGAACGAAACGCCTCCAGCGAGGAGATGACCAGCATCATCACGGTCAGGATCGTCGGGGTCAGGCACCCGGTCATATAGATTACCGCACCGAGCGCGACGACAAGCCCGCGCGCAATGTCAAACAGGATCATGACGCGCTTCTTGGAGAGATGCTCCACCATCGCGCCCGTAAACGGTTGCAGCAGGATCGTTGGCACATAGTTGAGCCCGAGGATGAGCGCCATCAGCGCCGCGCTATGCGTGATTTCATACATCAGCCACGCGATGGCGATGCCGTCGATGGAATCCCCGAAGCGGTTGATGACGTTTGCGGCGATCAGCTTGAGGTATTCTTTTTGTGTTCTGAGTGGGGCATAGCTGGTGACTTCGGCGGCGATTGCGCCGTCTTGCACAATCTCTCCGGTTGTGTTATTTGCAATGCTTTCCATAGTCTTGTGATTGAAACCCTTTCTTCGCGTGTTTGTGTTTTTCGTTCTTGTTACGCTGCGCATTCTGTTCGGATCGATCAAACGGTGAAACTCGTTAATTCGATTGTCATAAAACAAAATGTTTCACCACCGTCCAATAAAGGATATCACAAAACCGGGGAGAGTCAACAGAATAGTTCGACACTCATCAAATATTAACTCAACCATTTGTCGATACACGTCAAAACGAACTCAACCAACGCTCAACTTTTGCCTCAACCGCACCGAATTTCAAAAATCGTTTACACAAGTGTGTGCGAGTGTTCACAGTTGCCGCCTTGTCTGCGCGGCTGTGAACCGATAGAATCAGATTATGTTCAGTTCTCATGATGTACTCATAATTCTTTTATTTGGAGGCGATTATGATGAATACGCCAACCCCGATTGACGGAACGCTGCGTAAGTTTGCGCTTCGCATTCCGCCGGTGATCTCCCAGTGCAGCGGAATCACCATCTTTGGCAAGCTCTATCGATCCATCGTATTCTCAACCGATCTTGCGATCATCCGCAATGTCAACGCGGACGCGATCATGGCGGTGTATCCGTTTACGCCGCAGCCGGTGATCACGCAGGCGATCATCTCCGCGTCGGACATCCCCGTGTTCGCGGGTGTTGGCGGCGGGCTGACGCAGGGCAAGCGCGTGATCCACATGGCGTCATATGCCGAGATGCAGGGCGCAATCGGCGTTGTGGTCAACGCGCCGACGCAGAACGACGTAATCCGCGAACTCACGGACACCATCGACATTCCTGTGATTGTGACCATCGCGCGGGAGGACACGGACATCAATGCGCGCGTGGCAGCGGGCATGCGCATCGCGAATGTTTCCGCCGCGGCGGAGACGGCGAACGTGGTGCGCAAGATCCGCGAATCGTTCCCGGAACTCCCGATTATCGCGACCGGAGGGCCGACGGAAGAATCCATCCGCGAGACCATCGAGGCGGGCGCAAACGCGATCACCTGGACGGCACCATCCAGCGGCGAGATCTTCAAGAGCATTATGGCGGCCTATCGTGCCGGAGAAGCGCACCCGTAATCAAAAAAACAGCAAAAAAACAGGGCGCATTCATGATTGAGTGCGCCCTGTTTGCATTTGTGTGGTTGGAGTGGGTGCTATTTTGTCGATTCGTTTTGCTTGGATGCCTGAACCCAATCGCGATAGAGCAGGATGCCCTCCAAAACAGCGAACAGGATCGCGCAGGCGGAGACGACAACCGCGAGCACGGGCAGCAGCGCATCGACCGCATCCGCAGCGGACGGAACGAATCGTCCGATCAGAAACACGACGAGTACCACAAGCGCAACGACGATCAGCGCATTGGCGAGCCAGAGCCGGATGCCATATCGTTTCATTGTTTTGGTTCGGTCCTTTCCAGATAGATGATATCGCCGACGCGGCGGCCGCCGTTTGCGGGCATATTGACCAGATTGTCCTCCAGAACCATCTGCGCGGTTTGCCCGCCGTCGAGATTATACGCGGCTTTGACGCCGAGGCTCGCCATAAAGGCGGAGAGCTCGGTGAGCGTCATTCCGGTAGAATAATACTTCTGACGGCCATCGACGACCACAAAGCAATAGTGCCCCGGTTCATAATAGCCAATGGCGCAGCGGGGATTTGCCTTCATGAGCTTGTGATTGATCTCGAGAGCCTCGCCGTTTTCGCCGAGCAGGTTCGGGCCAAAGCACCACGTTTGCCAGACGCTCCCGTCTGTGAGCTCGGCGACGGTTTTGTCCCGCGGGCCATAGACCGCCATGGTTCCGTCCACATACAGCACGCAAATATCGGAATATTTGTTCTTTTGCAGAAGTTCTCCGTTGCGGATGACGACGCCATCCTCGCGGATTCCGACATAATCGCCGGATACGGCAAACACGGCGTTGGATTCCAGACACAGATCCAAGATGTTTTCATATTTCGACCGTTCGCCTTTGAACTCGCCATAGGCAAACGAGGTCTTGATGGCGTGCACATCGCGCACATAGACATCCGCCACAAACAGCACCGCGTCATCGACATATTCCTCTTCGATGCCGATGAGATAATCCTCGCTGCGGTAGACATAGTCCATGCCTTCTGCCAGTTCCGCCTTGGCAAACGCCGCGGAAAAGTCGCCGGGCGCGGGCGTTGGGGTGGGTTCCGGCGTGGGCGGGAGGGAGGCAGTTGGCGCAGATGCCGCGTCGGACGATGCCGTGCTGTCAGTTGGGGCTTGGGTTTGCTCCGGCGCGGCAAACACGCGCGCCGTAAACGCGCGACCGGACGGGAGCGCAAAGAGGGAGATGATGGCCAAGACAAGGATCAAGGCGAGTACATCCGCGAGAACCATCACAAGAACGCGCGGTGGTGAGTCTTTCCGAACAGGCATAGTCTTCTCCGAACAGGGTCAAAATTCAGCGCACGGTGCAGCCACCGAAACGATGTTGAGGCAATTGCGCAAGAAAGGGCAATCGGTTACAAGAAAATTGTAACACTAGAATTCTAGGCTAATTGCCGTCACATTGCAAGAGAAGAACGAAAATGCCATCCGCTGCGAAGGCGGATGTTGAAGAGTGATTCGATGCGCGATTGACCGGAGAAAAATCGAGCGCTTGCAATCATTCCGTCTCGCCGAAGCGGTTGAACCACGCGCGCTCGGAAATAGGCTGCTTGACCGGCTTTTGCGTCGGCTCAATCGCCTTGCCGATGGGCAGGTAGCAGATGAGTTCGTAGTCCTCCGGCACGCCGACGACATCCGCCATCTGGCGGCCGATATTGTCCGCGTCGGTGATGTGCCCTTCGACCCAGCAGCTCTCGTAGCCGAGGGAGACGGCGGCGATGAGGATGTTCTCGATTGCGGCAGAGTAGTCCTGAATGAAAAACGTCCGGTCGCGGTAGGCGATGACGCGCCGCGTGAGCACGAGGATCATCGCGGGGGCTGTCTTGCCAACGCGGGAGTCGGTGAGGGCGTTGAGTTTTTCGAGCAGGGCGGGATCGTCCACGGCGATGAAGCTCGTCGTCTGCTTGTTGCAGCCGGAGGGCGCGGCATAGCCCGCCTCCAGCAGTTGCCGGAGGTGTTCGCGCGGGACGGGGGTGGGGTCATATTTGCCGCGGTAGCTGGTGCGGGTGAGGATGTGGTCTAGGGTGGTCATGGTGGG
>JAEWYO010000072.1 GCA_023395595.1 Bacillota bacterium
TTTTCCGCAACCACGCGGTCATAGCTGATCCGGCTGTAACGAATCGCGTTCGGGTCCAGTTTCGGGTCGGCGGAATAGATCGCGTCAATGTTCTTGGCAAGCAGTAACGCGTCCGCGCCGATCTCCGCCGCGCGAAGAGCCGCCGCCGTATCCGTCGAGAAAAACGGGCAGCCGCTGCCGCAGGCAAAAATGACAACCTTACCTTCTGAAAGCGCTTGTTTTGCGCTCCGCGCGGAGAAAGAATCGCAAAACCGCTCCATCTCAACCGCGGACTGCACCACGCAAGGTACGCCCGCTTGCTCAAGCGCATCCTGCAACGCAAGCGAGTTGATTGTCGTTGCCAGCATACCCATGTGATCCGCGCGGTTTCGCTCCATACCCTCTGCGCTTCTGCCGCGCATGATGTTTCCGCCGCCAACGACGATGCCGATCTCGACGCCCTTGCTCCGGACGGCTTGTATTTTATTTACCGTGCTAAGCACGGTTTCACGGCAGATGACGGATTGTTCCGAGGAGAGTGCTTCCCCACTGATTTTGAGCAATACGCGCTGATACATAGTGCTATGTTCGCCTTTCGATGTAATTCTTTTGATTTGTCTCTTCGGGTGGACTGCCTGTTTTTGCCTAAAGTAGAATCCGTTCACAGTTTGACCGAATTTCTTATTTTTGCCTAAAAAAAGGAACACGTTGCCGTGTTCCTTTGTGGCACTTACGCTTTGGTCTGGCTCATGACTTCTTCTGCAAAGTTGTTTTCACGTTTCTGCAGGCCTTCGCCCATCTCGTAGCGGGTGAAGCGCTTGATGCTGACCTTTGCGCCGAGGTCCTTGGAAGCCTTCTCCAGAACCTGCGTGATCGAGAACGCGGTGTCCTTGACGAACAGCTGTTCAAGCAGGCAGATTTCTTTGTAGAACTTCTCGATACGACCGACAAGCATCTTCTCGATGACGGCGGCGGGTTTCGGCTTTTCTTCGTTGAGCGCGATGTTGCGGTTGATTTCCTTCTCGTGCTCGAGTTCGGCTTCCGGCACTTCCTCACGGTTGAGGTAGGTCGGGCGCGCCGCTGCGATGTGCATCGCGATATCGTGCGCGACCTGCTTGAGCTCCGCATTGTCTTTCAGGGCAACGGGTGCGTCGAGATCGACCAGAACGCCGATGCGGCCGCCGAGGTGGATGTAGGTGTCCACAACGCCCTCATAGCGGGTGAATCTGCGGATGCTGATCTTCTCACCGATCTTGGCGACCAGCTCGTTGAGCGTATCGCTGACCTTGAGACCCGGCGCAAAGAATGCGTCCTGCGCAAGCAGCGCGTCCACATCTGCGGGGTTAAATTTGCCAACCTGCTCGGCGAGCTTGTCGACATAGGCATGGAAATCGTCAGTCTTTGCGACAAAGTCGGTTTCGCAGTTGACCTCGATGATCACGCCAACGCCGCAATCGGTGCACAGATAGCTGCTCACGATGCCTTCCGCTGCAATGCGGCTGGCTTTCTTCGCGGCGGCTGCAAGGCCCTTCTCGCGCAGGTAATCTTTTGCTTTTTCAAAGTCGCCTTCACACTCGGTGAGCGCCTTTTTGCAATCCATCATGCCGGCCTGCGTCAGTTCGCGCAGCGCCATAACGTCTTTTGCTGTAAACATGGTGTGTGTTCTCCTTCGCTGAAGCGTTACTCGTTGACTTCTTCTACTTCTTCGCTCGCCGGTGCAGCAGGTGCATCGGTCATCTGTTCGCCCTGACGGCCTTCGATGATAGCATCCGCAATCTTGGCGGTGATGAGTTTGACTGCGCGGATCGCGTCGTCGTTGCCCGGAATCGGGTAATCGATCTCATCGGGATCGCAGTTGGTGTCGATGATGGCGACGATCGGGATCTTGAGCGTGCGTGCTTCGGCGATGGCGATGTGCTCTTTGCGCGGGTCAACAACGAACAGCGCGCTGGGCAGCTTCTTCATCTCTTTGATGCCGCCAAGGTTTTTGATGAGCTTTTCCTGTTCGCCGCGCAGCTGGATGACTTCCTTCTTGGGCAACAGGTCAAAATCGCCATTGGCTTCCATGGTCTCGATCTGGCGCAGACGCGCGATGCGACCCTGGATGGTTTTGAAGTTGGTGAGCATGCCGCCGAGCCAACGCTGATTGACATAGTACATGTCGCAGCGCTTTGCTTCCTGCTCGATGGACTCCTGCGCCTGCTTCTTCGTGCCGACAAAAAGAACAGACTGATTATTTTCGGCAACGCTGCGCACGAAATTATAAGCCTCTTCGATCTTCTTTACGGTTTTCTGCAGGTCGATGATGTAGATGCCGTTGCGCTCCGTAAAGATGTATTCTTTCATCTTCGGGTTCCAGCGGCGGGTCTGATGGCCGAAGTGTACACCGGCCTCCAACAGTTGTTTCATGGAAATCACGGACATGATAAGTAACCTCCTCGTTCTTTTCTTCCCGGTGTTTCTTTTTCCCCGGTAACCTGCCAATTTCGACAGGCACGAGCCGCGGAATCCGCACCGGTGCGTGATGCCTCAAGAATTATAGCATAGGCTCTTTCGCCTATGCAAGAAAAATCGTCCGATTCTACGGGCTTATTTGCGATTCACGGGTCAATCATGCAGGGAAAACGAGTGTTTACTCGTCATCCTCGTCGTCACCGTCCGCCATCTCGTCAAAGAGCTCAATAAACTCGTTAAATACTTCGTCCAGCAGGACAGGATTGTCGATCGAAACGAAATTTTCGCCGTTCTTGTCCTTCACGACCTCAAGCAGGACAACTTCATCGTCACCAACATTCTCTACTGCATCGATGGGCAGCAGCGCCGCATAGCGCTTTCCCTCGTAATCAAACGTCATCACGAGGTCAAATTTTACGGTGTTTCCGCTCTCGTCGATCAGCTCGATGATGGTATTCTGCTCTTCCATACTCTCCTGCTTTCTGTTTGGTTCTGTTTGGGATCAGGTGTTTCCGTGGGCATCCAGATAGCCTTGCAAAATTACGACTGCGGCAACTTTGTCGATCACCTGCTTGCGCTTGTCGCGGCTCACATCCGCTTCGATCAAGACGCGCCGCGCGCTCGCTGTTGTCAGGCGTTCATCCTGAAACGCGTGGTCTCCATCCCATTTTGCAAGCACAGCCTCGGCAAACTCGCGCGTGATCTGCGCCTGAAAGCCATAGCTGCCGTCCATATTGCGCGGCAACCCAAACACGAGCTTCACGGGCTTATAGCCGTTTGCAAGCTTGATCAGGTGCGCAACGTCCTGCTCCAGATCATCGGTACGGTGGTAGGTTTCAATTCCTTGTGCGGTGATGCCCAAAGGATCGCTTACGGCAACGCCTATGCGTTTTTCGCCAACATCAAAAGCCAAGATTCGAAGCATGCGTCAATATTTCCCTTCCACGTAGGCGCGAACCAGCTCCTCGAGCAGCTCATCGCGTTCGATGCGGGAAATCAGGTAACGGGCGTTGTTGTGGCTGGTAATGTACGTCGGATCGCCGGAAAGTAAATATCCTACGATCTGGTTCACCGGGTCATACCCCTTTTCGCGCATCGCGCCATATACGCTCAGCAGCGTATCACGCGGGCTGCGCTTCTCCCTCGGGAGTTCAAATTGCTGTGTGTCTCTTCTATCATCCATTTGAGTTCACCTCATGCGGATTATACCAAAAATGCGCTCAAAGTAACAGCCCTTTCGTGCTCATTTGCCGATTTTGCCGTTCGTTCACATTGTGTTCTTGTGCTGTTCACTTCAAAACTTCACATGATGGGCTTTATCCCATTATCGGCCGTGCGGTTTTTGTTTTTCACCGCGCAAAAAAGCAAAAGAACGCCCGCTGAAACCAGCAGGCGTTCCGGAAGCTTTCGTTGATTATTTGACGACTTCCTGCGTCATTTCGTTTTCCACGCCGGCATCTTCCACCTGTGCAATGGCGCCGCGGGCAAAGACGAGCTTCACCTTGTCGGGACCGACGAGCAGGATGACTGTGTCGTCCTTGATGGTGCCAATGGTGCCGTAAATACCGCCAATGGTGCGGACGCGATCGCCGGCTTTGAGGCTGCCGAGCATATCTTTCACCTTTTTGTCACGGCGGCGCTGCGGGATGATCATGATGGCAAACATCGCAACCATGAGGACGATGAGAATGCCATAGCTGCTAAAAAAGCTGGAGAAACCTTCGGTAAAGCTAGCGCTCATATTCTTAAAAAACCTATACCCTTCTTATTAAAGTCAGATTCAGTCTACCGTATCGTGGATATTCCGTCAAGTGTCACGAATGTGTCAATTATGCAAAACAAGCGTTTACGCGTGTTGAAATGCTCATTTCGGAACACAAACAAGAAAAGAGGCTTGTTTTCGCCTCTTTCTTACTCATTTCGTTTCGGTTATTTCGCTTCGTCGCGTTTTTTGACGTAGTCTTCGATCGCAGCTTTGACCGCTTCTTCCGCGAGCACGCTACAGTGAATTTTCGCCGGGGGTAAGCCTTCGAGCGCTTCTACAACTGCAGCATTGGTGATCTTGAGCGCTTCGTCCACGCTCTTGCCCTTGATCATTTCGGTCGCCATTGAGCTTGTCGCCACGGCGGCGCCACAGCCAAAGGTTTTAAACTTCACATCGCGGATGATCTCGTTTTCGTCGATGTCGAGGAATATCTGCATGATGTCCCCGCACTTGGCGTTGCCAACGGTGCCAACCCCGCTTGCGCCTTCAATCTCGCCGACGTTTCTCGGATTCTTAAAGTGATCCATCACTTTTTCGGTATACATAATTCCTATCTCCTTACCAAATCATTTTCAAGCTTTCATCTGGCGCAGCAAATCCGTTGCGTCGGTGATGGTTGCGGTTATTTCTGTTTCGGATACAGCGGGGACATGTCGCGCAGGCGCTGCACAATCTGCGGCAGAAGATCCAGTACATAATCGATCTCTTCTTCCGTCGTGAATTCTGAGAGTGTGAGACGCAGCGAACCGTGTGCAATCTCGTGCGGCAAGCCCATTGCAAGCAATACGTGCGAAGGATCGAGTGAACCGCTTGTGCAGGCGGACCCGCTGGAGGCAGCGATGCCGTTGATGTCAAGCATGAGCAAGATGCTCTCGCCTTCGATATATCGGATGCTGTAGTTGACGTTGTTGGGCAGACGGTCAGTCGGGTGCCCGTTGAGCTTCACATCCGGAATCCGTTCGGCAATGCCCTTGAGGAGCTTATCTCGAAGCGCACCGATTCGAACGGCATTTTCTGCCATGTGCTCGTTTGCAAGCTTTAATGCAGTTGCAAGACCCACGATACCGGGCACGTTCTCGGTGCCCGCGCGGCGTTTCTTCTCCTGTCCGCCGCCGATGATCAGCGAGGGGATGCGAACCCCTTTGCGGATATAGAGCACGCCAACACCTTTCGGGCCGTGGAACTTGTGCGCGGAGATGGAGAGCATGTCGATGTTCATCTTGACGACGTCAATCGGCACATGCCCCGTCGCCTGCACCGCGTCGGTGTGGAACAGCACCCCTTTATCGCGGCAAACCTTGCCGATCTCGGCAATCGGGTTGATGGTGCCTACTTCATTGTTGGCAAACATGACGGAGACCAGAACCGTGTCGTCACGCAGGGCGTTGGTCACGCTCTCGGCGCTCACAACGGCGTATTCGTCCACCGGAAGGATCGTCAAGTCGATTAACCCTTCGCGCTCCATCGCCTGGAGCGTATAGAGCACCGCGTGATGTTCCACAGCGGAGGTGATCACATGCTTGCCTTTCTTCTTGTTTGCGGCAACCGCACCGCGCAGAGCCATATTATCGCTCTCCGAGCCACCGCCGGTGAAGACGATCTCATCCGGCTTTGCGCCGATTACGCTGGCAACGTCTTTACGCGCGGCATCGAGCAGCTGCTCAGCCTCGCGCGCAAACTCGTGCAAGCTGGAGGGGTTTCCGTAATAGGTCGTAAACGCGGGAATCATCGCGTCTACTACTTCTTTTCGCACCATGGTCGTTGCGGCGTTGTCGAGATAAACCTTCATACTCTATTCCTCTTTGTCGATTCATTTCATTTGGACTAAGCCCTGGTTCGTTGGGTTTTTGATTGCATGCTTCTTTTCAATTCTTATGAAAAATGGATGCGTCAAACTTTATATCAACCAAGTTTTTGGTCACAAACATTTTTGCAGGGAATCCCGCGCGCTTTCTGTTGCAAATAATCATCTGCAAGCTCACGAATCGTCGTGCGCTCTAGCACATCGTTGATGCGGGTTTGCAACTTCAAAAACAGCGGTCGCGCCGAGCAGGAGCAGGCGCTGGTGCAGTTGTGGTGCAGCGTGCCCACGCAGTCCACAATCGCAGTTGAGCCTTCCAGTAGGTTGAGAACGCGTTGTACGCTGAGCTGAGCAGGATCGCAGGTAAGCTCATACCCGCCTTGTGCGCCTCGGACGGTGTCCACCACGCTTCCTTTTTTCAACTCACGGAGCAGCTGCTCCAGATAACCTTCCGAAATCCCCTGCGATCCAGCCAAAACAGGAAGAGAGACCGGCCCGGTGCCATATGCTATGGCGAGGTCGATCACTGCTTTGAGCCCGTATCTGCTGCGCGTGGAGAGTTTCATGGCATCCCTTTCTGTAACCGTTCGGATAATCCCTAGTAAATTGGTTGTCTTATGTGCATAGGATAGCATTTCACTAGGTTATTGTCAAGTTGTCTCGATCGATTTTTTACAATTCTTTACTGGATCCGTTGTTCCAGATCGAGAAGTCGCTGCTTCAAGTCGGTTCCGTAGGCATACCCTGTGAGCTTGCCGCCCGCGCCGACCACGCGATGGCACGGTACCGCGACCATAATCGGGTTCTTGTTGCAAGCCATGCCAACCGCGCGAGAACCTTTCGGATTCTCCACGGCGGCAGCAATCTCGCCATACGTTCGTGTTTCACCAAACGGTATTTGCAGCAGCGCGCGCCACACGCTCTTTTGAAAAGGCGTACCATCTCCGTTCATCGGAAACGAAAATTCTTGGCGTTCTCCTGCGAAATACGCTTTTAACTCGTTCGTCGCAAGTATAAGAACCGGACTCGTTTCGTTTTGTTCGGTAACCGGCGGCTCATCGATCCCGGCAAGGCGAATCGAGCAGACAGCTCCGTCCCGTGCGGAGACGACCAGCATGCCAATCGGGGTATGCAAGGCGATGTGTTCCGCGTATGGTACCTGGCTCGGCTGCTTGCTGTTGTTCATTCTCTGCTCCTTTGCACTCTCGGCATCTGTTTCTTTTTATTATAAACGATGTGTGATATACTGAGCAAAACATTACGCACTCCATCACGCAAATGATGCTTGCGCAAAGCCAGCGACTGGAACCGACTTGCTTGAAAGGACGGAACGCAACATGGAAGACGCGATTGAAAAGCTTGCCCTTGAAACAGTAGAATCCCCTGCACAGGAACCCGGCAAAACCGACTCGTTCGAAGTCATCGATTATGTGCGTGAGCTTTTTCTAAATTCGGAAGAACAAAAGAAGCTGGAGCGTAAGAAAGTCCGGCTCATGCGCGTTTGCGTCGGCTTGCTTTCCGGCATTGCGTTGGTGGTCATCGTCGGTGCAGCGGTTCTTGTTCCTCCCCTGCTGACCACCGTAACCGAAGCGAACAAAGCCCTCGTGACCGTACAGCAGGTGGATGTCAAATCGATCACAACAAATATCGACGAGCTGGCGATTCAGGCGAACGAAACCTTTGCCACCGTGGGTGAAGCGGTCAAGGTGCTCAACGGTCTGGATATGCAATCCCTCAACGCGACCATCGCAGAACTCAAGACCGGGGTCGAATCCTTCTCCAAGCTGGATGTGGAAACGCTCAATACCGCGATTGCAAACCTTAACGCGACCGTGGAACCGCTTGCACGCCTCTTTGGTAAAAAGTAATCAAGCGCACACAGCGGGCAAGCTCTGCCCGCTTTTGCATGCCCACAAAGAACAAATTTCTAACGTTATAGTATAAGGAGACCGTAATCCGTTATGGCGGAAGTGTTATCAATTCTCTACGTTGCCCTATTTGCGACATCCGGCATTGGACTAGCCCGACTGCTGTTTTCTCGCGAGAAGCCGCTTGTTCGAATCTGGCTTGGACTTGCGATGGGAATGGCGATGCTCATCTGGTTCCCTGCGCTGTTTTCTTTTGTGCTCGGGTTCTTTTTGCCAGCGCAGCTCTTGGGGCTACTGCTTGCCTGTCTCGCGGGAGCCGCTGGATTCTATTTTTCGCGTAAGCGCACAATGGCTTCCGCTCCTTGGAAGCCGGAGATTCCGTTTCTTATCGCGGGCGGCGCACTTCTGGTCGTTTGTCTCGTGCTGCTCTCCACGCATACCATCGTAAAGCGGGATGGTGCGCTCTATGTCGGGCAATCGACCTTTGGCGATCTGGCGATGCACCTCGGCTTCATCTCCAGCATTGCAACGCAGGGCACGTTCCCGCCGATGTATTCCATCTGCCCCGACAAGCCCGTGTGCTATCCGTTTTTGAGCGAGAGCGTAGGCTCGACGATCTATCTACTCGGCACCAGTTTGCGCTTTGCGACGATGTTGACCGCGGCTTATGCGCTGCTGCTCGTCATCGTCGGCGTCTATTGCTTCTTTCAGCAGTGGCTTGGCGAAACGCGGAAGTCGGTCTTTGCGATGCTGCTCTTTTTCGTCGGTGGTGGTTTCGGGTTCTGGTATTTCTTTGATCTGCTCAAGGCGAACCCGGATAATCTCTCCCGCCTCTTCACCGCGTTCTACGAAACGCCGACCAACTTTGTCTCCAACGGTTTACGTTGGGTGAACCCGATTGCGGATATGATGATCCCGCAGCGTGCGCTCCTCTTTGGCTGGTCTTTGTTGTTCCCCTGCCTCTTTTTGCTTCACCGCGCCGCGATTCAGCGGGACACGAGTGCATTCGTACCGCTCGGCATTCTCGCAGGTACACTACCGCTGATTCATACACATTCCTTCCTCGCGCTCGGCATTGTCAGCGGGTTTTATCTGATCCGATCCCTTGTTCGCAAAGAAGGCAAGACACAATGGCTCGGTTTTGCGAAGTATCTCGGCATCGTGCTGTTACTTGCGCTGCCACAGCTGATCTTTTTCACATTCACGCAATCCGGAAGCTTCCTGAAGTTCCATTTCAACTGGGCCAACGAATCGGACAATTATTTCTGGTTCTATATTAAAAACTTCGGTTTGATCGCTTTGCTGTTTCCCGTTGCGTTCCTCGCTGCCAATCGCGAAGAGAAGGGTGTTGTCGGCGGCGCGCTGCTGATCTTCGCGATCGCGGAGTTTGTCCAGTTTCAGCCGAACACCTATGACAACAACAAGCTCTTATTCATCGCGTTTGCCTACGCTTGCGGACTTGTGGCAAGTTGGCTCTTTGACGCGAAGGACCGACTCACGCGCGGCGCAGCTAGAAACCGTCTGAGCATCGCGCTGCTCTCCGCGATGGTCTGCGCAACGCTGTTCCTCTCCGGCGTGCTCACGCTCGGGCGGGAATATGTTTCGGAGTATCAGTTGATCGATGCCGATCAGGTTGCGGCGGCGGAGTATGTCAAGGAAAATGCTGCGCCGGACGCGACATTCCTCACCTATAACAACCACAACAACTGCATCGCCGCACTGACGGGGCGAAACATCGTTTGCGGTTCGGGTTCCTATCTCTTTTTTCACGGAATCGACTACTCCGCGCGCGAAAACGCGCTTGAGTTGCTTTTTGAAAAACCATCCACCTATTTCAGCGCCTACGCCAAGGAGTATGGCATCGACTACGTATTCATCGGCGCGAGCGAATTGGCAAACTATCAGATCGACCTGAAGTATTTTGCCGATCAGTTCCCTGTGTTCTATCAAAACGGATCAGTGATCATCTACAGTGTGCACTCCTAACGAACCATAACAAGAAAGACCTCAGCGGATTGGCTTTGCGTTTGCAAGCAGTCTGCGGGGGTCTTTTTGTTTCTCTTGTTTTATACTTATGTGTCGATTCGTTCCAGATCGATTAAGCTTTTGTTCCGGTAGATCAAATCCTCACGCCACGAGAACCCGTTTCGTTCCCAGAATTCGTTTCCGACCTCGTTCTTTTGAAATACCACGAGCGCAACTTTGTGGATTCCTTCTTCTCGCAATGCCTGCGTGGTTTGCGCAACCAACGCCGTTGCAATCCCTTGTTTGCGGCAAGAAAGCGCAACCGCGAGATGATAGATGTATCCCCTTCGTCCATCATGGCCCGCGAGAATCGTACCAGTAACGCAGTTCTCTTGCGTTTCTACAAAACACGTGCCGGGGTTGCGCGCCAGAAAGCGAGCGATTCCGTCTCTTGAATCATCCAGTGTATTAAGCCCCATGCCGGGCGTGTGTATCCAAAGATCATATGCCGCATCGTAATCTTCGAGCGTCATTATTCGTATCATTCTGCTTCCTCGCATGTTAAAACGGCTGCCGTTATTCCGGCAGCCATTCTCATCGTTCGTTTATGCTTTCTTTTGCTTGTATCCGGCAAATCCGGCCATCAGCGCGCCAACGCCAGTGATGATCGAAAGGATCGCACCGACGAGGCGATAGCTCTCCGCCGTGTTGGACATGATGTACTGGTACATCGAACCATCCAGGAACCCGCCATTCTTGGCCATCTCTGCGTTCGCGGTGGATAGCCCGATTGCAGCGGACGTGAGCACCAGAACGAGCCCCAGCACAAACAGCAGCACGAGCACGACCATCACGCCTGTGTAGGTTTGCTTTTTATCGGGTTTTTGATCGATAAACATTTCCATAAAATCTTCCTCCCATTCATTGTTTATTTTTTATGTTATTGCTTTGTTTCATCATCCAGCCCCATCAAGAGGCGATAGACCGGTTTGAGCAATTGAAACCCTTCGATGATTTCATCTGCAATGTCTGGCGTGAGCGTTTTCTTCAGGTTTGGCGACGAAAAGCAAAACGACAAGCCTTTTCGGTTGAGATACGGCAAAACGCCTTCCGGCGCATCCGTTATCTTCGGCCGTTTGAATAGATCGCCAACAACCTCGAACCGCTCGGTAAACTTCGGGTCCTCAACAAGGGAGAGAAACTTCTGTGGTTTTGCGAGGATATGCGGGCGGATCTCTCGCATCAACGCGGGGTTCGCGCCATACATACCCATACCGTATCCATAGCCTTCCCGCTCAAATTCCGCGTAGACGACGAGGCTTTCGCTCAACATACCGCCGGGTCTGCGAAACCCGAGCCAAGCATGGTCGCGAAACATCGTTTTGTCGCGCGAATAACGTGTATCCCGCCGTAGACGCGAAACAATGCTGGATGGGCGAACATTGAACGCACCGTCGATCTCCTGCGCCGCGGGGGTAATCGCGATTGCAAGCTCTTTGAGCGGTTCGTAGACATTCTTTTTATAGCGTTCCTTGTTCGCCTCGTAGAATGAGACCTCATTTTGAAACGCGATATCCCAGAAAAACTGATAGGTGTCTTCGTTGAGTCCTTGAAACACAGGTATTCACTCCTCGTCGTCCGCTTCCGCTGCGCCTTTTTGAATACGCATCACCGGCTGCTTCTTTGCGGACTGTGGTTTGGGTTGCTTTTTGTAATCGAACACGCGCGGTGCCACCGCCTGCGCCTTCTGCTGCGGATGCGGTGCGTAAGGCTTCACTTCCTCGCTGACGGGGCGATATGCCGCCGTACTCTGCGCTTCGGTATAGCGTGTTCGCGCTGTTTCAACAAGACGCTGTGCGAGTTCGTCCGGGCGCGGGGTTTCCTGCTCGGGTGGCTTGGGCGGCGGTGCAAACACGACATGCGGCTGTTCCGAGGGTTTTACAATTGGCGGTGGCGGCAAGCGGATGGGTTCCTGCTTTGGAACAAACGGTTCTTCATCCTTCATCGCAAACATTCGTTGGGTATAGCTGATCTCCTCCGGGTCCGGCGCATCGTGATACATCGGTCGCTTTGCATGCTGCGTTTGCTGCGGCTCAAAGAACGCATCGTCATCCTCAAAATCGACTTTCGGCGCGCGCGCGCGTTCCATCGCGGTCAGCACAACGAGGACGATCACCGAGAAAACCATCAACACGCCAAGAATGATCAGGATTGTTGCGATGCCGCTGTCGATTCCGCCGAAGATGTTGAATTCCCTGCCCGCCGTCTGTTCGGGTGTTGGCGTCGCGGGTGCGGCGGTCTCGGTGCCGTAAGCGACCGGCATCACGCAGTTGGCCAGCGCGCGGTTTGTCCCGGTCGGGTCATAGCCCTTAATCGTGATGTTCAGGTTCCGCGGTGAACCAAGCACGATCTCCTGATCAAACGTCGTTTCGCCGACGGGTAGCAAGTCGTAATTCTTAATCACACCGATAACCGTTTCGGACACCGTGATTCCCGTAAGCTCCACCGTACTGTGGTTGGTAATGGTCACGCGCGCGGTGAGCTTCCCGCTCTCCTGCGTCCATGGTGTGACAGTCTCCGCGCGAACCGAAACATTGATCTGCGATGCATCCACATAGGGGTATACTTCGTAGATGTCCGCCGGTGCAAGCGTATACGGCTGCGAGAACGGATCCGTTCCTGTCAGCTTGAACTGCACGTTTCGCAGCGGTTCCGTCATCAGTGGAACCACAACATAAGACAGGCTCCTGTTCTCGCCTGGCGCAAGATTGAACGGCGCGCCGCTGACTGGATTTGCGCGCTCATCGACAATCGAAATATTGCTGATGGCTTGCGTTCCGCTGTTGACGACGTCGATGGTAAACGTTACTCCCGCCGAAGTCGGCGTTCCCGCCTGCACACGCATATCAAGTTGAATGCGTACCATCACGAGTTCCAGCGGATTGAGCGAAGAAAACGTCTTCGCCTTGCCGTTGACGGTATAGGTGACAACGGGTGCACTGGTTACGCTCTCTTCGCCCATTGTATAGGCAAAGTCGTAGGAGGTCGTGCGGCTGGCGCGGAGCGTCTCGTTCTGAAAAATCGGTGTATCGCTGATGTTCTCGTCGATCAGCGTGATATCCGTCATGTCAAACTTCGTGGTGTTCTTGATGGCATAGGTGATGGTCACCTTGTCGCCGGGCTTTGCGTTTGTCTTGTCCGCGGTGCGCGTGACTGTGATGATCGGGTTCTCCGCCTGCGCAACGGTATATTGCGCTTCCTGACTCATCGGTTCGCCATTTCGCGTCCATGTGATCAAAAATGTGATGGGTTTGCCGAGCTGGCTCTGCGCAACAGCGAGATTGAGTGTGATATCCCGCGCGCTGCCGCTCGGCGGAATCTGCGCACCGTGGAGCACGTCGTAGAGCTTACCGTTATAGGTGATGCCAACGTCGCTCATGGGATAGTCCGCGTTGTAGTTGGCGATTTCAAATGTAAACGTCACATTGCCTGCATCCGTGAGTTCCGACGGGTTTGCTGTGATGTTGACACGTGCCTCTTCCGCATGCGCGGACGGGATAAAAGCGAAAACACAAACAAGCGCCACGGCTGCTCCCAGCAGCCTTGCTAAAAACGCACTTGCGGTCTTGCTTTGCTTCATTCCCCTTCTCCTTGCCAGTTGTTTCGCTCTATCGCGGAGATGTACTTGGTTGATACGCTTCCAGTGACTGACCCAACTCCACAATCTCCGCGCTGCCATCGGTTTTTTCGATGATCAAGGCGGTCAACGCTTCGCTTTCCTCCGCGGGAAGCAGCAGCGTCAGCGCCACCTGATCTGTAAACGCAGCATTGCACGGATACCCTTTTTGCCTGATCACCGGTTCCAGCAGATTGTAGGACGAATAGGACACCGTTACCAGCAAACGCGCGCAGACGCGAATTTGAGTCGTTCCCGCCTCGGCGAGCGCCTCGCCTGCCGCCTTGCCATAGGCGCGGACAAGACCGCCCGTGCCGAGCAGAACCCCGCCGAAATATCGTACGACCGCGCAAAGCACGTTTTCTACGCCTGCACTGGAGAGTATGTTCAAAATCGGTGCTCCCGCCGTTCCAGAGGGTTCCCCGTCGTCCGAGGAGCGTACGATGCTGCCTTCGTGCAGCCGAAAGGCATAGCAGCAGTGCCGCGCATCATAGTGCTTCTTGCGAATCCGGGCAAGCGCTTCCTGTGCTTCCTCCTCGCTTGAAACCGGAATGCAGTAGCCGAGAAAGCGGGATTTGCTGATCACAATCTCGCTTTCCCCGGCTTTCTGGATCGTTTGAAACGGTTTTAGGCTTTGCGAATCCGGCAAAAGCTCTTCTTCCCTTTCCGCAGGATAATTCCGTCGCCTTCAATCTGCTCCGCCGTCAGCGTCGCGCTGGTCGCGGTCACTTTGTCTTCGCCAACGAATACACCGCCGCCTTCGATGAGCCGGCGCGCGTCGCTCTTGCTCACGGCGAGCTTGCTCATGACCAGCAGATCGGGAATGCGAAGCCCGCTCTCTTCCATCATTGCCGCGGTCAGTTCACAGGTCGGGATGTTGCTTAAGTCCGAGCCGCCAGCAAACAGGCCTTCCGCGGAAGTCTGGGCAATCTTCGCCTCTTCCTCGCCATGCACCTGCGCGGTGAGTGTGTAAGCCAGCACGCGCTTTGCTTCGTTGATCTGTTCGCCCGGGAGCGAACCCAAGCGGTTGACTTCCTCCATCGGCAGGAACGTAAGCAGCGAGAGGCACATCTTCACGTCCTCATCGCCAACGTTGCGCCAGTATTGGTAGAAGTCGAATACGCTGCACTTCTCTTTGTCGAGCCAGATTGCGCCCTTCTCCGTCTTGCCCATCTTCTTGCCGTCGCTCGTGGTGAGCAGCGCGGTGGTCAGCGCAAACGCGGGCTTCTGCTCTTTCTTGCGTATGAGATCCGCGCCGCCAAGGATGTTGCTCCATTGATCATCCCCGCCCATCTGCAAAACGCAGTTGTGCCGGCGGTTGAGCTCCAAAAAGTCATATCCCTGCATGAGCATGTAGCCCATCTCAAAGAAGGTCAGTCCGCGCTCGAGACGGTTTTTATAGCAATCGGCTGCCAGCATGCGGTTCACCGAAAAATGCACGCCGATTTCACGCATAAAATCGAGGAAATTCAGCGGGTAGAGCCAGTCTCCATTGTAAACGATCTGCGCGCCGCCTTCGGAAAAGTCCAACAAGCGCGACATCTGTTTTTGAAAACACGCGGCGTTGTGGGAGAGCTGTTCGCGGCTCATCAGTGTTCTCATATCCGTCTTGCCGGAAGGATCACCGATGAACGCGGTTCCGTTGCCAAGGAGCGCGATCGGTTTATGTCCCGCGCGCTGCATATGTGCCATGGACATCAGCTGCACGTAATGACCGATGTGAAGGCTGTCCGCCGTCGGGTCAAAGCCAATATAAAACGTGACTTTTTCTTTGCCGAGCAGCTCGCGCAGTTCTTCGGGATGGGAGCACTGCTTCAAAAAGCCGCGCTCTTCCAGTACATCGTATACGTTGCGTTCCATTTTTGGGTTCCTCCGTCTGTGTGTCTCTTCTTTCTCTATTGCGCACGAAATAAATCCGCTTTTGCGCTCAACCAAATATACCACGAAAAAAGAGAAGAAACAATGCGGACTGCACTGTTTCTTCATTCTGTTTCCGCCTTGTTTTCAAGACGTTATTGATTTATTCATACTTTGTTTGAACGTTTGCGTCACTTCATTTTCGTCTCATTTGCAAGACCCTAGTTCCGTTTAGGTTTCCTGCGAAAGCGCCACCGTAAAGCGGAATACCGCAAACTCGCCTTCGTTCTGTGCCTCAATCGCCTCACCCAAATGCGTGAGAATCTCGTGTACAATCGCAAGTCCAAGCCCGGTTCCGCCATCGGTATGCGCGGTATCCGCCTTGTAAAAGCGCTCAAATAGGTGCGGCAAATGCTGCTCTGGGATATGTCCTGTATTCATCACGGAGACGATTGCGCGCGCGTCGTCGTCCGTCTTCTTTACATCGAGAATGATCTCTCCCTCATCGGAGGCAAACTTAATCGCGTTGTCGATCAGTGCGATGAGCACCTGCTCGATACGGTCACTGTTGGAATGCACCGGCAGCGGCTTTTCGCAGTGCCAACGCTCCAGCACGCGGATGCCACTGTAGGACGCAACGAGGCTCGTCTGCTCCACCACTTCGCTGATAATGCCGTCGAGATGGAAATCGCCTTTTTCGAGCGCGACCGCGCCGGATTGCAGTCGGGAAAGCTCCAGTAAGTCGTTGATCAACCGGCTCAGCCGCATCGATTCGCGCAGGATATAGCCGTAGTAACGCGTGCGGTCGTCCTCTTTTTTCACGAGACCATCGTTGAGCGCTTCGGCTAAGCTACGAATTGACGCAATTGGCGTGCGCAGCTCATGGCTGACGTTTGCAACATAGTCCTTACGCGTTTGCTCCAGCCGCTCTGCCGCCGTGACATCCTGCGCAACGATCACAGTGCCCGGTGCAAGCTCGCTGGTCTCCTGTGAACGGGAAACGATCAGTAGCAGCTTACGTTCGCCCACTTCCAGCGTCATCGTTCTGGATTCGCCGTTCTTCTGCACCTCGTCACAAAGCGGGAGCACGGGGGTCAACACATCCATGACATCTGCCTCTTCGCAAACACCGAGGAGTTGACAGGCTGCTTGATTGTGGTATACAGGTGTATGATTCGCCTCCAACGCAACAACGCCTTCATGCAGTCCGTCCAAAATGACATGCAGCCGGTTTCGCGCGAGGATTAGGTTACTGATGTTTTGCTGCAGCTGCGTGGAAAGATGGTTCAGCGCGGCGCCTAGTTGGCCGATCTCATCGTCGCGGCTCTCGTCCGCGCGCACGTTGAAGTTCCCACTTGCCATCGCGGCGGACGCACGCGTCATTGTGCGAATCGGCTTTGCCATCCTGCGCGAGATAAAATAGGCGGGAAAAACCATGAAGCCGGATGCCACGAGGGAGCTGAGCATCAGCGCGCGCACAAAGCTCATCAGCGAGCTATACACTTCCATCGAAGGCCGTGTGACCAGAATGGCACCCGTCACCCGCTCAAGATTGTCTACAATCGGTACGCCGACGACAACGCCATCGGCCGAGCGCCATTTGGTGGAGATCAATTGCTCTCCGCTTTTGACCACCTGCGCGCCGTAATCGAGAATCGACTGGCTGATGCGCACATCCACCGCGTTGCTCTCCGCCGTGTAGGCAATCAACGTTGCCTTCTCGTCAAAGATATAGACGCGGGAATCCTGTTGTCCTTTGAGTGTAAAATCGAGAAACGAGTCATACGAAATCTGGCCGGATTGCAGCCGCGTCGCGAGTCGGGACATCGACTGCGCCCGCGGAAGCATCTCTTCTGCGATGCGCCGCGCGTGTACGCTTGCGCCCGTGAGCAAATAGACCAATACCGCAATCACAGAGGTGAGCACGCACCCGAAGATCAGGTAAAAGAGAAATTTCTCAAAGATGGAACCATTTTTTTCTTCTGGCGATGCGTTCTTTTTGCCGCGCCATACGATCATTTGCTTCATATGTTATTTCCGCGCGGTTTTTTCTGCGCTTGTTTGTCTTTCGTTCTTACTTTTACCCGAGCAGTCTTATACTGGAGCGTCGCTTGCACCAAACTTGTAGCCGACACCATAGACAGTGCGGATGCCCCACGTCAGTCCATCATCGGGTATCTTCTGGCGGATGCGCTTGATTTGGGTGTCCACCGCGCGGGTATCACCAAAATAGTCATACCCCCAAATCTTGGAGAGAATTTGTTCGCGGTCAAACACGCGTCCCGGATGCGACGCCAACAGGTAAAGAATCTCAACTTCTTTGGGCGTAAAGTCCACGGGTTTGCCCTTAATCTTGACCTCATAGTTGTTGAGGCTGATTTCGAGATCCTCCAGACGGATGGTCTTTCCCTCCGCCTCCGGCTCTGCAGAAATACGGCGTAAAACGGCTTTGATCCGCGCGATCAATTCCCGCGCAGAGAACGGCTTGACAATATAGTCGTCCGCGCCAATTTCGAGGCCGACCACACGATCGATCTCCTCGCCTTTTGCCGTGAGCATGATGATCGGAACCGAGCTCTTCTGCCGTATTTCGCGGCAAGCATCCATGCCATTCTTCTCCGGCATCATCAAATCCATCAAAATCAAGTCGGGGGCTTCGGTTTCTGCCATCTTGACCGCCTGCACGCCGTTGAACGCGGATGCATGCGTGAACCCTTCACTCTCAAGATAGACACCCAGCGATTCATGGATGATCGGCTGATCGTCACAAATCAAAATATGCGCACTCTTTTGCATGGTGAACCCTCCTGTTTGAATTGATTATAGTATGCGCTCTGCCACAATTCAACACATCACGACAGTCTGTCGAAATTGTACACGATTCGTACAAGATCGGCATCATTTTCACGAATTTGATCCGCTTCATGACACGATACAGCGTCAGCAAAAACGGCACGTGTTTCCGTGCCGTTTGCGTTGCTATCGTTTCTTTGGTTTTTTGTCGTTCTGATTCTTGCTGCTCGATTCGCTCCTGCCCGTTTTCTTGTCGTGCCGGTTCGGCAGCACTTCATATGGCGCGTCTTGCGAACTTCTTGCCTGCTGCTCTGCCGAATACTCCTCGTGAATCACCACGCCCGCGCCAACAGGGCCAAGTGCAATGGCGTTGCTGATGTACTGCTTGAGCGTAAAATGGAAGCTGGTTCCCGTGCCGGGATTGCTCTCAACATAGATGCTCTCGCCGAGTTTGTCGATAATCTGCTTGGCGATGGAGAGCCCAAGCCCCGTTCCGCCTTCCTTGCGGGAGCGATCCGTCTTAAAGAAGCGTTCAAACACATGCGGCAGATCTTCCGGTGCAATGCCGCAGCCCGTATCTGTGACCGAAACAAGGATGTGATCCCCCGTTGTCGGCACCGCGGAGAGCGTAATGCTTCCGCCTTCGGGCGTATAGCGCATCGCGTTGTCAATCAAAATAACGAGCAACTGTTCCACGCGGTCTTCATCCGTCATCGCAAACGGAATCTCTTCCAGATCGAGCTTAAGGCTAATTCCACGTTGTGCCGCTTCGTTTGCGTAGTTCTGGCGGGTGTCCTGCAAGAGCTCCGTAAGGTTCACGGCGTGCAGCTCCATGTGCTCTGTGCCGGATTGCAAGCGCGAAAGCTCCAGCATATCTGTAATCAAGCGGGATAGACGGACAACCTCGCGCAGCATGATGCGATAATAACGCTGCCGCGTCTCCTCATCCGTAATCATGCCATCGCTGAGGGGTTCGAGAAGCCCGCGCACTGCGGTCAGCGGCGTTCTGAGTTCGTGGCTGACATTTGCGACATAATCCCTGCGCGTCTTTTCGAGGCGCTCCAGATCGGTCACATCTTTGAAGAGTCCAACAACGCCCGTGCACTCACCAACCTCGTCGGTCACGGGTACAATCGTGATCCAGAGCGAGCGATCGTTTGGCAGCGCATAATGAATGCTCGCCGGTTCCAGGGAATCGTAGACCGAGCGGAACAACTCCCAAATCGACTCATCCGGCACCAGATCCATCGGCACCTTGACCTCGACCGCGCCAAACATCTTCATCAGCGCGGGGTTGTAGTGCGTCAGGCAACCGATGTTGTCGATGGCTGCCACGCCGTCGGTAAAGCTCGAAAGCAGTTGGTTGAGCTGCCGTTTCTCGCTCTGCAATTGATAGATCGTTTGCGCAAGATTATCGCATAATGTGTTGAGCGCGCGCGCAAGGATGCCGATTTCGCCGGATGCCCGCTCGTTTGCGCGGACGTTGAACCGGCCTTTGGACATCTCGATGGCGGCATTGCTCATGTCATGCAGGGGTTTGCTCAGGCGGTTGGTACTGAACGCGACTAGCAACATGACCACCGGCATAATCGCAAGAATCGTGCCCGTAAGCACATTGTTGAGCTGGTTAAACGCGCTCTGAATCCGCTGAATCTGCTTGATGACGAGGATACACCCCGTCACGTTTCCGCTCGTGTCATGCACCGGAATTCCAACGGAGACCGCAGATTCGCCATTGAGCAGCTTAAGATCGCTGTTTTCAACCGTGTGTCCGCGCAAGATATTTTGAATCTCTGCGCGGTAATATTCGCCGAAATCTTGCATCTCGACGGTGCTGCCGATGTTTCGAACGATCAGCGGTTTGCCGAGTTCGTCTGCAATCATGATTGCGGATTCGCTGGCAAGCGTCTGTTTGTCAATATAGCGCAGCAGTGCGTCTTCGGTGACGTTGCCGTTCTTATACTCCTCGTATATTTGGCGGGTCACTTCCGCCTCCGGTTCCAGATTTGACATCTCGATGGAGACATAGGTGTTTTTCCCGACATACGTATAAGCCGCTAGCAAAATGAGGTTTGCCAGCAGCAATGCAATGATCGATACGATTAAAATTCGCCAGTAAAAGACACTCCGCATGAAATCGATCCGATGTTACTCGGTTTCAAACTTATAGCCAACGCCATAGATGGTCTTGATGCTCCAACCGAGACCGGTGGAGTCCAGCTTCGCACGGATACGCTTGATGTGGGTATCCACCGTGCGCGTTTCACCGGCAAAGTCATATCCCCAAACGCGGGAAAGCAGCTGCTCACGCGTGAACACCTGACCCGGGTTGGACGCGAGCATATGCAGAATCTCGATTTCTTTGGGCGTGCAGATCACAGGCTGGTTGCGCAGCGTGACCGTATAGCTCTTGAGGTCGATGGTGAGCCCGTTGTAGGTGATCACGCTCGTGTCGCTCTTGGGCTGTTCGCTTGCGCGGCGGAGCACCGCCTTGATGCGGGCGACCACCTCGCGCGGGCTAAACGGCTTGACGATATAATCGTCCGCGCCCAACTCCAGACCGACGATGCGGTCAATCTCTTCGCCCTTTGCGGTGAGCATGAGGATGGGAAGTTGAGAGGTCTTGCGGATCTCGCGGCAGACTTCGATACCGCTCATTTTCGGCATCATGATGTCCAGCACGCAAAGAACGATCTCAGGCGTGATGCTTTCGATTGCGGAAACGCCGTCGAACGCATCGACCACTTCGAATCCTTCCGCTTTGAGATAAATGCCCAGCGCCTCGTGTACGACCTGATCGTCGTCTGCAATTAATACCTTCTGCGCCATAGTTTGCTCCTTATATATTTCAATCTTCGTTGTGAACGATTCTATTGTTAGAGTATACCACAATCCCGTGTGACCCGTATAGTATCGCCGGTTTGTCCTTCTTAGGCTTGCTTGATCTTTTGTACGGCCCCGCCGACAAAAGCCGCATCCTGTTCCATCACCTCAACCAACGCACGGTTGTAGATACCGCTTGCAGGATGATAGAGCGGAATCAGCGTCATGACAGTGTTTTCAATAACGAGCGAATGCGTCTTGCCGTGCGCGGTTCCGATCACAGGCGGTTTCTCTCCTGCGAGGGCAAATACGGCCTTGAGCGGCGTATTGCCCAGCGTGAGGATCAGCCTTGGCGAGAGATGCAGCAGTTCCGCTTTGAGCAGCGGCAGCGCCGCCTTCACCTCAGCAGGTTGCGGTGTGCGGTTGCGGGTACTCTTATCAGAGCGCACGACCGGACGATACTTGACCACGTTTGTGATGAACGCGTCCTCGCGCATCACGCCGAACCGGCAAAACAGCGCGTCGAGCTGTTTGCCCGCCTTGCCGACAAACGGGTGCCCAAGCTTGGTTTCCTCCGCGCCCGGCGCTTCACCGATGAGTAGAATCTGTGCGCCCGGTTTCCCTTCACCGAAGACAGGCTTGAAATACTCTCCCTGTGGCGTATCTTCTGTCGCGAGGGAAAACAAACGTGCACGCTCTTGCGTATACAGGACTTCCAACACACATTTCCCCGGTGCTTCACCCGTCGTCATCCCGCGTCAACCTCCGTTGCCGTTTTGCGTTTGTTGTGCCATCGAGTTTTGCAGCGCTGCAAAGTCGGTATTGAGTTTTTGATACAGCGGCTCGATTTCCGAGTATTGATATCCGCTGAGCGCAACCTGCAGGTTTGCGATGTCATCCTTAAGCGCGTCGCTCATGTCGTTTGGTACATTTTTCGCGCTGTTGAGATAGTCCGTCACCTGCTGAATCAAATCTTGCGACTTTGTCTTAAGCGCAAAGATCGAGAGTGATCCGTCCGCATGCACGGTGCAAGTTTTCATGCTGTCGATAAACGCGTCGGTCGTGAGCTCGGTTCGCACCGCAGTCGGCAATGCTTTGAGCAGAGTCTCATCGTCAAACTGATACAGCGGATTATCCGGCCGAACAAGGATGTAACTCACCTGCTGGACAGAATCCGGCGGGCAGAACTCGGTTGCGATCGCGCTCTCTGCCGTGCAGATGCTCAGCGTTACATGCATGTCGCAATATTCCGTCGGCGCCTTCTCCGCGAGGAACCATTCCGTGACCGGCTTATGTTCTTCGTCATTCTTGCAGGCATCCGTTGCCAGCAAACCCGAAACTGGGCAAATCGTGCGTTTGACGAGGCCGAGCGAGGTCGGATCCGCGTCGATGATCGGTTTATCCGCAAGCCCTTCGTGAATGCGGGACATATATGCCTGCCAAAGTGGCGCAGCCTCATTTCCGCCGGAAGAGCCTTTCTTGAGCTTGTTCACGGGATAATCGTGCCCGACCCAGAGTGTTGAGACATAGTATGGCGTCATGCCGGCGAAATAAACGCTCGCATAGTCCGAGTTGGTGCCTGTTTTGCCGGCAACAGTCATGTCGTTGATCTTTGCCTTGGTACCAGTTCCGGTCTTCACCGCGTCGGTCATCATATCCACGAGCATCCATGCTGTGCTCTGCTGAAAGACCCGGTGCGTGTCCCGCACTTCGTCCGCATCCAGAACGACGTTGCCTTGCGCGTCCAGCACTTTTGTGAATGATAGCGGCTCTTGATACACACCCTCGTTTGCGATGGTCGAATACGCTGCCGCCATCTGAATCGGCGTTAAGCCGGACGTGCCGAGCGCGAGACCCGCGCCGTCTACATTGATCTTGTTCTCCGTTGCGCCGAGCTGATAGAGATACTGCGCGGCAATCGCCGGGGTGACATCGTCCATGAGAATATGCGCCGCCGGAACATTGAGCGAGCTCACAATTGCGCGGCGGAACGTCACGGGGCCATAGCGCGAATCCAATCCGCCAGAGGGATAGCCCTTTTCGGTGTTCCAACCCGGAATCGGGCCGTCCATGTTATAGGTGATACTACCCGGTGAATAGCCGAGGTCGAGCGCCGGGCCATAGACCGCAAGCGGCTTGATCGAGGAACCGACTTCGGTATAGCTTTGCGATGCGCGGTTGAGTCCTTTTCGCACCGTCGGTTCGTTTCTGCCGCCAATGATTGCGCGCAGTTCGCCGGTGTGATAGTCCATGATGACCGCAGCTGCCTGCGGTTCAACGGTTTCGATAACGGTGCCGTCCTCCTTCGTCTCCACCATGAGGGATTTGGACGTATCCGCCAGAGTTGGATAGTTTTCCCAGCCACTCAGCGTGTCCTGCACGGTCTTCTGGATCGTCGGATCGACGGTGGTATAGATTTGATACCCGCTTGTGCGCAGTTCGTTTTCCACCGCGCTGCGGTTCGCCGAGGTGTTGCTTAGCCCGCGCTTTTCCAGAAGATGCGTGACGACATCGCTGATCGCATACTCGACAAAATACGCCATGTCGTACATCTGCTTCTGCTGGCTGACTTCGATGATCTGCACCTGCTCGGTCAGCGCAGTGTTGTATTGATCCTTTGTGATAAATCCTGCCTGATACATCCGCGAAAGCACCTGATTCGTGCGCTCGTCGGTGACTTCCATCTTATCGCGCTGATACATGTTTCTGCGCGGATCATAGCGATACGGTGCCTGCGTAAGACCGGCAAGCATTGCGCACTCGCGAACGGTCAGCTCGGAGAGTTCCTTGCCGAAATAATCCTTCGCGCCGCTCTTCACGCCATAGTTGCTCTCGCCAAGGTCAACGTCGTTTAGATACGCTTCGAGAATCGTGTCTTTATCGACCATCGTTTCGAGTTCGAGTGCAAGATATGCTTCCTGAATCTTGCGTTTATAGTTTCTCTGTGCGCCGAGTACTTTGTTTTTGATGAGCTGCTGTGTAATTGTACTGCCGCCAGAGGAATTGCTGTTGCCAAGAATCTCCAGTGCGGCAGAAAACAAGCGCTTAAAGTCCACGCCGCTGTGTTTGTAGAAGCGAACATCCTCCACGGAGATAAACGCGTTTTTCAGCATGTCGGGAATATTCTCAATATCGACCCAATCGCGATATTCAACATCCGCAATGGAGCTGATGAGGTTCCCGTTCATATCATATAGATAGCTGGTATAATCCGAAATTGTGAGCTGTGCGACGTCCAGCGTCGGCGTTGTCTCCACATATGCCTTCACCACGCCAAGCAAAAGCCCCATACCGATGAAGCACACGACAATAAACGCCAGCACCGTCATCTTCAGCGATGTAAAAACGACGCCGAGGAAGAAGGAATGCGGTTTTTTTCGCTCGGTAAAGAGCGGTTGGTTTTCTTCTGGAATGTGATTTGATTTTGCGTTGTCGTTCCCCTGCTGCTCCAGCCGGAAGAACGGATTGCTATTTGTCATCCGATCATTCACCTTACAAGAATTCGTGGCTATTATAGCATAGCCCGCCAACGGCTTGCATGAATGCCGCAAAAAGTTCATACTTTACAGCATTTTCGATGCATAATCGCATATTTGCCATCCGCGAGATACAAAAACAGGTATGATTGTGTATATGACGCAGCCGTGCAACGGTGGCCGCTGCGTCGCATTCTTCAAAAAAACAATGTATCAAACGAGAAATTATGTCTTTACAAATTTGCGGCTTTCCACTATAATAGCACTTGCGTCTCGGGGCTTTAGCGAAGTTGGCTATCGCGCTACACTGGCAGTGTAGAGATCACCGGTTCAAATCCGGTAAGCTCCACCAAACGAGAAAAACGTCCCAAACGGGACGTTTTTTTGTTGTGTTGAATCAACCGATCAATGCGTAATATTCGTTCTGCTGATTCGCTCTGCTATTTACTCATCTGCAAAGACAGCCGCCTTGCTTTTCGGTGCATGGCCAGCATAGTTCGCGACCGAAGCGTGATCTCGCTGAGCTCTTCTCCGCGCACGAGTACATAGAGTTGACAGCCGACCTTGACCAGCACCTTGTCGAAAAGCAGCGTGCCCTCCTGCGCATCAAAAAACGCCTGCACGCGGAGCATGTCGTTTCGCTCCAGGCCTGTGGTTTCGCTAAAGATATACAGCCAGTTCTCACGGCAGAGGCGATATTCCTTTAGCGCCTTGGTCTTATCTTCAATTCGCTCGATGATGCGCCCGATGTGCATCTCCTTGACATCCCGAGGGAGTTCAAAGAGGCTTTCTTCCTCATCATCCTCCGCGCCGTTGGCGATGGCGTCGTCGCAATCACAGTCCGCAAGGATGGTCTGCTCCACCGCTTCGCCGGGCATTTCGTCACCAAAGTGGCGGTTCATGCCCGCCTCCTGCTGCGCCCATTCTTCAATTGCCGCGCGGGTGACTTCCATGCCGAGTTCGCCGTGCTTGCTGATGAAATCCGGGCGTTCACTCTTTTTGAGAAACCAAGGCCAGAGTTTCATCGCGCGGTCGGCGTGGAGCTTGGCGTAATATTCGACGTATAGTTTCGAGGGGTCCACTGATTTTCTCCTGAATTGAAATATCTGTATTATACAATAGAAACAGCCGATGTAAAGGGATTCTCACTTAAAACGAAAAAAGGTGCGCCAAATGACGCACCCGGTTGGTTTCAGCAGCGCTTTATCTTGGTATTGGAGAAGCGCAGGAAATTTGATGGTTCACTGTTTGGAGGCCGCAGCCGTCACACGGCAATAGTATTCCAAAACTTCCAATATGTGCGCTTTTTTGTCGGGGTCCGTTGCTGCTTCCATCATCGCTTTTAGGATGTTGATCGACTGCGCATCGGTGATGTGCCGCAGCATCCCGCTCCCCCAAAAAGGGTTTTCGGGTTTGGATGGATTCTTGTGAAAATTCCAGAAACGAACGTGCTGTGCTTCTTTCGGCGTTAGATCAATGCGGTATTTTGTGTGCGCATGCACGTTACCTTCCGCTTTATCGTCGCCAACCTCCACCTTGCTGATCACGAACGCAGCGAAGATCTTGCGCTCGGCTTCCAGCTCGTCGGTCTGTTTTGTCGTCAGCACGCAGAGGCGATTGACGCGCGCATTCGTCATCTTGGCCGGTTTGTCGGTCTTCTTCTCGCTCTGTCCCTGGTGCCGTTCGGCAGACGCAACCCAGTCCTTGAGCAGTCTGCTCTCGTTGCAGATAAAGCTGCCGTCGCTGTATTGTTGTTCCAGCTCTGCGCGTGTGATTTCGCCTTTGGTGTATCGCTTGCATGCGCAGTCGTTTGCGTTGCACCAGGGTCTGCGAAGAATTGACACATTATGCCGGAGCACGTCCTCGCTGCAAACCCCGTGGTAGCCGAATACAGTTTCACTTCTTCCGCCGTCGCAATAGTTGCATCGGATCGCAATGTTGCTGTTGTCGCGTAATTGCTTCTCGCGCTTGAGTTTATCCGGCTTGGTGTCCGGCACAGGAGCAAAACGGCTACCGAATTCCGTCAGCCGTTCTTCTTTTTCTTTGTTGATTGCAATGGTTTCGTTCGCGCATAGCGCTTTGATTTCCTGCTGTAAAGTAGGATTCTTCATGGTCAGCAATTCGTTGAAAACCGAAGGAAACGAAAACTTCATTTGTTTTTCGCCGAACTGAATCGTAATAATTTTTTCCGTGAGGGACACAACGTGTCCAACACCCAAGTGTTTGTGTGAGACCTCTTCATTCATGATGTTCAAACAATCTTACCCGCATCCTCTATTAAATTTGAAAGGCGTGCTTTCCGCACACTATAATCATACTATATTTTCGCGGGTGAGTGAAACCATTTAACATGATAATTTCTTTCTTTGAGAAAAATAACACGAATAAAGATTTTTTCCTGTTTTAGAATAGGGCGTCTACCTCCCTGTTAAGTTTTACTAATCAATCTTTTTTCTCTTGAATTCCTGTTCGAAAGAAATTTGTTTGTTATTCCATTGTTGCCAAAGTATTTTTTCATTACGAAAGTAATCTTCAGAAACAACTCTTTTTCTGCAAAGGGTAATTCTTGAGTTTTCAGATTTTGAATATACGCTCCTGAAAGCATTCTCAATAGTTATCCGCTGCATCCAATAAACTAATTTGAATAGCATTCCCTGAATGTCTTTTTCGTCTAATCTTGTGTTATTTCCTGAGTATAAAAAATGATTTGGAGTTATCGGAAAAAAAACTTCTCCTGCATTCCTTCGCCAACCACCGCCAAAATTGTAATTGTTAGTATTATGAATATTAACAAAGGCTACCGGATCGTCATTAGTGTATAAGCTTACTCCCGGTGGCGTTTTTACGATATGCCATTCGCGCTCAAGTAAGTACATAAATGCTCTGTCTAGTAAACTCAAATTAATAAAATGCCACATATTTCTAGTAAAACCAGTCTCGAACTTTAACTTTAAATTTTCGTTTTCATCTGTCGGTTGGTTTAGTTCTATTTTCAATGGAAGCCATTTAAAATCCTTTATATTGTTTGTTGCATGTGTATCATTTGCACTTACTAATCGGTTCTTAGCAGTGAGCGATCCTACAATCCGAGGATGGATATCTTTCTCAAATAGTTCTTTAACTCTAAAATAACCCGCAGGAGTTCTGACGTACTGGGCTGCCACAAACCTAATAAGTTTAGTTAAGTCATCCTTCTCTAATTTATTATTGCATGCGACGCACTCAATAGCATGTTTAGCTGGGTTTTCGATCACCTTCTCATACCAATTCTCTATTTCGTCTGTCTCAGCATCGTTCTCTATCCCAGTATATAAGTCTTTGTGCCAACCCAGCGATCCCTTTATCGAGGATAATTGCCAGAGTGGAACCTCGTCATGTGAAACAAGTAGTCGATACTCCCATACTTTTTTCTCGCTATTGCCCCATTGCTTGAGGTAAAACTGCGGAATGTAATGATTATCCCTCTTGAACTGCATAATAGTACCTCTTTAGCTCAAGTATTTAAGGGCGCACCTTTCGGTGCGCCCTTCTCATGCATTACTTACTGATACAGCGGAAACCGCTTGCAAATCTCCAGAACCTCTGCCTTCACAGACGGAACGGCGGTCTCGCCTTCCTTGATGATCCGCGCGATCAGATTGCCGATTTGCCGCATCTCCGGCTCCTTCATGCCCCGTGTAGTCGAGGCGGGCGTGCCGAAGCGCATGCCGCTGGTTTCGAGCTTGTTGCGCGTGTCAAACGGAATCGCGTTGCGGTTAGCCGTGATGTGCGCCGCATCCAGCAGCGTCTGCACGCGCTGTCCCGTCACGTCCAGCTCCCGCAGATCAACGAGCATCAGGTGGTTGTCCGTGCCGCCGGAGAAAATCTTGATTCCGTTTTCCTGTAAGGTTTTGCTCAGCTCCGCTGCGTTGAGTACGACCTGATGCTGATAGTCCTTGAATGCGGGCTGCATCGCCTCGTGGAAGCAAACAGCCTTTGCGGCTATCACATGCATCAGCGGGCCGCCCTGCATGCCCGGGAACACGGCTTTGTCCACCTTTGCGGCAAACTCCGCCTTGCAAAGGATCAATCCTCCGCGCGCGCCGCGCAGGGTCTTGTGCGTCGTGCTGGTGACGATGTCCGCATGCGGGAAAGGATTGGGATGTTCTCCCGCGGCAATCAAGCCGGAGATATGCGCCATGTCCACCATGAAATATGCGCCAACATCCTTTGCGACCTTACCGAACCGCTCAAAATCGATGATGCGCGAATACGCGCTGGCTCCGGCGACGATCAGCTTAGGCTGATGCTCGTGTGCCAGCCGCTCCATCTCGTCATAGTCAATATAGCCCGTGTCCTCGCGCACGCCATACTGCACAAAGTGATACAATCTGCCGCTCTCGTTGACCTTGTGTCCGTGGGTCAGGTGTCCGCCGTGGTTGAGGTTCATCGCAAGCACGGTATCCCCCGGCTGAATCAACGCCTGATAGGCGGCAAGATTCGCCTGCGCGCCCGCATGCGGCTGCACATTGGCGTGCTCCGCGCCAAAGAGCTTCTTCGCGCGCTCAATTGCGATGGTCTCCACCATGTCCACATACTCGCAACCGCCATAATAGCGCTTGCCCGGATACCCCTCTGCATATTTGTTGGTCAGCGGGCTGCCCATCGCGGCGAGCACGGCGGGAGAAACGAAGTTTTCCGATGCGATGAGTTCAATGTGGTCACGCTGGCGTCCGAGTTCCAGCGCCATGGCGTTGCCAATTTCCGGGTCAACCTGCGAGACAAAAGCGTGAGACTCTGCAAAATTCATGATGGCTGTTTCCTGTTCCTCATTATATTTCGTTCTATCTGCCGTGTTGATCAGGCACGGCATCGATCGATTTCAATTGATATGCAAAAAGCGCCATTCGCCGGTTTGCAAGGGCGCTTTTGCTTATTCCCAGTCGTCCAGAATCCGCGTCATACGCGGCTGAAAGTTCTTCTTTTTCGCACTTGTCTTCTCCACAACGCGGAGAATAAGATAGCCGATTCCGCAAGCGGCGACACCAAGCGCAAGCCCCGCCCAATCCGCAATCCGGCTGCCGATGAGCACTCCCGCGATGAGAAGAATCAGCGGTACGGCGTAAGCAAGCAGGCTAGCTTGAACGACGCGCTTGGGAGAAAGATCGACCACAACGCGGTCTCCCTCTTTCGCGCCGAGCGTGTTCGGCAGCGAAACTTCCATCTCGCTGTCCCCAACCGTCAGACACGCGCCGCAGTGAGCACAGGCGGAGCCGCGCAGAAAGCGAATCTGCGCGGTTCCGTCCGAAATTGCCGTTACGAGGCCAATGTGTGCACCCGTGCTTTCCAAGGCGTTATTCCTCCACCTTGGTGCAGGCGATGTTGAGTTCGCGGAGCTGCTTGTCGTCCACGAAGTCTGGCGCGCCTGTCATCGGGCAGGACGCGTTCTGCACCTTCGGGAAGGCGATGACGTCGCGAATGCTCGGCGAACCCGTGATGAGCATCGCCAGGCGGTCGAGGCCATACGCCATTCCGCCGTGCGGCGGCGGGCCAAAGCGGAAAGCATCCATCAAGAAGCCGAAGCGGTATTCCGCCTGTTCGTCGGTAAAGCCGAGCGCGCGGAACATCTTCTTTTGCAGCTCCTGCGAGTGGATACGAATCGAGCCGCCGCCGATCTCCACGCCGTTGAGCACGATGTCGTATGCCTTGGCACGGACGTTGCCGGGATCGGTGTCGAGCTTTTCGAGGTCCTCATCCATGGGGCTGGTGAAGGGATGGTGCATCGCGCTGAAGCGCTTCTCTTCCTCGTCCCACTCCAGCAGCGGGAATTCCGTAACCCACAGGAGGTTGTATTTGTCTTTCGGGATCAGGTTGAGCTTCTCCGCGAGCTTCAGGCGAAGTGCGCCAAGGGAAGCAAACACGGTTTTATTCTCGTCCGCAACGATAAACAGTACGTCGCCCTGCTCGAAGTTTGCGGCTTTTCGCACGGCGGCAATCTCGTCCTCGGTGAGGAACTTGAGCACGGGAGAGGCGAGCCCTTCCGCCTTGTCGTTCATCCAGATAAGCCCCTTGGCACGGTAGGTCTTCACGTATTCGCCCATCGCGTCCAACTCCTTGCGGGAGAAGTGCTCGCTTGCGCCTTTTGCGTTGACCGCACGGATGCTTCCGCCGTTGCTGAGCGCATTCTGGAACACGCTAAATTCACTGTTCTTGAAGATTTCGCTGAGGTCAACCAACTCCAAGTCGAAACGGGTATCCGGCTTGTCGGAACCGTAGCGCGCCATCGCTTCGGCATACTTCAGCCGCGGCAGCGGCAGCTCGATGTCCACATTCAGCGTGTCCTTAAAGAGGCGCTGGAGGAAGCCTTCGTTGACGCTCTGCACGTCGATCTCTTCCACAAACGACATCTCGATGTCGATCTGTGTGAAGTCCGGCTGGCGATCCGCGCGCAGATCCTCGTCGCGGAAGCAACGGGCAATCTGGAAATAACGGTCGTATCCCGCGAGCATCAGCAACTGCTTAAAGAGCTGCGGGCTCTGCGGCAGCGCGAAGAACTTGCCCGGATGAACGCGACTCGGCACCAGATAGTCGCGCGCGCCTTCCGGCGTGCTCTTGGTGAGAATCGGGGTTTCGATCTCAAGGAAATTCTGCGAGTCGAAGTATTCCCGCGCGGTAAACGCGATCTTATGGCGCATGATGAGGTTTTTCTGCATCGCGGGACGGCGCAGGTCAAGATAGCGGTATTTCAGCCGCAGCAGCTCGTTTGCTTTGCAGTCGTCGGTGATTTCAAACGGCGTGGTCTCGCTCTTGCTGAGGATTTTGAATTCGCTGACCAGCACCTCAAGTTCGCCCGTCGCCATGTTTTTGTTGATCATGTCGCCGGTGCGGAGCACGAGCTGTCCGCGCACGGCAAGCACGAATTCCGAACG
>JAEWYO010000083.1 GCA_023395595.1 Bacillota bacterium
CACCAACAGGAGGCAATCTCATGTTTGATCCCAGAATTCTCAAGTTGGCCGATGGACTGGTCAACTTTTCCTGCGCGGTTAAGCCCGGCGAGAATGTACTCATTCAAACCATCGGCGGCAACGAAGACCTCACCCGCGCGCTCATCAAGGCGGTCTACAAGGCTGGCGGCGTCCCCTTCCTTTGGCTGGAAGACAAGAGCTTTGATCGCGAAATCATGCTCCACTGCACGCCGGAGCAGCTCACGACACGCGCAAAGGTTGACGCTTCCATGATGGAGCAGATGCAGGCATTCATCGGCATCCGTGGTGGCACGAACGCAAGCGAACTTTCCGATGTGCCGGGCGACAAGTTCAACGACTATATGAAATACTACTGGACGCCTGTCCACGGCAAAATCCGCGTACCGAAGACCAAATGGGTTATCCTCCGCTATCCTTCGCCGAGCATGGCGCAGCTTGCGGATATGAGCACGGAAGCGTTTGAAGATTACTATTTCAGTGTCTGCACGCTCGACTACAGCAAGATGGACAAAGCGATGGATTCCCTCAAGGCGCTCATGGAGCGCACGGACAAGGTGCGCCTCGTCGCGCCGGGGACCGACCTGACGTTCTCCATCAAAGGTCTGCCCGCAATCAAGTGCGCGGGAAACATGAACATCCCCGACGGCGAAATCTATACCGCGCCCGTGAAGGACAGTGTCAACGGCACGATTGCCTATAACACGCCTTCGCTGGAAGCGGGCTTTACCTTCACCGACATCAAATTCACGTTCAAAGATGGCAAGATCATCGAAGCCACCGCGAACGACACCGCGCGCATCAACAACCAGCTCGACATCGACGAAGGTGCACGCTATGTTGGCGAATTTGCCATCGGCGTGAACCCGTATATCACCTTCCCGATGAAGGACACGCTGTTTGATGAAAAAATCGCCGGCAGCATCCACTTTACCCCCGGCAGTTGCTATGACGACTGCAACAACGGCAATAAATCTAGCCAACACTGGGACATCGTGCTGATCCAAACGCCGGAGTACGGCGGCGGCGAGATCTGGTTTGACGATGTGCTGATCCGCAAAGACGGCATGTTCGTCCTGCCGGAACTCCTCTGCCTCAACCCCGAAAACCTGAAATAAGGAAACTCATCACGCTTGCAAAACAGCCCGGCGCAAATGCGCCGGGCTGTTGTTTTGTCTGAATCGATGTTTGCTCGTTCGGCTCAATTCTCCGGTTCAATGAGGCCGTAGTTGCCGTCTTTGCGTTTATAGAGCACATTCATCTGGTTGGTATCTGAGTTGAGGAAGACGTAGAACGAGTGCCCAACCATCTCGATCTGGAGCATCGCCTCTTCTTCGTTCATTGGTTTGATCGCAAAACGCTTGACACGAACGATTCTGGGCCCTTCCTCCTCGGCATCCTCGTCTGAAACATACTGTGTCTCCATGTCACGAAACGCGCCGCTGCGGAGGCATTTTTCGAGTTTGGTGCGATGGCGGATGATCTGCTTTTCGAGTTTGTCGAGCACGTTGTCGATGGAAGCGTACATGTCGCCGGTGATCTCTTCCCCGCGGATGACTCCGCCTTCATAGGGGATGGTAACCTCAACAATATGGCGATTCTTTTCCACGGAGAGGGTGACAAACACCTCTGTTTCCTGCGGGAAATAACGCTCCAGCTTGCTAACCTTTTTGTTGACGAGATCATTGAGGTAATCAGAGACCGCAATGTTTTTGCCAGTGATCGAAATACGCATGATACCACTCCTTTTTCGGCAAACTATTTTGTACTCTGCCTGTTTTAATTATTCGATACAACGATGACATTTCCCTTGTTGGTTTGTGTTTTTATTTTGCTCTATTTTGATGTCTTGGGTCTGTCATCCTTGTGAACGAATTCTAATATAGTTCAACAAATTGTTCTGTAATCGAATCACTTGCAATTCAAACGATTCGCAGTTAAGATAAATACAACTGGGAACAAATTTATACTCAAAACACGATCAATTAAAAAGCAGCGGTGCAAAGTTTGCACGCTGCTTTTGTTTTTATTTGATTTTTCTCCCGCCGCCATAGACCGCCGCAATGCTTCGATCATCCGCTAGATAAACCGCACGCTCGAAACGCTCCTTGATCGTCAACTCCCGCGCGCTCGGCGGAAGCCGGCTTTCGTCCAACACAACCGCATGCAACGGGTTGCCCGGGGCAAACCCGTCCACGTCGCCAAAGTAGCGCGAACCTGCACTGGTCGCGAGGTAATACGCCTCGCCAACGGTCAAAAACGGCTCCTTGCCTTCGGTCTCAATTGCACGCGCCTTGGACATCCGCAGACAGCCCGTGAGTACCTGCAGCATCGGCAACTGCGCGCCGCCCGCGATATCGGACCCAAGTGCTACCCAGACGCCGCGTTCTTTCATCTGCCGCACGGGCGCAAACCCACTGCAAATGTTGATGTTGGAATCCGGGCAATGCACGCAAAGCACGTTGTGGTCAATCATCGCCTGCTGCTCCCGCGCGTCGGAATGCACGCAGTGTGCCATGATGGTGTGGTCCGTCCAAAGACCGTATTTCTCGTAGGTCTGCCAATATTGCTCGCAATCGGGATGCAACTCATGTACAAGCTCAATTTCGCGCTTGTTTTCGCTCAAGTGTGACTGCACAAAAATACCGCGCTCAGCTGCCACCTTGCCGAGCCAATCCATCAGCTCGTTGCTGCAGCTCGGTGTAAAGCGCGGTGTCAGAATCGGGCGGATGCGTGAAAACCGCGCGCTTTCGTCCAGCCAGCGCAGGGTTTCACGTTTGCTTTCTTCCGTGAGCTCCTGGCATTCGCCGCTGGCGCGATCCATATTTACCTTGCCGACAAATCCGCCAATCCCCGCGTTCTCCAGCTCCTCCATCAGGATCAGCGTCGCGTCCGTGTGCGTGGACGAATAGATGCAGACCCGCGTGGTACCGTTTTTGACCAGCTCCGACGCGAGGCGGGCATAAACCTCGCGCGCAAAGCCGTTGTCCGCAAAGCGCGCTTCGGTTTTGAAGGTATAGGCCTTGAGCCAGTCCATCAGCGGCAGATCCATACCCATGCCGAGCATGGGATACTGCGGCGCGTGCAGGTGCATGTCCGAAAAGCCCTGAAGAATCAGTTTGCCGGAGTAATTTATCCGCGCCGCACCGGAGAATTCCGCTGGAATTGTGGAGTATACGCCTTTGACAATGCCATCCTCCACCGCCAGAAACCCATTTTCTGTAATAACAGGGTCGCCAAAACATTTCGCTTCTATGATATGTCCTTGAATGAGATAACGTCCTGATACTTGCTCTGTCATGTCACTACTTCCTTACTTGCACAGCAACCTGCTTGTGTGTTGCATCGTTCATTGTCTGGTGTCAATATCGTCCAATTCCTGCTCGTCGATCACTTCGACAAGCTGCACCTGATCGGGATGCCGCCGGATGATTGCTCCGCCGCCGGTGTCCGCCTTCAGCGCGCAGAGTTCCGGGTAGAACTGGGCCGGAAAGATTGTAGGATTACCGCGCCGCGCCCCCGCGCAGAGCGAGGCGATTTCGTCTGGACGCGCTTGAAATGCATCAAGCAGCCGCTGGACACTGACCTGCGTCAAAAACGGCTGATCCGCAACCGCATATAAGATTCCGTCAAGTGACGGTATGTTTGCCAGGATTGCTTCCGTCGCAATGGCGACACTGGTACCAACACCGCGCTCAGGATCCGGGTTGATCGCAACCTGAAAACCACTCTCATGTGCTGTTCGCTGGATTTCGCCCGCCTCGCCGCGGGTCACGCAGACCCGCGCCGCAAACGCTAGTGAGCAATAGAGCCGCAGCGCCCGCGCGATCATCGGCTCGCCTTCGATTTCATACAGCAGTTTGCCGCCGCCGAAGCGCTTGCCCGCGCCCGCTGCGAGCAGCACGCAGCCGATCTTCACGCGCGATACCTGCCGGAGGCCTTGCGGAAGACAAATCTACCTTTGCCTTCTTCCATCAGCTTGCCGCCTCTAACGACATGCCGCCCGCCGAGCAGTACATCCGAAACGCCACCAAATACCTTCATTCCCTCATAAGGAGAGTTGTCGCAGTGATGCGCGTTGGTGCGGAAGGAGATTGTGCTCTCGCCCGTCGGATCATAGATTGCAATATCCGCCTCTGCGCCCTCGCGGAGGACCCCACGGTGCGGATACATGCCAAACATCTTTGCCGCGTTCTCGCTCATCATCGCTGCCATCTGCTGAAGTGTGATGCGCCCCGTACGCACGGCGTAGGTATAGATGAGCTGCGCGCGGTTTTGCACGCCCGCGCCACCATTGGGTGTTTTACTGAATTCACCGCCGCCAAGCGCCTTCTGGCTCATCATAAACGAGCAGTGGTCGGTGCCGATGACATCGATCTCACCCGAGCCCATCGCGGAGAGCAACGCGTCCTGATCCTCCGCCTTTCTCAGCGGCGGGGACATGATGAATTTCTCCGCATCCGGATCGCCATAACGCGCATCATCCAGCACAAGGTATTGCGGACAGGTTTCGAGATAAACCTCCTGCCCTCTGGCTCTCGCGCGGCGCGCCTCCTCCAGACCTTCGTGCGTGGAGAGATGCACCACCCAGACGGGTGCTTTGGCAAGCTGACCGATGCGCATCAGGCGCGCGACCGCCTCCGCCTCCACGGCGTTTGGCCGCGCGAGCGGGTGCGCAAGGGGCGAACGCATGCCGATGCTGTTGAGCTCATGAATGCGTTCATTGAGCACATCATAGTTTTCGCAGTGCACGCCGCTGATGCAGTTGAGCGCAGCCATATGCTTCAATGCGGCGTAGATTTCACCGTCGTTGAGGCGCATCGCGTCATAGACCATGTACATCTTAAAGGAAGTGACGCCTTGCGCGACCATGAACTCTACTTCCGCCGCTCGTTCGCCGTCCCATTCGGAAATCGCCATATGGAACCCGTAGTTGCAGCTGGAACCCTCCGCCTTTTTGTGCCAGAGGTCGAGTGCGTCCTGCATCGTCATACCGCGATCCTGCGTCGCAAAGTCCAGCACAGTAGTCGTTCCGCCGAGCACAGCCGCACGCGAGCCGGTTTTGAAGTTGTCCGCCGTAATCGTGACGCCGAGGTCAAGGTCAAAGTGCGTGTGCGTGTCGATGAAGCCCGCGAAAACGAGCTTTCCGCCCGCGTCGATCACTTCATCCGCCTGCTCGGTGATTCCGGCTGCTATCCTCTTGATAAAACCATTCTCAATCAGGATATCGGCCTGCTCAATCCCCTGGCTGCGCACAAGCGTTCCATTTTGTATCAGGGTTCGCATAAGGGTGATCGCCTCCTTGCGTACAAATTCGATTCGATTGCATTCGTATGTTGCCGGAACAGTGGCTGATCTGCTGGTGTCGTTATCGTTTTTCTGCGTCCAAAACGCAGGAATCAAACAAGAAAAGCTGCAAAAGGGTACACTCTAGATTCATTCTAGCACAGGATTTTCTTCCTGCAAAGTATTTGCATCTAACAATCTTTGTGCTATACTAACAAAAAGGTGGGTGAGCATTATGCAAAAGTCACGTCTACGCGCCGCCATCCTCAACGCGGCAAACAGAAATGCTGCTCTAGTCATTAAAAACGCAAAAATCGTCAATGTTTTCACAGAGGAAATCATCGAAGGTGACGTCGCCATGCGAGACGGCATCATTATTGGCGTTGGAGAATATTCCGGACGCGTGGAGATCGACGCAAAAGGCGGATATCTCTGTCCCGGGCTGATCGACGGACATGTTCACATTGAATCTTCGATGGCGCACCCCAGCCGGTTTGCCAATGTCATTCTCGAAAAGGGCACCACGTCTATCATTGCCGACCCTCATGAAATCGCGAACGTTTGCGGTACCGACGGAATTCAATATATGCTCGATCAGACGGAATGGCTTCCCCTTTCCGTCTTTGTTATGGTTCCCTCCTGCGTGCCCGCAACTGCGTTTGAGACCAGCGGCGCAAAGCTGACGGCGCGCGATCTGGAATCCTTCATCAGCCACCCGCGCGTACTGGGGCTTGGCGAGGTGATGGACTATGTCGCAACCGTGGAAGGCGACGGCGAGATGCTCGATAAACTGCACCTTTTCCGGCATCATCCCATCGACGGACATGCGCCGACGCTTACCGGGGATGCACTCAACGCCTATATCACCGCTGGCCCGTATACCGATCACGAGTGCATCACCTATGAGGAAGTGCTCGAAAAACTGCGAAAAGGGCTTCGCATTCATCTTCGCCTCGGCTCCGCCAACCGCAATGTCGAGGAAATTATGAAGAAAATCGCAGATAACAATCTGCCCACGCGCAGAATGTCTTTCTGCACAGACGATAAGCATCTCTCCGACATCCGCGAGGAAGGACACATCAACTACATCGTTCGCCGCGCGGTTGCAAACGGAATCCCGCCGATCAAGGCGATCCAGATGGCGACCATCAACACCGCGGAAACTTACGGCATCCGGCACTATGGCGCGGTTGCGCCGGGTTATCGCGCGGATCTCGTATTATTTGACAATCTCACCGACTTTAACCCGCAGTTTGTAATCACCGACGGCAAAGTGTTTGAACCGAGCGTAGACACGCACATCAAACCCGACCCGAAGATTTACAACAGTGTCCATCTTGCCCCGCGCAAGCCCGATATCTTCAAGATGCCAATCTCCGGTAAGGCAAATATTATCCGCTTGATTCCCAAAGAGCTGGTCACGGCGCTGGATGTCGAAGACGTCTACACCGAAAACGGCCTTTTCGTTCCCAGAAACGGACTGCAAAAGCTCGCGGTGCTGGAACGGCATCATGCATCCGGCCGGGTGGGCTTGGGCATCTTGCGCGGGTTCGACATCAAAAGCGGCGCAATTGCCACCACGGTCGGACACGACTCGCACAACCTTGTAGTCGTGGGCGATAACGACGCGGACATGCTGCAAGCGGTAGATGTGCTGGAGGAATGCGGCGGCGGCTATGTCGTCGTGAGCAATGGCGAAGTGCTGGCAAAGCTTGTCCTCTCCGTTGCAGGGTTGATGAGCGACGCGCCGCTGGAAACCATCCTCAAACATCAGCGTGAACTGCTCGCCGCGGCGCAGCAGCTCGGCATTCACACCGAGAGTGATCCGTTCATCACGCTTTCGTTCATCGCGCTGCCGGTCATTCCGGATATGCGCCTAACCGATATGGGTCTCTTCGATGTGCGCACCATGGAGTTTGTCAACAAAGTCAATCCATAATCACGTTTGAGAAACAACAGCATAAAACCAAACACTCCATATACTATATGTTGTTGAATCTGTGATATTCTCGTAGCATTTTGTGAAACGGCATTCCTTTTTTCTTAGAATCGAGTAAGATAAGTTTGAATCAATATTCGTTACTGTTATCTGTAATTTAATCAGTTCTTGCAGATAATTTGATGCAATACAAACGTTTTGCATCCCCTTTCTTATCCATCATCGGCGGTGCGGAGCGATACCGCCGGTTTTGCCACAAATCACAGGAGGGTACTATGGTAGTTGGAAAAAGCGTCAAGCGCGTGGACGCATTCGACAAAGTAACCGGCAGAGCCAAATACACGGACGATCTCGCCGACAAGAGCGCACTCATCGTTAAAATCTACCACTCAACCATTGCCCACGGTATGGTCAAGTCGGTTGACACCAGCGCCGCCGAGAAGATCCCCGGCGTGGTCAAGGTGCTGACCTGCTTTGACGTACCCAATCTGCCCTTCCCCACAGCCGGGCATCCTTGGTCAACCGACCCGCACCATCAGGACGTTGCAGATCGCCTGCTGCTCAACCAGCATGTGCGGTACTATGGCGACGATGTCGCCGTGGTCATCGCGGAGGACGAGGTTGCGGCGGATCAGGGTCTGCGCGCGCTCAAGGTGGAGTATGAGGAACTCCCGTTTGTGCTGGATGTACAGGAAGCGATGAAGGACGGCGCACCGCAGCTGCATGAGCGCTTCCAGAACAACATCCTTGCGCACACAGGTTACGAAGTTGGCAATTTTGAAGAGGCGATTCAGGAACCCGGTCTCGTGAAGATCGAAGGCTGGTATGATACGCCAATCGTGCAGCACTGCCACATTGAAAACCACATCTGCTTTGCAGAGGAGCAGTTTGGTAAACTCGTGATCGTTTCGAGCACGCAGATTCCGCACATCGTGCGCCGTATCTGCGGTCAGGCGTTGGGATTGCCCTGGGGCAGCGTGCGCTTGATCAAGCCCTACATCGGCGGCGGCTTTGGCAACAAGCAGGACGCGCTCTATGAGCCGCTCTGCGGTTTCTGCTCCCAACAAGTTGGCGGAAGGCTCGTCAAGCTCGACGTCAGCCGTGAAGAGACCTTTGTGAGCAACCGGGTGCGCCACGCGATTCGCTACCACATCGTCACCTATGCTCGTCCCGACGGACGCTTTGTCGCGCGGCAGATGGAATGCTATTCCAACCAGGGCGCATATGCAAGCCACGGACACGGAATCGCCGCGAAGGGTGCAGGCGCGTTCAAGCAGATCTATGTGGATGACAAGGCGACCAAGGCGGACGCCTATACCGTGTTCACCAACCTGCCTGCGGCAGGCGCGATGCGCGGCTATGGCATCCCGCAGGTTTCGTTTGCCATCGAGAGCAGCGTGGAAGACGCGGCGAAGGTACTCGGCATCGATCCGCTCAAGCTCCGTCAGATCAACATGATGCCGGTTGGCTATGTCGATTCGTTCTCGAAGAATTGCAACTATTTCGACAGCCACAACCAATGCATCGAAAAAGCGGATGCCTACATCGACTACAAACGCAAGCACGCGGAGTATGCAAACCAGACAGGCCCCATCCGCAAAGGAATCGGGCTTGCAATCTTCTGGTACAACACTGCTGTCTGGCCGATCTCGCTGGAAGCCAGCAGCTGCCGCATGGTGATGAACCAGGACGGCTCGGTGCAATTTGAAATCGCCGAAACCGAAATCGGTCAGGGCGCGGACACCGCTTTTGCGCAAATGGTTGCCGATACGGTCGGCATCCCACTGGAAAAGGTGCATGTGTTGACCACGCAGGACACGGATGTCACCCCGTTTGGCACGGGCGCATATGCTTCCCGCCAGACGTATGTTGCCGGATTTGCGATTCAAAACATCGGCACGCAACTGAAAAACAAAGTGCTCTCTTACGCAGAGCGGCTCATGAACAAACCCGCCGCCGAGCTTGATCTCGTGGACGGGGTTGTCATCGAAAAAGCCACCGGAGAAACCGTGATCCCGCTCGACGAGCTGGCAACCACCGCGCTCTATTCGCTGGAGAACGCAGAGCAGTTCAGTGCGGAAGGCACCACGCAGATCAAGAGCAACGCCTATTCCTTCGGCTGCAGCATTGCAGAGGTTGAAGTGGACATTCCGATGTGCAAAGTCAAGCTTGTCAAGATGGTCAACGCGCACGATTGCGGCAGGCTGATCAATCCGCAGCTGGCCGAGGCACAGGTGCACGGCGGCATGAGCATGGCGATCGGTTATGGCATGGGTGAACAGCTGCTCTTTGACCCCAAGACGGGCAAGCCGCTGAACAACAACCTGCTTGACTACAAGCTCTGCACCATGCTCGATCATCCCGATCTGCGCGCGGAATTTGTGGAGAACTTTGAACCGACCAACCCCTTTGGCACAAAGGCGCTCGGCGAACCGCCGACCTGCCCGGGCGCGCCTGCGATTCGCAACGCGATTCTCAACGCAACCGGTGTCTCCGTCAATCAAGCGCCGATGACACCGCATATCCTCTTTGAGCGATTCAAAGAGGAAGGCTTACTGTAATCAGAAAAGGAGCTGACGACTATGTATGATTTTTCCGCTTTATATGAGGCGACGAGCGTGCAGCACGCCGTGGAACTCATGCAGGCGCATCCGTCGGCCGTCCTGATTGCAGGCGGCAGCGATGTTTTGATCAAAATGCGCGAAGGCAAGCTCGCCGGTGCGGAGCTCATCAGCCTCTATAAGCTCGATGAGCTGCGCGAAGTCACGATGGACCCGGACGGCTCACTTCGTATCGGGCCGATGACGAGCTTTTCTCACGCGACAAAGAGCCCCATGCTCCAGAAGTATATGCCTGTGCTTGGCGAGGCGGCGGATACCGCTGGCGGCCCGCAACTCAGAAACATCGGCACGCTCGGCGGCAACATCTGCAACGGCGTAACCAGCGCGGACACTGCCTCCACTGAGGTGGCATATGACGCGATGCTGGAGATCACCGGGCCTAGCGGCATGCGCAAGATCAGCATCCACGACTTCTACAAGGGAGTCGGCAAGGTGGATCTACAGCCCGGCGAGCTGCTTACAGGAATCCTCATTCCCAAAGAGAGTTATGAAAACTGCTATGGCTACTACATCAAGTACGCCATGCGCAACGCGATGGACATCGCGACCATCGGCTGCTCGGTCAACGTCGTGCTCAGTGCAGACAAGAAGACGATTCAGCGTGTGCGCATTTCCTATGGCGTAGCTGGTCCCGTTCCGATGCGCGCGCGCTCGGCAGAAGCCGCCGTCAACGGACAGCACGTGAGCGAGGAGACCATCGCGCTGGTTGGCAACACGGTGCTAAACGACGTGAACCCGCGTACAAGCTGGCGCGCGAGTGCGGACTTCCGCAAGCAAATCATCAGCGAGACCGCCCGACGCGGCTTACGCGCCGCGGTTGAGCGCGCAGGAGGTGTGTTCTAATATGGAGAAGAAAATCGTCAAATGCAACATCAACGGCAAGGATGTCGAAACCTATGTGGACGTTCGCGCATCACTGACGGATATGCTGAGAAACGACTATCGCCTCACCTCGGTCAAAAAAGGCTGCGAAGTCGGCGAGTGCGGCGCGTGCAACGTCATCATCGATGGCGAATGCTTCAATTCCTGCATCTATCTCGCCGTCTGGGCAGAGGGCAAGCACATCCGCACGCTGGAAAGCCTGCTTGGTCCAAACGGTGAACTCTCCGATATTCAGCAAGCGTTTGTGGACGAGGCTGCCGTTCAGTGCGGCTTCTGCACCCCGGGGTTCATCATGACCGCGGTAGAAGTCCTTGAAACCGGCAAAGAATATACGCGCGATGAGCTCAGAAAACTGCTCTCCGGACATCTCTGCCGCTGCACAGGATATGAAAACATCCTCAACGCTGTAGAAAAGACGATGAAGAAACGATTGGGCAAAGCGTAACCTCTTTCATTGCATAAGGTTGCAAAAAAATCTATTGCCTATGCGAAAAAAATAATTGCATTTATAAGATGGTTGAAGTAGCATAAAAAACAAACCATCTTCGCCGCCCAAAGCCGCGAATACACGGTCTCGGGCGGTCTTTATTTCTCAATCGAAAGGAAGAATACCCATCATGCGCTATTCGGATTTGGACAAGGCGGCGCTCCAGGCGGAGCTTTCACGCGTACAGCAGGACTATGAGGCTCTGCGCGGCTACAAACTCAACCTCAACCTCACCCGCGGCAAACCCGAAACCGCGCAGCTTGCGTTGTCGGACGATATGTTCCGCACACTGGATGATGGCAATTTTGAAATCGACGGCATGGATGCCCGCAACTATGGCGAGCTGGCGGGTCTTCCCTCCTGCCGCAAGCTCTTTGCCGACCTGCTATTCTGCAAGACAGAGGAGGTCATCCTCGGCAACAACGCGAGCTTACAGTTGATGTATGACCTGATCGCAAAAGCATACACCCACGGCCTGAAGAACAGCGTCCGTCCCTGGGCAAAAGAAGAGAAGATCAAGTTCCTCTGCCCGTTCCCCGGCTATGATCGCCACTTCAACGTAAGCAAGAGCTTTGGTATGGAGCTTGTCCCCGTACCTATGGACGAAAAGGGCCCGAACATGGATTTGGTTGAGGAACTGGTCAAGGATGCATCCGTCAAAGGTATGTGGTGTGTGCCAAAGTTCAGCAACCCAGACGGCTATGTCTATCCGCTCGAAACCTGCAAGCGCATTGCTGCCCTGCGCCCCGCTGCACCGGACTTCGCGCTGATGTGGGACAATGCCTATTGCATCCACACGTTTGAAGGCGATGATATCCCCTTCCCGGACATGATCGGTCTTTGCCGAGAGGCAGGCAATCCCGACCTCGTGTATGAGTTTGCTTCCACCAGCAAGGTCACTCTCGCGGGCGCGGGCGTTTCCTGCATGGCTGCCAGCGTGGAAAACATCAAGTATATCCTGGGCTTGATGACCTTCCAGACCATCGGTCCAAACAAAGTCAACGAGCTCATGCACGTCCGCTTCCTCAAAGACGCGGAGAACACACACGCGCATATGAAGAAGCACGCGGCTTTTATGAAGCCGAAATTTGACCTTGTCTGCGAAGCGCTAGAGAAAGAGATTGACCCGCTGGAAATTGCGAGTTGGCATCGTCCCAAGGGTGGCTATTTCGTGAGCGTGAACCTCATGCCCGGAACGGCAAAGCGCGTGGTCGTGCTCTGCAAAGAAGTCGGCGTGGCGCTCACAGGAGCCGGCGCAACGTATCCCGGCGGCGTTGACCCCGCGGACACAAACCTGCGCATCGCTCCTTCCTATCCGCCGCTCTCCGAAGTCAAGCAGGCGATGGATGTTTTCTGCGTCGCGGTCAAGCTCGCCACGCTCGAAAAGCTCCTCGCATAAATAGCGTAAGCAACACGAAACGCCACTTCCGAAATCCGGAGGTGGCGTTTGTTGTTGTTCTCCATGTAGCGGATGGGGTTATGCTCTAAACGAATCAAACCCCATCTTGTGGTAGACCTTGCTGACGGTCTTGCGCGCGGTTGCGGATGCGCGCTCGGCGCCGGCTTTCATCGTCTCGTTAAGATACGCCTTGTCGGCAAGCAGGCGCGCATACTCGGTTTGAATCGGACGCAGCTTTTCAACCACCGCCTCGGCAACGCCAACCTTGAGATCGCCATAGCCTTTGCCTTCAAAATGCGCAACCGCGTCCTCAATCGTGCCGCCGGTGCAGGCGGAGTAGATCGAGAGCAGATTATAAACGCCCGCGCGTTCTGGATTTCCCGTGATCTCGCCTTCGCTGTCCGTCACCGCGCGTTTGAGTTTTTTCACGATTGCGTCCGGCTCATCGAGAATGCGAATGTATCCGTTCGGGTTCGGGTCGGATTTGCTCATCTTCTTCTCCGGCTCCTGGAGGCTCATGATGCGCGCGCCAACCTTCGGGATATACGGTTCCGGCACGACGAATGTTTCGCCATACGAGTTGTTGAAGCGAATCGCGATGTCTCGCGTGAGCTCGACATGCTGTTTCTGATCCGCGCCAACGGGGATGTATTTCGCCTGATAGATGAGGATATCCGCCGCCATCAGCACAGGATATGTAAAGAGCCCCGCGTTGATATTTTCCGTATAGCGCGCGCTCTTTTCCTTAAACTGCGTCATGCGCGAAAGTTCGCCCATGTAGGTGTTGCACATCAGCGCCCAGGTAAGCTGCGTATGTTCCGGCACATGGCTCTGGATAAAGATGGTCGAGCGGTTGGGGTCAATCCCGCAGGCAAGGAACAACGCGAAGGTTTCAATGCTGCGCCTGCGCAGTTCTGTTGCATCCATGCGCACGGTTTGTGCGTGCAGGTTTGCAACCATGTAGTATGCGTCAAATTCGTCCTGCATGGCGACGAAGTTTTTGAGCGCGCCAAAATAGTTGCCGATCGTGAGCACGCTCGTCGGCTGAATGCCGCTGAGGACTGCTGGTTTCTTTTCCGTTGCCGTCGTTTCCATCTCTACTCCCAGTATTGCCGCAGATGCGGCAAATATAGATTATTTTGTTTGCAAAGCGCGCCTTACGGCGCGCTAGCACAGAAAAAGCATTGAGCAAGAAATAAGCCGAGTTCTGTCGAGTGCGACCATCTTCCGATCCAATTTATGAAAATGTGTGGCTCGATCTGGTCTAGTACCATCCAGAAGCAGAAAAGCATTGAGCAAGAAATAAGCCGAGTTCTGTCGAGTGCGACCATCTATCTAAGGCCAATCGTTACCGAGAGGCTCGTGCGATTCCCGAGAGCGTAGCGAGCCGCTATTAAATGCTCCCATACCAATCTTGCACCGAGTGGGGTTTACAGCGCGCTTCCGTCGCCGGAGCGCGGGTGAGCTCTTACCTCGCCTTTCCATCCTTACCCGTTACCGGGCGGTTTCTTTCTGTTGCACTTTCCCTGGAGTCGCCTCCGCCGGGTGTTACCCGGCACTCTGCCCTGTGGTGCTCGGACTTTCCTCACCCGCTTGCGCGGGCGCGGTCGCCTTTCTTACTCAATTCCATATTCTGTTGTCAAAGCATATTTCCTGCCGTATGTCTGCGTATTCTCTTGGTCTACTTACTCGTTGCTATAGAGGATTCGTCCGCAGTTTTCACACTCGATAATCCCGTCTGTCGTTGCGATCTTCTTGAGCATCACCATCGGCAGGGACATGTTGCACCCGCCGCATTTGCTGTTGACAATCTTTGCAATCGGTACCGCGTGATGAAGTTTCACTTGATTGTACCGTTCCAGCAGTGCAGGATCGACGGTTTTACTCAATTCAGCCAAATTCTCATCGTGCCGATCCAGCTCGCCTTGCCGCGCAATCCTCTCTTCCTCGCACTGCACACGCAGCGTGTCATATTCCTTCTTTGCTTTGCTTGCGGCGCGCGCGGTGGTCTGATATTCCTCCGAAGCCTTCTCGATTTCGCCAAGCAACGTCTTTGCCTCGCGAACGCCCTGCGAAACCTCGCGGTTGAGCTTCTCGATATCGCCCTTGAGCTCGGTCATCTCTTCCGCCGTGCTCTCGTCGTCGTGTTTGATGGTATCGAGTTCTGCGCTCTCCACCTGTAATCTTGCCTCCAGCTTGCTCACCTGATCGGTCAGCTTGGCGAGCTGCTGTTCGTATGCTTCGATGTCCTCGGAGAGCTTTGCAATCACCGCCTGCTGATTTTTCAGCTGCTTGTGCAGCTTGTTCAGCTGGAGTCTTGCGGGAGTGGTGCGAATCTCGTTTTCAACGGCGTTCTTCGCGACCTCAGCCTCCTGATAGGCCCATAATGCTTCCATCTTTCTCACGGCATTTCCCTCCTCAAAGGCGCACAAACGGACTCCCGTCCACGCGCGATAACTGATATTGTACACCAAAACAATCGTTCTGTAAACGTTTCATCAGCGGTTCCAGCACAACTGTCTCCGTTTCATAGTGTCCGGCGACTATTAGGCTCATCCCCAGCGCCTGCGCATCCAACGCATCGGAGTGTTTGACCTCACCAGTGAGCAGCAAATCCGCGCCCTGCGCCGCGGCAAGGAGTACGCTGCCTCCTCCACTGCCGCCCATGACGGCCACGCGCGAAATCATTCGTCCCGGAGCGCCAGATGTCGCCACACGCGCGTGCAAAATCGTCTCCGCGCGCTTTGCGAAGTGCTCCATCGTCTCCGGCCCCTTCAGCGTGCCAACCCTGCCGACTCCTTCGTCAAAGGGAATCGCTTCACGGATGCCAAACAGCGTGCAGAGCGTATCATTCACGCCGCCATACGCCGCGTCCAGATTGGTATGTGCGGAAAAGAGCCCAATTCCGTTTCGAACCAGCACGCAGGCCGCCGCCGTCGCGGGGTCGCTATACAAAAGATGCTGCACGGGATGAAAGAACAGCGGATGATGCGTTAAAACAAGATCTGCGCCCCACTCTACTGCTTCCTCGGCAACCGCCTTTGTGCAATCCAACGCGATGAGCACGCGGGTGATCTCGGCATGATCCGGCTCGATCAGCAGCCCGGGATTGTCAAACTCCAGCGCAAGCTCCTTGGGCGCAATGCGCTCCATGGCCGCTATGAACTCCTGCATCTTCACGGTTTCATCTCCCAATGATTCAAAATTTGCTCCAGTTGAATCGTCTGCGTGAGCAGCGCGTCCGCCTGTTGGGTCTTGAGCTTTCGCCGCGTGGTGGCAAGCATGTGCTCCAAGAGCGGCTTCATCAGCGGCTCACGATGCAAAAACGCCATATAACCCAGCGAGAAGCACCCGGCGGGCCAACCTTCCGGCAGAGGCTGTTTCTGTGCCTGCGGTTGTCCAACCGAAAGCACCTGATAGTATCGCCCGGCATCGAGCACCACACGATCTTCTAAAACAGGATAGTTTCGTTCATAGAGCCAACGACGGATATCCTCCGCTGCGCGCATGGGTTGCAGTACACATTTCTTTGCGCCCATCAATGGCGACTCAACCGCAAGAATCTGCGCCATCAGCGTACCGCCCATACCGAGAATTGCGATTGCGTCTGCTTCATCAACGTTGAGCGGCTGCAATCCATCGCCAAGTCGGGTCTCTACGCGGTCCTGCGCGCCAATCTGACGAATCAACCGTTCCGCCTTATTCAGTGAGGGTTCGCTGATGTCGATCGCGATGCAACGCTCTGCCAAGTTTCGCTGAATCAACGTACAACTCAGTCGCCCGTGGTCACAGCCCACGTCCGCGACCACCTGCGCACCGGAAAGAAGCTCAATTGCACAATCCAACCGCTCGCGCGGATGAATCCTCTGACCATCTTGTTGCATATATTCCTATTATAAAAAACAATCTTGCAAATTGCAAACCGTGAACCAACCAACATCGAACGCAACTTCTCAAACATACATGCAATTCACCGGATCAAAAACGCCGGACACCCGGCGTTTATCAGAACTGTGTTGCATTTTTTCTTCGCGTCAAACACAAATCGCTTTTTTCGGTTCCACGCGGTCAATTGGCCCGCCGCCGAGGCAAACATCGCCCTGGTAGAACACCACCCACTGTCCGGGCGTTACCGTGCGCTGGGGCTCGTCAAACAAGACGTGTGCACCCGTTCCCTCGATTGTCACGCGCACCGCCTGATCCGGCTGGCGATAGCGAAACTTTGCCGTGCAGGCGAATGTGTCCCCCGGCGGTTTTTCCGCGATCCAGTTGATCTTCTCCGCTTCGAGCGAGAGAGAAAATAGCTCGTCGTGCTCACCTTGTTGTACGATCAGCAGGTTGCGCTTGAGGTCTTTACCGATGACAAACCAACTTTCGCCGTTGCCATCGCTCCGTCCACCAATGCCCAGCCCCTTGCGTTGACCAAGCGTATAATACATCAGTCCGTCGTGTCGCGCGATCACGCGACCGGTTTCGTCCACCATATCGCCCGGCTGAGCAGGCAGATATTGCATCAAAAACTGCTTGAAGTTTCGTTCACCGATAAAGCAAATTCCTGTCGAATCCTTTTTTGCGGCGTTGCTTAGCCCCGATTCCTGCGCGAGTTTCCGCACCTCGCTCTTTTGCAGTTCGCCAATCGGGAACATCGCGTTTTTGAGCTGTTCTTGCGTCAAACCTGCAAGAAAATACGTCTGATCTTTACCGAGATCCCGCGCGCGCAGGAGCTTTATGCCGTCGCTCTTGTCGAGCCGCGCATAGTGCCCGGTCGCGAGGGTATCCGCGCCCGTGGACAATGCAAAATCAAGAAAAGCGCGAAACTTGATTTCGCAATTGCAGAGCACGTCTGGGTTCGGTGTCCTGCCGCGCGCATACTCTTCCAGAAAATACGAAAACACGCGGTCACGATATTCCCGCGCGAAATTGACCGTATAGTAGGGAATCCCGATGACGGAGCAGACACTCTTTACATCTTCATAATCGCTTGCCGCGGTGCAAACGCCGGTCTCCTCGTCCTCTTCTTCCCAATTCTTCATAAACACGCCAACAACGTCGTGCCCCTGCTGCTGTAACAGCAGCGCAGCTACGGCGCTGTCAACTCCTCCGGACATGCCAACGACGACATGGCCAGTATGCAGGTTTCCCATGTGACTTCTTTGCCTCGTTCTCTCCGAAGCCGCGATGCGTCAGTCCGCCAGCACGGTGGTGAGCATGTATCCTTCATCCTCCAGAACGGCGCCCGCCGTCTTGAGTACGGTAGAGGGGTTCATGTCGGACTTGATCTTCGCGTCGCCCATATCCACCGATACGACCTCGAAGCCGGATTCCTTGAGAATTCTCGTCACCTTGCTCACGCAGTGCGTGCAGCCCATGCCGTCAATCTTCAACCGATAAGTATTCATGAAACCATCCTCCTTCTGTAATAGGAACAGCTTACCATATGCCTTTGACTTTCTTCGATGACTTTGTCAAAATCCGATGTTGGACTATGCAAGATTCGAACCAGTCGCGGCTCTTATTGTTTGCCATATTACTGATTCGACCTCACTAAGCGTTTTCCTGCTTTTTCGGTGTTCTATTCTGCGCGAATAAACAGGTATCTAAAAGCCCGCGCGCCTTGACAAATCTGCCGTTTTCCTGCGATAATATGCGGTGACTGACGAATAAGGAGCATAAATAAACATGGCAGCTCAATCGGAGAAACCTTCCTGGTATACGATGGATTCGATCGTCTCGCTCTGCAAAGGGCGCGGCTTTGTCTACCCCGGCAGCGAGATCTATGGTGGCCTCGCCAATAGCTGGGATTACGGTCCTCTCGGCGTGGAGTACAAGAACAACATCAAGCGCGCCTGGTGGAGAAAATTCGTGCAGGAATCGCCCTATAACGTCGGCATGGACGCGGCGATTTTGATGAACCCCGAAACCTGGGTTGCCAGCGGTCACGTTGGCGGTTTTTCCGATCCGCTGATGGACTGCAAAAGCTGCCGTGCGCGTTTTCGTGCGGACAAGCTCATTGAAGACTACGCAGCAGAACACAATCTCAGCGACATTCATCCCGATGGCTGGACGAACGCGCAGATGGAAGAGTTCATCAAGGAAAAGGGCATCGTTTGCCCGGAATGCGGCAAGACGGACTTCACCGGCATCCGCAAGTTTAACCTGATGTTCAAAACCTTTCAGGGCGTAACGGAAGATACCGCTTCGGAGCTGTATCTCCGCCCCGAAACCGCACAGGGCATCTTCGTCAACTTCAAAAACGTACAACGGACCACACGCAAGAAGCTACCGTTCGGCATCGCGCAGGTCGGTAAATCCTTCCGCAATGAAATCACACCCGGCAACTTCATCTTCCGTATCCGCGAGTTTGAGCAGATGGAGCTGGAATTCTTCTGCGCACCCGGAACCGATTTGGAATGGTACCACTACTGGAAAGATTATTGCCACAAGTTCCTGCTTGCTCTGGGCATGAAGGACGAAAGCATCCGCCTGCGCGAACATGAGAAGGAAGAGCTTTCGCATTACAGCAAGGGCACGACGGATATCGAGTTCATGTTCCCATTCGGTTGGGGTGAACTCTGGGGTATTGCCGACCGCACGGATTTCGACCTCAAGAGCCACGCCGACCACAGCGGCGAGAACTTTGAATACCTCGATCCGTACACCAACGAAAAGTTTATCCCCTATTGTGTGGAACCGTCCCTCGGCGCAGACCGCGTCGCGCTCGCTTTCCTCTGCAATGCCTATGAGGAGCAAGCGCTCGAAGGCGGCGATGTCCGCACCGTGCTGCATCTGCATCCTGCGCTCGCGCCGTTTAAGTGCGCGGTTCTTCCGCTGAGCAAGAAACTCAGCGAGCAGGCGCAGGTCGTCTACGAAAAACTCGCCAAAAAATTCATGGTGGACTTTGACGAGACAGGTTCCATCGGCAAGCGTTACCGGCGCGAGGATGAGATCGGTACGCCATATTGCGTCACCGTGGACTTTGAGACCGAGACCGATGGCTGCGTGACCGTGCGCGATCGCGACACGATGGAGCAGATTCGCCTGCCGATCGACGAGCTCACCGCTTACATCGAAGCCCGGCTGGACTTCTAAAACCGAGTATCGCCATGACCCCCGCGTTCTACGCGGGGGTCATTGTTTCTATAGCTCATTTTTCGTATAATAGACAAGAAAAGTGTTCGCTTCTGCAAAGAAATGCGCAAAAAACGGATCGACAGGAAATGATATGGCTCAAATGACCGGCGTCGTCAACTCCATCATCTACCGAAACAGCGACAATGGCTGGACGGTTTTAGAGTTCTGCCCGGACGAAGGGGAAAAACTCACCGTCGTTGGCGTGCTGCCGCTGGCAAACGTTGGCGAACGGCTGGAGCTGGAAGGCGAACACGCTTCCCATCCGAAATACGGCAGCCAGTTTAAGGTTACCGCCTACCATACCGTTGCCCCGGCGACGCTTTCCGCCATCGAAACCTATCTCGGCAGCGGGCTGATCAAGGGCGTTGGCCCCGCAACCGCGCGCGCCATCGTCGCCACATTCGGCATGGACACGCTCGCAATATTAGATGAAGACCCGCTTCGCCTGTCTGAAATTCCCGGCATCGGCGCAAAGCGGCGGGACTTGATCCTCGCAAGTTATACGGAGAACCGCATGATGCGGGACATTATGCTTGCACTGGAACCATATGGGGTTTCGGTCAATCAGGCATACAAACTTTACAAAATCTACGGTGAGCTCTGCCTTGCGCGCATTGAGGAAGACCCGTATCAAATCATCAAGGATGTAGACGGCATCGGTTTTTTCACAGCGGACAAGATTGCGCAAAACGTCGCCGGATTTTCCGCCGACTCCGAATCCCGCCTGCGCGCTGGGCTTCTCTATGCACTCTCCATGGCGGCAAACGAGTACGGTCACACCTATCTTCCGAGAAAATCACTGCTTAACTATTCCGTCAAGCTCCTCGGCGCGCCGGAAGAGCGCCTGAGCGACACGCTGGATGTGCTTTTGATGCATAATGAAGCCGTGCAGCAGTATGTCGGCGAAACGGAGGCTGTGTTCCTGCCGTATTTCGAACGGATCGAAGCCTACATCGCTGAAAAGCTGCTCAAGCTTTCGCAAAAACCAATCGAGAACCCGTTTTTTGACTTTGCGGCGATTCAGTCGGCGCAGAAGCTGGAGCTTTCCAATCAGCAGCGCGGCGCGGTACTCTCCGCTCTCAACGAAGGCGCGTTGGTGATCACCGGCGGCCCCGGCACTGGTAAAACCACGATCATTCGCTTCATCACCGCTATCATGGAGGAGATCGGGCTGGAGGTTGCGCTCACCGCGCCGACAGGACGTGCGGCAAAGCGCATGAGCGACGCAACCGGGCACGAGGCAAAGACCATCCACCGCCTGCTGGAATATGTACCCGGTGAAGGATTCCTGCGCAATGCAGATGATCCACTGTATGTCGATATGGTCATCGTGGACGAGGTGAGCATGGTAGATGCGATGCTGATGAACGCGCTGCTCAAAGCAATATCCATCGGTACGCGGCTCATTCTCGTGGGTGATGCAGATCAGCTCCCGTCCGTAGGTGCAGGCGATGTACTCCGGGACATCATCAGCAGCGAAACCATCCGCGTTGTGCGACTCGACGAGATCTTCCGTCAGGCACAGTCGAGCATGATTGTGACCAACGCGCATCGGGTCAACGAAGGAGCTACCCCCTTATTGGATGTTCCGGAAAGCGATTTTCTTTTTGAAGATGTCGCCTCACAGGATCGCATACTCGATCGCATTTTGCATGTCTGCACGCATCCCGGCCAGGTATTGGATACGCGCGAACCGCTGCTGGACGTGCAGATACTCGCGCCGATGAAAAAAGGTGTACTGGGCGTCTATAACATCAATGCCAAGCTTCAGGCGGCACTCAATCCGCCGGCCCCCCACAAGCATGAGCACATCAGCGGGGATTCGATCTTTCGCGAAGGCGATCGCGTGATGCAGATGAAGAACAATTACAAGATCGAATGGCGCAAGAAATTGCCAAATGGCGGCAGCGAAGACGGCACAGGCGCGTTTAACGGCGATCTTGGCACGATTTACCAAATCCATGAAAACGACCGCGCCTTGAGCGTGATTTTTGACGACGAGCGGCTTGCGGTGTTTGACTATACGCACATTGACGAGTTAGAGCTTGCCTACTGTATCTCGATTCATAAGAGTCAGGGCAGCGAGTTTCCAATTGTGATTCTGCCGATGTTCGGCGCGGCTTCGCCCATGATGACGCGAAACCTGCTCTATACCGCCGTGACTCGCGCAAAACGGCAGGTGGTCTGTATCGGGAGGCGGGATGCGCTCATGAGTATGGTCAACAACAATCGCACTGATCGGCGTTATACCGCGCTGTGCTACCGTCTCAGTGAATTGAAAGGGCTAGGCGTATGAGTCAGCCACCCAATGCACTGCTTGACAAGCTGATCGACGCGCTCTATCCATCGGATGTCGCCTGCGCGCTCTGCGGTCGCGAGACATTACTTGGTGAAGATCGCTTGTGCGATGACTGCCGCGCATCGCTCTGCCCTGCTCCTGCACTCGCTTGTCCGCCGCAGCTCGATGGTATTGTTGCGTCATATTGCTATAGCGGAGCCGCACGAAACGGAATCCGTGCATTGAAGTATCAAGGGCAGGCACGCCTTGCGCCATTTTTCGCCAAGGCAATCCGCCTCCCGCCCGATTGGCAAATCGATTGCGTCATTCCCGTGCCGCTGCATCCGCTCAAACGTTGGCTGCGCTCCTATAATCAAAGTGAGCTGATCGCCATGGAGCTTTGCGCACGGTTGCAAATCCCGCTACAAAGCAAGCTTTTGCGGCGCACACGATTCACCAAATCTCAAACAACGCTCAATGGGTTTGAGCGTGCAAGAAATGTTTCTCAAGCATTCTCCGCTTCACCCGAGGTGCGTGGTTTGTCGATTTTATTGATCGACGATGTCACTACCACACACAGCACACTGCTCGCCTGCGCATCTGCGCTGCGATCTTGCGGTGCAATTCGCGTCTATGCAGCAAGCGCGACCACAGCTACCCACGGTTCGGATCGAGAATTCATCGATTGACAATGCAAAACCGCCCGTTCGTATTAGAACCGGCGGTTTTTGATTGCGCTGTATTTATATCGTTTGATTTCGTCCCGCCTGCCGACCGGAGAAGAAGATGATCACGATCAGTATCCCTACGCAGAGAAACGCGGTATTCCAACTACCCGTCCAGTCAAAGAGCCAGCCGCCAAGGATCGGGCCCAACGCACCAAAACCATATCCCAGCGATTGTACCATGCCAGAGAGGCTCGTGGCACGGCTAGCGTTCTTTGTGCGCAGACTGATGAGCAGCATGCAAAGATTGAAGCAGGAGCCCGTAGAGAAGCCGTAGAGCATCACGCAGACGGTCAACAGTGCGGTGGATTGGGCAAACACAAGCCCGCACAGCGAGACGATATAGAGCACCGATACAATCGAAATCAATCCGCGCTGATCTTTCAACCGCGGCGCAATCGCGGGAATGATGAACGCCGCAGGAATGGTCATCAATTGAAACGCAAACGCCAGGTAACCGGCGATTTCGGGTGTGAGTCCCTTGCTGATAGCAATCGTCGGCAGCCATGCCGCGAAAAAGTAAAATAGAAAGGATTGTGCTCCCATGAGCACGGTTAACCACCAGGCGATGCCAGTCCGCCAAACCGATTTTTCAGGTTGCACCTCGCTAGGGACAGCATTTTGGGTGGAGGTTTGCCGGATGGATAGCGACCTTTTCGGCAGCCAAACCAGCAAGCCTGCAAGAGCAAGAACAGCCCAAACGACCAGGGAATTTCTCCAGCCCATGTTTGGGAGTCTCGATATCGGATAGCTCAGCGCGGCTGAAACAGCGGCAAATGAGGTCATTGAGATCGTGAATGCACCCGTCGCGAGACCAATCCGCTCAGGAAAACGCGCTTTGATGATGCCGGGAACCAGTACGTTACCAATCGCGATACCTGCGCCAAGCAGCAGTGTCCCGGCAAACAGACCTGCGTTTCCGGCAAACGAGCGAATAATGACTCCGAGGAAAATCGCCACTACGGCAGCAAGTAGCGTATTGCCTGCGCCAAGTGCATCGCTGATCGGACGCACGAACGGAGACAAAACAGCAAACATGATGAGCGGGATTGTTGTCAGTAAACCAAAAACGCCATTGTTATACGGTAGCTCTGCCTTCATCGAGGAGACCAATGGACCCACGGCGGTGATCGGCGCGCGGAGATTCACCGCAACAAAGATCAGCCCTATAAATAGTAATAGTTGGAACGGGGTCTCCTGTTTTTTTTGACTGTTCAAACCAGCTTGTCCTTTCATAGTTGCGTTATATGCGCGATTCGAGTTCATCTGGCGTAAAGTTGGTGTTATGAAGGTCATGATAATGGCTGCCTCGTTTCACGCAGAGCTTGAGTACACAATAGTCCGGGTCATTCACACCCAACGAGTAGTATTTCTCAAAGCCTTCTCTCCAAAGAAATGTACGTGTCTCGGAATCAGTGCACACTTCAATATCTCCAACGAACAGTACACCTTGAAAATGATCGGGATCACAATAGTAAATAGAGGCCTTCGGATTCTGTAGAAGTGCCTTTATCTTACCTGAGGAGGTGTTGGTAGAAAGATACTGTGTATGAATCTGCTCATGTTCCAGAATCAACATCGCACGCGTATGCGGATAACCTTCTTCGTCCATATATGAAAGATATGCTGACGAGCACGTCTTTCGCAGCTCCCAGATAGCATCGAAGACTTCTTGCTTCATGTCGATTGCTCCTTATTTGATTTATCTAGTCTCTTACAAAGGAAATGTGTTTCAATTTTTCTAGCAGCATAGCATGGATGTGTTTAAAAAGAAGAACGCACACTCATTCTTCGCGAATAAGCGTGCGTTACGATGGCGGAGGGCCAGGGATTCGAACCCTGGGTCCCTTTCGGGACACGGCATTTCGAGTGCCGCACGATCGACCACTCTGACAACCCTCCAAGAATGTTCGCGCAAGGGATATTATACTGAATCCTGAAATGGATTGCAATGATTTGATTCAAATACCTTTATAAAATCGCTGGAAATACAAAACGGAACGCGCTTTTGCGTCCCGCAATCAATAAATCTTTGTTTTATTCTTTCACATATTCGCAGACAAAAGCGATTGTCGCGTCATTCGATTTCGTGATGACACGCGGCGCTGCAAGAGGTGTATTGTTTTCGAGGATTATTTCGCTTGATCTTGCCGCTATATTCGAACGATACTGCACGCTTGAATGTACAGTAGCCTGATTCTGCGCACATCCGCTGAAAACGACAG
>JAEWYO010000007.1 GCA_023395595.1 Bacillota bacterium
CCCGCCTGCCAGCTGCGCTCCTTAAGCCGCGGAAACAACTCGTAAACCCAGTTGATGTCCGGCGTGATGTCGTCTTTTCGCATATATGCGCCGACGCGGAGGTTTTCCAGCACCGTCAGGTCGGGGAAAATTCGCCGTCCTTCGGGAACGAGCGTGATGCCGCGGCTGACGATGGTTGTCGTGTCCTTGCCAACCACGCTTTCGCCTTCAAACTCGATGCTGCCGCTCTTGAGCTTCACCAAGCCCGCGATGGCGCGCAGGGTGGAGCTCTTACCCGCGCCATTTGCGCCGATGAGGGTTACGATATCACCCTTTGGCACATCAAAGCTGATTCCCTTGACCGCCTCAATGCCGCCGTAGTTGACCTTAAGGTCTTTGATACTCAAAATGATGTCGCTCATTCCGCCACCCCCAGATACGCGTTGATGACCTTCGGGTCCGCCTGCACGACAGCGGGCGTGCCGTTGCTGATGAGGCGGCCAAAGTCGATGACATAGATGCGATCGGAAAACTGCATGACCAGATCCATGTGGTGCTCGATCATGAAGACCGTCAGACCGTATTTGTCCTTGATCTGCACGATGAACTCACCGAGCTCCTGCGTCTCCTGCGGGTTCATACCCGCCGCGGGCTCGTCCAGCAGCAGCAGCTTTGGCTCGGTTGCCAGCGCGCGCGCAATCTCCAGGCGGCGCTGCAAGCCGTATGGCAGGCTCACCGCAAGATCGTTTGCATATTGCAGAAGATTTTGCTCCTCCAGCAGGGCGGCCGTCTCCTCACGCATGCGCTTTTCTTCCTTATACGTCAGGCGCAGCGTTGCGGTCAGCACGTTTTGCTTGGCGCGCATGTGCTTTGCAGTAAGCACATTGTCAAACACCGTCATGCTCTTCCAGAGCCGGATGTTTTGAAACGTTCGCGCGATGCCAAGTTTGGTCACCTGATCCGGCGTCGGGTCTACAGTGCGGACATTGACATACTGCTTTGCGTTTTCACCCGCGTAGAGCTTCTTCATCTTGCCGCGCGGATGATTCGCCACGATGGTTTTTCCGTTGAAGGCAATCTGTCCGTTCGTGGGATCGTAGATGCCCGTAATGCAGTTGAACGCCGTGGTTTTGCCCGCGCCGTTGGGTCCGATGAGCGCGACAATCTCGCCTCGGTTGACCTCCAGCGAGAGGTTGTTGACGGCAACGACGCCGCCGAACTGCATGGTTACGTTCTCGAGTTTCAGCACGTTCTCAGCCATCGATACCGCCTCCCTTCGCCGCCTTTGCGCGCTTGTTGAACCGCCGGATCAGCCCGGCAAACGAAATCTCCTTGTCCCCCATGAGGCCTTTGGAGAAGAACAGAACGATCAGCATGATGATGATCGAAAACACAAACCGCCTGAAACCGGAGCGGAAGAGATTCGGGGCCTCGATGCCGAGGAATTTGCCCATGTCCAGCCCGCGGAGCCACCACTCGGACGCCGCGATATACAAGAAGCTTGCAATCAGGCTGCCGGAGATGGAACCGATGCCACCAATGACCACGATGAGCAGGATTTCATACGTCATCGCGCTCTTGAACTGCGCGGCCTGCACGGTGTATTGATACATCGCCAACAGCGCACCGGAAACGCCGGCAAAGAACGAGCTGATGATGAAGCTCATCTCTTTGTGTTTGAAGAGGTTGATGCCCATGGCCTCCGCCGCGATTTCATCGTCTCGAATCGCCTTAAACGCACGACCGTAGGAAGAGTTGATCAGCAGCACGATCAGCCCGATGCAAACGCCGCTTGCAAGGAAGACATACAGCGTCGGCGGGAACGGGATGTCCGTAAACGGTATCTTCACGTCGGTGAGGTCAAGATAGTTGCGCATCACGTTTGCGCCGTTGGTCACGGGGCCCAGCACATCCCACTGGAAAATCGCGCGGATGATCTCGGCAAAGCCGATGGTCGCGATTGCCAGATAGTCCGATTTGAGGCGCAACACGGGCAGCCCGATCAGCGCCGCGAACAAGGCGGCGGCAAGCCCCGCGCAGAGAAGTCCGACGAAAATGCCTGTGTCAAACTTGACTGCGGCTTCGTAATACTTATAGACCGAGTCGGAGAGCTTGATCGCCGTCGGCATGGTAAAGATGGAATAGGTATACGCGCCGATGAGCATAAACCCCGCCTGACCCAGCGAGAACAGTCCCGTAAAGCCGTTGAGCAGGTTCATGCTGACCGCAACCAACGAATAGATTGCGCCTTTTTTCAGCACGGTGAAGATGATGTGGTTCGGGTTCATCGTTTGCTCTAGCACGGTGACAATCACATAGATCAGCGCGATTGCCGCAAACGCGATCCAAAGCTCCGCTTTGCTTTTTTGTTTCATGCAATCGCCTCCCTTACGCCTTGTCCGTGGACTTCTCGCCAAACAAGCCCGTGGGTTTCACCACGAGGATGATGATGAGCAGTGCAAACGTGAATGCATCCGAAAATGTCGTCCAACCGCTGCCGCCGAATCCGAAGATTGAGCTGCCGCCTTTGATGATATTCTCCGCGATACCGATGATGAACGCGCCGATGACCGCGCCGGGGATGCTCCCGATGCCGCCAAACACGGCCGCCACGAAGCACTTGAGTCCCGGCATGCCGCCTGAGACAGGCGTGACCGATGCGTAGTTTGTAAAATAGAGGATCGAACCCACCGCGGCAAGGAACGAGCCGATCACAAACGTCACCGAGATGACGGAGTTGATGCGGATGCCCATGAGGCGGCTGGTTTCAAAATCTTTGGAGACGGCGCGCATCGCCATGCCAACCTTGGTGTACTTGATGAGCAGAGTCAGCAGCACCACCAGCACGATGGTCAGAATCGGCGTTACGACCGTGACCATCTTCGTGGTCGAACCCCAGATCGTGATCGTCTGGCTCAGCCACGGGATGGAAGGATACACCTTGGCAAGACCGCCGGTGAAATAGAGCGCGGCGTTTTGCAAGAGATAGGAAACGCCGATTGCGCTGATCATGACGGACATGCGGGGCGCGGTGCGCAGCGGCTTATAGGCCGCGCGTTCAATGAGAAAACCGAGTACAACGGTCATGATGAGCACGAGCGGAATCGCGATCGTGACCGGCAATACGGTCGTGAGGTATACCATCATCAACCCCGCGCACATGAACACATCGCCATGCGCAAAGTTGATCAGCCGCAGGATGCCGTAAACCATCGTATAGCCGATGGCGATAAGCGCATACTGCCCGCCGACCGAGATACCCGAAAGGATATACGAGAGGTTGGCGTGTAAAAAATCGAGCATTGATTAGCCTCCATCCATGCCGCTTCCGGGCTGGAGCGGCGCGCTTTTTTGAAAAGCCGAAACCCTTATCCATTTGAGTGACTGACAAAAATATGCGAGGATGCTTTGGTTCCCACGGCAGAGTTGCCGCTTGAGCAAGGCGAAACCGGAGCATCTTTCGCTGCGATAAAGTGCGGCGGGGGCATTTGTTTCCCCCGCCGCATTGGTACGAGCGTCAATTAACCAATCGTAACCGGGGGAAGTGCGTCCCATGCACCGGTTTCGTTGTTCGCGTGCTTCACATACGCGGTGTTGCGGATGGCATCGCCGTTGACCTGGTCGAGCGCGATCGGGCCGGAAACGCCGTTATAGGTGGTTGCCCAGAGGGCTTCCATGATGGCGGCGGGCTCAATGCTGGCGGCTTTCTTCATGGCTTCGAGCGCGAAGAAGTAGGCATCATAGCCCATCGCGGTGACGGCTGCAACGGTGTCATCGCCGCCGTTGTTGGCCAGCTGCGTCGCATCCGCCTTGACCCAGGTCTTAAAGCCCGCGTCAAACTCGGCATTCGCGCCTTCGGGATAGAACGTCGTGACGGTCACGTCAACGCTCTTGCCCTTCGCGGCCTGGAGGATGACGTTGCTATCCCACGTATCGCCCGCAAGAATCGGCATGCCGAGGGCTTGGGATTCCGCCTGGTCGATGATGAGCTGCGCGGCTTCGGTGGACACCGGCGAGAAGAAAACTTTCGCGCCGCTGTTCTTCGCGTTGTTGATGTAGCTCGTGAAGTCGCTGTTGCCATCGGGGAACGTATCCTGCACGCAGGTGCCGCCGAGGGCTTCAAACGCCTTGACAAAGTAGTTCACCAGACCGCCGGAGTAGTCGTCACCCAGTTTGGAGAGGCAATATGCCGTCTTCACACCGAGGGTAGTAAAGGCATAGTTGGCCAGAACCGTGCCCTGGAACGGATCGAGGAAGCAGATGCGGAAATAGTGCTTGTTGCCTTCGGTAACCTGCGGGTTGGTGCAGGTGATGCCGATTGCCGGGATGCCCGCCGCTTCAAAAGAGGGAGAAGCCGCAATGGACACGCCCGAGCCATAGGAACCCAACACGACCGAAACACCAGCCGAGATCAGCGTGGACGCCGCGGAGGCCGCCTTGTCGTTGGAGCTCTCGTTGTCAACCTTGACGAGCTGCACATCATACGTCGTTCCGTTGATTTCAACGGTCGGGCTGACGGAATTTGCATACTCGATGCCAAGGGTTTCCTGTTTGCCGCCCGCGCCGTTGTCGCCGGATGCGGGTTCATAGATGCCAATCTTCACAACAGGATTGCCGGAAGCAGGCTTGTCTGCCGCGGCGGGCGTGGTCGCAGGCGCTGCGCAGGCAGCAAAGGACGCGACGAGAACGAGCGCCAGAACGATCGCAACGATCTTCTTCATTTTACTCTTTCCTCCATGTTTTTTTGTTTCGAACTTCGCGATAGGGCTTGGATGCCGGTTCATTTCCTGACCCGGCATCTACGAAAAATTATAAACGTGAAACCACTGTTGCGCAACCCTCTGTATGCATTCTTTATGCAATATATAATCGTGTTTCCGTTCGAATTGTCTTCTCGCTTCGGTTTTTGCAGGAACGCCTTCATATCGCACAATATCGCGGGTTTTTACCGCAATTATTGCTTTGTTTCGCGCAATTGTGCAGCGCATCCTGCGCAAGAAAAAATGTTTGGTGACATGAATAATTGTGGAATTTGTGACGGCTTTTTGCATGCCTTCTCACGCGGACAAGGCGTACTCGGCATTCGCAAAGCGCAGCGTAGAGAATGCCGGAAAAGATATTGACAAGGGGCTGGAATCCTTATATACTACTCGAAATGAGTAAATTTTGACGAGAGGCAGGGAGACGAATGAGTCCGCGGGTGCAAGCACAAACGATTCAAAATCGCTTCCGCACTCCCCGTATTCCTTTTCTTCTTTCCCGTTTCGATTTTGCATTCAAGGCTTTGACGAAAGGATTTTTCCTTTTCGATCAAAGCTTTTTTATTGCCAGCGGCAGCTCCCGCATTCCGGCTTTGATGAAGAGAGTTTTTCTTTTCGATCAAAGCTTTTTTATTACTCATTCAAACCGTCTGCGTCGCTTGAACAGAATTGCTGTTTTCAAAATTGCTTCTTTGAAAGAATTGTTTTTTCAATATTATATTTGTTTCCCAACATCGGTTTTCTAACCGGTGTTTTTTTATGGCCTGCCCCGCCCGCGCGCGGAGGAGCGAAAAAAGGAGAGAGAACCACATGCTAACAAACAAGAGCCTGATTGCGCCGAGTGATTTCACCCTGGAGGAAATTGAAGAACTGCTTTCCCTCAGCGAGCGCATCATCCAATCCCCGGAGCGTTACGCCGCCGCCTGCCGCGGCAAACTCATGGCAAGCCTGTTTTACGAGCCATCCACCCGCACCAAGTTTTCCTTCGACGCAGCGATGCTCCGCCTCGGCGGCAACACGCTGGGTTTCTCGGACCCGAACACCAGCAGTGCGGCAAAAGGTGAAACCATCGCGGACAGCGCGCGCACCATCGGTAAATACGCCGACCTGATCGTGGTTCGCCACCCAAAGGAGGGCACGGCGAAGCTCATGAGCCGCTATGCCGGCGTTCCCGTGATCAACGCGGGCGACGGCGGGCACCACCACCCGACGCAGACGCTCACCGACCTGCTGACCATTCGCCACTACAAAGGTGACTTCAGCGGGCTCACCGTCGGCGTGTGCGGAGACCTGAAGTTCGGACGCACGATCCACTCACTCGTCACCTGCCTCGCGCGATATGAAAACGTCCGCTTTCGCTTCATCTCGCCGGAGGAGCTGACCATGCCCGCCTTCGTGAAGGAAGAGCTGGGCGCAAAAGGCGTACCCTACACCGAGACGACCGACCTTGAGGGTACGATCTCCGAGCTGGATGTGCTCTATATGTCCCGCGTGCAACGCGAGCGCTTCATCAGTGAGGAGGAATACCTGCGGCTCAAGGACTACTTCATCCTCACCGCGGAAAAGATGTCACTCGCCAAGCCGGACATGATCGTCATGCATCCCTTGCCGCGCATCAACGAAATCGCCACCGAGGTGGACGACGATCCACGCGCCGCTTACTTTGAGCAGGTGCGATACGGCATGTTTGTGCGCATGGCGCTGATTATGAAGTTACTAGGCGCAGAAGAACCGGCTTAAGCAAGACGAAAACGGAGGAAACTAGAATGGTCAACGTATCCAAAATCAAAGAAGGCATCGTGATCGACCACATTCGCGCGGGTCACGGATATAAAATCTTTCAACAGCTTGGGCTCGACCGCCTAGAAGACGTGGTCGTACTCATGCGCAACGTGGACAGCGAGAAGATGGGACACAAGGACCTCATCAAGATCGAATCCAACCTCGACATCAACCTCGACGTACTGGGCCTCATTGACCCGGGCGCGACGATTTCCTACATCAAGGACGGCGAACGGGTCAAAAAAGTCAGCCTCACGCCGCCGCAGACGGTCACCGGAATCCTGACCTGCCGCAACCCGCGCTGCATTACGAACCAGGAGCACATCACGGATGTACACTTCCACCTCGTGGATGCCGCAACGAACCAATACGCCTGCGAATACTGCGACGCGCGCACGCGCCTGTAAAGCAAACAAAGCGAACCCCCGCCATCACGAAAGGAGAAACGGTATGATCACGCTTTATCGAAACGCCCGCCTCATCGACGCTTCCGGCGACCGCTACGGAGACCTCTGCACAGAGGACGGCATCATCACCGCCTGCGCGCCGCTGTGCTGGCAAAAGGCAGACCGCGTCATCGACATGCGGCGAAACGCGCTCATGCCGGCGTTCATCGACCTGCACTGCCACCTGCGCGATCCCGGCTATCCGGAGAAGGAGACCATGGAGACGGGTATGCGCGCAGCGCTCAAGGGCGGCTATGCGCACCTGATCGCGATGGCGAACACCAACCCCGTGATGGAAACGCCCGCACTCGTGCGCGAAAATCACGAGAAGGCGAAACGACTCAACCTCTGCCATCTGACGCAGGCGGCCGCCGCAGGCGAGGCCCTCGGCGACGAACAGCCGACCGACCGCGCGAGCCTCAGCCGCGTGACCAAGGTGCTCAGCAACGACGGGAAGACGATCTTTTCGGACGACTTTATGCGCGAGCTCCTACTGGATTCAAGGAAATATGGCTTCGTGATCAGCACGCACTGCCAGCCGGAGCGCAAGATTGTCGAACGCGACATCAATCTCCTGCGCGAGGTCGGCGGCAATCTTCACATCGGGCACATCAGCCGCGCCGAGACGGTCGAGATGGTGCGAAGCGCGAAAGCGGAAGGGCTCCAGCTCACCTGCGAAGTCACGCCGCACCACCTCTTCGGCTGGGACAGCGACTATAAGGTGAACCCCCCGCTACGCACGCGCGCGGATGTGGACGCGTTGATTGCAGGTATTCAGGACGGCACGATCGACTGTCTCTCTACCGATCACGCACCGCATACGCCTGCAGACAAGGCAAACGGGATGGCGGGCATCAGCAACATTGAGCACGCGTTCCAAATCTACCTCAAAGTGTTTCAGGAGAACGGAATCCCGCTCACCCGCCTCTCCGAGATGCTCTCCCTCAGCCCCGCAAAGCGACTCGGACTGAAAGCCGGGCTCTTCCTGCCGGGCTATGCCGCGAGCGTCACCGCGCTCTCGGTGGAAGAAGAAAGCGAACTCGACGCCATGCGCATGATCTCCCGCTCCCACAACACGCCCTTCCACGGAAGAAAAGTGATGGGACGAGTGCTGAGAACCATCATCGACGGCGAGACGAAATACGAATACAACGCCGCGATTTGAGTCGAATCAACAAGAATACACATATAAGAAGATTGAGGAGAAAGTAATGCAGCAATTGATCCAAGCCGTACAAAAAAAAGGTCCCGTCTGCGTGGGGCTGGACACACAATATTCCTTCCTGCCGGACTATATCAAGCAAAAGAGCGGCACCGAGGGCGAAAAGATTTTTGAATTCAACCGCGCCATCATCGAAGCGACGGAGGACATCGCGGGCTGCTTCAAACTCCAGATCGCCTGCTACGAAGCGCTGGGGCTCGACGGCATGCAAGCCTTCGCCAAGACGCTCCAGTTTGCCAGAGGCCGAGGCAACGTGACCATCACCGACGCAAAGCGCGGGGACATCTCCTCGACCGCAGCGCAATACGCGCAAGCCCACTTTTCCGGTGACTTTGAAACCGACGTGATGACCATCAACGTCTTCATGGGCGAAGACGCTGTCTCGCCATACTACCCCTACCTCGAACAAGGCAAAGGCGTGTTCGCGCTGGTGAAGACCAGCAACCCCAGCGGAAAAGACTTTCAGGATTTGATTGTGGACGGCGAAACGCTCTATGAGCGCACGGCGCGCAAAGTCTCCGCCTGGGGCGAGCGCTTCCTTGGAGACAGCGGTTTCTCCGCCATCGGCGCGGTCACAGGGCTGACCTATCCCGAGGAATTCGAGCGCATCCGCCCGCTGTTGCCACAGACCTTCCTGCTCATCCCCGGCTACGGCGCGCAGGGTGGCACGGGCAAGGACATCGCCGGCTTTTTCGAAGGGGGAGTGCGCGGCGTGGTCAACTCCTCGCGGGGGATTCTCACGGCGCACAAAGGCAAGAGCGAGGACGTGCGCTTCACCGACCACACCCGCAAGGCGACGCTCGACATGAAACAGGATATCCTGCAATGGCTGAAATAATCCGAAACGAACCGATTGCAAGCGGAATCTGGCGCATGGTGGTCTCCGGCGCGCCGCTTGGCCGCGCGGGACAGTTTCATATGCTCCGCGTGCCGGGCGCGCTCGATCCGCTGCTGGGCAGACCCATCAGCATCTGCGCAACCGACGCGACGAGCGGAGAAACCACGTTTGTCTACCAAACCATCGGACGCGGTACGGCGCAGTTTGCGCGGCTGCTGCCGGGTCAGGAGATCGAAGCGCAGGGCGCATACGGCAACGGCTTCCCGCTTAACGTGGGCGATGCCGTGCTCATCGGCGGCGGCATCGGAACCGCGCCCATGCTCCAACTTGCAAAAGAGCTCCGCCTAAATGACCCGAACCGCAAAATCGACGTATATTTGGGCTTTCGCGCAGAAGCATATCTAGAGGAAGCATTTGCGCAGTGTGCCGACAGCGTGACGCTGAACATCGGCGGCTACGTGGTCAACGATGTGGATTTTTCAGCCAGCGCAACCTTCTACGCCTGCGGGCCTTCGCCCATGCTCCGCGCGGCGGCAACTGCGGCAGAGCAGGCGAACGCAAGGCTGTTAGTCTCACTCGAAAAGCACATGGCGTGCGGCGTTGGCGCTTGCCTCGGCTGCACCTGCCAGACAAAGAGCGGGCAAAAACGCGTCTGCAAGGACGGGCCTGTGTTTGACTATCGGGAGGTGCAGGATGCCATCTAGCCCGCTACAACTCACACTCTGCGGCGTGACGCTCAACAATCCCGTGATCGCGGCCTCCGGCACGTTCGGCTTCGGGCACGAATATAGCGAAATCATGGACGTTTCGCGCCTTGGCGGTATCAGCGAAAAAGGGCTGACACTCTCCGGCAGCGCGGGCAACAAGGGACAGCGCGTCTACGAAACCCCGTCCGGCATGCTCAACAGCATCGGGCTGGAAAACCCCGGCGTAACGCGTTTTGTCGAACAAGAAGCTGCCTATATGCGCACGCTTGGGCCTGCGGTAATCGCCAACCTTGGCGGCCACTGCGAGGAGGACTATCTTGAAGGCGCGCGGCTGCTGGATGGCGCGGACATCGACATCCTTGAACTCAACATTTCCTGCCCGAACGTCAAGGCGGGCGGGATGGCGTTTGGCATGCTGCCGGAGACGGCAGCGGACATCACGAAGAAAGTCAAAGCGATCTCGAAGCACCCCGTGATGGTCAAGCTCTCGCCCAACGCGCCGGATCTCATCGCCGTTGCGCGCGCATGCGAAAACGCAGGTGCGGACGCGCTGAGCCTCGTGAACACATTTCTCGGCATGGCGATCGATGTGAAAAAGAGACGTGCCGTGTTTGAAAACGTCTATGCGGGTCTTTCTGGCCCTGCGATATTGCCCATCGCGCTGCGGATGGTGCATCAGGTGGCGCACGCGGTGCAGATTCCCGTGGTCGGTATGGGCGGCATCGCCTCCGCCGAAGACGCGCTGAAGTTCCTGATGGCGGGAGCCGTGGCAGTGCAGGTCGGCACGATGACGTTTGCCAACCCCAACGCGATGCTCTCCATCATCGACGGTCTCGCGGACTATTGTAAAAACGAAGGCTTGCAGAACTTGCAGGAAATCGTCGGCATTATTTAATAAGAAAAAATCGTGTTAAGGAGCGACAATATGAAAGACAACCTCACCATCATGAAAAGCTGCGAGGCATTTTTAGAAGGGCACTTCCTCCTCTCCTCCGGGCGGCACAGCGGCGGCTATTGCCAGTGTGCAAAGCTGCTCCGCTTCCCCGCGCTGTCTGAAGAAGTTCTCTCCACCGTCACCGAACAGGTGAAAAATCTGCCACTCACAAAGGTTTGCGGACCTGCGATGGGCGGCGTGATCGTCTCCTATGAGCTCGCGCGGCAGCTCGGCGTAGAGAGCATCTTCACCGAGCGCAAGGACGGCGAGATGCAGCTCCGCCGCGGCTTCACGGTCGGCAAAGGCGACAAAATCCTGATTGCCGAGGACGTGATCACCACAGGAAGATCCACCATGGAGACGGTCAAGGCGCTGCAGGACATGGGCGCGGAGGTCATCGGCGCCGCGTGCATTGCGGATCGCCGGGCGGCTGATTGCGACTTCGCGCTGCCGGTCTACGCGGCGCTGAAACTCTCCATCGACTCCTACGAGCCGGACGAGTGCCCGATCTGTAAAGAAGGCAAGCTCAAGCTGGAGAAGCCCGGCAGCAGAGAACTTCCGACGACGAAATAGCGACAACTGGTTCCGCATGCCGCGCAAACGCGCGGCTTTTCTGTTTTTGTGCCCTTTCCAACGAAAAATTGACGTATTTCTTTCAATATTGTTGTTATTACAACATATTATTCGGATTAACCCCTCTATACTCATATCAGAAAGACTACTAAATCACTTGGCATTCAACCGAGTCAAACCGCCAAAGGAGGGCAAGTAGCGATGGAGCAGATTTCTATCGACCTAAACGAAACCGTCTACACGCTGTGTACGAAGTATCCCAACTTAGTCGAAATTCTCAGCGGACTGGGTTTTACAGACATCACCAAACCCGGCATGCTGCAAAGCGCAGGCCGCTTCATGTCCCCCGCCAAAGGCGCGACGCTCAAGCACATCGATCCAAAGAAGATCGTCAAAGTGCTCGCGGAACATGGATATATCGCAACACTTTAACAAGAACCGACCAGCCAAGAGGAGGCAAATCATATGAGTCAGGAAATCAACAATCGCGCGCGGCGCAAAGAAGCCATCAAGGACGTGCTGCGCCTGCTTCACGAAGGAAAAACCGTAGAAGAAGTGCAGAGCATCTTTCGAGAAGCGTTTGACGGCGTTGCCGCCAGCGAAATCTCCGCAGCGGAGCAGGCACTGATCTCCGAAGGGCTGCCCGTTTCCGAGGTGCAGCGGCTTTGCGATGTGCACTCCGCCGTGTTCAAGGGCAGCATCGAAGAAATCCACGCGCCGGCGGACGTGAGCCAGGTTCCCGGGCACCCGACGCACACGCTCAAGGCGGAGAACGAGGCGATCACCGCGCACATCAACGAGCGCATCCGCCCGCTGCTCTCCCGCGTACAGGAAGGCAAACTCGCAACCCAGACGTTGCTGCCGGAGATCGGCGCGCTGCTTGCCATCGACCTGCACTATTCCCGCAAGGAAAACCTGCTGTTCCCCTATCTGGAGCAGCACGGCGTCACAGCCCCGCCGAAGGTAATGTGGGGTGTGGACGACGAGATCCGCGCGCTGCTGAAGGACGCGGCGAAGCTCGCGGCCAAGGGCAGCCCCGAAACGGCAGAGAAACTCACAGAAGCGCTCACCCGCGTGGAGGAGATGATCTTCAAGGAAGAAAACATTCTCATCCCGATGCTGATCGAAACGCTTTCCGCCGGAGAATTTTCCAATGTCGCAAGAGAAAGCGGCGAGATTGGCTATTGCATGATCGCAATTCCGCCCGTCTGGCAGGCCTCGTCTGCCGCCGAAGCAACCACCGCACCAGCCGCGCCCGTGAGCGGCTCCGTTCAGCTCCCGACGGGGTTCCTCTCCATTCCGGAGCTTGGCCGCCTGCTTGACACGCTGCCACTCGACATCACATTCGTCGGCGCGGACGACACGGTGCGCTATTTTTCACAAGGGAGCGAGCGCGTTTTCCCGCGCACAAAGGCGATCATCGGGCGCAAGGTTGCAAACTGCCATCCACCGGCGAGCGTACACATCGTCGAGGGCATTATCAACGACTTCAAGAGCGGTAAGAAAGATCACGAAGATTTCTGGATCAAGCTCGGCGACAAGTTTGTCTATATCCGTTATTTCGCGGTACGGGACGAGACGGGAACCTACCTCGGCGTACTGGAAGTCACGCAGGACATTGCGCCGATTCAAGCGATCACAGGCGAAAAAAGGCTGGTGTCGCTGGCATGAAGAAACCGAACGGGCTTACGAGCTTGACGCTCAACAAATCAAGACCGCAAGCAAAACAGGAGGAAGCAACCATGGCAAACAAAATCATGAAGAATATCGATCTGGCAACGCCGCTTTCGCTCGGCGCACTCGTAACTTATCAGGAAGGGCAGATTGTGAGCCGCACACTGGTGCAAAACCGCTCCGTAAGCCTGACGCTATTTGCCTTTGACACCAACGAGGAGATCAGTTCCCACGAGTCCAAAGGCGACGCGATGGTGCAGGTGCTCGACGGCAAGGCGAAGATCACCATCGGCGGCGGGGAGTATTTCCTCTGCGCCGGAGAGACGGTGGTCATGCCCGCGGGCGTGCCCCATGCGCTGGAAGCGGTGGAGCCGTTTAAGATGCTGCTGACGGTCATCTTCCCGGGATCATGATTCCTTCGAAGTAAAATTAAGAAAAATTAGAGTTAGATTTTTTATATCAAAATCACGCCCTGCCAGAAGCGCGTATCTATTGTGTGGGTCAGGGTAAAGCCCTGACCCACCAGCCAACCGCATGCATCACGCCCTGCCAGAAGCGCGTATCTATTGTGTGGATCAGGGCAAAGCCCTGATCCACACAACCAAAATATCAAAACCGCGCCCTACCAGAAGCGCGGTTTTGACGTTTTGGGGGATACGATTGTTAGGAGGAAAGAGTATTCTCAAACGCAAGCACAAAAAACAATCTGCTTGCTTCATGAGTAAAAAAAGATTACATGACCGTGTTGCGTCCGGCGTGCTTCGCCCGATACAACTTCTCATCCGCATGGTGCAGCAGCATGAGCGCGGTAAGTTGAAAATCGTTCTGCTCCACACTATGCACGCCAAAGCTGCAAGTCAGCCCGATTGACTCACTTTCCAGATAAAACCGCTCACTCATGATCGCCAGACGAAGCCGGTTGGCAATCCGCTGTGCCGCAGCATGATCCACACCAGGAAGGCAAATCACAAATTCATCCCCGCCATAGCGCGCAACCCAGCTGTCCGTCCTGCGAATCTTCTTTTGCAGAAGCTGCGCCACGTGCTGGAGTACCAGATCCCCCGCCAGATGTCCGTGATTGTCGTTGACCTGCTTGAACTGGTCGATATCCGCAAAGATCACGGAAAGCGGTTGCCCCCGGTCATAGGCCGCACTCAGCGCAGCGGGTAGGTACTCGTCGATATAACGACGGTTATAGAGCCCGGTGAGTGAATCCTTCAATACTAGATTGCCGATGGTGCCGGCCAAATACCGTTCGGTTTCCTGCGGCTCTCCCGCCTCACCGGACACGGCGGAGATCACCGAATGATGCGGCTGAATCATCTCCAGCGCGCATCGGGTATCGCCCACCAGCACCGGAACACTCGTAATCTCATATGCTTCCTGATGCTTGCCGAACAGGATGCTGCGCTCACTCTGTGTGCCGGAGAACGTGTTCGTCCCGCGCAGTTCCAGATTGACGCGGCATTTTGAAAAATCTTCTCCCGAAAGTGCAGCGGAAGAATACAGAACGGTTCCGTCGTCCAAACGAACAATACGCACACCAAAGCAAAACTCCTTGAGCACAGCGGCTTTTGCAACCGCCTCTTCCAAATGGTCAAACTTCAGCATACACACTTCCTCCTTTGGCGGGTTTCGCCGGTCCCGTAGAGATTTTTCGCGGAGATTGATCACGTTTGCGGTTGGGGGTTTTATTGGCATCATGATACGGTACGCGCATGCACGAGGGTCGATTGATGTAACGAAACTTCAATTAAATGATTCAAAAATTGCGTGCAATACGGTTTCTGAACGCTCTGTACAGCACACATGTACATCCGGTTTCAGTAAAATTCTTAATTTTTTGGATAAAACATTCATCCTTGCGTTGTTTCACATGTATAATATAGTTGTGTGTTATACGCAATTCATTTAACAGCGAAGCGGCGCCAAAAAGGCACGCAGCACACATTCTTGACATCAAAAACACGTTTTATGACATGCATCCGCGTCCGGATGCAAAAAGGGGTATCATGCAAACAAGGGTATTGGAAAAAATGAGGGTGGAAGGCAGAACGCAACCGTTCAACCCGGAAGCGGAAAGGACGGCGTTTGGAGAAAGATGAATATCTTCATCTGTGACGACAGTGCGGAGCAGGTTTCGCTCTGCAAAAAAACGCTTCTTCGCCTGTCAAGCCGCCACGGCGTGCACACAAGCATCAAGACGTTTCCCTCCGGGGAAGCGCTGTTGTTTGAGGCGGAAGATTCCTATGCGACGCTGGACCTCATCTATCTGGATATTCGCATGCCGGGGCTAAACGGATTGGAAACCGCAAAGCGCCTGCGCGAGATCGGTTATCTGGGCGATATTGTGTTTTTCACTTTTTCGCCGGATCATGCCATCGAAGGCTACGATGTCAGCGCACTGCACTATGTGGTCAAAGACCAAACCTCCGCCGAAAAATTTGAGGAAATCTTTCTGCGCGCCTGCGAGCGAAAAGCCCGCCGTGAGAGCGAAGTGCTCGTGCTCACCTGCGCCGGGGAGAGCCGCTGTGTGCCCGTCGAGGACATCCGCTATTTTGAAATACAGCAGAGAATCGTCACGGTCTATTACGGTTCCGAGCAGTTCGAGTTTTACTCCACGATGATGCGGCTGGAAGAGCAGCTCTTTAACAAAGGCTTTGTGCGCACGCACAAGTCCTTTCTGGTTGGGAAACGCTTCATCCACAGTATCGACAGCACGCGCGTTTTGCTCGACACCGGCGAGGAGCTTCCCGTGGGCAAGCGGTATTATGCCGACAGTCTCGCCAGCATCGGTGCAGCAAGCTAGCAGCACCCTCCTGCCGCTTTGCGGCGGAACCAGACGCACCCCCATGATCCCTCCCACACTGCAAACGCGAGGAGCGCGAAGATGAAACAACGCAATCGCATCCTTTTTACGATCACACTGCTGGTACTCTCGCTGGTTTGTTTCATCCTGCCTTCCTCCGCCCTCGCCGCGAGCAAAAACGGAAACGACAACCACACCGACACGGCCGACTATTGCCTGCGAGCGCATGATGTTACTGTTGGACTGAGCGAATTCACCAGCAAAACCCGCTCCGAATTGGAAGGCGACATCGTCTCAGCCTCCGCTTTTGCGTTTTTAATTCGGGACACCGCAAACCCGACCGGTACCTTTGTCCCGATCACCTCCGGCTATTCGGTCGATTTTTCCGCGCTGACCGAATCGGTCAACAGCAGCGGCTATGTGATCACTGTCACGCTGCCCGCCATCACGCTGCCGAGCGATTCCATCATCCGTTTTCGCGTCTATGTGGTGGACGATCTGCCGCATCCCCGCACGGTGCAATATGAGTTTGCAAGCGAAACTGCCGACCATATGCTGCCTGCCGGTGTGCTCGCGCAACTGCCCGCAAACGAAAGCATCCTTTCCGGCACGAACGTTACCCCATCTGCCGTGTTTACCCCCGTGCGCGACGGCGCTGGAGAATGGACATTCTCCAGCTGGACTCCTTCCAGTATCACACTGACTGACTCCGACGTTACCTTCCGCGGAAACTGGGTTTGGACCGCGCTTCCCGTTTACTCGGTCTCCTATACATTCATCAGCGCAAGCAGCGGGCGCGACCTGCCAAACGGCGTGCTCGAAAAGCTGCCGCCCAATACCACCGGAATCGACGGGGATGTGATCACACCGCCGGATGCATTTCGCGCATACCATATGACCGATGGGACATGGCGCTTCTCCGGCTGGAACCTGAGCAGTCAGACCATTGCGGGCGGAAACGTGACGTTTGTTGGCGAATGGCGCTGGCACAAAATAACCCCCACCGTAACACCGACGCAGGCGAACACACCCGCGCCAACCATTTCTCCGGCTTTTGCAACACCGCAGCCAGAGACCCCGCAACCCGAGCAATCGCCGGAGCAGACGATTGCGGTATTGGAACAGGTCCCCAACAATCCACAGCCGCCAGCAGCAGGCAACACAGCAGGAGGTGCAGCAAAGATGGCCGTCGCAACCGCACTCACCGCGCTCGTCGCAGCGCAGGCATTCGCCATCGTTTCCGACTTCAAGGTACTCAAATGGTACAACGCCAAGAAAGCGGCGCGGAGGGCAGGCACATGAACTGGGTGCTGAATATCATCATCGGCGTTCTCGCCGTCGCGCTCATCGTGCTGGTCATCATTCGTCAGCGCCTCAAACGGCGGCTGGAGAGCATTGACGGGCTGGCGGGAATCACTAAGCGCAGCGCATACACCGGCAAGGTGATTGGCGGCGAATTCACAAAGGTCTATCAACACAAAAAAGAAAATTGACACGCGCTGACGCGCGGCGCATCATTACCCCGATTATACGGGGTATTTTTTTACACAATTGTATGCAGAAACAGAACCCTTACTCCAAATCTTACCCCGTATGGTATTCTCGCTTGTGGGTAAGAAACTTTCCCGTTCATGCGGCTTCTGGCACGTGTTGTATACCACTTATGGTATTTTTGTACGAGACGTTCTCTGTTCACGTTCCCTTCTTCCTGTTGTGCTTCCCAATTGTCTGTGTGCTATACTGTTTTTGTACCCTTGCAATCAAGGAGGTCAAATATGAACGAATCCAGCCCGATCCTGGTCAGCGCTTGCCTGCTCGGCGTGCCCTGCCGCTATGACGGCACGGGAACGGCGGATGCACGCATCCTCTCGCTCGCGCAAAAATACCATTTGATTCCCGTCTGCCCGGAGCAGCTCGGCGGGTTGCCGACCCCGCGCCCTCCGGCGGAGCGGCACGACACGCGCGTGCTCACGCGGGACGAACGGGACTGCACCGCGGCCTTTGCGCGTGGCGCGGAAGAGACGCTGCGATTGGCGAAGCTCTTCTCCTGCCGGATTGCGATTCTCAAGGCGAACAGCCCCTCCTGTGGAAGCGGGCAAATCTACGACGGCTGCTTCTGCGGCCGCTTGATCCCCGGCGACGGCATGACGGCAGCGCTGCTCAAGGCAGAAGGATTGACTGTACTGAGCGAAAAAGATGACCTGCGCTCGCTGCTCTAGACCGATAGATTCCATCACCCGATTGTCGTTTTTAGGCAATGCAGCCTGCGCGGTTTGTAAACTTTTTTCTTCTGCGCGGCAGAAACAGAATCGTCCTAATTACAAGAAGCTCCAAACAGCCAATCAACGTGGCTGTTTTCTTTTACAGCACTGCGATTTTGCAAAAAACGGCAAGGTGCGAGAGGCGCTTTGCGGCATTGCGAGAGTCCATATATTGTGTTAGTATGAATTCAAGGCACAACCAGTTGCGATTTGCAACCTTCTACCCACACACAACGGCACACGAGAGCGCACCCGCGGAGAAGAACGCGGGCTATTCTCACCGACACGACCAGATAAGGGGCACAATCATCATGATGGAGATCATCAAACGAAGCGGGCTTGCGGAAGAATACGACCGCGACAAGATCACCAACGCCGTAAGAAAGGCGTTTCTCAGCACAAAGGCCGAGATCTCCGATTCCGCGCTGGAGGCGATTACTACCGCGGTGGAATCTCGTATTCCGTTGCTGCAACCGCCGGTTTCGGTGGAGCAGATTCAGGATCTTGTGGAGGAGACACTGATGCTCAAGGGCTATTTTGCCCAGAGCAAGAGCTATATCCTCTACCGGAGCGAGCGCACGCGCATGCGCGCCCAGCGAAAGAGCATCTGCTCTCTGTTTGCCGACGGCGACGCGTTGGAACAGATTCTCGACAAAGTGCAGACGGACTATCCGCAGGAGATGTACGAGCTCTCCCGCCTCGACGATAAATTTCGCTCGTTTCTCAAGCCGGAGATGGGCGAGAGCGCAAAGCGCGCGGCGTTGACCCGCGCGGCGGCGGAGCTCACCACGCAGGAGGCACCGCACTGGGAGTTCATCGCGGCGCGCATCCTCATGCACGATTTTGCCGCCGATCTTTCGCGCGCGCTGGATGAACTCCAGTTGCACAGTTACTATGAAAAGGTTCGCTATCTGTGCGAGTGCGGTCTGTATGGCGCGTACATTCTCGAAGGCTATACAAAAGAAGAACTCGACGAAGCGGAGACGTTTTTAACCCCCGCGCACGACGAGAAGCTCACCTATTCGGGGTTGGAGTTGCTGCTGAGGCGCTATGTAATCCGCAGCCACAAGGGTCAGCCACTGGAAACCCCGCAGGAGATGTATCTGGGCATCGCGCTGCATCTCGCCCTTCCGGAGACCAAGGATCGGCTCGTGTGGGTCAAGCGGTTTTACGACATGCTCAGCTCGCTCAAGGTGACGATGGCGACCCCCACGCTCGCCAACGCGAGAAAGCCGTTTCATCAGCTCTCAAGCTGCTTCATCGACACCGTGCCGGACAGCCTGACGGGGATCTATCGCAGCATCAACAACTTCGCACAGGTGAGCAAATACGGCGGCGGCATGGGTCTCTATTTCGGCAAGGTGCGCAGCAAGGGCAGCACGATACGCGGCTTTGAAGGTGCGGCGGGCGGGGTCATCCGCTGGATTCGCCTTGCCAACGATACGGCTGTCGCGGTCGATCAGCTCGGCGTGCGGCAGGGCGCGGTCGCAGTCTATCTCGACGTTTGGCATAAGGATTTGCCGGAGTTTTTACAGATTCGCACCAACAACGGCGACGACCGCATGAAGGCGCACGACGTCTTCCCTGCGGTGTGCTATCCCGATCTATTCTGGAAGACCGTGCGCGACAACATCGAAGCAAACTGGTATCTCATGTGCCCGCACGACATCCTCGCCGCCAAGGGCTACAGTCTTGAGGACTTCTGGGGTGAGGAATGGGAGGAGCGCTACCGTGACTGTGTGGCGGACAGCCGCATCGACAAACGCGTGATCCCGATCAAGGAGCTCGTCCGCCTGATTCTCAAGAGTGCGGTGGAGACCGGCACGCCGTTTGTATTCAACCGCGACACAGTCAACCGCGCAAACCCGAACCACCACACGGGCATGATCTATTGCAGCAACCTCTGCACGGAGATTGCGCAGAATATGAGCGGAATCTCGGACGTGAGCCAGGAGATCGTGGAGACGAACGGCGAAACCGTCATCGTCAACACCACCAAGCCAGGCGATTTCGTGGTTTGCAACCTCGCAAGCCTGTCGCTTGGACAAATCGATCTGGAAAGCGACGAGCTGGAGGCCATCACAGGCCACGTTGTCCGTGCGCTGGACAACGTCATCGACCTCAACTTCTTCCCCGTGCCGTATGCCAAGGTAAACAACCTGAACTATCGACCCATCGGGCTTGGCGTGAGCGGATACCACCACATGCTCGCCAAACAGCACATCGGCTGGGAGAGCGAGGAGCACCTGAAATTCGTCGATAAACTCTTTGAGCGGATCAACTACGCCGCGATCTCGGCAAGCTGCGACGTCGCCGCCGACAAAGGGCAGTATACGCACTTTGCGGACAGTGACTGGCAGACGGGTGCGTATTTCACCAAGCGCGGATACACGAGCGAGCGCTGGAAAGCCCTCGCAGCGCGTGTGGCTGAGACCGGCCTGCGCAACGGCTGGCTGCTTGCCATTGCGCCGACCAGCAGCACGAGCATCATCGCGGGAACGACCGCAGGCATTGATCCCGTCATGAACCGCTATTTCCTTGAAGAGAAGAAAAACGGGCTGATTCCGCGCGTCGCGCCGGATCTTTCGCCGGAGACGTTCTGGTACTATAAGAGCGCGCATCTGATGGATCAAACCTGGAGCATCCGCGCAGCGGGCATCCGGCAGCGGCACATTGACCAAAGCCAGAGCATGAACCTCTACATCACCAACGAGTTCACCTTCCGCAAGGTGCTGGGTCTGTACATCCTCGCCTTTGAGCAGGGCGTGAAGACCGTTTACTATGTACGCAGCAAGAGCCTCGAAGTAGAAGATTGCTCGGCTTGCTCGTCCTGAGCGCATATCATGAATCGATTGAACGATGGGAGTTTACCGATATGGAAGTATTAAAGCAAAAACCACTCTTTAACCCCGATGGCAGCCTCGATCTAGCTGATCGCCGGATGATCGCAGGCGACACCACAAACCTCAACGATTTCAATAACCTGAAGTACAGCTGGTCGCACGACTGGTACCGTCAGGCGATGAATAATTTCTGGGTGCCGGAGGAGGTCAACCTCTCCACCGACGTGAAGGATTATCCCAACCTGCCCGCGCCGGAACGCCGCGCCTACGATAAGATTCTGTCGTTTTTGATCTTTCTTGACAGCATCCAGACCGCGAACCTGCCCGCCGTCGGCGAGTACATCACGGCAAACGAGGTAAACCTCTGCCTCGCGATCCAAACCTATCAGGAAGCCATCCACAGCCAAAGCTATAGTTACATGCTCGACACCATCTGCGAGCCGCAAGGGCGCGACGAGGTGCTCTATCAATGGAAAAACGACGAGCACCTGCTCAAGCGAAACACATTTATCGGCGACGCGTACAACCATTTTTATCAGGAGCGCACGGCGGAAAACCTCATGCGCACCATCGTCGCCAACTATATTCTCGAAGGGGTCTATTTCTACAGCGGGTTTATGTTCTTCTACAATCTTGGCAGAAACAACCTCATGCCGGGTTCGGTGCAGGTGATTCGTTATATCAATCGCGACGAAAACACGCATCTCTGGCTGTTTCGGAGCATCCTGCTCGAACTCAAGCAGGAAAACCCGGAGCTCTTCACGCCGGAGAAGGTGGCGCTCTATCGGGACATGATCCGCGAGGGCTGTGAACAGGAGATCGCCTGGGGCCATTATGCCATCGGCGACGGCGTCGCGGGGCTAACCTGCGAGATGATCACGGATTATGTGCAATATCTCGGCAACCTGCGGTGCACCAACCTCGGCTTTGAAAAGCTCTATGACGGGCACGACGCGGAGCCGGAGAACCTCAGCTGGGTGAGCCAATACAGCAACGCAAACACGATTAAGACGGACTTTTTTGAGGCACGCAGCACCGCATATGCCAAGAGCGGCGCGTTGGTGGACGACCTTTAAGCGGTTCTTATGCTCCCGATCTCGCACAAAGCAAAACCCGCGTGCCCTCTGGCATGCGGGTTTTGTTGATCGCGTCGATAAATGGTACTCTGCGACGCGCGTTTATTATTTTTTCTTCGATGGATTGATGCAGCCCGCGCCGCCGACGCACCCGCCGACGCACGCCATACCCTCGACAAAATTGCCGACATCCAGCCCTTTGGAGAGCTTCAGCAGCGCAACGCGGCATTCCTCAATGCCGTTGCACTTGGTGGCGACGAGCTTGAATTCCTCATTCCCGCGCGCCTTGACCGCTTGTTTGATCGCCTCGGTCACGCCACCGGAGCGCGCAAACCCGCGCCCGAACGCCGTCGCTTCGTCCACCGCTTCAATCGGCAGTACGGAGATGTCGATCTCGCGGCTGTCAAAGAGTGCTTGAAGCTCTTCAAACGTGATCACACAGTCGATATACGGCGAGACGCGCTCTTTTTTCGCCTCCGCCTTTTTCGCCGTACATGGGCCGACGAAAACAATCTTCGCCTCCGGTTCGCGTTCTTTGATCCATTTGCCGAGTGTCGCCATCGGCGAGAGGCAATGAGACAGGTGGTGCGTGAGCTTCGGGAAGTTCTGCTCCACATAGCTCACAAACGCGGGACAGCAGGAGCTCATCACAAAGCCTTTTTCAAGCAGCTCCGCGCTCTCCTCCTCCGCCACCATGTCCGCGCCGCGCGCAGCCTCCGTCACCGCATCAAACCCCAGAGCGCGCAGGCCCGCGTTTACCTGACCCGGCCAGGCATAGGTAAACTGGCTCTGAATCGCGGGCGCAACCATCGCATAAAGTTTTTGCCCCGGCTGTTTGTGTTTGAGCAGGTCGATGGCTTCCAGAATTTCAGATTTATCCATGATCGCGCCAAAAGGGCACTGCGTGACGCAGGCGCCGCAGGCGGTGCACTTGCTCTCGCGAATCAGAGCGCTCTTTTCCTCGTCCATGGTGATCGCCCGCGCATGGCAGGCGCTCTCGCACGGGCGCTTGGTTTGAATGATCGCGTGATACGGGCATGCCTTTGCGCAGAGACCGCATTCGATGCACTTGTCCTGATCGATATGCGCCTTCTGGTGCGAATCCAGATAGATCGCATCGCTCTTGCAGGCCTCCTTGCAGCGGTGCGCAATGCAACCGCGGCAGACGGCGGTTACGTCATAGCCGGAGACGGGGCATTCATCGCAAGCGATATCCAGTGTCTCGATGATATTCGGGTTCTTGCGGTTGCCGCCCATCGCGAGCTTCACCCGTTCGCCCAGAATCGCGCGCTCCTTATAGACGCAGCAGCGCATCGTGGATTTTTTGCCCGGCACAATCGACTTCGGGATTCCCCAAATCGACTCGATCAACGTGTCGTCAAAGGCGTGTTTTGCGACCTCGCAAAGGGTTCGATACTTTAGATACTGTACTTGACTTTCAAACTCTCTCATCTCTAACCTTGCTTTTATCTCTTTCTCTCTACTATATACATACTTTTTCTCAAGCCGTGTGATTATATGTGATCTCGCCGCCGGTTGCAAGCGTTTTTACAACGAATAGCAGGTTTTCAACGCGACGGATCGCTTTTGCAACACAACAAACTGGTTTCCATCACAAACAGTCTGCTTTCTATAACACGGCAAACTGACTTTGATACAGTTCGGCATAAAACCCGTTTTGCGCAAGCAGTTCCTCGTGCCTGCCGCGCTCAATCACCTTGCCGTCTTTCATCACGAGAATCACGTCCGCCTCGCGGATGGTTGAGAGCCGGTGTGCCACCACGATGCTGGTTCTGCCCTCCATCAGCCGCGAGAATGCGGCTTGCACGCGCTGCTCGGTTCGGGTGTCGATGGAGCTCGTCGCCTCGTCGAGAATCAGCACCGGCGGCAGGCGCAGCATCACGCGCGTGATGCAAAGCAGCTGCTTTTGCCCTTGGGAGAGGCTGCCGTCCTCGCCGATCACGGTGTCGTATCCTTTCGGCAGGCGCATGATGAACCCGTGCGCGCGGGCGGCCTTCGCGGCGGCGATGATCTCCTCCTCCGTTGCGTCCGGTTTCCCGAGGGTGATATTTTCGCGAATCGTGCCCGCCTTGAGCCACGTCTCCTGCAAAACCATGCCATACCCGCTTCTGAGGCTCTTTCGCGTGATGGAACGGATGTCCGTCCCCTCCACGCGCACCGCGCCGCCGGTCACATCATAAAAGCGCATCAACAGATTGATGATCGTCGTCTTGCCGCAGCCGGTCGGACCCACAATCGCGATACGCTGTCCGGGTTTGACGCTCAGATTGAGCTGCTCGATAAACGCGCGCTGCTCGTCATATGAAAACGCAACGTTATCGAGTTCAATATTGCCTTGCATCTGTTCGAGCACGGCGGCATCCGCCGCGTCCGGCTGCTCCGGCGTTTCCTCGATGAGCGCAAAGATGCGCCCCGCACAGGCAAACGCGTTTTGCAGCTCCGTCACCACGCCGCTAATCTCGTTAAACGGCTTGGTATACTGCGCGGCATAGCTCAAAAACACCGAAAGCTGACCCACGGAGAACGCGCCGCCGGTTGCAATCGCCGTCAGTGCGCCCGCCAGCGCAACACCGGCATAGACCAGCGCGTTGATAAAGCGCGTCGTGGGGTTGGTGATGGAGGAATAAAACGTCGCGTTGAGATAATCCTGCGCCAGACGATCATTGATCCCGTCAAATGTTGCCTGCGATTGTGCCGAATGCGAAAATGCCTGCACCACCTTCTGGTTTTTGATCATCTCGTCGAGATAACCCGTCTGCTCGGCGCGTGTATCCGAAAGTGCGCGGAACATCCGGTAGGTGCGGGACGCGATCACCCGCGCGGAGACCAGCGATAGCGGCGTGAGCAAAATCACCACAAGCCCCGTCTTCCAATCGATGACGAGCATGAATACCAGCGTGCCGAGAATGGTCATGATGCCGGTGAACAACTGCGAAAAGCCGAGTAGCAGCCCGTCCGCAAACGCGTCCGCGTCGGCAATTACGCGGCTGACGATCTCGCCGTAAGCATGGGAATCAAGATAGCGCAATGGAAGACGTTCGATGGTTTCAAACGCGCGCGTGCGCAGATCCCGCACTACACCAAATGTCATACGGTTGTTGAGAATGCCCATCAGCCACTGCAGCACAGCGGTGCCGCCCGCAATCGCGCAGGCTTCCACCAGAATGCGCAGGATTGCGTCGAACTGCACTTGACCTTTGCCGGCGATGAGGTCGATGGCGCGGCCGATCAAGATCGGCACATACAGCGCCGCTGCGACCGAAACCAGCGCAAGCAGCAGCGAAAGCACAAGCAGGAGGCGATAACCCCTGAGCGCCAGCAGGATCTTTTTGAGTACACCTTTGTCCACACGGGCGGCTTGCTTTGTTTTGTTACGCATGTGCCGCCTCCCGTTCAAACTGTGTCTCATAGATCTCCCGGTAGACAGGGCAAGACGAGAGCAGTTCATCGCTGGTGCCGAGGCCCGCCACGCCGCCATCCTCCAGCACGAGGATTTGGTCAGCATAAAGCACCGAGGACGCGCGCTGGGAGACGATAAACACCGTCGGACTTCCTTTCATGCCGCGAATGCTCGCGCGCAGCCTTGCGTCCGTTGCGTAGTCCAGCGCGGAGGCGCTGTCGTCCAGAATCAGAATCTCCGGTTTGCGCACCAGCGCGCGGGCGATGGTCAACCGCTGCTTTTGCCCGCCGGAGAGATTCCTCCCGCCCTGCTCGATCTCGGCATCCAGCCCGCCTTTTTCCGCGATGCTATCCTGCACCTGCGCGAGCGTCAGCGCCTGCCAAATTTCCTCGTCCGTCGCGTCCGGTTTGCCCCAGCGGATGTTTTCCCGCACGCTGCCGGAAAAGAGCGCCGCGCTCTGCGGCACGATGCCGATTTTCTGCCGCAGCTCATCCAGCGGATAGTCCTTCACGTCGATGCCAAACACCCGCACGACTCCCTCGCTTGCGTCATAAAACCGCGGGATGAGGTTGACCAGCGAGCTTTTGCCAGCACCCGTGCCGCCGATGATACCGACGGTCTGCCCGCGCAAAACGGTGAGATCGATGCCGGAGAGCGCTTCCTCCGCGCCCGCATAGTAGCGCAAGCCGACCGCGCGAAACTCCACAGCGGCACTGCCTTTGGGCTCGGCCGTGCGCACATCGGGCGAATGCATGCTAGATGGCATCTCGAGTACTTGCTGGATGCGGTTTCCGCTGGCGATGGATTTGTTGATCGTGATGATCAAACTCGCGAGCTTGACCAGCTCCACAAGGATCTGGCTCATGTAGTTATAGAGCGCGACCACCTCGCCTTGCGTGAGCGCACCCGCCTGCACGCGGATTGCACCAACCCAGATGAGCAGCGCGATGGCAATGTTGATGATGACGTATGTTGCGGGATTGAGGAGCGCGGCGATGCGGCCGACCGCGCGCTGCATCGAAAACAGCAGCCCGTTTTCGTGGCGGAAGTCGCCCGTTTCGCTTTCCTCCAGCCCGAAGGCACGCACCACGCGCACGCCGACGAGATTTTGCCGCACGGCGCCGACGATACGATCCAACCGCGTCTGCACCGCGCGATAGAGCGGAATGCACACCAGCATCACCGCAAACACGGCGATAGCGAGCAGCGGAATTGCCCCGGCAAACACAAGCGCTGCTTTTGCATCCACAGTGAACGCCATAATCGCCGCGCCAAACACGATAAACGGCGAGCGCAAAAGCAAGCGTAGCGTGAGGTTCACGCCCGTTTGCGCCTGGTTGCTATCACTCGTGAGCCGGGTCACCAGCGTGGAGACGCCGACCGTGTCCAGATCGGAAAACGAAAGCGACTGAATCTTCTCAAACAGCGCGCGCTTGACCTCTTTGCCAAAGCCCGCCGCCGCCTTTGCCGCATAGTATTGCGCGGTGATCGAGCTCACCAGCCCCGCCAGCGCAAGCCCCGCCAGCAGCAGGCACATGCGGATGATAAATCCCCGATCACCGCCCGCGATGCCGCGGTCGATCAGCGCCGCCATGACGAGCGGCACAGCAAGCTCCAGCCCCGCCTCAAATAATTTGAACAGCGGGCTTAGGATGCTTTCCTTTCGATAGTCTTTTAAGTGCTTTAATAATGATTTCAAGTTCTTATTTGCTCTCTTTGCTTCTCTTCTTGTTCCTATATACATATCATCTGTACATATCCTAGTCATTATATCATCTCATCGAGCGCTTGCCGCCCGCGATCCGTTTTTTTATGTTTCATTTTTCAACATATGCCGTAAAAGAGCAACAACTGCCGAAATTCGCATTTTCGAATCAATATATTTTCGTCAAAATCGCCGATCAATCCGCGTTTTCTTTACACGACCGAATTTCTATGTTGGTTTTATTCTTGACAAATTATTATATTCGTGTATAACAGTACTGTGTTATCGATTCCGTGGTGCACGATCCTACCGGGTCGCGTAACTTTACTTCGGTATGATTCTGCCGGTCAGGCTTTGACATTCGAATGTCAAAGTTGTAGAATGCTGGTATTAATATCCTGTCTTTGGCGTCGCTGCCGAATCTGCGAACACATCTGTGGATCACGGGCGCACCTTCGCTGAGCGGGATTTTTGTCTTGATTTGGGTCAGTTTATCATGCGTCCCAGATCGATTGCAGGAGGTAGGAACGAATGAGCGGTTTTTTGATTGGCCTTGTTTGCGGCGCTGGCGAGCTTTTTTTGCTCACACGGGTCACAAAGGCGGTCTCCGCGGGTCGTTCCCTCCAAACCGTTGCACTCGTTTTCGCAAAAATTTTGCTCTTTGCCGCGGCTCTGGTGCCCGTTGCGCTGTTTTTCCGGCGTGAGCTGCTTTGGTGCGGCATTGGAATTTCATCCGTCCTCGTCGTCGGCGCTGTTGTTGTCAACGTGCTCATGCGCAGAAACGGGAAAGGAGACCGGTAAATGCAATTCATCATGCCTTCCGTCGGAAAATGGATCGCCATCGCGCTCTCGTTGCTGCTCGGTATATCCGCGCTCGTTTTGCGCGCACGCATCGCGCAGCCGGAGAAGACGGAAGAAGGCTACAAATCAGCAAAGAAGAAACGCAACCTGCTGATGATGGCAGGCGTGCTGTTGCTTTGGCTCGGCAGCGGGCTCTTCCTCGGATGCTTTAGCGCCGGGGAACGGGTGTTTCAGGTTGCAATCAGTCCGGAGCGCATGAATGTCTTCGGGCTGTCCGTGAGTTCCACCGTGTTTGTCTCGTGGATTGTCATCGCGGCGCTTGCGCTGATTGCGCTTTTGCTGCGCGTCTTCGTGATCCCCCGCTTTCAGGAGACACCGCGCGGCATTCAGCTTGTGCTCGAAACCGCGGTCAGCGCCATCAACGACCTGACAAAGGAAAAGTACGGGCACGCAAACGAAGGCCTCGCTTCCTATTTCTTCGCGCTGGCCGCGCTGTTCATCGGTTCCGCAATCGTAGAGCTCTTCGGGTTTCGTCCGCCGACAACCGATTTGAGCATGACGTTCTCGTATGCGCTGGTGACGTTTGTGCTCATCAACGTCTATGGCATCTATAAAAAAGGTGTCAAAGGGCGACTCCAGAGCTTTATCCGGCCAAAGGCGATCATCGCGCCGTTTAAGCTGCTCTCCGACCTTGCGGTGCCAATTTCGCTTGCTTGCCGACTCTTTGGCAATATGCTCGGCGGTATGGTCGTGGTCGAGTTGATCTATTTCGCGCTTGGCGCGTTCTCGGTCGGTATTCCCGCGGTGCTGGGGCTGTATTTCAACGCCTTCCATCCGCTGATCCAGTTTTTCATCTTCATCAACCTGTCCCTGACCTTCATCGGAGAAGCGGTTGAAGAAGTTGAGTGATTCAACCGTGCCAAACCTGTAAAATTCCCCGGCTGAGCCGGAAACCATTTGTTTAGTATTATTTTAGGAGGATTCTTACCATGACGGATATCGGATTGATCGCAATCGGCGCTGGCCTCGCGGTGCTCACCGGCGCAGGCGCAGGCCTCGGCATGGGTATCGCTACCGGCAAAGCCGTGGAAGCGGTAGCCCGCCAGCCGGAAGCAAACAGTAAGATCAATGCATTGCTGCTGCTCGGTCTCGCGCTGACCGAGTCCACCGCCATCTACGGCTTTGTCACCGCACTTGTCATGATCTTCACGATGGGCAAATAACGTCGCCAAAAGGGGTATCCCATGGAATTTCACCTGATCGATTTTATCGAGCACGCGCTCAATCTGCTCATTCTCTTCCTCTTGCTGCGCCACTTTTTATACAAGCCGGTGAGCAAGTTTATGGCGGAGCGCGAAGCAAGTTTTGCGCGCGAGCGAGAGCAGCTCGACGCGAGTCGAAACGAGGCAAATGTGCTCAAGGCACAATATGAAACCTCGATGAAAAACGCGCGGCTTGACGCGGAGCATATCGCAGAGGAGCGCCGCAAGGCAGCCGAACGCGAGGCGGAAGATCTCCGCAAAAAAGCCAAGCAGGACGCGCAGGGCATTCTTTCCGATGCCATGCATCAAGCCGTTGCCGAACGCGAAGGCATGATGAACGAGCTCAAGACGCAGACCGCAGAGCTCGCCGTGGACATCGCAGGAAAGATTCTCGAGCGTGAAGTCACGCAGGAGGACCACCAGCGCATCATCGACAGCTTTTTCGATAAGGTCGGCTAAGGCTGCGCTTTGGCTGCGCACCGGGGCAAGGCCGTCCGTTTAGATTGGCCAGCTTTTGCGTTTTTTTGTGATACGCTGGCGCGCATGGCTCGTACAGCACCTGAACTCTTTTGTTAGGAAAGTGAGCTCCGTATGGCTCTAAGAGGCGAATTATACACCGCCGGCCCGTTCGGCGAAGAACAAATTGAGTCCGTCAAGCGGCACTTCAACGAGATGCTCGGCCAGGAGGTTTCCTTCGAGGTCAAGCAAAACGAAACGCTGATCGGCGGTTTTCTCGCCATCATTGACGGAAAGATTTATGACGCAAGCGTTGCCTACCGCATCAAGGAAGCGCAGCACCTGCTGGTGAGCAACAGTGTCTCCGGCGCGGAGATCACGGCGGAAAACGTCCGCCTCACTGGAAGCGAACAAAAGCCGCTCCACAACAGCGCTTCGGACATCGGTAAAACGCTCAGGCGCCGCATCAACACATTTGAAAACAAATCGGCTGTCTATGAGTACGGCATCGTCACCAGCGTTGGCGACGGCGTTGTGCGCGTGGAGGGTCTTTCGCATACCCGATACGGTGAACAGATCGCCTTTGAAAACGATGTCTACGGCATGACCATGGATCTTGAGCTGGACGGTGTTGGCGCGGTTCTGCTCAACGGTCAGGACAGCGTCCGCGTTGGTGAACGAGTCTATGGCACCGGCCGCGTGGTCGAGGTTCCCGTTGGAGACGAATTGCTGGGCCGCGTGGTCAACCCCATCGGTATGCCGCTGGACAACAAGCCCCTCAATGCCGCGCGGTATCGCCCCGTGGAATCCCCTGCGCCGCGTATCATCGACCGTCAGGCGGTCAACGAACCGCTCATGACGGGGCTTCTCGCGGTGGACAGCATCATCCCCATCGGACGCGGTCAGCGTGAGCTGATCATCGGCGACCGGCAGACGGGCAAATCCACCATCGCCATCGATACCATCATCAACCAACGCGGCAAGAACGTGAATTGCGTCTATGTCGCCATCGGGCAAAAGCTCTCCACCGTCGCGCAGCTATATGAGACGCTGCAATCGGCCGGCGCGATGGACTATACCGTCATCGTCGTTGCCAACGCAAGTGACTGCGCGGCGATGCAGTATCTCGCGCCCTACGCGGGCTGCGCGATTGCCGAGCAGTTCATGTATGACGGCAAGGATGCGCTGGTCATCTATGATGACCTAAGCAAGCACGCGGTGGCATATCGCGCCATGTCCCTGTTGCTCCATCGCCCGCCGGGACGCGAAGCATATCCCGGAGACGTGTTTTATCTGCATAGCCGCCTGCTGGAGCGCGCGGGTCACCTCAGCGAGGCAAACGGCGGCGGTTCGTTGACCGCGCTGCCCATCGTTGAGACGATGGCGAGCGATATCTCCGCCTATATTCCGACCAACGTGATCTCGATTACGGACGGCCAGATCTATCTTGAGCCGGAGCTGTTCCATTCCGGCGTGCGCCCGGCGGTCAACGTCGGACTCTCGGTCTCCCGTGTTGGCAGCGCCGCGCAGAAAAAGGCGATGCGCAAGGTGGTCAAAAAACTCCGCCTGACGCTCGCACAATACCGCGAGCTGCAGATCTTCGCGCAGTTTGGCTCGGATATCGACAGCGTGACCAAGGAAATTCTTGACAACGGCGACCGCCTCAGCGAAACACTCAAGCAAAACCAGCACGAGCCGCTCCAGATGAGCGAGCAGGTGCTGCTGCTCTACGCCGTCATGAACGGCTATCTCAAGGAAGTTCCCTCGCCGCATGTGCGCTCGTTTCAAAAGGGGCTGCTGCAATACGCACGCCGCAACTACAGCGCCGTACTCGACGAGATTGAGGAAAGCGGAGATTTGACCGACGAAACCGCCGAAGAGCTCCGCGCCGCGATTGAAAACTATCACCTGACCTGTCAGGCATAGCGCAACCCAGCCCGAACCCGCACCGAAAGGAGGCTCTGCCCGATGGCAAACGTCAGCGATATCCGTTTTCACATCAAGAGCGTGAAGCAAACGCGCCAGATCACCAACGCCATGCACATGGTCTCCGCGGCGCGCATGCGCAGGGCACTCGACGGCATCGCAAAAAACCGTGCCTATTTTTATCACGCGCTGGATATTATTGTAGACATCCAGAACCACACGGGCGACATCACGCACCGTTACCTCAAGCACCGCGCGGGCGACAAGGTTGCCTATATCGTCGTCTCCGGCGAAAAAGGGCTTTCCGGCTCCTATAACCACGCCGTGCTCGCGCTTGCAGACAGCCTGATGGAAAACAAGAATGTCGTGGAGGTCTACACCATCGGCAGCGTCGGCACCTCGCATTTTTTGCGCCGCGGCATTATGCCGGACCGGCACTTCGAGCGCCTCGCGGAAAAGCCGAAGCTTGACCAGGTGCGAAGGCTCATGACGATCCTCATCGAGCAATACGACCGCGGAGAGATCGACGAGCTCCGCATCGTCTATACGAAATTCATCAACACCCTTTCGCGCGAGCCGATGGAGCAAAAGCTGCTCCCCGTCGAGCTCAACGACTTCAAGCGCGGTCGGCCAACGAGCACAGAGGACGAAGCGTATGATCGCTCCTACATTCTCTATGACCCATCCCCGAAGGAAGTGCTCAATGCGCTGATTCCGCAGCTACTCATCGGCTATGTCTACGGCGCAATCGTACATGCTTACGCCAGCGAAAACTGCTCCCGCATGGCCGCGATGGAAAACGCCACACGCAGCGCGGACAAGATGATTGAAAAACTGACGCAGCAATATCATGCCGTGCGCCAGCTCACCATTACCAACGAGCTAGCCGATATCATCGGCGCCGCCAACGCGGCAAACGCGGCGCGATCCGCTGACGCCGCCTATTATCCGGAGGAGAAACACGCATGACGGAACAAGAACGTACCGGAAGCATCATCCGCATCATCGGCCCCGTGCTGGACGTGCGCTTCAAAGAGGGCAGCGAGCCGCCGATTAAGACGCTGCTTGTGACCAAGACTGAGCCACCCGTCCACATTGAGGTTGTACAGCATCATTCCCCCGGCGTGGTGCGCGCCATCGCGCTGGAGCCCACAGAGGGGCTTTCCTGCGGCTTGGAGGTCACAAATACCGGCGGCGGCATCCGTGTTCCCGTTGGCGAAAATGTGTTTGGCCGCGTGATCGATTGCCTTGGCCGCCCGATCGACGGGCTTGGCCCGATCGATGCGCCGCAGCGGGACGTGCATCAGGCACCGCCTTCGTTCCTGCTCCAGCGGCCTTCCACCACGCTCTTTGAAACGGGCATCAAGGTCATCGACCTGCTGGCTCCCTACCCCGTCGGCGGTAAAATCGGCCTCTTCGGCGGCGCGGGCGTTGGCAAGACGGTGCTCATATTAGAGCTCATCCACAATATCGCGAAAAACCGCGGCGGCTACTCGGTCTTCACCGGTGTTGGCGAACGCAGCCGCGAGGGCACGGACCTCATCACAGATATGCGCGAAAGCGGCGTCATCGCGCGCACATCGCTGGCCTTCGGGCAGATGAATGAGCCGCCGGGATCGCGCATGCGCGTAGCGCTCGCCGGACTATCGATGGCGGAATACATCCGCGACGAGATGCATCAGGACGTGCTGCTCTTCATTGACAACATTTTCCGCTTTGTGCAGGCGGGCAACGAAGTCTCCGCGCTGCTAGGGCGTATGCCGAGCGCGGTTGGCTACCAACCGACGCTGGCAAACGAGCTAGGTGAGCTGCAGGAGCGCATCGCAAGTACGCCGCACGGCTCGATTACCTCCGTGCAGGCGATCTATGTGCCCGCGGACGACCTGACCGACCCCGCACCGGCAACGATTTTTTCGCATCTGGACGCAACGACGGTGCTCTCCCGCTCGATTGCCGAAATCGGCATCTATCCTGCGGTTGACCCGCTGGCCTCCTCCTCGCGCATACTCGAACCCGCCATCGTTGGCGAGCGGCATTATGCTGTTGCCCGGCGCGTGCAGGAGACCCTCCAGCGCTATCACGAGTTGCAGGACATCATCGCCATCCTCGGTATGGACGAGCTTTCTGACGACGACCGCCAGACGGTCTACCGCGCCAGAAAGATTCAGAACTTCCTGTCCCAGCCGATGCACGTTGCCGAAGTCTACAGCGGGCAGCCCGGCTGCTCCGTCCCGCTTTCGGACACGATTGCAAGCTTTGAAGAGATTGTTGACGGCAAGGCGGACGAGATTCCGGAGTCGCTCTTCCTGCTTGCGGGCGGCATCGCCGAGGTGCACGAGCGCTACGCCGAGATGAAGAAAAACGGGTAGGCGTAAACGTCCGAATCGCATGGTTTCACCAATGTCTGCGCAAATGCGCACGTGCCATCAACGGGAGATGATATTGCATGGCAAAGCCCTTTAACCTCATGGTGGTCACACCGGAGCGGGAATTTTTCAACGGAGAAGCGGTCTATGTCAGCGTGCAATCCATCGCGGGCACGCTTGGCGTGATGGCGGGGCATGTGCCGATGGTTTCCGCGCTGGATGTCGGCGCGCTGGAAATCCACACAGACGAGCACACGAAGCGCACAGCATTCCATTCCGAAGGATTCATTGAGGTGCGCCCCGAGTGCGTCTATATCCTCTCTCAGGCCTGCGAATGGCCGGAAGAGATCGACGAGAAACGTGCACTTGAAGCCGAGCAGCGTGCCCAGGAGCGCCTCCGGCAGGAGCGCGGCGACGACCTCGGCACCATGGGACACAGCAAGGTTGCCCTCATGCGCGCCATGACGCGGCGAAGGATCAAGTCCATGTCGTCGAAGTAACACAACCTTACCCCTACCTGCGCTCCGGTCAAACGGGGCGCGTTTTTGTTTTGGATTGCGCAGGCGCCATGCATTACATATAATAAAGTCAGCTGCAAACAAAATTCGTTTGAAAGCGGGGTGCAAGGCAAATGCGAAACAGCCGCATTACAAAGGTCGTCGTGGCGGCGTTTTTCGTCACGCTTGCGCTTTGCGCGGCGCTGTCCGCCTATATCGAATACGGCAGACGTACCAGAGAAGACGACCAGATGAAATTCATCGCGGGCACCGTCAGTGCGCAGGCCTACGAGGTGCTCTCCACCCAGCTCAACAAGGCAAAGACGCTGGAAGCATTCGTGGTGCAAAACGAAGGCGGAACCGCTGGATTTGATCGCGTAGCGCGGCTGCTTGTCACCGACAGCACGGTGCGAAACGTGCTCCTCGCGCCGGGCGGCATTGTCAGCGCCGTTTACCCGCTCAAGGGCAACGAGAGTGTGATGGGGCACGACCTGACCGGCCGGAAAGCGGGCGACAAAGAAGCGCAGGCAGCGATTGAGCGCGGCACGATGATCATGGCAGGCCCGTTTAGCCTCGTACAGGGCGGCCTCGGCATCGCGGGGCGGCTTCCGGTCTATCTCAACGGCACGTTTTGGGGTATTGTCTCCGTCACGCTCAACTATCCAGAGGCGCTCAAGGGGCTCACCGCGCCGGAATCCGTCGCAGCGCAGGGCTTCGCCTGCCGCATCTGGCGCGTCAACCCGGACTCCGGCATTGAGCAAACCATCGTCAAGAGCGGAGACGGCATCGCAAGTCGCGCGTTTGACTATGTTTTTCCGATCTATAATTCCGAGTGGCATGTTACCGTTTCGCCCGTGCAGCCCTGGTACACCAACGACAGCGTGATCTACTCTGTTCTGGTGAGCCTGCTGCTGAGCTTCTCTGTCGCAACCGCGTTTGCCAGCACGGGTACCATCCGCCGCATGGAGCAGGAGGCGGCGCAGAGCCGCATCACCGCGCTGCAAAAACAATTGGAGTTTGACCGCACAAACGTGCTCCTCGCGCAGATCAGCTCCCATTTTTTCTATCACACACTCAACGCGATCCAGGCGCTGATCGTGCTCGATCCTGACTCTGCCTACAAGATGACCGAGGATTTTTCGCGGTTTCTGCGCTTCAAGGTGGACAGCGTGAGCGCGCAAAGCGGGCTTGTTCCGTTTCGCGAGGAGCTGCGCACCGTGCGCGCCTATGCCGAGATCAACAAGGTGCAGCTGCAAGGCCGCCTGAACGTGGAGTACGATGTGTTTGACGCAGATTTTCTGATTCCGGTGCTGACGATTCAGCCCGTGGTGGAAAACGCGATCATACACGGCATCAAGCCAAAGGTCGGCGGCGGTACGGTACGTGTGAGCCTCAGCCACGGTTACGGAAAATATGTGGTACGCGTGGAGGACGACGGCGTGGGCTATATCCCCGGTGAAGAAGCGAGCGTGCACTCGGTTGGCATCCAGAACATCCGCACGCGCATGGAGCAGTTCCCCGGATGCTCGATGCAGGTGGAAAGCTGGCCCGGACGCGGCACCACGGTCGATCTGATCTATGACGCCAACCTGACAAAAGACCCCGCAGGCGCGCCGGAAAGCCGGACGAAGGAGGACGCATGAAAACGATTTTGGTTGACGATATGGCGCTGGATATGCAGCTATTAGAGCTCAAATGCGCGGATATGCCGGAGATTGAGATCGTCGGCAAATTCACCCAGCCGGAGGATGCGATTGCCTACGCAAACACGCACGAGGTCGAGTTTGCGATGCTGGACATCGACATGCCGGGCATGAGCGGAATCGAGCTTGCGATGCGGCTCAGGGAGATTCGGCGGGACATCATCATCGTCTTCATCACCGCGCACCCGCGCTTTGCCGTCGAGGCGTTCCAGATGAAGGCGGATTACATGGTCTTCAAGCCCTTTGACCGCGACGATATTCAGGACGTTTTAGAGCGCGCGCGCCTCCTCCACACCCGGCAGAAAAAGCGGGTGGAGTTCCATACCTTCGGCAATTTTGAGATGCTGGTGGAAGGCAAGCCCGTGCGCTTCGTCTCCGCCAAGGCAAAGGAGCTCATGGCGCTCTGCGTGTTTTATGAAGGACGCAATGTCGGCATCTACGACATCATCGAGCACCTCTGCGAAGGCAGCGAGAGCAAAACCGCCGAAAACACCGGCTATCGCAGGACGATCAAGGAGCTCACCGACACGCTCAAGAACTGCAACGCGGAGGAAATCTTCGTGCGTGAGCGCGGAAGCTGTCGCCTGCGCCGCGAGCTCGTATCCTGCGACTATTACGACTTCTGGTCGGGCAAGGCAGATGCGATCTCCCGCTTTGACGGCAGATTCATGAGCGACTACGCCTGGGCGGAATCCGCCATCTACCGCATGTGCGAGAAAAAGGGGTTGTCGTAAACAACGCCAGTCACTTTCCCCGCAAAAAACAAGAGAGCCGTTTTTCGGCTCTCTCGTTGGGTTGCGAGATAACATTGTTTTCGCACCAACTCGATCACCATCTGAATCTGTGATATAATGCAAAAAACATCATTAGGATGCGTGCATGAAACGATCATATTATCAAAACAATTTACCCGTCTTCCTCAGCCAAACATCTGATGAAATTCTCGGCGAAATTGTTGCAAACAACAACTTTGCACTTGAACAAACACAACGTAATGCATGGGTTTATCAAATCAACCTACTGCAAAAGACGCTTGCCTCGCTTTCGGATGGTGGAATTGCTTATGAATACACAATCCCTAGAATTGGCGCACGAATTGACAACATACTTGTTTACAAGGGCATTGTGTACGTCATTGAGTTCAAAGTTGGCGAGCGCACCTATCCAAAGCATGCCATTCAGCAGGTCTTGGATTATGCACTTGATTTGAAATATTTCCACCTGACAAGTCAAAAGAGGAAAGTCGTTCCAATTCTTGTTTGCACGCACGCAGAAGACGTATACCCAGACTTTAAATTCGATGAAGATGGAACATATCGTGTTATCTGCTCAAATACCCGAATGCTTCAACCAATCCTCGAATATCTATCTGCTCGCCTGTGTGACGATCCCATTACCATTAGCGAATGGGTACAATCGCCTTATATGCCTACCCCAACAATCATAGAAGCTGCTCAAGCACTCTATCGCGGCCACGACGTAAAAGAGATTTCTCGTAGCGATTCGGAAAGCTATAACTTAAGCCTTACTTCGGATATTATCAACAAAATTATAGATTATAGCAAAGCGCACACTAGAAAAGCTATCTGCTTTATTACTGGCGTACCTGGCGCCGGAAAAACGCTTGCCGGATTGAATATTGCTAACACACGCCATAACTTTAGCGAGGATGAGCACGCAGTCTTCCTTTCGGGAAACGGTCCGCTAGTAGACGTTTTACGCGAAGCGTTAGCAAGAGACGAGCATCGCCGTTCAAATGGCAAGATACGGAAAGGATTTTCTCGCAAAAAAGCAAATACTTTTATCCAGAACATTCACCATTTTCGCGATTATGCGCTTTCAACCAATGCTGCTCCTGTTGAACGCGTTGCTGTTTTCGACGAGTCACAACGCGCCTGGACCAAAGAGCAAACCGCCAATTTCATGATCAAAAGAGGGCAAATCCATTGGGAGATGTCTGAACCAGAATTCTTGATCAGCATTATGGATCGGCACAAGGATTGGGCAGTTATCGTTTGTCTTGTTGGCGGTGGGCAAGAAATCAATACCGGTGAAGCTGGGCTACCGGCTTGGTTTGATGCACTCAAAGAACATTTCCCACACTGGGATGTTTACGCCTCAAATCGAATAACAGATCAGGAGTATACGCGCGGATTATCTATATCAGAGCTATTTGGAACATTGAAAGTCTCTATTTTCAAGAATCTTCATTTAGCTGTGTCTTTGCGTTCTTTCCGGAGTGAACACGTCTCTGAATTTGTAAAGGCATTACTAGATATTGACAAACAAAACGCAATTTCATTGATTCAAACACTGGAAGGTAACTATCCGATTCTAATCACCAGAAATCTATCCACGGCAAAGAAATGGGTCCAATCAAAAGCACGCGCGAGTGAACGATACGGAATGATCGCGAGCTCTGGTGCAAAGCGACTAAAAGCCGCAGGAATATGGGTTCAGAGCGAAGTTGAAGCAAGGGAATGGTTCTTAAATTCGGCTGACGATGTTCGTTCCTCAAACTTTCTGGAAAACACTGCAACAGAGTTTGACATACAGGGACTTGAAATCGATTGGGCGATTGTCGCTTGGGACGCGAATTATCGCTTTATCAATGGCCAATTCCAATGTTTTAATTTTATTGGTACTCGTTGGACTTCCATTCGACTAAATGATGATCAACTTTATTTGAAAAATGCTTATCGTGTGTTGTTAACACGGGCACGCCAAGGATTTATCATTTTTATCCCGTTTGGAGATTCAGTGGATGAAACGAGAAAGCCTGAATTCTATGATGGAACATATCACTACTTGAAATCACTCGGTATCCCAGAAATCTAAAGGAATCTCTTAAGCAAAACTTCGTTCTTTTGCGCAAAAAGTAAGAGAGCCGTTTTTCGGCTCTCTTGTTGCGTTGCGTTTTGATTTGTCTTACACGTTGATCCGGAACAGCGTCACGTCGCCATCTTGCATGACATATTCCTTACCCTCGCTGCGGATAAGGCCTTTTTCCTTGCAGGCAGTCATGGAGCCGAGCTCTTGAAGCGTGTGAAACGGCACGATCTCCGCGCGGATGAAGCCGCGCTCAAAGTCCGTGTGGATTTTACCCGCCGCCTGCGGCGCTTTCGTGCCACGGGTGATCGTCCAGGCGCGGACTTCCTTGGGGCCTGCGGTGAGATAGCTGATTAGCCCCAGCAGGCGATAGCACGCCTTGACGAGCTGGTCGAGGCCCGATTCCTTGATGCCGAGTTCGGCGAGAAATGCGCCCTTTTCGGCAGGGTCCAGCTCGGCAATCTCTTCCTCAAGCTTGCAGCAGATGGTCAACGCTTCCGCCTTTTCGCTCTTGGCGATCTCATAGAGAGCGCGCACGTGCTTGTTCGGCTCCGCGCCGACTTCGTCCTCGCTCACGTTTGCCACATAGATGATGGGTTTGCTGGTCAGCAGGAAGAATCCGCGCATGAGCTCCGCTTCGTCGTCCGTGAGATCGAGGCTGCGCGCGGGCTTGCCGCTCTCCAAAGCGGGCTGCAACCGCTCCAGCAACGCAACCTCCGCAATCGTCTTTTTATCTCCCGCTTTGATCTGCTTGCGCGCACGATCAAGGCGTTTTTCCACCGTCTCCATGTCCGCAAAGATCAGCTCAAGGGAGATCGTTTCCACATCCCGCGTGGGATCGACCGAGCCATCCACATGCACGATGTTCTCGTCCTCAAAGCAGCGCACAACGTGCACCACCGCGTCCACCTCGCGAATGTGCGAGAGGAACTTGTTGCCGAGGCCTTCTCCGCGGCTCGCGCCGCGCACCAACCCCGCGATATCGACAAACTCAATCGTCGTGGGCGTGTATTTTTCGGGGTCATACATCTTGGCCAGCACATCCAGCCGCTCATCCGGCACCGCGACCACACCGACATTCGGCTCGATGGTGCAAAACGGATAGTTTGCGGCCTGTGCGCCCGCCTGTGTGATTGCGTTAAAGAGCGTGCTCTTGCCGACATTCGGCAGGCCGATCACTCCAAGTTTCATAAAAGGGTTCCTCCTGTTTCTTTTCTCTTACTTTTCTGAAAAGAAAAGTAAGCAAAAGAACTTACTTATAATTTGCTTCTTCCGAAGTTGAGTCGTCTGAGGGATTCTTCGCGGCCTAAAAGAGCCGCGATTTCGATGGCGCCGCCGGGCGTCACCAGCTTGCCTGCCAGCGAAATGCGCACCGGCCAGAGCAACGTGCCGTTCTTCATTCCGCGCGCTTCCGCCATGCCAAGCAGTGTTTCATGCAGAGCGGCTTCCGTCCATTCCGGCAACGCGGTCAATGCGGGAATCACAAAATCCAGCACCTCGGCGGACACGGCGGAGTCCGTTTTGCTCTTTTTGTTGGTAAAGAGTTCCGCGTCATATTCCGGCAGGCTAGCCAAAAAGACCACCACATCGGGAATCTGCGAGAAGATCTCCGTGCGCGGCTGGAGAATACGGCAGAGGATGTCCTTGTCCATCCCCGCAACGCCCGCCTGCGTATAATATGGCATGGCATGGCGCGTGAATTCCTCCGGCGAAAGGCGGCGGACATATTCCGCGTTCATCCAGGTAAGCTTGTTCACGTCGAAAATTGCGGGAGATTTGGACATGCCCGTCACGTCAAACGCTTCCTTGAGCTCGTCCAGCGTGAAAAACTCGCGCTCGTCTCCGGGATTCCAGCCCAGCAGCGAAACATAGTTGACAATCGCTTCCTTGAGGTAGCCCTTCTTCAGATAATCCTCAAAATACGCGTCTCCGTCGCGCTTGCTGAGCTTGTGGCTCGCGTCGCGCATGATCGGCGTCATGTGGATATAGACGGGCTTTTCCCAGCCAAACGCGTCATACAAGAGATTGTACTTCGGCGTGCTGGAGAGATATTCGTTGCCACGCATGACGTGGCTGATCGCCATCGTGTGGTCGTCGATCACGTTGGCGAAGTTATACGTCGGCATGCCGTCCGCTTTGATGAGCACCATGTCGTCAAGCTCCGCGCAGTCCACGCTGATGTGACCATAGAGCACGTCGTCAAACGAGGCTTCTCCAGTGAGCGGCACGTTCTGGCGAATCACGTAGGGTTCGCCTGCGGCGATGCGCTTTTGCACCTCGTCCGGCGAAAGATGCAGGCAGTGCTTGTCATATTTCCAAACTTCGCCCTGTGCGGACGCTTTTTCGCGGCGCGCGTCGAGCTCCTCGTTCGTGCAGAAGCAATAGTACGCCTTGCTGGCTTTGACGAGCTGCTCGGCATACGGCAGATACATGCTCTTGCGTTCGCTCTGGACATACGGGCCGTAGTCGCCGCCAACATCCGGGCCTTCGTCCCACTGCATGCCGATGTCGCGGAGGGTGTTGTAGATGACATCCACCGCGCCTTCAACATAGCGGCTCTGGTCGGTGTCCTCAATACGGAGGATGAACGTGCCGTTGTGTTTTTTTGCATAGAGATAGGTATACAGTGCGCTGCGCAGATTGCCCAGATGCATATAACCCGTCGGAGACGGGGCAAATCGGGTTCGAACCATGTTGGGTTACTCCTTCATATATTCCCCCGGAGGGAAACATATCGTAAAAAATTCTTTTAATTCTTTTCTTTGAAGAAAAGAATTAAGCTTTGTAGCTGTCCTTGAGTCCAACCGTGCGGTTGAAAACGGGGTGTTCCGGCGTACTCGTCAGATCCGCGCAAAAATACCCTTCGCGCAGGAACTGATAGTGTTCTCCCGCTGCGGCATCTTTGAGCGCGGGCTCCACAAAGCCGCGCAGGCTCACGAGTGAGTCGGGATTGAGTTTCTCAACAAAGTCCTTCTCAACCGCTTCTTCCTCGTCGTCCGCTTCGTCGCTTGTGGCAGCTTCACTCTTCATCAGCGTGTCGTAGAGGCGAAACTCCGCCGCGACTGCTTCGTCCGCGTTGACCCAGTGCAGCGTGCCCTTGACCTTGCGGGCTTCTTCGCCGCTGTGGCTCGCGGGATCATAGGTGCAGTAAATCTTGGTGATCGTGCCGTCGTCGTTTGCTTCCCATCCGGTGCACTTGATGATATAGGCGCTCTTGAGGCGCACCTCGCCGTCCGGCTTGAGGCGGAAGAACTTGTTCGGCGGGTTCTCTGCAAAGTCGTCCCGCTCGATATAGACGCGCTTGCCGAGTTTCACCGTTCGTGTGCCCAGTTCGGGATGGTTCGGATGGTTTTCGAGTTCGATCTCCTCGATTTTACCCTCGTCCCAGTTGTCGATCTCCACGAGAACGGGATCGAGCACCGCCATCCGGCGGGCGGCATGGTCGTTCAGGTCTTCGCGCACACAGTGCTCCAGCATGGCGGCGTCCACGACGCTATCCGCCTTGGAAACGCCGATGCGATCGAGGAAATCCCGAATGGCGGCGGCCGTGTAACCGCGCCGCCGCATGCCGCAGAGCGTCGGCATACGCGGATCGTCCCAACCGGAGACAAACCCTTCCTCCACGAGGCGGCGCAGATACCGCTTAGACATGATGGTGTCCGTGATGTTCAGGCGCGCAAACTCGATCTGTCGCGGTTTTGGAGAAAACTCGCACTGGTCGATGACCCAATCATACAGCGGGCGGTGCGCTTCGTATTCCAGCGAGCAGAGCGAATGCGTCACACCTTCGATCGCATCCTGAATCGGGTGGGCAAAATCGTACATCGGATAGATGCACCACTTGTCTCCCGTCTGGTGATGGCTCACATGCTTGATGCGATACAGCGCGGGATCGCGCATGTTGATGTTGGGCGATGCCATGTCGATCTTGGCGCGGAGGGTTTTGGTTCCGTCCGCAAACTCGCCTCCCCGCATCCGCTCAAAGAGATCGAGGTTCTCCGCAACGGGACGGTCACGATACGGGCTGTTTTTACCCGCCTGCGTGAGCGTGCCGCGATAGGCGCGCATCTCATCCTTGGTGAGTTCATCCACATAGGCAACGCCTTTTTGGATGAGCTTGACGGCGAGGTCGTAGCACTGGTCAAAGTATGAAGAGCCGAACAAAACCTCATTCCAGCGAAAGCCAAGCCACTGGATGTCCGCCTGGATGGCATCGACGTATTCCACGTCCTCCTTGGCGGGGTTTGTGTCGTCAAAGCGCAGGTTGCAGATGCCGCCGAAGCGCTCCGCCATGCCGAAATCGATGGCGAGGGCTTTCGCGTGACCGATGTGCAGGTAGCCGTTCGGTTCGGGCGGGAACCGGGTCTGCACGCGCGGCTCTTTCGTGCGCATATCCTCTTCGATGAACTCCTCGATGAAGTTCTTTGGGCGTTTTACCTCTTCCATTGCCGTTTGCCTCCAAATTTACTTCATACATTATCGGGTAACTGCCCCGAAATGTCAATTAAAGGGGAAAGAGAACTCTTCTTTTCTAGAAAGAAAAAAGCAAATGAATCCCTGCCATCACTTTTTTATTCGAATTGTCACAAATCGCCTGCTCGATTGTCTTACTAGCAAAGGCCGAGCAGAGAGCCGTTCAAGGAGAACATATCATGACATCGTTCCAAAAAGCACTTTGGCGCATCGCGGGAATCCTTCCGCTTGTTATTAACGTGTTTGCAACCGCGTTTATCCTGCCTCTGAATTACTACAGCGGTATTCGGGAGCGAATTGGGAATACGGCGTGGATGGTTCTGTTTGTACTCTCGCTCCTCGTCCTGGTTCCGCTGGTTTACTGGAATGCTTACTGCGTAGGCCGGGCAAAGGGTACAACGCC
>JAEWYO010000036.1 GCA_023395595.1 Bacillota bacterium
TATTTTTTTCTCCAGCCAGTTCCAGCTTTGTAAAATTGATCCAACCCAGGCGTTTGACCGCGTGCTCTTGCTTGCCCTAAGCAACACATCTTGATACAATGTCTATGGGCGGTACGTTCCGCCTTCACCAACCACAGGAAAAGAGGTTTTTTCGTTGGATCGATTTGCTGTTGTCAATCTATTCGGTATTCAAGGGCTCAACATCGCCTGGTATGGCGTGATCATCGCCAGCGGGCTGCTGCTTGGCATTGTTCTTGCGTCTCTGCGCGCGCGCAGACGCGGTTGGTCGTCCGATTTGGTGCTGGATTTCATTCTGCTTGCGGTTCCTCTGGCAATCATCGGCGCTCGCGCCTATTATGTCGCGTTTGAGTGGGACTACTTCGCCGCGGACCCGGCGCGAATACTCGCAATCAACACCGGCGGGCTGGCGATCTATGGCGCGGTCATCGGCGGTTTCCTCGCAGCGCTGATCTTCTCCAAGGCAGCGAAGTTCCCGTTTCTCAAGCTGCTGGATCTTGTGATTCCAAGCTTGATTTTGGGTCAGGCGATGGGCCGCTGGGGAAACTTCATCAATCAGGAAGCGTACGGCGCACTGATTACGAACCCGAACCTGCAATTCTTCCCGCTGGCGGTCTATATCCAGTCACTGGGTGAATGGCATCAGGCGACGTTTTTCTACGAGAGCTTTTGCAACTCGATTCTGTTTGTGATCGTCCTGCTGCTCGGACGAAAGGGCGTGAAAGACGGTACGCTGCTTGCGACCTATTTTGTGGGCTACGGCATCGCACGGACGGTTATCGAAGGCTTGCGCACAGACAGTTTATATCTGTTTGGCACAATTCGTGTTTCACAGGTTCTCTCCGCGGCTCTGGTCGTCGTCGGCATCGTCATGCTGATCCTGATCAAGAAAGACGTGCTCAAAACCAAGTCTTACGACGGGAAATATTGCGTGATTTCGCCGGAGGACAGCGAGGAAACATAAGCGCAAACGAAAAAAAGAGCGGGCGACCGCTCTTTTTTGATGCACAATCCTTGTCTTGCGAACAGAGGAATGTTTACTTGTTTTCTTGCAGAAAGTACCAGGCTTTCAGGATTACCGTCTGCGTTTTTCCGTCCGGCACCTCGCCGCGCATGACTGCCTCCACCATCTCGCCAAGCGGGCGCTGTTCGACATGCAAAAACTCGTCGTCATCGGGATTCGCGGCATGAACCGTCAGCCCGCGCGCAAGATAGAGATGAATCTTCTCGTCCAGAATCGCAACCGACGGATAAAACACGCCGAGCGGTACGATTTCGCTTGCCTCATAGCCGGTTTCTTCGGTCAATTCCCGCATGGCGCAGACCAGCGGGTCTTCGCCGGGGTCGAGTTTTCCTGCGGGAATCTCCAGCATCACCCGTTCAAATGGATAGCGATATTGTCGCACGAGGATGACATCCCCATCCTCGGTCAGTGGTACCACGGCGGCAGCGCCGGGATGGCGCATCACCTCACGCGTGGCGTTTTTCCCATTGGGAAGGCGCACGGTGTCGCGAAAGAGATGCACCACTTTGCCGCGAAAAATCTCCTCCGAGGAGACAACTGTTTCGATCAAATCCAAATCCTGTCGTTCCATACAACCTCTTATTCATCCGTTGCTTGCGCAATTCTTTTCCCGTGATTGTACCATATGTGACGCGAAAAGGCACGTTTCCCGTTTTGCGCGTGACAAGCCTGTTGCACAAGCAGGCGTTATCTTTTATAATGATAATAAATATCGATTATGGATTCCATACAATCCAATTGCGTAAAGAGGGCTTTGTATATGCGCATCGGATATGCCTGTCTCGCCGTCGCACTCGAAGGCGCACAGCAAAAAACTTGCACCCTCAAAACCGCAACCCCGGAGCGGCTGCTTTCGCTTGCGGGCGAAAACTTCGCGGCGCTTGCACGCATGATCGACTACAACATCGCAAATCACATCCCGCTGTTTCGCATCAGTTCGGACATCATCCCCTTTGGCTCCAGCCGCGCATCCGCGCTGCCTTGGGACAGTCTGCATGCCGATTCCCTCGCCTCTATCGCACAAAAAATCAAGCAAAGTAACATGCGTGTTTCCATGCATCCCGGGCAATACACCGTGCTCAACTCGCCGGATGCCGATGTGGTGCGCCGCGCAATCGAAGACCTCGCCTACCACGCGAAGTTTCTTGACCAGCTCTCGCTGAACAACACGCATAAAATCATCCTCCACGTCGGCGGAAAATACGGCGATGCTGCATCCGCACAGAAGCGTTTTAGCAGTGTCTATCGCGACCTGCCCGCATCGATCACCAAACGATTGATTCTGGAAAATGACGGCAGCATCTTCACGATTGCCGAAGTGCTGGAGCTGTGCCATACCATCGGTGCGCCGGCTGTTTACGACAATCTGCACAACACGATCCACCCCGCCGACGCAACGAAGAGCGACGCATACTGGGTCGCCCTCTGCCGGGAGACCTGGCGCGAAACAGACGGCGCGCAAAAGACGCACTACTCCCAGCAACACCCGGAAAAGACGCGCGGCGCGCACTCCGACACCATCGCCATCGAGCCGTTTTTGGACTATTGTCACAGTCTGCCGGGTGAGTTGCCGGATATGATGCTGGAAGTGAAGGACAAGAATCGCTCGGCGGTCAAATGCGTGCTCTGCATGATGGAGAAACCAAACCAGCGCCTGCTCGAAACCGAGTGGGGACGTTATAAATACAGCGTTTTAGAGCGCTCCCCTGCCGACTATCAGGCGCTGCGCGAGCTGCTCAAAGACAAAACGGGCAACCATGCGCTGGCATTCTACCAGAGCGTGGAGCACGCACTCACGCTACCGGAGGACAAAGGACGCGCGCTCAACGCGCTGGAGCACGTTTGGGGGTATTTTTCCGATTGTGCGACTCCGGCCGAGGTACGAACTTATCAATCACTCCGGGACGGCTATCTGCGCGGAGATCACCCGCTGGAGAAAGTTAAGTGCCTGCTCTACCGGCTCTCGCAAACCTATCGCCAAGACTATTTGCTCGGTTCCTATTACTTCACACTCTAAATCAGAACACTCAAAATAACGAAAGGGAGGCTTACTAAAATGGAAAACAAAACTGTATCGAAGGCATTGAAGTGGTTCGTTCTGCTCGCACTGCTTGCCATGCTCACCGTCAACGCACTCTCCTCCATTCTGCCGATCAACGGGGTCACACCCAAAGAAGTCTCCGACCGGTACCCGAATCTGTTCGTTCCCGCGCCGCTGACGTTTGCCATCTGGGGCGTGATTTACATTCTCGTGATTGCGTACACCCTCTACCAATTCGGCGTGTTTCGAGGCAAAGGCGAGGCGGTCAACACAACGCTGCTCAACCGCACAGGCATCGTTTTCATCGTCTCTTCCGTACTCAATCTGAGTTGGGTGATCGCCTGGCACTATGGATTGCTCACGCTCTCGTTCATCCTGCTTGCGCTGTTTTTAATCGCAATGATCGACATCCGGCTGATCATCCATGCGCAGGAGCCGCTCTCCACCAAGGATAAATGGTTCGTGCGGCTGCCGTTCTCGGTCTATTTCGGCTGGGTCACGGTCGCAACCATTGCGGGAGCCACCGCGTTGCTGGTTGGCAACGGCTTTGGCGGGCTTGGCATCAGCGAACCCGTTTGGACGATGCTTATCCTGCTCGTCGGCGCAGCAATCGGGATTGCTACCGCGCTGAAGTTCCGCGATATCCCGTATCTGCTGGTGTTCATTTGGGCGTACTCCAATATCCTCGTGAACCATCTTTCGCCGACCGGATTTGGGGGAATGTATACGGGCGTCATTGCGACGCTTGGGCTCTGCCTTGCCGCGTTTGTCGCGGTCATCGCGGCGCTCGCCGTCAAGAAAGTACAGCTTTCGCGAAAATAACCCCCGCGATATCCAATCAGCAATCTAAATAAAATCAATATAATTGGCAGGTACTATGTTTCAGAAAGAGATTCGTTATGATTCTGTGATCATCGGCGGCGGGCTCTCCGGCTTAACAGCGGCGAGCCTGCTCGCCAAAAGAGGGCTCCGCGTTGCCGTCGTGGACAAAAGCGACCAACCCGGCGGCTCCTGCGGCATCTTCCGGCGCGGGGAAACCACCTTCGACCAGGGCTCGGCGATGCTCTATGGCTTTGGCGAGCGGGGCTTTAACGCGCACCGGTTCGTGATGAACGCTCTGGAGGAACCCATCGACATGCTCAAACATGAGCTGCTGTATGTGGTCAACTATGAAGGGCAGCGCGTACGCTTTTATGCGGATGTCGAGCGCTTTGCCGAGGAGCTTGCCCGCGTGTTCCCCACGCAGGAGCAGCAGATCAAGCGCTTTTATCGCGACATGACCCAGCTCTATCAGCACATCATGGTCGAGCGTCCGAGCTATACCACCGCCGACGAAACCGACCCGAAGGACGGGCTTAGCGGCATCCTCCGGCACCCGATTTCGTACACCCGTTTCTTAAGCTATCTCAACCGGAGCGCGAAATCTCTCCTGCAGCAGTATTTTACCGATCCTGCGATCTATCACTTTTTTGACAAGCTTACCTCAACCTATTGCTATGCAACGGTGGAGGAAGCGCCTGCCGTGCTCGCCGCGGTCATGTTTGTAGACAACCACACAGGCGGCAGCTGGTATCCCGCCGGGTCCACGCTGTTCTTACCCGGAAAACTGGAGAAATCCATTGAGGAACACGGCGGAGACATGTACCTCGGACAAGAAGCCGTGTCGATCCTCTTTGACGCGGAGAAACCCTCCGGCGTGCTGCTGGACGACTCAACGAGGTTGATGGCGGATGAGATCGTCTATTCCGGCACGGTCTGGAACCTCTACGGCAAACTGCTGGACGAAGCACACACCACGCCAAAGAAGCGCGCCTGGGCAAAAAGCCTCGTGCCGACGTATCCCAGCGTCGTGCTCTACTCCGAGGTGGATCGCGCCGTGATTCCGGCGGACACCGCGCCCGTGGAGATGCTGGTCGGCAATCCGGAGCACATCGACGAAAGCGAAGTCACCGCATACATCTTCAGCATCGACGATCGTTCCCTCTGCGCGGAGGATGTGCACGCCGTGATGGCAATCGGGCCAACGTTTCAAGATTGGGTTTCTGCCGATGAGGAAACCTATCTGCGCCTGAAGGAGGCGGAAAGGGAACGCCTAATTGCGGTTCTGGAGCGCAGATTCCCCGGTTTTTCTTCCGCAGTGCGGTATGCCGAGGTATCGACCCCGCGCAGCATCGAGCGCTACACGATGAAAAACGGCGGCGCGGTGGCAGGACCCAAGCAGATGCTGGGGCAGCATATGTTCCGCCGCCTGCACACGAAGAGCGAACGGGACAGCCTCTATTTCTGCGGCGAATCGACCGTCATGGGCACCGGCACGCCGACCGTAACCACAAGCGGGCTCTCCGCCGCGAACGCAATCCTCAAGAAACGCGGTCTTGCGCCGTTCGTCTACGACAAGGATCAGAAAAACTACGTGCGTCAACTCCCTGTGCCATTTACGGCGGATCAGCTTTATGCCGACGAGCCGGAACCGGCCAGAAGCATCATGCAAGCCGCCATGCGCTGCCGCTTTTGCGAGCATCCCTCCTGCTGCGGCAAGGATGGCGCGGATATCCCCGGCATCCTGCGGCGCGTCGCAGTCGGAAATTTTACGGGTGCGAGAAAGTGCTTCTTGGCGCATCCGGCGGACGAGAAAACACTTCGGGACTATGAAACCAGCTGCATCCGCACCGCCGAAGGCGGCGAAGGGGTTGCCATCTTGCGCGTGATCCGCGCGCTCACGGAGGAACAGGCATGAACCATACGGTAGACGTGCTCGTCGTCGGCGCGGGTGCCGCCGGGCTAACCGCCGCCGCATATTGCGCCAAAGCGGGACTGAACACGCTCGTTTGCGAACGCGCGGAGAAGGTTGGCGGCTTGGTCGGTACATTCACGCACGAAGGGTTTGCGTTTGACGCGGGCATTCGCGCATTTGAAGACTCCGGTGTGATCTCGCCGATGCTCCGCTCGCTTGGCATCTCGCTCGAACTCGTGAAAAACCCCGTCACGGTGGGAATTGCGCAGCGAAACGTGCGCCTTGTTGGCGAAGAGAGCCTTACTCCTTATGCCGATCTTTACAAATCGTTCTTTCCCGAGGAGCGCGCCGCCATTGATGCGATTCTGCTCGAAATCGTCAAAGTCATGCGCTATATGGACGTGCTCTACGGAATCGAGAACCCGTTGTTTCTGGAAAGCGAGCTTCGTGACCCGCAGTATCTGACCCGTACGCTGTTGCCATGGCTGCTCAAATACTCCGTCAACATCAAGAAAGCGAGCCGCCTCAGCCAGCCCGTGGAGCAGTATCTGCGGCGGTTTACGCAGAACGGTGCGCTGATCGATATGATCTGTCAGCACTTCTTTGCCGAAACGCCGACGTTCTTTGCGCTGAGTTATTTCGGGTTGTATCTGGACTATCGCTATCCCGTCGGCGGCACAGGCGTGCTGCCGGAGAAGCTTTCGGAGGCGATCCGCGCACACGGCGGCGAGATTGCAACCTGCACCGAGGTTGTTTCGCTCGACTCTGCCAAGCACACCGCCGCGCTTGCAGACGGAAGCACGGTGCACTACCGCCAGCTCATTTGGGCGGGCGACCAGACCGCGTTTTACCGCGCGCTGGGCGAAAATTTGCCAAAGCGCATCGCCGAAAAAAAAACCGTCGCGCAGCGCAGCCACGGCATGGATTCGATCCTCACGCTCTTTCTCGGCACATCGATTACGCCGGAGGAAGCGCAGGAAACCTGCGGCACACACGCGTTCTACACGCCGGACACGGCGGGACTTTCGTCGCTTCCCGAATGGCGCACGGCCGCCGGGCAGGGTATCGACGCGCTGAAACGCTGGGTGGTTGCGTATCTGGAGAAGACGACCTATGAAGTCTCTATCCCCGTGCTGCGGGATGCTTCCCTTGCGCCGGATGGCAAGACGGGATGGATCATCAGCACGCTGTTTGACTATGACCTGACTCGGCATTTTTCCGATGCGGGCGCTTATCAGCCGCTCAAAGATTTGGCGCAGGAGACGATTCTTCGCGTGCTCAGTGGTTCCCTCCTCCCGCATCTTAGCGAACGCACCGAGTTTGCGCTGTGCGCCACGCCGATGACCATCGAGCATGAGACAGGCGCGCGGCACGGAGCGATCACCGGCTGGGCACACACCAACCAGCCGATTCCCACCGTACACGAATTCAGCGCGATTAAAAAGGCGATTGAAACGGGCATTCCCGACGTGCTGCAATGCGGCATGTGGACATTCAGCCCTGCCGGTCTGCCGGTTTCGATCATCACCGGCAAGCTCGCCGCCGATCAGGCGATCCAGCGATTGCGCAAACGGAAAGGGCAGCCATGATTCGTTTTTGGGTGGATCTGGTCGTTTTGCTGCTCGGCTACGGCGCGGCGGCGCTGTTGTATTTTCGCATTCCGTTTTTACCGCGCGGGCAGGTTCAGCCGGCGATGCGCCTGAGCGTTATCATCCCCGCACGGAACGAAGAACAAACCCTGCCGCTTCTGCTGGGCGACCTGCAGCAGCAGACGATTCAGCCGCATGAGATCCTCGTCGTCAACGACGAAAGCACGGACGAGACAGCGGCCATCGCGCGCTCGTTTGGTGTGCGCGTGCTCTCTTTAAACAGTAACCCCTCCGGTTGGGTCGGCAAGAGCTGGGCTTGTCAGGCGGGCGCAGGCGCGGCAACGGGCGATTGCCTCGTATTTCTGGATGCGGATGTGCGCCTTGCTCCCGACGGTCTGCACCGGATTGCCTGCGCACAGGCGGAGCACGGCGTGGTCTCCGTTCAACCATATCATGCGACCGAACGCTGGTTTGAGCAATGCGCGCTGATCTTCAACCTTGTGCAAATCGGCGCAAACGGCTCTGCCCTGCCCCGTCCGGTTAACCTCGGTTTGTTTGGGCCGGTCATCGCGCTCTCCCGCGCGGACTATGCAGCAATTGGTGGGCACACCGGCGTAAAAAGCGCGGTGGTGGAGGATATGGCGCTCGCGGACAGCCTGCGCCGCGCGCAAATTCCTTTTCGCATCTTTATGGGCGATAGCGGTGTGCGGTTTCGGATGTACCCGGGCGGCTTCGTCTCGCTCTGGCAGGGATTTACGAAAAACCTTGCAACAGGTGCCGCGAAAACGCCGATCGGGCTTTTTCTGCTGGTGACGCTGTTCATCGCGTCGATCACCTCCGCGCCGCTCAACCTCGTCGAAACACTGCTCATCGGCAGCCCGCGCGTGCTCTTGTATGCGGCGCTGTATACGCTTTGGGTCGTTGTACTGGGGCGCGTCGCGCGGCGCATCGGCCGGTTTCGACCACTTGCAGTGCTGTTCTACCCCCTTGCGCTGCTCGTGTTCTTCGCCGTGTTTGTCAACTCGGTTGCCATTCGCCTGCTCCGGCGAAAAGTGATTTGGAAAGGACGAGCCATCGAGCTCGAACGCTGATTCATGCAGATTTTCTTCTTGTCTACGCCCGTTACGATTCTCCTGTTTTTCGCAATCTGGGGCATCGTGCCGCTGTTGCTGGCGTATCTGTGTCTGCAAATCCCCGACCGGTTCTTTGAACCCACGCGTTTTCTCTGGCGCACGCACGGCTTTGAGCAAAATGGCCGCCTCTATGAGAAAGTATTTCACATCCGCAGCTGGAAACATCTTTTGCCGGATGGCGGAGGCGTTTGGAAAAAACGCAGTTACAAAAAGAAAAATCTAACAGACTATTCGGAAGCAAATCTGCATCGGTTTTTGATCGAAACTTCGCGCGGGGAACTGGTGCATTGGCTCGGTATCCTGCCGTTTTGGGTATTTGGGCTGTTTGCGCCGCCAGCGGTGATCTGGATCATGCTGCTCTACGCGCTGGTGGTCAACGTTCCCTGCATCATCGCCCAGCGCTACAACCGCCCGCGCGTCTTTGCGCTCTACAGACGCTTGTACGCAAAGAAAGCAAGTTGAGCTTCTCGCGTGTAATAAGCCCGCCGTTTGATTCCGGCGGGCTTTGTGCTGTTTACTTGTCTATCTTTGGGTTCGCTTAATCAATACTGCCCGTGTTGGCTAGTTCAAGAAACACCTCAACCCAGCCGGGGTCGAATTGCGTTCCCGCGTTTCGTTTGATTTCATCCACGCATTGTTCAAACGACAGCGCGTCGCGATACGGGCGGCAGGAGCGCATCGCGTCATATGTGTCCGCAATAGCGATCACCCGTGCGCCGTCGGGAATCTCCTCGCCACCCCGTCCGTCGGGATAACCCTTGCCGTCATATCGCTCGTGATGATGCCGGATAATCGGCCAGATGCGGCTGCCAGGATCGAGCGGGCGGATGATGTCCGCGGCCAGAGCGCTGTGCTGTTTGATGGATTCATATTCCTCGCTGGTGAGTTTACCCGGCTTTCGCACGATGGAATCGGGGATGCAAATCTTCCCGATGTCGTGGAGCTTTGCCGCCCACTGTACATCCAGCAGTCGCTCGTTGATGCCGTTTCGCTCTTCATAGAGCTTGCAAGCAATTTCGCAAACCCGCTTGCTGTGTCCGTTTGTGTAGAGATCCCGCGCCTCCAGAAGGTTGGAAAGCATCTCCATGCTGGTCATCATCAGGCCGTGATATTGTTCCTTGAGCGTGTCGTGTGCAATCTCCTGCGCGCGCTGATAGGCGGCCTTTGCCTCCTCCGCCTTCCTGCGCTCGGTGATGTCCCGCGAGGTGACAGTCACGCCCTGCAGCGTATGCGCCTCGTCAAACACAGGCGCATAGGTGTTTTCATAATATTTGTCGTTGACAGCATCCGTCACCATGCGGCTGATGGTGTTGCCTTCGTGCGTCTTGAGATAGCCGAGCGCGCGGTTGACCTTCTCTTTGGAGTCCTCCTTGTGGCAGTCCAGCATGCTGTGCCCAAGCAGGTTTTCGCGCTTCACATTCCGAATTCTCTCCGCCGCGTCGTTGACGAATACAATCGTACCCTGCGCATCCGAGAGGATGATGCCATCCTGCGTTTGCGACAAAACCAACCTGTATAGATTGTCCAGCCATTCGTGTTCCATACATAGCCTCCGCCTATGGTGTAGCAGTAAGAAACATCGAGAAATGTTCAGAAATGCATGAAACGGCGCAAGAACCGTTACAAATACACTATAGTTTTATCGAATCACATTTGCAATAGAAAATGACATTTTCGTACAAAAACATCTTGTTTTGGTTTTTCTTGCACGCTACCACACATGATTTTTGTTTGTTGATTTTTGATTTGGCGAGAGAAAACAGCGGAGCGCCCATCCCAAGGCACTCCGCCGTTTGTTGCGTGAACCAAACTCAATTGAGAAAAATTGTTAAAAAAGCAACACTTCTTAGAAGAAAAACAACCCGATGGCGCCGGGGCCAACGTGGGACGATGTGCAGGGTTCAAAGACGCTGACCGAGACATCGACATCCGGATAGCGCTCTACGATGTCCGCCGCAAGCAGATGCGCCTCGTCCTCGCATCCTGTATGCGTGATGCCAACAAATCGATTCTCCTCAGCTGCCACATGCAGTTGCACAAACTGCTCCAGAAGGGTCTTGATCGCTTTTTTGCGTCCGAGAATCTTCAGATCGAGCACGAGCTTGCCTTCCTCGTCGCCTTTCAGGATCGGTTTGAGGTGCACGATGCTCCCCGCAAGCGCCGCGCTGCCGGAGATGCGCCCGCCGCGCTTGAGGAAATTCAGGTCGTCCACCATGATGTAGGAGTGGATTTCGTGGCTCCTGCGCTCGGCATGCGCCGCCGCCTGCTCCGCGCTTGCGCCGCCGTCACGAAGTTTGACCACCTCGCGCAGAATCATACCTTCGCCGATGACGGCGGAGAGCGTATCCACAACCAGAACCTTGCGCTCCGGATACTTCTTTTGCAGGATTTCCGCGGCGATCTTTCCCGCGCCGCAGGTACCGCTGATTCCGCCGGACATGCCGAGATACAGCACGTCTTCCCCGGCGAGAAGCCGCGGCTCAAACGCGCTCAAAAAAGCGGATGTGTTGACCATCGATGTTTTCATCACCAGCGTGCTGTCCTCGCGCATACGCTTGAAGAACGCCTCGCTGTCAAACACCACGCCCGGCTGATAACAGACCACTTCCTCCTCGTTGAGAGAGAGCGTCAGGGAAACGACCTCTACGCGGCTTGCCGTGTATTCCGCTTCGGTCAGGTTTGCAGTAGAATCGGTAAAAAGTGCGAATGACATTGTATGTTGCACCTCGTTTGCTAGTTTGTTATACTATATTAACCGATTGTGTTAATTATGTAAAGAGGTATTCCGAAACTTACCACTTCCCATTCCGCGCGTGAACGGATATAATAACAGTCAGATTCCAGCGAAAGGAGCCAAAGAACCATGCAATATGATAAGCGGCAGGTCGCGGAGAAGCTCGTCCGCTGGGAACGCTTTCTCGGCTCCTATCATTTGCCCGAATGGGAAGAATTGCCGCAGATTGCGCTGTATCTGGATCAGGTGATTGCGCTGGTGAATCAGTATCTCGGCTTCTTTGTCTATGATCCCGCCGAGGAAAAGCTGCTCACGCCTTCGATGGTCAACAACTACGTCAAGCTGCGCCTGATTCCTGCGCCCGTGCGAAAAAAGTACGGTAGAAAGCACATTGCGCTGTTGCTAATGGTCTGTACGTTTAAGCAATCGGTGAGCATGGCGGCGATGGCGGACATGCTCCCGCCGGACGACGAGGAATTGATCCATCAGGAATATGTACGCTTCATCGCGTCCTACCAGCGCATTTCGCGCTATGTGGTGCAGCAGGCAAAGGCCAGCGCCGAGCCGATCTATGACGAAACAAGCAACACCGGCACCGAGGTGAGCGATCTCGTGGTCGGCTCCGCGATTGCGGCGAGTTTCGCGCGGCTGCTTGCGGGCAAGCTCATCGCCCTGCATCTGCCGCAGGAGCAGGATACCCTCGGCGAAGTGTTCGACCGCGAATAAGAAAAAGCAAGCGTCAAAACGCAGCCAGGCTCCGGGAAGACCCCGAAGCCTGTTTTTTTTGCATATACTCTTTTGTCGCAAATTATTTTTTGCGCAGTGCAATAGCGATGAAATTAAAGTACTTGCCCGCGCCCGCGTTCATCGCGGCTCTGTCCATAACGGCGTATTCGTTCTCCGTCTTCAGCCAATCTTGCCAGCATTCCTCATTGCTCTCCATCTCCTCGATTGAAATGATCTCGATTCCCCCGGTTGCCTCAATCACGTCTCGCCAATAGACCGCGTCGTGGATGGTGTCGAGGTCTTCCGCACTCCATGAGGTCAGCATCTCTTTGGGGATATCCGCATGGATGTCGTGATGAAATCCCGGCACGACGAGGAGAATCCAGCCACCGGGTTTGACCAGCGGGAGCAGATGCTTGCCCAGATACGCCTTGTCCAGCCCGAAGTAATGATAGGAATCCACACTGACCACCGCGTCGAAGAAATTCTCCGCAAAGGGCAGCGTGTGCGCGTCCTCGTGAATCGGAACGATCTGCTCGTTGGTCAGCCCCTGCGCCACAAAGCGCTGCCAGTTTTCACTTGCGCTAATCCAAAGATCGACTGCAAACACTCGAAGCGCATATTCTTTGGCAAGCATGATGGACGTAACGCCCTGTCCGCAGCCGAGGTCCATGATGGTTTGCCCCGCTTCCAACGGAAAGCGGTTCATCAGCTCTTCGAGCAGCTTTGCGGGGTTTGGCCCCATAATGTTATTTTTAATCAAGTTCGGGTCCATTTTATTTGCTTTCGGGTAGTTCATCTGTATATCCTCTCAATTCTGTTGTATTTATCTATTTGGATTGTTTGCCCCAATAACAAAAACGGCACGGAAGCTCCATGCCGAACAAATCTCTTTGAAGTTCGTTCAAAAAAGAAGTCCTCTAGCTTGGCGCGTTTCTGTTTGGAAAGCGTACATCGAAACAAACGCATCGATTGCGCTTGTGTTGCTTCGAACAATTGTCTCGCGTTCCGTTACAGAACCGACGTCAAACAGACACTTCCCTTCTCTTTCAAAACTTATATTCCGTGCTGGTTTTGATACTAGCAAACCCTGACGCAAAAATCAAGCTGCCGGATTCAATCGTTCTTGAGCGTTTGCAGCATCTGAAGCGCAAACGAATCCATCCGCTGCGCAATCCCCTCCGCCTGCATGGCTTCGCCGGGGTGGTTTGCGGTCTGCATCAGGCAAAAACGCGGCGGAAGCGAGAATGTTTTGTTTAGGCACAGCGCGCCGAGCACCTGCTGTGCGATGATATCGCTGCCGCTGTAGCCGGAGACGATCACGGCGTAAAGCTGCTTTTCGTAGAGCGAGTTATAGACCAGCACGCTCGTGAGGCGATTGATGAACGCAAGGATATTCGCGCTCACGCTGTCGTTGTAGTTCGGGCAGAGCAGCAAGAGCGCGTCGCACTCGTTGATCGCGGGAAACACATCGTTGGTGATCACGCCGCCGTAGAAACAGCTGTTTTGCCGCGCAAAGTGCGCACAGGTTTTATAGGAACAACCCCGGCAGTCGAAAATTGCACCGTTTTGGAGCGAGATTTCGTGGATGTCGCAGTAGGGCGAAATCCGCTCGGACAGCGCCATACCGATTTGCAGTGTGTTGGAGGTTGTCCGGTCACTCGCGTGCAGCAGCAGCACCTTTGGCCGCGTCTTTTTTACGGGACAAAAATGGATCAGCCGCTGCACCAGTTCGCGCGCGGCCTGGTGGTATGCCCCCGTGAGGGAAACGCCGCGCCGGAGGGATTGCACATTCCAATTATCGAGCGAACCCGTCGCCTCCACAAGCGGTTTGCCCGGAAAACGGCAGCCGGCAAGATTTGCCGCAAGCGCCAGCATATCCGCCGTCTGCTTGGTGTAGAGTTCGCCCGCGCCGTCGAGCAGGATCGCGCCCGTTGCGCCCTCCATCGCCGCCGGGTTTTGCCTTAACGTCGCAATCAGCGCCATCACGTCCGCGTCCAGACCGTGCTCGCTCAGCCCAACCGCAAAGAGCACGCGGTTTCCCGCAAGGCGCGGGAGCGCATCCGCGCTCATCACCCGCTCGTGCGCAGCGCCTTCCAGCGCATAGGCGAGGGTTTCGTTCAAACGCGTATTCTCGTTGCAGAGTACGACGATGATGTCACTCATCCGATTTGAAATTCCTCCAGTTTTCGGTAGCTCTCCGAAACACGTTGGTAGAGGTCAGGATGCAATTCTTCCCGCCTTTGTTCGGCGCCGGCCGGGGTCAGCCGCGCACGGCAGCCGAAGTAAGCCCCGCCGAGCGGAACCGCCGCGTCGTGCCATTCCCCGCGCAGCGCACGAAGCACCGAGACAGCGGCAGACGAAAGCCCCGGCGCAAGATACGGCTTGAATCCGAGCGAACGCACTGTGAGATTCGCCGTCTCCGCCTTGTGTGTGAGTGTGCGCGAGCACGCCGCATCATACCCTTCGTTTGGCGTGTTTGCGATCACGAGCCCGTTTCCGTGCGGGCCGTAGACGCGCAAGTGCTCCACAGGAACGCCCTCGCGCTCGGCGGAATAGATCGCGCGCGCGTGCATGACCCCGAGGCCAAAGCCGCGCACCTGCTCCGGCAGCAGCCCGTTTCCGTCGAATTCGCCCGCGTCGTTTTGGTTGCTCATGAGGAATACCGCGCGGCTGAGTTGATCCACCGGATCGGATATCTGGCAAAACAACCCCGCAAAGCCGCTCTCCCGCGCGGCGCGCGCATAGGCGCGCAAGAGTTCGCGGTTGGCAGAAAACTGCATCATCCGCACATCCCCGCCGCTCTCCGCGCCGACCTCCGGCACGGCACGCGCGGCGGTAAAGAGCAGTGCGTCACAGTCAAACAACGCCTCTTCATGCAGTACACGAATGCTCGGGAGCGTGTCCCCATCCCGCACGGGCAAAACCTGATTCAGCTCCGCTTCATAGCGCAGGCACTGGTTTTCATCGCGGTCATAGATGCCAATCTCGGCCAAATCCGTGCCGAGAAGCTTGAGCCCGATTGCCGTCGTGCCGCCAACGTTGCCGAGGCCGACGAGATTCACGCGCGGCTTGGTTGTTCCGCGCGCACGAAAGGTGCAGAGCACCGGAAACCAACGAGAAAACGCCGTGTTGGCGACGCTTGCGCCGTGCTCTTTCACAAACTCCGCGAGCGCATCGTCCTTTGCCACGTTCGGCGGCGGCAGAAGCAGCGCGATACCCTCCGCCTCGTCCAACTCCACCAGAGACGAAATTGCAAACAGCCCACGGCTCTTTTGCGGGTCTCGCTCGACCAAAAACACGAGCGGGTCAAATGGCTGCGCAACCGCAACCGCGCCCTCCGGCAGTCTTCCGCCGTGGTCCGCGAGGCAAAATCCTTCATACGCGTAATACTTCATGTTCAAACGTCCTCCGCGTTGGAGATGCGCCGCATCTGCCGAATATCGTCTTTTAGGAAGGCGGAAGCCACCACGTTGAGGTCATATTGCATATGCGCGCCCTTGTCCGGCAGGCGCGGGCGCACCAGCGCCTCACCCAGCCGCCGGAGCGTGAGCCCCGTTCCCTGCAGCTTGAGATAGCGATCCTCCAGCACCGAGAGGATGGTTAACGTGTTGCCCAGCGCCACGCGGGAATAATGCCGGACGGCGGGCGGCGGCGCGCCATGCAGATATTTGGGATATTGATAGGGCAAAATCAGATTGATGCTCGGCGGATAGTCCCGCTCCACAATCCCGCCCGAGACGCTGTCTCCGCCGATGAAGGGATACAGCAGGCTCTCCGTGAACCAATATCGCATGTTCGGGATAAAGTATTCGCAGTCCACATTGCGCTTTTGTTCGCGCATGAGGTCTAGCCCCCTGCCGGAGAGAATGCCGACGAGGATGCGCTCCACCTCCACGCCCTGACCGCGAAACAGCGGGTCGAGCTTCTCCCAACGATAACCGTTGTGCAGCAGATCGTCCACCAGCAGCACGGGACGGCGGAAGGATTTGATCGTCTTGACCTGATTGGAAAGCTGGGAATAACCGGGGGATTCTTCAATGTCAAAGCCGCTCTCGTTGGCGTGGAACACCTTGTCCGCGTGGAGCGCTTTGGTCACCGTGTTTGGCACGATTGTCTCGGCGAGAATCTTGCCATATGGCACGCACATCGCACGGCCGAGCGTCTTCTGCGTCGGCGGCACGTTGGAAACGCCGTTGAGCGCACGCACTTTTTCGATGAGCCCGTCGTTGATCGCGTCCATGTCGAAGCTCAGCAGCAGCGTGCCCGGAAACATCGCGCAGATGGATTTTCGCAGTGCCGGGCGTGTGGATTCCACCGCCGCGCGAACCGCCTCATCCGAGGCAAACGGTTCCTTGATGCATTGCAGTGTGTCCTCGAGCAGTACCAGCGGCGCGCGCATATCCGCGTAAAGCAGCGCGCTCTCGTCCGGTACGGGCAAGAAGCCGAGTTGGGACGCAACCTCGCGCTCCGTCTCCTCCGCGCAGCGATAGAGCGCAAAGGTGTGCTCCCGAATCAGTGAGCGTGCCAGCAGATCGCACAGCAGCGCGCGCAGAGGTTCACCCGTTCCGCTTGTTTCCTCGATCCAGAGAATGCGACCGGATGCCAGCCGGCGCACGGTCTCCGTTGCCCCCCGCAGATCGCCCAGCACATCGTAGAGATCCGTCACGCTCACACTCCGGCTACGGATGCGCGCGCGCAGTTCGCCCGCGTCGTCGCGATAGGTTGCGGCGTATTCCTCGCCCGTCTCGCGCACCTCGCAGCGGCGGGTGGGCAACTCGTTGATCTCCTGCTTGTATTGCGGCATGCGCAGATACAGCCCGCGCGCATAGATAAAATCCTGCACCACGGGATCGACCATCATGCCGATGTCCATGTCCTTGTCGATGTATTCGCGAATTTGCGTACTGCTCGCGCTCTCGTAATAGGCAGGAAGCGAGAGCGAGATCACGCGTCCGCGCAACAAATCCTCCGCGCGGCGGTTTTCGTCCGGCTTAGCCTGCTCCACGCGGGTAAAGAGAATGTGATGATAGGTTGCCGCCGTGCCCGGCCCGCTCTGGCGATAGGCGCTGGCGTTGAGGATGACGTCGCTGCCCGCAACGAGATACAGTTCCCGGTCGCGGAAGAGTTGGCTGAGGTTTTTGAGATCCTCCGGCACGGCGAGGTTGACCGGAATATCGTCCGGGAAGAGATAGACGTCCGGCAGGTTGGCGGCTGACATGCTCACAATCTGGCGGCGCATGAGCTTCGCCAGCGTGCGCTTGCTCCAGGAAAACTCGTCCACCGCAAGGTAAACCTCAAACCCGTGGGCGCGGATTTCCTCGACAATGCGCTTGTGCCCCGCCGAAAACGGGTCGAACGTGCCGGGGAAGAACGCGACGGGCTTGAGCGGATCAAACGCAAATCCGCCGCCGGTTTCGCAGCGCGTGATGAAGCGATAGAGATGGTTGAGCATCGCCGCTTCATTGAAAAACGCGAGCATACCGTCCCGCCGCTCGCCAAGCAGCGTGAGCAGTTTTTTGCCAAAGCGCACGAGGCAGGCTCTGCGCGCGTCCAGCGGGCAGCCCTCATTGCCGAAATACATCCGGCAGATGACCTCCAGCGCGGTGAGACGGATGCTGTCGTCAAAATGTGCGACGCCCGTGAGCAGCAGGCCAAACACCCGCTCGTAGACCGCGTCCGCGCGGGCGGTGTTGTCCGTCGCATAGCCGGAGAGCACGGCGCAGAGCGTCGAGAGTGCGGCGCGCGCCGCGCGTGTGTTTGCCGCGCGCAGCAGGTCTTCGAGATAGTCGATTCCCTCGTCCATCTCTTTTTCCGGCACGCTGCAGATCAGCCTGCCCAGATACGGCGGAATATAGCCGGAGATTTCATTTTGCCCGGTCTCGAGTTCGCGCAAGAGATCGACCATGATCTCGTTTCGCTGATCGACCGACAGCACGGCGGAGACCTCCACCAGTGCCTCACCCGCGCGTTCACGCACGGGCAGATGTTCGCTGACCGAAAGCAGGTTGCTCAAGTGCATCGCGATATGGAACGCTTCCTCGGGATGCACGTGTACATAGTCGCAAAGATGGTCGATATGCACAAGCTTCATCGTCCAGGTGATGCTGCTCTTGAGGTTGCTTAAGTAGATTTCGCCGACCGGTAGCGCCGGTTCTTCCAGTGAGGACAATCCCGCGCGTTTTCTGAGGCGGTTGAATAGCCAGACGGAGGCAAACTCCGCGTCGGGCTGGAGCTTGATGCTCTCACACGCGTGCAGTAGCAGTTTGGGGTCACCATCCGCCACCGCGCTGAGCGCGCGCAGGGCGCGGATGCGTACCCGCGCCTCCGGGGAAGCGGCGGCCCCGCCGAGAATCGGCAGCATGCGCTCCACTTCCGCGCGCTGCATGACCTCCTGCGGAATCTGCGTGAGGGTATCCATCAGTGCGAGCAGGTCTTCCCCGCCGCTGAAGAACATCCGGCGGTAAATCTTGTCCCAATAGCCGCGCCGCTCCTCCGGCATGCAGCGGGAAAAGAGGCTGCCCGCAATGGTCTTGAGAGAGTTGCTGATGCGCGTCGCATGTTTTTGCGAAATTTTGTAGTCGGGATGCAGACACAGCTCGATATAATCGTCCCAGAGCGCGATGCTCTCGCTCAGCACCGCGTGCAGCGCGGGCGCAATGGCGAGCGAACCAGCACCGCGCGGGAGTTCTTTGCGATAGCGCGGGCCGGAGTTGGCGAGGATTGCGCCCATGATTTTCCCCGCGTGGCGGCGCACATCTCCGTCATGATGCATCAGCAGTTCATACAAAAAGCGCAGGGTAAGCAGCTTATGCGTGCGGGTCATATAGGTGCTGTATTCTTCAAACAGCAGCAGATACGTGCGGATGCGGCTGAGGTTTTTCTCGTCCCGCGCCTGCTCCAGCAGCGCCTCAAACGTGTCGCTCACCGAAATCGTGTGCATCAGGTGGATGTTGTTGCCAAACGCGTGGTTGCACAGCGCGCGGATGACCTCGTCCTGCGAGAGCAGTGCCGCGTCCTTCTTCTCCGCGGGCAGCAGTGCTTCCGCGCTGGGGTTCGGGTTCACGCCGTAGCTGACCAAGAACCGCTCGAAGTCATCGAGCTTTTTATACACCGTCTCGTAGCGCAGGCGCTTCTCCGGCGTCATGTCCGCAAGTTTGACAAAGATGCGGTCGCGCGATTCGGTCAGAGGGCTGACGACGGTCTGCTCCTTGCCGTCCGCGCCGCGTTCTGCGCGCACGCGAAAATCGGCATAGATCAGGATCAGCGATTCGATCGGTAGATTTTCAAACTCCAAATCCCAGGTGGAGTGGTTCGCCGCGATGTGCGCGATATCCGGCATATTTCGCTCTTCGAGCCACTTCCAGGTGTAATAATAGTGCAGATACGGGATGCGCGGCATGTCCTCACCGCGGCAGCCAAATTTTCCGATGTCGTGCGCCAGCGCGGCGCAGGCAGCCAGCGCGGTATCCACGGGCAATCCCGCGAGCTTTGCCTGCCGTGCTGTGTGGCACGCCACATGCCGCACACCGAAGGTATGCCCCGCCGGATCAAACGGCATGATCTCCTTGCCGATGCGTAGCAGTTCTCGATAGTTGCTCTTCCTCATCGCCTCGGCAAAGAGCACACATTGCTCCCGAACCGGGCTTGCATCCAGCTCCTCCTGAGAAACGGGCAGATAGTCCAGCAGCGGATCGAAGGACTGCTCCCGCTCCGCGTCCATCAGGCGGGAGAGCACGGTTAAATAGAGCTTCAGCGCGCTTTTTTGCCCCTTGTTGGATCGCGGCGCGCCCGAATAAGGGTACAATCCGGCGGAGAGCGCTTCATATGCGTGCGCCAGCACCCCTTCTTCCGGCATCTCGCCCACGCGGCGAATCAACGGCTCGCACAGCGCGGCAACAGCGGCGCAGGAAACGCGCAAACCTAACATAGCGCAATAGTCCGCGTCAAACTTTGTTTTCGCCGTCCACGCACGCAATTGTTTGTTGGTTACGCCCGTGTTTTTCGACAGCTCCGCGTAGAGCGCGTCCAGCGCGCCGTTGTTCGCGGTTCGCTCGTCCATAGCCAAATCCTCCGTCCAGTGAAACAATCTTCTTGCGGATTCTTGTGTCTCACTGGTTCTTTGATTGTATCTCTGTATTGCGATTGTATAGATAGGAAGCAATCTTGAAAAATTTTCTGATACCTTTATTTTAATCAGATTTCGTTCGCCTGTCGAGCGAAAAGAGAGAATATTGTGCGCGTGCCGCACCCCCGCTCAGCAAAAAAGTGCATTGTCACAACGTGTTTGCATTCGCTGTGTTTCGCCCACTTGACAAAAACGCGAATCGGTGTAAACATATGAGAGTAATTCTCATATTTGGTTTTCGTTCGATGTAAAATTCGGATGTGAACCAAACGGGAAAACCATTCAGGAGGCAATCGCTTTGGCGGAATACGAAACAAAACAACGGCGGATTCTGCTGGACTATCTCAAGGCACATCCCGACCGGGGTTTTTCGGTGGAAGAGCTTTACGATGGGCTTTGTACCGAACACGCGGCGGACATTGTGCCCGGCAAAAGCACGCTCTATCGGCTGATTGCGCGGCTGGTGTCCGAAGGCCTCGTCAAGCGCTTTGCCGCGGGTCAGGGTAGACAGTTTGCCTATCAAATCGTTGCGTGCGATGCGTGTGACGCGCACCTGCACCTCAAATGCACCACATGCGGCAGCCTCTATCACATGGATCACGCGGTGAGCGAGCAAATCATGCGAGAGGTGCTCAGCAGAAGCGATTTTTCGCTGGACGAAAAAGAGACCGTGCTATTTGGCGTGTGTAAGGGCTGCAAGCTCCGGCAAAGGAAATGAGGACGCGATTGAATCTCTCTTCCTCAAAAACACATCGTGCGCTGGCGTTCTTCCTCGTTCTTTTGTTTGGATTTTCTCTGTTGCTTGGCGCGGCGTTTGTGCTTGCCGAGCTGCATCATTCTTGCACGGGCGAGGATTGCAAAGTCTGCGCGGCGGTTGCGCACACAGTGTCGTTTCTCAAGGCGGAGACCGCCTCGTTCACCTTGTCGGGGTTGCTTGCCGTTTGGCTCTTAGCTGTGACGTTTGCGAGAGAATTCCCCAAGCAGGCGCTTGCAGAGACCTTTTCGCTCGTAACCCTCAAGGTGAAGCTGTCCGATTGAGTTTGGGCAAAAACCGTTTCCCTGTTACCCAAACTTTGAACCATTTGGAGGTATCCTTTCCTATGAAACTTAAAAAAATTGCAGCGTTCGCGCTGATTCTCATTCTTGCCCTGTCCGTTCTGTCTGCCTGCGCGCCGCAAGAAGCAGACGCAACGAAGAACGGTATTTCCATCGTTTCCACAGTGTTCCCTTCCTATGATTTTGCCCGCCAGATCACGGCGGGAACCAACGCAAACGTCTCGCTCCTGCTGCAGCCCGGCGAAGAGGTCCATTCCTTTGACCCGACCAGTCAGGACATCATCCGCGTACAGAGCGCCGATCTCTTCCTCTATGTTGGCGGAGAAAACGACACCTGGGTGGAGGGCGTTCTCGGCGGACTTGATAAGAGCGTGAACACGTTCCGTATGATGGACTATGTCACGCTCTACGATGAAGAACTCGTCGAGGGTATGCAACCGGAGGCGGAAGACCCCGCAGCGACTGCAACTGCCGACGCGCACGAATGGGACGAACACGTCTGGACCGCGCCGGTGAACGCGATTGCCATCGTCAAGGCGATGACCGCGGAGCTCACCGCAATCGATCCCGACAACGCAGCGGCGTATCAGGCCAATTCGGACGCATATATCAAGCAACTTGAGGCGCTGGATAAGTCCTTCCGGGACGTGGTGGACAGCGCAAGCCGCAAGACGGTCGTGTTTGCAGATCGATTCCCCGTGCGCTATTTCGTCGAAGAATTCGGGCTAAAATACTATGCGGCGTTCCCCGGCTGTTCCGCCGAGACAGAGCCTTCCGCCGCGACGGTCGCCTCGCTGATTGACCACGTCAAGGCGGAGAAAATCCCCGTCGTATTCTATATCGAGATGTCCAACCAACAGATGGCAAACACTGTTGCGGAAGCGACAGGCGCGCAGCCCATGCTCTTCCACACCTGCCACAACGTGACAAAGGCGGAGTTTGAGAGCGGAGCCACCTATCTTTCACTGATGCAAAACAACGTCCTCGCGCTCATCGCAGCGCTGAACTAAAACAAGCAATCTGCTCCGCCTCCGTTTGCCGGAAACGCGAATGGAGGCGAAGGCACCCAACGGGAGGCAGTATCGCCAAATGTCATTGATTCAGGTTACAAACGCCGCGTTTCGATACGACGGCAAAGAGGTGGTCAGCGGGCTGAATTTCAGCGTAAATGACTGCGACTATCTCTGCATCGTCGGCGAAAACGGCTCCGGTAAGAGCACGCTCGTCAAGGGTTTGCTCGGTTTAAAAACGCCGCACAGCGGAACCATCACACTCGGCGAAGGCCTCACCGCGCGCCAGATCGGCTACCTGCCGCAGCAGAAGGAGAGCCAGCGCGACTTTCCCGCCAGCGTGCAGGAGGTCGTGCTCTCCGGCACACTCAATTCGCTCGGGTTTCGCCCGTTTTACACACGCACGCAGAAAAAGAATGCCTTGTTGCAGTTGGAGCGCGTAGGCCTGCTGCCGCAAAAGAACGCGGCGTATAGCGAGCTCTCCGGCGGGCAGCAGCAGCGCGTGCTGCTTGCGCGCGCGCTCGCCGCCACGCAAAAATTACTGATTCTTGACGAACCCATCGCGAGCCTCGACCCCGTTGCGGCAGCCGAGATGTATCGTCTGATCGAGGAGATCAACCGCAACCACGGCGTGACCGTCGTCATGGTGTCGCATGACCCGCACGCGGCGGCGCACGAGGCGAGCAGCGTGCTGCATCTAGACAACCGGCAACTTTTCTACGGTTCTTCGGCGGACTATCGCAAAAGCGACATTGGAAAACGGTTTTTAGGCGGTGAAGGCAGATGATCGATGTGATTCGCGAAATGCTATCCTATCCGTTTCTGGTGCGCGCGCTCACGGTCGGGCTGCTGGTTGCGCTCTGCGCGTCGCTGCTGGGTGTGAGCCTCGTGCTCAAGCGCTTTTCGATGATTGGCGACGGGCTTTCGCACGTTGGCTTCGGCGCGCTCGCCATCGCGTCTGTCGCGGGAATTGCGCCGCTGTATCTTGCAATCCCGGTCTGCATTGCAGCGTCTTTTTTGCTGCTTCGCATGAGCGAGAGCACGCGCATCAAGGGTGACGCTGCCATCGCAATGCTTTCCGCCGGCGCGCTCGCCATCGGCGTGATGGTTGTCTCCATGACCACGGGCATGAATACCGACGTGTATAACTACATGTTCGGCAGCATCCTCTCGCTCTCCTCTGCGGATGCAACGCTTTCCATCGTGCTCAGCGGCGTGGTGCTGGTGCTGTTTGTGCTGTTTTATCCGCGCCTCTTTGCGGTCACGTTTGACGAATCCTTCTCCCGCGCAACGGGCATCCCCACCCGCGCGTACAACGCGGCTCTCGCGACATTGGCCTCCATCACGGTCGTGCTCGGCATGCGGATGATGGGCGCGCTGCTGATCTCCAGTCTGATCATTTTCCCCGTGCTGACGGCGATGCGCATCGGCAAACGGTACCTCACCGTGACGCTGCTCTCCGCCGGGGTTGCGATTGCGGGCTTCCTTCTTGGCATGCTGGTGAGCTATGTTTACGAAGCGCCAAGCGGCGCCAGCATCGTCTGCGTCAATATCGTCCTGTTCGTCTTGTTCGCGATTGCGGGCGCAATTAAGAACGCGATCACAAAAAAGTAAACCTTCCGGTTACACAAAAGCACGCAGGCTGATTTGCCCGCGTGCTTTTTTTGTGTTTTGTAATTACAGCCGCTTTGCAACCAGCCCGTGTCGGTTCTGATTTACAGCCGCTTTGCAACAAGCCCGTGCCGGTTCTGATTTACAGCCGCTTTGCAACCAGCCCGTGTCGGTTCTGATTTATAGCCGCTTTGCAACCAGCCCGTGCCGGTTGCAGTAGGCATAGAGCATGCCCCGCCCGCGCACGGGAAAGCGCGCGGAGGCGTCCTGCTCCGGATAGAGTTTGATCATCTGCATGCGATCCGCTAGCACCAGCGCAAAAAACGAGATGAAGTGTGTTTTCTCCATCGGATGCTGCATGCTCACGAACAAGTCGCCTTCTATGGTCTGCGTCGTGATTGTGTGCTCGTCCTCGTCCTTCTCCGCCTCCAGCGGCGGGAGTTGCACACCGCAGCAGCTAAACGCGCCTTCGCCCGCCGAAAAGATCACATTTCCGCAGACCGGGCAAACATAAAACTTACTGCGGAGCATGTTCCCGTGGCGGTTGGTATTCTGTACGCATTCGCCGGAGAACAGCTCCGCCAGCGACACGCCAAGCGTCTTTGCCAACGGCTCGATGAGGCTGATGTCCGGCAATCCCCTGCCGGATTCCCATTTGGAGACGGCCTTGTCGCTGACCATCAACTTTTCCGCAAGCTGCTTTTGCGTATATCCTTTTTTCTCACGCAGGAGCTTGATCGTGCTCCCCGTAACATAATTGTTCATTTGGTTTTCTCCATTCGGTTCGGTTGCCATCGGTTCCTACCGGAACCACGCTCAGGTTGAGTTAAGCATAGCACCCAAAGGATCAACGGACAACCTACGAAACGTGGAGATCGGAGTTATTTATATTTCGAGTATCACAGCCCCAGCGCATCGGCAATCGCTTCCAGAATGCCTTCGCTGCTGTGGGTCGCACCCGAGACGGTGTCCACATTGACGCCTTGCGCGGTGATCACGCGGTCAATCATCTTCCCCTCCGCGCGGCTGAAATACTTCTTCGTGTCGCGATAATGGTCGATGTTGATATTTGTGATATATCCGTTCACGACGGTCACGGTCACGTCGATATCGCCTTTGTGCCCTCTGCCTGTGCCGGAATATTCCCCGTCCGCAAGCGAGATCGGCCCGAGCTGGATCGTTGGCGTTGGCGAAGGCGAGGGCGTCGGCGTCGCAACGGGGCTTGGCGTCGGCGTAAGCTGCGGCATCGGCGTTTCGCCGGATGAATCCACCGCAAAGGAGACAGGCTCGCTCTGCTGCTGTGTCTGCTCCTGCGGCACGCCCTCCAGGGCGTTTTTCACCGCGTCGATGATGCCAAAGCTACTGAACGTCGCGCCCGAAACCGTGTCCACCTCCGCGCTCTGCGCGGCGATGATCGCGGGGATCACCTGCGCCTTTGCCTGATTGAAAAACAGTGTGTCGTCGCCGGTTTCCTCCACGTGGATGTCCACGATGGAACCGTTTGTAACCACCACAGAAACGCTGGTCGTGCCGTGAAATCCATCCCCACTGCCGGAATACGTTCCGTCGGTATAGCTGCCGGCATATGCGCCCTGCTTGGTGCTCAGGCTTGCGGCAACCGCGGCGATCTGCCGCTCGGTCGCCTGATTGGAGGCGATGTTTCCCTCAAAATACATACCTGTGAGCCCAATCACCGCAACCGCCGTCGCGAGGGCGGGCTTCGGGTTCGCGCGGACATTGTCGCGCGGGCAGATCTCCACGCAGCTCATGCAGTCGATACACTCCGCGCTCTTGACCACGTTTGTGCGGTAGAGCGGAATCCCCATCGTGCAGTGCTTGGTGCAAGCGCGGCAGGGGCCGCATTTCGCACGCGGTTTTCGAATTTTGAACAGCCGCGTCTTGGAAACAATTGCAAACACCGCGCCAAGCGGGCAAAGATAGCGGCAAAAGAACCGCTCGATATACAACGAACCCGCGATGATGACAAGCAGCAGAGCCATGCCGACGGAGAAAATCGTGTCCATATCCGTCCAACCGTCAAGTTTTGTGAGCATGCCAAACACCGTCCAGGGGTTGCCTGTTCCGTCCAAAACGGAGATGCCGAGCGTCCAGATGACCAAAACGATGAACGCCAGCAGCACGTATTTCAGCTTCTTGAGCAAACGATCAAACTTTGAACCGATCTTCGGGCGCTTGAGCTTGAGCTTTGACCCCAGATACCAGAAGAAATCCCCCATCGTGCCAAACGCGCACAAAAACCCGCAGAAGAATCGCCCCATGATCGCCGTGATGACCAGCAGGCTCACGGTGAGCACGAGCTGTCCCGTGAGCGCTGCGCCGTTGAACGAGCCGCTGATAAGCGCCACATAGATCGATTTGATTGCTGCAAATGAATACAAAAACAGCCCCGGAAAGAGGATCAACGAGGCTATTTGAATGATGCGCCGCGTCAGCGTCAGCGCGGTGATCTTATGAAACAGTTTTTTCTTCATCTATCTCTCTCTTGTATATCGTTTCGCCGCGTGCCGGACATTGCCAGCGCATCAATGGAACGCATGATTCATTTTCTTGATTATAATAACTCAAAATTGCCGCGCAAGCCGTCGGTGCAAAAAACATCCAGCGCATCCGTCACAAACACCGCCTGATAGCCCGCCTGTTGAATCAGCGGCAGCCCTTTTTCCGCACCGAGCACGAAAACCGCCGTGGACAGTGCGTCCAGCGCAAGAGCGCTGCTGCCAATGAGCGTCACATTCCGCAAGCCCGATCGGGACGGATAGCCTGTGCGCGGGTCCAGAATATGGTGATAGCGCGTGCCATCCACCTCATAGTATCGCTCGTAGTCGCCTGAGGTCACCGCGCACGCATCCGTGAGCAGCACGCGACCCATCGGGATGCCCGTCATACGGTCAGGATGCTGGATACCGACGTGCTTGCCTTCGCCGATGACGCTCACGGTGCCGCCGAGGTTGACCAGCGCGCTCGTGATGCCGCCTTCGGTCAGAATCCGCCGCACCTCGTCCGCCGCATAGCCTTTCGCGATGGCACCAAGATCAAGACTTTGTCCGAAACGCCGAAGCTCCGCCGTCTGTGCCTCGTCATCGAGCAGAATGTCTTCGTCGTTGACCAGCAGCAGCGCGTGCTCCACCTCCGCGCGGGAAGGGACCGTTCCGCAGCGGGCATGGATTTCCCAAAGAGCACTGAGCGCGCGGGTGGTAATCGAAAACGCGTTTTCGCTCAGTGCGTTATAGCGTTTGCTCTCGCTGAGCAAAAAGAAGGCATCCTTGCCGAGCGGCACACTGCTGCATCCGGCAGACGCATTCAGCAGCGAAAGCTCGCTCTCCGGCTGAAACACGGAAAGGCAGTCGTGTAGAAACAGCACCCGCTCTTTTGCGCGCATCAGCGCTTCCCCCGCCGCAACCCGCTCTGCATAGGCATAGACCGAAATATGGTTCGTCGTGCCGAGCGCGGTGAATGCCGTCTCGATTGAAATCTCGTCCGGCGCGGCAGTATTTTGTCGTTTTTGTTCCGTCGTATTCTGCATAGAACCAGTTTAACGTTTTTTAATTGACAAACAAGCACAAAACGGTGTCAATTTGTGGCAAAATGAGAACATGGCGTAACAAGAATATACATATTTTGAAATAGAATAAATATTTGTAAAATTTTCTTGATCTATTGCAGTTTTCGACTTTCTTCGGAAACATTCTCGATTGTCTCTCCAGCCTCTTTCTCGCGTGAAATATGCAAGAATATTGCATATTGTTCTTGTCATGGTGTAATTTTGATCTTGTCATAGGGTGGAATCTATGCGATAATTTGTTTTTCGGTGTGTTCCACAACTACTGCACGGAAAGGCGGCGCGGCAGCATGCGGATCGTTCAGGCCGCACAACTCATCGAACCCATACGCAGGCTCTGCCTGCGTGCCTGCTGCAACCTGCCAACAGATGCGGTCTTTGCTCTGTCCTCCGCCCGCAAACGGGAAGAGACGGGCAGCGCCGCGCGAAACGTGCTTGATCAACTGCTCGAAAACCAGCAGCTTGCCCGCGAAAAAAATCGCCCGATCTGTCAGGATACCGGCATGGCGGTCGTCTTTGCCGACATCGGGCAGGACGCATTCATTCAAGGCGATCTTTCCGCTGCCGTCAACGAAGGCGTGCGGCTTGCCTATACCGAAGGCTATTTGCGCAAATCCGTTCTCGACCCCCTCACGCGCACCAACACCGGGGACAACACCCCCGCCGTTCTGCATGTGCGCTTCGTTCCCGGGGAAACCATCACGCTCACCGTCGCGCCGAAGGGATTCGGCAGCGAAAACATGAGTCGGCTTTTCATGCTTCCGCCATCCGCAGGAATTGAAGGAATTCTCACCCACATTCTGACCACGGTTCAGGATGCGGGTGCTTCTGCTTGCCCGCCCGTCGTGGTTGGCGTTGGCATCGGCGGCACGATGGAATCCTGCGCGCTGCTGGCAAAGCGACAACTGCTGCGTCCGCTGGGCGAACGGGCAGAGCGTGAAGATGTAGCGCAGATCGAGCAGGAGGCGCTCCAACGCATCAACCAAAGCGGCATCGGCCCGATGGGACTCGGCGGCAACACAACCGCGCTTGCCGTACATGCGGCGGTTCAGCCGACCCACATCGCCGGGCTTCCGCTGGCGGTCAACATCCAGTGCCATGCGTGCCGCCACGCAAGCTGTGAGGTGTAAGCCGATGGAGTATCGCATGAACGCACCTCTCGGGCAGGCAGATTTAGCCGTTTTGCACGCCGGAGACGTGGTATACTTAACCGGTAGAATCTATACCGCCCGCGACGCGGCACACGCACGGTTTGCCCAATTGCTCAAAAGCGGCGAACCCCTGCCCGTGCCAAAGGGTGCGTGCATCTATTATTGTGGGCCATGTCCGGCCGCGCCCGGCGAGGTCATCGGCCCGTGCGGACCGACCACCAGCAAACGCATGGATGCCTATACCCCGGCGCTGATCGACTACGGCATCGCACAATTCATCGGCAAAGGCGCGAGAAATGCCGCCGTCAACGCCGCGATGCTGGGTCGCGCGGTACACTTCGCCGCGACAGGGGGAGCTGGCATGCTCTATGCCTCGCGCATCACGGACTGCGAACTCGTCGCGTTCGGCGATCTGGGCGCGGAGGCGGTCTATCGCCTGGAGGTGGTCGATTTCCCCGTGGTCGTAACGTATGATCTAATGGGAAACGACGCGTATGCACGGGCGATGCAGAATTCGTAAATTTTGTAATTCCGTATGCTTACGGAGTTGCTGTTATAGGTTCAATTTGGAAGTTAGTTAGAACGCAGTGAAGCAAGAAATTGTATCGCTGCTAGCATAAAGGGTTTCAATTTGGAAAGGAGCGGAAGAAATGAACTGTGCAATCGTAGGAATCAACTGGGGTGACGAAGGAAAAGGCCGCATGGTAGACCTCATCGCCGCGGATTATGACGTGGTCGTGCGCTATCAGGGCGGCAACAACGCGGGACACACCGTGGTCAACGAATATGGTAAATTTGCGCTGCACCTCTTGCCCAGCGGCATTTTCCGCAACGGCGTGGTCAACGTCCTCGGCAACGGCGCGGTCATCGACCCGGAGAAGCTGCTCGAAGAGATGGATGAGCTGCGCAGCAAGGGCATTTCCATCACGCCCGAAAACCTGAAAGTCAGCGACCGCGCGCCGATCGTGTTCCCCTACCATCGCGATCAGGACGCACTGGAAGAAGCGCGCCTCGCGGATGCAAAATACGGCTCCACCAAGCGCGGTATCGCTCCTGTTTACGGCGACAAATACCTCAAGAAGACCATCATGCTCGGCGAGCTGTTTTATCCGGAATACCTGAAGAAGCGCCTTGAAGGCATCCTCGAATGGAAGAATCTCACGCTCAAAAACGTCTACGGCGGCAAGACCTATTCGCTCGACGAAATCTGGGAGTGGTTGATGACCTATGGCGAGCGGCTCAAACCGTTTATCTGCGACACGGGCGCATATCTGAGAAGCGTAGACGGCAAGAAGAACATTCTCTTCGAGGCACAGCTTGGCGTGCTTCGAGACATCGACTTCGGCATCTTCCCCTATACCTCCAGCTCCGCGCCGCTGGCCGCCTATGCGCCGATTGGCGCGGGCATGCCGGGCACAAAGATCGACAGCGTCGTCGGCGTGGTGAAGGCATACTCCACCTGCGTGGGCGAAGGCCCGTTCACGGCGGAATGGTTCGGCGAAGAAGCATCCCGCCTGCGTGAAGCGGGCGCGGAATACGGCGCGGCAACCGGTCGTCCCCGCCGCGTGGGTCCAATCGACATCGTCGCGACCCGCTACGGCGTCGCCATGCAGGGCGCAACCGAAGTCGCGCTGACCAAGATCGACATCCTTTCTTATATGGATCAGATTCCGGTCTGCGTGCAGTATGAGCTAAACGGCGTGAAGACGGACGACTTCCCCTTCCCCGCCGCGATTGCCGAAGCAAAGCCCGTGATCGAATACATGCCCGGCTGGAAGTGCGATGTTTCCAAGTGCCGCACATTTGAAGAACTGCCCAAGACCGCGCAGGACTATATCAACTTCATCGAAAAGAACATCGGCTGCCCGATTACGAACATCTCCGTCGGCGCCGCGCGCGACGAGATCATCCGGAGGTAAGCATTCATGCGGGATCAATATGAAAGCCCGCTGAACAGCCGCTATGCTTCCGACGAGATGCAGCGGTTGTTCTCGCCGGACATGCGATATTCCACCTGGCGCAAACTCTGGGTGAGCCTTGCCCGCGCAGAGCACGCGCTTGGGCTGCCCGTCTCCGAGGAGCAAGTTGCAGAACTGGCTGCGCATACAAACGACATCGACTATGACGTGGTCGCCCGGCGCGAGGCTGAAGTGCGGCACGATGTGATGGCGCATGTCTACGCCTACGGGCAGGTTTGTCCGAAGGCCGCCGGCATTATCCATCTGGGCGCAACAAGCTGCTATGTCACCGACAACGCGGACTTGATCATCCTGCGCGATGCGCTCAAGAGCATTCGCAACAGCATCTACGCGGTGCTCAACCCGCTTTCGGACTTTGCGGCACGCACAAAGGCGATTCCCACCGTCGGATACACACATTTTCAGTCCGCGCAGCCGATGACCATCGGTCGGCGTGCGTGCCTCTGGCTTCAGGATCTTTGGCTGGATCTGGAGGAGATTGAAGATACACTCTCCGCCATTCGCTTTCTGGGCTGCCGCGGGGCAACGGGCACCGAGGCGAGCTTTGTCTCCCTCTTTGGCGGGGACACACAGAAGATCGATACGCTGAACGAGCGGATTGCGTCCGATTTCGGGTTTGCGCGCTGCTATGACGTCAGCGGACAGACCTATCCGCGCAAGCTCGACAGCCGCGTGCTAAACGTTCTGTCCTCCGTAGCACAGAGCGCGTATAAGTTCGGCGACGACATCCGCCTGCTGCAGCACGACGGGATTCTCTCCGAGCCGTTTGAAAGCAAGCAGATCGGCTCCTCCGCGATGGCATACAAGCAAAACCCGATGCGCAGCGAACGCATCTGCTCACTCTCCCGTTTCGTGATCGCAACCGCGCTCAACGCGCCGCTTACCGCAAGCACCCAATGGCTGGAGCGCACGCTTGATGATTCCGCAAACCGCAGGCTCTCGCTGCCGGAAGCGTTTCTCGCGACCGACGCGGTGCTGCGCCTCATGGCAAATGTTTGCACGGGGCTAATCGTACACGAGCAGGCGAACGCAAAGATTCTCGGCGATTCTCTGCCGTTTCTCGCGACGGAAAACCTGCTCATGGCGGGTGTTCAGCGCGGCGGAGACCGACAGGCGCTGCATGAGATCATCCGCGCGCATTCCCTCGCCGCAAAAGAGCGGCTCTCCCGCGGCGAAGGCAATGACCTTGCCGAGCGCCTCGGCAACGATCCGGCGTTTCCGCTCAGCCTTGCGGAGATTCAGGAGCAGCTCGATCCTGCGCGGCACATCGGCCGCTCGATTGAGCAAACGGATCGCTTCCTAGCTTGCCACCCCGTGCCGGAGAGCAACCCGCTGCAAGAGATATTGGTATAACGCCATTTCAAGCGCAATGGAGGTTTCCAGAGATGGAAGCCTCTTTTTTTGTACGCATGGTTGGCGCAAGGGAGGCGCGGGACGAATCAAATTTCAAAATAAGAAGAAGGGTTGACTTTCCGGGAGCGCGGGCGGATCAATCCCTTGCGTTATTCAGAATGCTTGACTTTCCGGGAGCGCGGGCGGATACTATCCGCCCCTACAGGCGGCTTGAACCGATCTTCAAACAAACGTCGTGAATGTTTGTCGTAATATCTTTCACAAATTCACCCGCCGAACAACGCGAGTTCTGTAGAGGCGGATAGCATCCGCCCGCGTACCCCCTCCGCCTTTCTCTTTGTTCCCATACTCATTGATCAATCAAAGATAACTATTATAATCCTTGTTTTTTCACAGGTATGATTATATAATGGGAACAAATAATAACACAATTCTTCACATCTTAAGGAAAGAATAGCAGTATGAAAGCACTTCAATTGCTCGATATCGCGATTGCGCCCGATCTGCACGAACTCACCAAACATGGAACTCCGATCTTCCCCTGCGCAGGCTATGACGAAGACCCCGGCAAATACCTTGTCGGCAATATTCCCTGGCACTGGCACGAGGAGATGGAGGTTATTCTCGCGCTGGAGGGGGACACACGCGTGCTCTGCGGCGAGACGGAATATCTCATGCAGGAAGGCGAGGCGATCTTCGTCAATACCAACGTGCTGCACAAACTCAAGCGGGGGCAAAAGAACACCCCCTGCCGGATCAACAGCCTGCTGTTTATGCCGGAGTTTGTCGCCAGTTTTCCGCAGAGCATCATTCAGCAGCGCTATATCGCGCCGCTTGTGCGCTGCTCCACACTATCCGAGGTTGTGCTGCACGGTGATGTCCCCTGGCAAGCGGAGGCGATTGGCCGATTTCGGGCGGCGTTTGACGCGTTTGTCAGCGACCGCTACGGATATGAAATTCTTGTGCAGGTAGAGCTGATGCAGATGCTGCTGCTGATTTTGGAAAATCTTCAGGATCGTGTTTGCGACACGGAGCTGGTGCAAAACAAAGACGCCGTGCGCATCAAGCAGATGCTTGGCTACATCCACGCGCACTATGCAGAGCCGCTCACGGTTTCGCAGATTTCCGCAGCCTCGGCCATCAGCGAGAGCGAATGCTACCGCTGTTTTCGAAAGGTGTTGGACACCTCTCCCATCGACTATCTGCTGCAATATCGCATCCGCGCGGCGGCGGGACTGCTCTCCACCACGGATATGAGCGTTTCGGACATCTGCTTTGCAACGGGGTTCAACAGTCCCAGCTATTTTGCAAAAGTCTTCCGGCAGGAGCTGCTCGTCAGCCCCCGCTCGTACCGCTCGACGCACCAAAGCGCAGAGACCGCCGCAAAGCACCGCTCCTGACCGACGCGTTTCTCCCGCGCACGGCAACGGAGCAAGAAGCTCACACCCCCGCTCAAAAACCCGCTCTGGTCATGTTGCAGTGTTATGTGGTATGATGACAGGAAAGTATCTTGTCTGCATTCGGCTTTGGTTAAGCCGTTTTTACAGGCAAACGGTACCTCCAACATCCCTCTGTTGACAGACATGCCAAAGCAGTATTATAATATCGATATAGTTTTTCGGAGGTTCGCCATGGAAAAACACACCCCCGTCTCCATTTCCAAGCAAGCGCTTCAGCGCATGCCGTATTACCTGCAGGCGCTCCGCGCCGCGCGGGACACAGGCGCCGAGATCATCTCCGCGCCGACCGTTGCCGCGCAGCTCGGCTTAAACGAAGTGCAGGTACGCAAAGATTTTGCCGCAGTGAGCGACACCGCGGGCAAACCCAAGACCGGATTTCAAACCAACGAGCTCATCGCAGCCATCGAGCGCACCCTCGGATATGACAACTCCAACGACGCGGTGCTGGTCGGCGCGGGCAGCCTCGGTCGCGCTCTGCTCTCCTATCGCGGGTTTGAAGCGTATGGCTTGAGCATCGTCGCGGCGTTTGACGTGGACCCGAACCTCACGGGCGGAGAAATCTCCGGCAAACAGGTTCTCCCGATGGGAAAACTTTCCACCATCTGCCGCAACATGAACATCCACATCGGCATCATCACGGTGCCCGCGTCCCAGGCGCAGGCGGTGTGCGATGCGTTCGTCGAGAGCGGCGTGCTTGCGATTTGGAACTTTGCTCCCGTACACCTGAACACACCGGAAGGCATCCTCGTGCAAAACGAAAACATGGCGGCTTCCCTCGCGTTGCTCTCCAAGCATCTGTCGGAGCGTCTCGGCTCGAAAAAATAATCTTCGGTTCACACAAACACTTGCGCCCTTCGGGGCGCTTTTTTTGCGCGCCAAAGTAATCCCGAACGAATCTTGTTTTGATTGTGTTTTTTTCGCAAACCGGGTTGACAGAGTCCTTATCCGGTGCTATATTATCGATTGTCGATTATCGATATAAAATACTGATAGGTACGATGGTAAGGAGATTGCATATGTCACGTTTTACACTACCCCGCGATCTGTATCACGGAAAAGGTTCTCTTGAGGCACTCAAAACGCTCAGCGGTAAGCGGGCAATCGTCGTTGTCGGCGGCGGTTCCATGAAGCGCTTTGGTTTTCTCGACCGCGTGGAAGCTTATCTGCGCGAGGCGGGCATGGAAGTTGAGCTTTTTGAAGGCGTTGAGCCCGATCCTTCCGTAGAAACCGTCATGCGCGGCGCAGAAGCCATGCGCAAATTCCAGCCGGACTGGATCGTCTCCATCGGCGGCGGCTCGCCGATTGACGCGGCAAAGGCCATGTGGGCGTTCTATGAATACCCCGACGTGACGTTTGAATCCCTCTGCATTCCGTTTAACTTCCCGACGCTGCGCACCAAGGCGCGTTTCTGCGCGATTCCCTCCACCTCCGGCACAGCAACCGAAGTTACCGCATTCTCCGTGATCACGGACTATGCAAAGGGCGTGAAGTACCCGCTGGCGGACTTCAATATCACGCCGGATGTTGCGATTGTTGACCCCGACCTCGCCGAAACAATGCCCAAGAAGCTCACCGCGCATACCGGCATGGATGCGATGACCCATGCAATCGAGGCATATGTCTCCACGCTGCATTGTGACTATACCGACCCGCTTGCGCTCCATGCCATCAAGATGGTCAGCGAATACCTGATCCCGTCCTACAATGGCGACATGTCCGCACGGGCAAGCATGCACAACGCGCAGTGCCTCGCCGGCATGGCGTTCTCCAATGCGCTGCTCGGCATCGTCCACTCCATGGCGCACAAGACCGGCGCGGCGTTCAGCGGCGGGCACATCGTCCACGGCTGCGCAAACGCCATGTATCTGCCCAAGGTGATTCAGTACAACGCCAAAGATCCGGCGGCTGCCGTGCGCTATGGCGAAATCGCGGCGCATCTCGGTCTCGCGCCCACCGCGGACGCGCTGGTCAAGCACATCCGCGCGATGAACAAGGCGCTGGATATTCCGGACAGCATCAAGGACTACGAAGGCGGCATCATCGACGAGAAAGAATTTCTCGAGAAGTTGCCCCGCGTGGCAGAGCTTGCCGTTGGCGATGCCTGCACCGGCTCCAACCCGCGCGCCATCACGCCCGCGGTCATGGAGAAGCTCTTGAAGGCCTGCTACTACGACACCACGGTAGACTTCTAACAAACAAATTCATTCATTGGTACGTAACCAATTGTAACATCTTTCGCATCCGGGCTTTTCTGCTAGCCCTAAATGCGAAGAACCCTAGGTCTTCCTCACCCGATCATCGCAAGGCGATGAAACATACGAACGCCGTTTTCTGCGCGGCGTTCGTTTTTTTGCGCTCATCTTTGCGCGACGCTCTTCCCATTCGCTCGTTTTGCTTCTAAAAACCGCCTTCTGCATTCTTATAATTTCATCTTTGCTAAATTCCGATAATTTTTCCGGTTGCCTGAGCGGGATACTACCTCTGGATACCCCTGCTCACACAAACAAAGGAGGCAACCATGCAAACAAAAGACTATTCCATTACGCTGGACATGATGCGTACGCTGCCATTTCGCCCGTTTGAGGTGGTGGAAGGCGACACGGGTAACATTCTGCACGTCACGCTGCTCAACAACGGAGACGCGATGGATCTCTCCGGCTGCAATGTCCAGATCGCGTTTGCGTCCAGCAGCGGCTTTGCGATGCAGGACGAGACGAGCGGCATCGTAAAAACAGCGGCAATCGGCACATTTGACGTAGCCCTGCTTCCAACCGCGTACGGCGCGGGCAATGTCAGCGCGGACGTACAAGTCTACAGCGGCGCACGCAGCGAAACCCTCGTCACCAGCACGCGCTTCGACTTCCGCTGCCGCAAGTCCCTCATCAGCGGGGATATCATCCGCGCAAACTCCGCCTATCCCCCGCTGGTTGAGGCGGCGCGCATCGCAAACGAGGCAGCGGAAGCCGCGCTTGCCGCTGCCTCGCGCATCGGTACCGACATCGGCGAACTCAATGTGCAGGCAGACTGGAACGAAGCAAACCCCGCGCAAGATGCGTTCATCCGCAACAAACCCGCAATCCCCTCTGCGCCCGCCGACGTTGGCGCAGCCCCCGCCAACCATGCGTCGCAGCACGGGCCAGGCGGCAGCGATCCTGTTCCCCCGATTCCACACGCGGCGCGGCACGCGAGCGGCGGCGCGGACGCGCTCAACCCGGGAGACATCGGCGCGGCGCGTCTCGTCGGCGGCGTGCTCGACGCCGAGCAGAGCGCAGTCATTGTGCAGGAGCAGACCGCAAGCTACACCGCAACCCCGGCCGACAACGGCAAGGATATCTGGCTCAACAGCGGTTCTGCCGTGACGCTGACGCTGCCACCGCAGGCAAGCGCCGCATTTCCGGCCAAGACGTTTTTCTTTGTCACGCAGATGGGTAGCGGCGCGGTCACCCTCGCGGCCGGATCGGGTGTTACGCTCCGCTCAGCGGGCGGCAGGCTGAAACTTGCGGAGCAATACACCACCGTTCTTTTGCGAAAGCTGTCGGACAACGTTTGGCTCGTCACGGGGAATCTCAGCGTATGAGAGAGCTGATGATGGGCTGCGTTGCGGCGAGCATTGCCGGGTTTGGCCCGGCGGATTTCACCTTCACCGGCGCCTGCACCTGGATTCAAGACAGCTCCACCAACTGGCGGTTGAAGTTTCTCTCCAGCGGGATTTTCACGCCGAAAAAGTCGCTGGTGATCGATCTGTTTCTGGTTGGCGGCGGTGGCGGCGGCGGATCGACCGGCAACAGTATTGCAGCAGCTGGCGGAGGCGGCGGAAGAACTGGCCAATGGCCGAATGCTGCACTCGTTGCGGGTCAATCGTATGCCGTAACGATAGGTGCAGGCGGCGGAGCCAGCGCCAATGGCGGCACGACTAGCTTTATCGGCGGCGTTCACAACAGCGCTGTTGCTGGCGGAATGACCCCGAATCCACGTTATGTTGGTGGCTCCGGTGGTTCCGGAGGCGGCGGCGGTGGCGGAGGAACAGGCGGTTCCAATGGTGCAAGTGGTTCTGGTGGCATTGATGGCGTTGGTGGTGCAGGGCAAGGCTACACAACCTATGAATTTGATCATACATCCTTCACGCTCTATGCCGGAGGTGGCGGTGGTGGTGCCGAAGGCAATAGCTGGGACCCGAATTATGGCAACGGAGGCGCGGGCGGTGGTGCTCGTGGCGGCGACCACTATGGCGGCACGGGCTGGTCTGCGGCTGCAAACACGGGAGGTGGCGGCGGCGGTGGCGGAGCCAAGGGTGATTCCGGAATTGGCGGTGCAGGTGGCTCCGGCGGCTCCGGCATTCTGGCCATCCGCAACCACAGATAAGGAGGAAGCAATATGAATGAACCGAAAAACTACGCGTTGATTTCACCCGATGGCATCGTGGAGAACATCATCTGGCTCTGCGCGGCAAATCAAGCTGATTTCCCCAACGCGGTGTGCACGGAAAACCGCCCGGTCGCAATCGGAGATTGTTATACAGGCGGCGTGTTCACGCGCGCAGGCACGCCCGTTTTGACCGAGGAGGAGCAGGCAGCCGCGCTCGAAACCGCGCCCTAACACGATTCTTCCAACCACAGGCAGACACAAAAAACCCGGGGAAGCGTACTTCTCCGGGTTCTGTTTGAGTAAGGACTTTGGTTTGAATGTCTGTTGTGCGGGAAGTCGGATTACTCCGCCTTCTCCTCTTCCTTCTTGCGTCCGATGGAGAGCAGAAGGTTGAGCAGAATGCCCGCGATGGCGGCGCCCGCGATGCAGGGAACCTGAATGCCGAAGAACGGGATCATACCGCCGAACTTGTACTGTCCGCCGATGCCGATGATCATGATGACCGCGATCACGGCGATGTTGCGCGCGTCGAACATGTCGCACTTGCGATCGATCATGATCGCGATACCCTGCGCGGCGATTGCGCCGAAGAGGAAGATTTCGATACCGCCAATGACAGCCTGCGGGATCGAGTAGATGACGTTCACAACCGGCGAGAAGAACGAGAGAATCATCGCGATGATCGCAGCCGCGATCAGAACCGCCGTGGAGAACACTTTCGTGATCGCCATGGTGCTGATGTTTTCGCCGTAGTTCGTGCCTGCCGGTCCGCCGAACAAGCTGGCGAGGATGTCGCCCAAACCGTCGCCAAAGAGGTTGGAGCCAAGACGATCGCCGATGTCATACGTTTTGCCGGTGCCCTTTTTCTTGGCAAGGTCATTGACGTAGATATCCAGCTGGAAGACATGCGCCGTGGATTCCGGAATGGTCGCGATAGCGATTGGCATAATCGCGGCGAGCGCAACCCAGTCCACTCTCGGCAGCGTGAAATGCGGAATTGCAATCACGCCCGAAATGATCTGCGTGCCTGCCATTGCGGCAGCGGGCAGTTCGCGGAACATGGATTCCTTGGTGATCAGCAGGACGATACCCGCCGTGATGCAGCCAACGATCGGGCCGAGCAGCAGCGGAATCTGTCCCAGGAAGCCCTTGAGATAGACGGAGAAGAGAATGGTTGCAACGAGGGTCACGAGAGACACAACCCAAACCCAATCGGTTCCGGCGATTCCTGCCGCGCCCGCAACGGGAGCCGCATCGCCAAGGGCGTTTGCCGCCAGCGTGAGGCCGATGACCATCGCGATGGGGCCGGTGACCGTCGGGGGCAGAACCTTTTCAATCGACTTGCGGCCAAAGCGGCTGACGATGATGCCGGCCACGATGGAGACAAGACCCGAAGCAATGATACCAAACTGCACACCGGAGATAGCGGAATCCGGCAGCACTTCGCCGAACGCCACGCCGCCCGTGAGACCGATGATGGCGGAGAGGTAGGAGAAGCTTGAACCATAGTAGAGCGGGATTTTGCGCTTTGTCACCAGAATGAAGCCGATGGTGGCAAAGCCGCTGGCGAAGATTGTCGTTGCCAGATGGAAACCGGTGAGCAATGCAACGAGGATCGTAGCCGGGAACATGACGATGATCTGCTGCAGGGCATAGAGGATCAGTTTCCAAAATGGCGGTGTTTCGTCCGGTAGGTACCCTATGGTCTTTGGTTCTTTGGGTTCCTTTGACATGTGTGAATTACCTCCTACTCATTTTTTGTGTTGCCGGGTGTTCTATGGGTGATTCGTCTGCATGCGCGTGCCTCCGTCTGCCAGCCGATGCTGGTTTGCGCACCGGTTTGCCTCCGCTTCGTGCGGCGTTGCCATCCGGCAGCGTGTCGCATCAAGCGAGCGGCGAATCAAGGCGCAAATGGCTGCGTTCTCTCGTTCGGCTGTGTTCTGGTACGCGCGCAGCAACCGAATTCCGGTTGCGTTTGGGTCATTTGCATCATCTCCCGCTTGAGCGATCCCATTGCCTCGCAAGGAGATCGATGCCGCCTCTTTGTTCCGTTTTTCGTTTCGTCTTTCGCGGAACATCGTGCGATCGTTATGCTTCATGAAACGATTCGCAAGTTTTTCGGCACGAAAAACAGAAACTGCGCGATTGCGGTGAAACTTGCAATCGCAGGTAGTTCACGGTGTTTATCAAGGTGCGTTTGTGCTGTTGGGCCCTGATTTTTTTATATGCGAACAATGAGCCGTTTGTTTCTTCTGGCTATATTATATGATACAGCAGTCCGAATCAAGAACTTTTTTACGCAAATCTGTATTCGATTGTTGTGCAAGTCGCCAAAAATGAGTGAATTCGTGTCAGGTTGGTTTCGATGTGTTGTGGTTGAGCCAGTCGGTAGATGATGTGAAAACAGAAACCGTTGTGTCGGGATTGGTTGATTGGTTTCGGCCTGCCGGGAGCATATGGATGCCCCCGGCGAAGCCTGTTACGTTGAAATATGCGTTATCTGATTATACACCCTCGAAACCGTCGAATGCAACGACGCGAGAGATGCAGCTTTCGCCGTCTTTGAGCTTCCACGGGAAGATGCCGATCACGCAGCGTTTGTTGGAAAGTTGCTCGATCTCGCCGCCGAGGCACTCGGCATGGATCGCCTCATACGGCTGGCAGAAGAGCTCGATGTGCATCGCCTGATAGTGATCCGGCCACGGATAGACTTCTTCAAGCGTCTTCCCGTATTTCTTTTGGAAAATCGCGTCGCACTTCTTGGCTTCCATGGGTTCCCATTCGCGAATCTTCGTGTTCATCGGGTGATCCGCGCTGCCGCAGTCCACACCGATCCAGCTGATCTTCTTGTCGCGCACCCACTGGATGAAGTCCAGCGACGGGCCGGGATGGCGGAGCATATAGCGCCGCTCATCGGCCTTTGGGCTGTCCCAACCGTAGATGTGGTAGCCGGTGTTGATAATCAGCACGTCGCCTTCCTTGACGGTTACGCGCTTTTCAATGTCCTGCGGGGTGTAGATGCCGAAATCCTCCGCCTGATCGCTCAAATCGACCACCACGCCGGGACGGCAAAGGCGGGTCAACTCCAGAGAGGCGATGTCGCGTCCCGCAGTGTCAAAATGCAGCGGGCCGTCGAGATGGGTGCCGACGTGGTTGCTGTGCGTCAGCAGCTGTCCGTTTGCGCCGTTTGGCGTGAGACGCTTGAAAAACTTCATCGTCAGCGGCTCATACGTCGGCCATGCGGGCGTGTTGATGCCAATCGGAATCGTGAGGTCATACATCTTGATATCAGACCATTTGCTCATTGTGTTTGCCTCCTAAACTTATTTTCGTGTATCTGTTCTCGTTTTCACAAACGAAGTTGTGCGTTTGTTATGCCCAGGCTTCCGCGCAAGCCGCCAATGCCTGCTTGAAGCAGTCCTCCGGCGGATAGACAATGCCCGCACCTACCTGCCCCACGCCGGGGTTTTTGTGCGCAATGCCCGTGTTGATCACGGGGCGGATGCCGGTTTCAATGACTTTTCGGATATCGACCCCCGTCGGGCTGCCGCGAAAATCCAGCGCGGGAATCTTATACGAGCGTCCCTCACCCACCGTGATTTCATACATGCGGGTGGAATAGTGAATCGAATCGCTGACCTGCCCGCCGACGAACTGAACGATTGCCGGAGCCGCCGCCATGCAAAATCCGCCGATGCCCGCCGTCTCCGTGATGCAGCTGTCCCCCAGATCGCGCGCCGCGTCCGCCTCGCTGTAGCCGGGGAAATACAGCCCCTTGACCATCTCCGCCTCTGCCGAGAACCAGCGTTCTTTGCCAAGCCCCGCGATGCGGATGCCGAAATCCGTGCCGTTGCGGCACATCGTCGCAACCACGGTGCAATACGGAATATCAAAGATCGGGTCGAGTGTGCATTTCATCGCTGGCATGGAGATGTTCAGGAACGTGTGGTTGTTGCCGTTGATGAAGTTGAACGCCGCGACTTTTTGCGCCAGCGGGCGCTCGCAATTCATGATCGCGGGCACGAGTTCGCGCAGCAGAAGCGAGGTTCCCGCCTCGTTACGGTTGTGCGCCTCGTCCCCCATCTGAAGGAGCTTTGCGATGAGCACCTTCACATCGATTTCGCCCTTGATTGTCAGGGCGTCTTTCAGCACGGGATAGAGTTCCTGCTCCATCCAGTTCAGACGCGCGAGTACTTCATTGTCATATGCGCCAAAGCGCAGCACTTTGCCCAAGCCTTCGTTGATCGTGCAATACGCGCGGTTGCCGAAGGTTTTGTTCTCTAGAATCCAGACCGGCATACGATAGGTCACAACGCCCGCCATCGGGCCGACCGCATCGTGCATATGGCATGGATCAAACGTGATCTTCCCGCTTGCGGCGAGTGCTTCCGCCTCGGTTGCGTCCTTGGCGAGTCCTTCGTAGATCAGCCCGCCAAGCACCGCGCCGCGCTGCGGTCCGCTCATCCGCGCCCAAGTCACCGGCGGCCCCGCGTGGAGGATCGTGTGTTTCGTCATGCCGGGGATGACTTCCCCCGCGATGCCTAAGCCTACAATCGTCGGCTGCGCGGTGAGGATGCGCTCCAGCGCCTCCTTGTTTGCCGCGTCAATCTTTGCCGCAAGCGCAGGCTGCTTGAGTTTGCGCAGGTTGGCTGCCGCCGCTTTGTCCCCGCCTGCGACGGGCTTCCAGTCCACATGCACCGCGTCTACCTTCTGGCTGACAAGATCGTCATAAAACGACTCGATGCCGAAGTTCACCACATGCAATTTTTGTTCAAACAACGCATTCAATTTCGACATGTTATCCCTCCTGACGCAGGTTCGCGAGGATGCGGGAGACAAAGCGCGTTGCCTGCGCGTTGCTCGGCAGCACGACAGCGCCCGCGTCGGCAAGCTGCTGTTGGGTGCGGCTGAGGCTCTGCGGGTCGCCTTCCGTTCCGCAGACCGCGCAGACGCAGCAAAGGGATCTGCCCGCGCGCGCCGCTTCGTCCTTTGCCGTCCGAATTGCGGCGGCGAGGTCTTCCGCCGGGTTGGGATGCGAACCAAAGCCGATCACGCAGTCGGTCATGATCACGGCGCAGGACGGGTCTTTCGCGTCCGTGATCACGCGCTCGGCGCGCAGGCTCGGGTCGATCATCGGGTGCGGACGGCCGACGGTAAACGCATCGTCCCCAAAGTCGAGGAAGGTGTGTTCGCGGCTTAGCCCGCCCTTCGGGTCTTCCAGTGCGTCCGCCGGATTGAGCGGAATGTTGCTATAGATGTGCCCGAGATTCGCAATCATGAGCTTCATCGCCTCGTCGCAGAGCGTGCCGCCGGTATAAAACCCGCGCACATAGCGCTGTCCTTTGACAAACTCGGATGCGATCCGCTTTGCCATCGCTTCCGCCTTTGCTTCGCCCATCGTGAATCCCGCATAGTCCACCGGCGTTTCGCCGCGGCTGAGCGCAACGGCTTTGTGCGCCGCGTCCTCCAGCGAGACAGCGGCAACCAGCCCAAAGGATTCAATCTCGCCTCGGTCTCCGCCGATGAAGCAGACCACCGTGGGTTTGCCCGTCTTGGCGGCAAGCGCAAGCATTTCACTCGCGATCTCTTTTGCCGGAGGCTTGCTGATGAGTGTGATGACCTTTGTCTTCGGGTCGTTTTTCAGCGCGTCCAGCCCCAGCTTCATCATCAGCCCGCCGATGTCCTTCTTGAGGTCGCGTCCGCCGGTACCAATCACCTGGCTCACGCCGGAACCCAGCTGGTCGATGATGCTCGAAACCTCCTGCGTGCCCGTGCCGCTGGCAGCGACGATGCCGATATCCCCGCTTCTCACCACGTTTGCAAACGCGAGCGGCACATGGTTGATGATTGCGGTACCGCAGTCCGGCCCCATCATCAAAAGCTCGTGTTCATAGGCGTAGGTCTTGAGCGCTTTTTCTTCTTCGATGGTCACGTTGTCCGAAAACAACATGACGTTGATGCCGTTGTCGAGGCAGCTCTGTGCAACGTCCGCGGCATGCCTGCCGGGCACGGAGATGACCGCCATGTTCAGGTCGGGATCGATCTTGATTGCGCCATCCAGCGTCGGCGGCGCATAGGCAGCGGCTTTACTCTCCGCTTTTTTGTTCAGCAGTTCTTCCGTCTTGTTCAGCACAGCGGAAAACGCGCTTTCGCTTTCGCAAGAGACAGCGACGAAAAAATCGTTTGTGGAGACATTTGCGTCCAGTTCCGGCGTGGCAACACCGATGTTGTGCGCAATCTCCTTATTCAGATCCGACCCCATGCCAACCAGCGCCTCGTGTACGCCTTCAAGCTTTTTGAGCTCTTTTGAGATCAGCATCAGGGTAACGGAGTCATAGTATGCGTTTTTTTTGATTTGTAATTGTATCATGATACACTCCTTCCGATCAGACCGTGCATCTCGGAATCAACGTTGTTCGTTTGAAGTTCCAGCATGATCCTGTATGATCCTCTGCATTATGCTGCCGCAGCGCGAACACCACCCCCGTGAGCATGTCCGCGCCGGACGTGGAGCCAATGTCGCGCACGCGCCGGATTGCCCCGCGCGTTTTTGCGTCATCCCCTGTCGAAAAAGATGCGTCCAATAGATCCCATAGCGCGCTGTTCGCCAGCGCCTGCCCGCTCTGGAGCAAAAATGTTCCGCTGATGCGGTTGGTCTTCTCCGCTGCCGCCCGCGCCATCGCGTCGATTTTCGCCTGTGTTCCCGGTTCGTTCGCCGCACGAAGCAGCAGATGCAGGGTGAGGAAATACCCGCTGAGTAAATCGTCCGACGATGGAGTCAGCCCCATGCCGCAGCCCGCGCAGTCCCCCGCCGCCTCGGCGGCTTTGTCCCATTCTCCCGCCGAAACCATCATGAAAAAGCGGCTCAGTCTCGGCGCAAGAAAGCGCGTATAGGTGTTTTCCCCGCCGCCCGTGACGAGCGGGGCAAGGCTATTTTCCGCGTCCGCATCAACAAGAGATTCCGTGATGGATTCTGCAAGTACATCTTTTGCCGCAGACACGTTGTGCAAAAGAATGGAATCCACACTCAGGTCAACCGGCTTTGCACAGCAGAGATCAATTGTTACCCCAGCAGCGGGAATACGAAAACCCCCGTCCTGCAAATACGCCGCCATGCCCGCGCGGACACCCGTTTGGGCAAACGGGGCGTTCGTCCGCACGAGCACGGCATATGGCGTTAGGGCCTTGTGTTCCGCAATCAGCCCGATCAGCCCATCGTGTCCCAGTTCCAGATTCACCGCGTGGTCAAACACGGAATGTACCGTGCCGACAAGCGGTTTTTCTTTTGAGAGGGACAGCAGACGCTGACAAGCGGCAATTGCGTGCATTGCGTTACTCCGGCTTTACAAACACGAAGCCGGTTTCTTCGCAGTCGATGCTTTCCTTATATAGGATACGGCGCGTGCGCACCACGCCGACGGTCGCGAGCAGCTCCATGCCGCTCTCGATTCCGTCGTCAAAGCCGATTTGTCCCGTTGCGCGCACACCGTTTTCAAACTCGACCACGCCGAAATGGAGCCACGGCTGCATATAGCCTTCGGGCAGGTTGTAGACCCGCGTCCATGTCAGCAGTTTGCATTTGCCGCCGAGCGGTTCTTCGGTGAACTCGCGGCCGTCGCAGTCCGGATTCTGGCACACGACGTAGCGGGGATGGTGCAGTTTTCCGCATTTGGTGCATTTGTAGGCGTACATCTGTTCCATAATGATTCCCTCCTCTACTTCGTGGTCACAATCGTTGCCACGACGTTGTTGCCAAAGCCGCCGAAGTTCACGGCAAGCCCGGTCTTCGCGCCCTCGACCTGCCGCCCTTCCGCTTCCCCGCGGAGCTGACGCACGAGCTCGATGATCTGCGAAACACCGGTTGCGCCCAGCGGATGGCCTTTTGCCTTCAACCCGCCGGAGGTGTTGATCGGCAGTTTGCCGCCGATCTTCGTGTCCCCGTTGCGCGCGGCAATGTGCCCCTGTCCGCGCGGGAAGAGGCCGGTTTCCTCGCTCTCCTCGATTTCGAGGATCTGGAATGCGTCGTGCAGTTCGGCTACGTCGATGTCTTCGGGCTTCATGCCCGCCATCTTGTAGGCCTTCTCGGCGCTGAGGCGAACGGCCAATAGGTCACTCGGATTTTCGCGGTTTGCAACCACGTGGGTGTCCGTTGCGGAGGCGATACCCGCAATCCGTACAAACGGTTTGCTGCCAAAGCCCAGCGCGTCCTGTTTGTCTTTTGCGACCAGCAGCACGGCAGCCGCGCCATCCGAAACGGGGCACATATCAAACTGCCGCAGCGGGTCGGCGACGATTGGATTTGTCGCGTTGATGTATGCGGGGTTTGTGATGCGCTCCAGCACCACCGGGCGCTGAATGTGCGCCACGGGGTTGTGGCAGGCGTTGTCGTGGTTCTTGACCGAGACGATGGAAAGATCTTTGCTCTCCACGCCGAAGCGATCCATGCAAAGCCGCGTAAACATACCCGCAAACGACGGCAGCGTAAGGCCATATTTGTATTCTGCCGTGGGATGCAGCATGGTCGCGACAAAGTCGGTGCCTTCCCAGCCGGAGACCTCGCGCATTGCCTCGCCACCGATGACCAGAACGCAGTCGCACATGCCGGAGGCGATTGCCATCACGCCGAGTTTTACGGCGGAGGCGCCCGAAGCCGGCCCGTTTTCGATGGTCTCCGCCATCGCCGGACGGATATTGAGCGTGTCTACCACCGCGCTGGCGGCGCCCGAGACGCGGTTGACCATGCCCGCGCCCATGGAGGCGACAAACACCTGATCGATCACGTTCCTGCGCCCGGTCTTTGCGCCCGCGTCGTCCATGGCAAGCAGCGCCGCTTCACAGAGCATATCCAGAAACGAGCCGTTTGTTTTTCCGAATTTGGTATGGCCAACGCCAACGATTCCTACCTGTCTCATTGCCTTCTTCCTTTCTTCCTTCACGCAGCGCGGGCGCACTTCTTCCGCGCCCTGCGCAAACCTGCCGAAGCGTCAGACGCTGATCTTGGCGGGCATGTGCACCACTTTGTTTGCTTCAATGACATCTTCAAACGCCGGACGGATGCCGACATTCTTGTTCGCCTTGTGTTTTTCCCAGAGTGCGCGCGTGAGCACAAACGTCGGCACGCCGCCGAGTTCGTGCGGGCTTTGCGGACGGGATTCAAGCTCATATTCGATCATCCAGCGCTTAAAGCCGTTCGGGCTTTCCGCAACGATCCAAACTTCGTCTTGATTCATAAAGTCGAAGTGATATTCCATCTTGGCGGCAAAGAGCTGTGCGCCAACGCGCGCGCCGCGCTTGAGGGTCATGGTGTGATAGCTCATGCCGATCTTTTCGTTGACCATGCGGCCGTTGACGATGCCGGCGATTTCGCCATCGATTGCGCCGATGAGCAGATATTCATCCTGCACGCGATAGCGCAGCATACCAAGCAGCTCTGCCACGATGCGCGCGGAGACGATGTCGTAGAAATCCTTCTGGTGGTCGAGCAGCACCTTGATGCCGTCGATGACCATCTCGGTCTCTTCCCGCGTCGCGGTGCGTACCAGCATATCTTCGCCCGTGGTCAGCGGAATCACCTTCGCCTCGTAGGGTTTGAGCCCGATTGTCGGCGGACGCAGTTTGGCTTCCATTTCGTCAACGAGAATATCATACTTACCCATGAGATTTGCCTCCTTCAATTTTGTAAAAGAAATGTGATAGAAAGGATGGGTGGGAATTACAAGTTCATTTTAGCGTCGTTATGAAGCCTTGTCCAGTATTTCTTGCAAATATATTGTTTTTCACGCCGTCCCTGCCTGGTTTGCCGCGTACTTCTGCAGTAGCGCTATAAAGCGTCCGTCATCTTGCAGGAAATGCTGTAATTTAACCGTTTTGTTGGGGATAATTGGCTCTGATGATCGTATTTTGTTCGGTAGTATTTCCGAATTACACGCCGAATTTCATCTTTTATAGTCGGTAAAGCGGGAAAACGCATGAAAAGAAGCGATGTTTTATGCAGCCTATACCGATATTTCCTGCACGTTTTTCGAAATGTGATTTTCTTTGCGGAAAATTGTGTTTTTCACAAACGCGTAGTATACTGTTAGAAAATAATGGGGTGGAATTTTGTTTTTTTCGAAAGCACGCATTTTCACCCGGCGATTTGCGGTTTTTACCAGTATTACTACGGAACTTGATTCAGTCGGGTTCCGATTTTAGAAAAGAGGATCGCATCACATGGAAAACAAGATTCGCAGAGTCGGTATCCTCACCAGCGGCGGAGACGCGCCAGGCATGAACGCCGCCATCCGCGCGGTTGTGCGCACATGCGTGCTGCACGGGGTTATCCCTGTCGGCATCCACCGCGGTTACAACGGACTCATTCATTCGGACGTGGTCGAGCTCGACGCGCGCGCCGTCAACGGCATCACCTCGCGCGGGGGCACGATTCTCTACACCGCCCGCAGCGAAGAATTCCGCACGGACGAAGGCGTACAGCGCGCAGCGGAAAACTGCAAATACCTCGGCATCGACGGCGTGATTGCCATCGGCGGCGACGGCACCTTCCGCGGCGCAAGAGAGCTCTCCAAATACGGCATCAACACCATCGGCATCCCGGGCACGATTGACAACGACATCGCCTGCTCGCACTATTCCATCGGTTTTGATACCGCGGCAAACACCGCAATCGACGCCATCGACAAGCTTTCGGACACGATGCAGAGCCACCAGCGCACCAGCGTGGTCGAGATCATGGGCAGAAACGCGGGTCACCTCGCGGTCTATGTCGGTATCTCGGTCGGTGCCACGGCGATCATCCTGCCGGAGCGCCCGTTTGACTTCGAGCGCGACGTGGTGGAAAACATCCGCGAAGGGCAATATCGCGGCAAGCACCATCACCTCATCATCGTTGCCGAGGGCACGAACAGCACCAACGAGATCGCGCAGCGCTGCCGCGACGAGCTGGGTCTGGATACGCGCGTGACGATCATCGGGCACGTGCAGCGCGGCGGAAGCCCGTCCGCGCGCGACCGTGTGATGGCAACGCGCATGGGGCACCGCGCGGTGGAGGAAATCCTCGCCGGCGGCACCAACCTGATCGTGTGCTATCGAAACAGCCAGATTACGACCATGCCCATCGACGAGGCGCTGACCATGACCAAAGACCTCGACGAGTATATGTATCGCGTCGCGACTGAAATCACGATCTGAAGCACGTTTCTTCCGAAAGCCCGGGTGTTTGCCCGGGTTTTCTTGCGCAAGTTTTTTGAAGATGAGAGAGGAATAGCTATGTTCTTTGATACGTATGGTTCGCCTGAAAACCCGACGCTGATTTTGCTGCACGGCGCAGCAGCGCTGGACACGTTTGCGCATCAATACGACCTGCTGGCTGAGCGTTTTTACGTACTGGTGCCACATCTGCCCGGCGCAGGCAAGGCCGCAGCGGAACTGTATGACCCGCAGGCGACCGCGGATGCGCTCGCGCAGTGGATCGAATCCCTCGCGGTCGGAACAGTGCGCGTGATGGGGCATTCCGTCGGCGCGGAGCTCGCGGTCAAGCTCGTGAGCGAGCATGAATCCCTCTTCTCCCGCGCCGTGTTTCTCAGCCCGTGGCTCTGCGCCAGCGAGCGCAGCGTCGTTCGCTTCACCAAACTTGCGCGGATGTCCTATGGCGCGATCAAGAACGCTTCCCTGCTTCGCATGCAGGCGAAGTATTGGGGATTGACGCCGGAGCAAACGGAGACGATGGTTGCCTACAGCCCGCGCATCCCGTTGGAGACCTATGTCGCGTTTTACGAACAGCGCATTCACCTAAGCAAGCTCTCCGGCTATGCGGGGGTGCAGATTCCGATGCTGGCGATGTGCGCGCACGGTGAGACAGCGGAGACAAAGCAGTCTGTCCGCGCGCTGGGTGAACAAAACACAAACTGCCTCACGGTTATCTTCCCGCAAGGCAGTCATGATTTTGTTTTGCGCAACTATGGCTTGCTCAACCCCATGTTGCTGGATTTTCTAACGGCGGAGTGAACGCTATGCCTTTGCGCTCTTTCCCGGCCATGTGAGGATCAGCGCAAACGGAATCACGTTGTTCTGCGTCAAGAAACCGCGCATGGTGTCGATATGCTGCTCTTTCCCCGCGTGCCCGTTGAGAAAGCGAAACTGCGCTTCTCCAGCCGCCGCAGGAGACAGGCTCTCGTCGGCATAAAATGTTACAAAATGAAAGCCGTCCTTGTGACAATACCAAATGATCCCCGCGCTTGTCCCTTCGGGCAGGCGCGCTTTTTTATTCCAGCGAAACTTCACCGGCATACGATAGCCGTGTTTCTTCAAATAGTATCGCAGCCGCAGGATGTCCGTACCCGTGAGCCCGCGGAAAACCGAAAAGCGGATCAGCTCGTCGGCGAGCGTTTTTTCGTCCACACTCAGCCCCATCCGCTTGAGAAAGTTGTATTCCGCAATCCAGCCGCAGCCGTTGATGTCGCTCGTAAACGCGCCGTAGCGAATATCCGTCACCCGCGCCTGATCGATGATATAGCCGTCTTTGGAATATGGTGTTCTGATTGGTTGATCCATGTGCTTTCACCGCCTGTCTTTGCGCAGGCTGCCTGCGCCGTGTCAGTTGTCGATCCGGCTCGTTGCGCTGCTCCCGAAGAAATCGCCTCAAACCGATCGAACGATAGCATCATTATAGCGGCTTACGCGCGATTTCACAATTCAAAAACGTTGCGCAAACGCTTACTTTGTCTCCAATTGCTGCGCGGCGGCGATTGCGCGGGTCAGCTGGTCAGCGCAGGAGGTTTTCTTATAGCCGCATGTGTTGCCGGAGAGCAGCGCGATCACCCGTTCCGCATCCATCCCTTCCACGAGCTTTGCAATCGCCTTGAGGTTTCCGTTGCAGCCCGCCGTGAAGACGAGGTTGTGAATTTTGCCCTGCGTCAGGTCAAACTCAATCTTATTTGGGCAAACGCCTTTCGGCGTAAATGAATGTCTCATGTGTGAGCGGGTTCCCCTTTTGTTGAATTTTCTTGTGTTAGATCTTTCTGCTGTGCTTGTGTGTCTGCGTCGTCTTCCGCCTCAATCACTTCCAGCGAGACCAGCGGGCCCGGTTCGCGCTTGGGCGGGTGCCAAGCCAGAATCCGCTTTGCCATCGGATGCTCGATCAGATACGTTGCCGCAATGGCAAGCGCAAACGTTGCCGCAAGGATCAGCGCGGTATACGTCCATTGCCAGACGGTATCGCCGGTCATATTCGGCGGCTGCTGCCCCCTCCAGCTCGGAATTCGCCATTCTTTGAATTGAACGGCAATCCATTGATGCCAGATGTAGACGTTATATGAAATCAGCGACAAAAAGCGCATAACCTTGTTGGAAAACAGCCAGCGGATGCCGGAGAACGTCAGCGCGGCGGACACGGTGATCAGCGCAAACACCAGCGAGAGCGAGAAGCGGGTCTGCGCCTGCCAAAGTTGAATCAGCTTCGGCTCCGGCGTCGCCTGCATGATGCCAAACAGCAGCGCAAACCCCGCGACCAACCCGGCAAGCGCGAGCGCGGAGAGCTGCGGGCTGCGTTTGAGAAATTTCCCCGCCAGAACGAAGAGGAACGCAAACGCCATTCCGTTTGCAAACACGCCAAAGAATGCGGGCAGCTGGTTCACCGTCATGCGAATGTTTTCCGGATGCGCCAGCGCGAAGCCGCGCAGATACACCACGGATATGGCGAGCATGCCAAGATACGTCCAAACCGGTTTTTTCGCAAACGCCTTTGCCAGAAACGGAAAAAACACATAGAACTGCATCTCGATGGCAGCCGTCCAGAGTACGCCGTTGATCTTGTTCGCCAGCAATGTATCCATAAAGAACGTCTGCGTAAACGTCAGCGTCGGCACCAAATCCCCCAGCGCATCCGAAACCGAGCGGTATGCATGCGACGGCACGGACACGAGAAAAAAGATCAGCAAAACAGCGACGAAATAGCTCGGCACGATCCGCGCGACGCGTTTTTTATAAAACAGGCGTGTGTCCGGCAGCGGTTCTTTTTCCAGCGCTGCGCGCGCATACGGCAAAAACAGACAAAATGCAGAGAGAAACAGCAGCCAATCGACAAACAGAAAGCCGGAACGCGGGAGAAAAAACAGATTCAGCGTCTGCGGCAAGCCAATGCGCGAAAGAAACGGCAGATCGATATACGGCATGATCCAGTTTTGCTGCCAGAAATGGAACCAGAGCACGCCGAACACTGCCAGCGCGCGCACGCCATCGAGCACGTCGATGTGCTTTGTGTCAATATTGGTCTGATCCACCGCGATGGTCTGACAAGTGATTGTGTCCGTGATTTTTTCCATGCGGATAGTGTACCACAACGGTATTTTGCGAAAAAGATGGGTTTTTGTTGTATTTGATCCGCGTTTTTCTACGATGTGTTGTGAAAAAACGCGTTGCGTACAAATCAATTCGCAAAAATACGTTTACTCGTCTTCAGTCTCTCTGTTGCGTATGATTTGCGTACAAATGAATTCACTAAAATACGGTTGTCCGTCTTCTTTCTCTCTGCTGCGTGTATTATAATAGAAAAAACATGTTTCCGGCGTGGAGTAAAACGCGCGGTGAACGCATGGATTACGGGAGGTTTGTCTGCATGAGCGTTTCAGTTTCCGAGTTTGGTCACCTGCCCTCCGGCGAGGCGGTGCTTCGCTATACCATCACCAACAAGCACGGCGCAAGCGCCAGCTTCCTCAACTATGGTGCGACCTGGCAGAGCATGTTTGTGCCCAACCGTAAAGGCGAGCTCGTCGATGTCGTGCTGGGTTACGACACGATTGAGGATTATCAGAAGAACTTCATGTTTCTCGGTGCAACCATCGGGCGCGTGGCAAATCGCATCAAGGATGCGCGCTTTACCCTAAACGGCGTGGAATACAAGCTCGCCGCAAACAACGGCAATGCCTGTTTGCACGGCGGCGTGGTCGGTTTCGATAAGAAGATTTGGCAGGCGCAAATTGACGGAGACTCCGTCTTCTTCTCGCTCACCAGCCCGGATGGCGAAGAAGGCTTCCCCGGGGCGCTCTCCGTCGTAGTCATCTACACGCTGGACGAGGAAAACGCGCTCTCGATCCAATATCTGATCAACAGCGACCAGGACACGATCCAGAACATGACCAACCACGCATATTTCAACCTTGCGGGTCAGGGTCAGCGGGATATCCTCGGTCAGTTGCTCCAAATCGACGCGGACAAGTTCACCCGCATCGATCACGATGTTTTGCCGACCGGCGAAATCGTGCCCGTGTTCGGCACGCCGCTGGACTTCACCAAAGCGAAGCCCATTGGGCGCGACATCAAAGCCAAGGCGGAGCAGGTCGATGTTCTGGGCGGCTATGACCACAACTTTGTACTCAAGCACAGATCGGGCGGCGTGGAGAAAATCGCAACGGTGGTTGATCCCGTCGGCGGCGTGGCGATGGACGTATACACCGATCAGCCGGGTATCCAGCTCTTTACTCCGCCGGATTTTTCCTATATGACCGGCAAGGGCGGCGTGCAATATGGCGCGCGTCCTTCCTTCTGCCTCGAAACGCAGCATTTCGCAGACGCGATGAACCACGAAAATTTCCCAAGCATCGTTCTGCACGCAGGCGAGGTGTTTTCCTCCGAAACCATCTATCGCTTCCGGGTGGAATAAAAAATACGTGTAGCAAAAATCCGCCTTTCACGGGCGGATTTTTTGATTGCATGTAAACGTTTTCCCCAACGGCGGGTAGAAAACACGATCAGTCCACTTCCTCATCCGGAAGGGAATCCGCGCCGTCGAACACGCGGCTGAGCCCGTTGCAGCCCGGCTCATAGTCCATGTGGCGCTCGTGCTCATATTCGCGCACATCCGCGTTGAGCCGCAGATCAAACGGCATGCCGTTGCTGCGAACCGAGGCACGCAAAAATACCGTCAGCGCGGTGGACAGATTCATCCCCAGTTCGGCATACACTGCTTCCGCTTTGCGCTTGAGTTCGGAATCGACACGAATGTTGATGTTGACCGACTTCGACATTGCAAATACCTCGTTTCAAAACAAAGATACCATATCGAAAAGAGGTCTGCAACAGGGAAAGTTTTTCGTGTTACAATGTGATTACAATGTAAATCATTTGCCGTAAATCAGCTATTTCTGAGTTATCAACTCTCGAAGCAGCGCTGCTAGACGATCTGAAACAGATAAAACTTCAGATAATCCGTTTCGGGCACATGCATGAGCGTCGGATGATCCGGCGACTGCCTGCGCGCTTCGATGAGCTTGAGGGCAACGCCCGCATCCCGCGCGGCGGAGAGCAGCATCTTCTCAAACAGCTCGCTGGGCATAAAATGAGAGCATGAGCACGTCGCCAAATACCCCCCACGCGGCAGCAGCTTCATCGCGTTGTAGTTGATGGTCTTGTATCCCCGCTCCGCACCCGCGATGGTTTTCCGGCTCTTTGTAAACGCCGGCGGATCGAGAATGATCATATCGTATATATCATGCTTCTCCATGAGCTGCGGCAGCAGGTCAAACACATCTGCGCAGACAAAATCCATCTTCGCCGTGAGTTCGTTCTTCTCCGCGTTCGCGCGGGCAAGCTCCACCGCCGCCGCAGACACATCCACGGCGGTGACATGCGCCGCACCCGCCTTTGCGGCGTTGAGCGCAAACGAGCCCGTATGCGTGAAGCAGTCTAACACGCGCTTTCCGCGCGCGATCTTTGCCGCGGCGAGGCGGTTGTATTTCTGGTCGAGGAAGAACCCCGTCTTTTGCCCGTTTTCGACATCCACATCGTAGCGAATGCCGTTTTCAACGATCTCGATGCGCGGGCTCGGCGGTTCCGGCAGAAAGCCCGCGCGATACCAGCCCTTCTCCAGTTTGAGGCCCTCAAGTTCGCGGATGCCGACCTCATTTCGCTCGAATATGCCGCGCACCTCGATTCCGTCTTCCTTGAGCAGAGAAACCAGCAGACGATAAAGCATGTCCTTGATGCGCTCTATGCCCACGGAGAGCACCTGGCTCACCAGCACATCGTGATAGCAATCGATGGTCAAGCCAGGCAGTCCGTCCGCCTCGCCGAAGATCAGCCGGCAGCAACCGTAGTCCTCGCCCATCGCGGTCTTGCGATAGTCCAGCGCATAGCGCAGCCTGCGCGAGAAGAATGCTTCGTCGAACTTCTCGTTTGCGTTGCTGGAGAGCAGGCGCAGGCGGATCTTGCTTTGCTTGCTCAGAAAGCCCGTGCCCAGATATGCGCCTTTTTCGGAAAACGCGTCCACGAGCGTGCCGTTTTCAATCGCGTCTGTGTTGCCGGACACCTCCGTGTCGTACACCCAGGGATGCCCCGCCTTCACGGAGCCTTCCGCCCGTTTGGATATGGTCAGCCGCGCAAACGCGCGTTCTTGTTTCATATGCGTTCTCTTTTCTCTCTTGCCGTATTTGATTATTTGTGAAGTATGTTTTTTTGCGCCAGATCGAACGAATTTATGCGTTCTCTTCTCTTAATGCCGTATTTGATTATTGGCGAAGTATGTTTTTCGCGTTTGATCGAACGAATCGGTTTTACTTTTTGCAGCCGATCGCCTGTGCTCTTAGCCCTGCGCTTTGCTCGTGTTGGTCAGGAGTTTTTTGAGCCCCAGGAAAATCAGCGAGGACGTAAAGACATTCAGCGCGCCCGCGAACGCGGCAACCATCAGCACAAACTGGCCCGTATAATCTTCAAACCAGGAAAAAAAGTAATCGCTTAGCGTGTCCGGCCCAATCTCCACGAAGATCACGATGCTGGTAATCACCAGCAGCAGTACACCAATCGTCAAGCAGATCTTCGCAATCATCAAAAATACCTTACCGGTTTTTTCAAGCAGGTCTTCAACGACAATTTCTCTGGTCTCAATCTTCTGTTCCATATGCATTCTCCTATTCTTTCATTCGCTTCCAGTCGCGCTATGCGCGCTTCCTGATTTTGATGTTTTCTCTTCGCTGATTATATGCGATTTGAACGCCGAAAAGCAACAAACAAGGGTAGATCATCTCAAGTCATACTCTTCGTCCAATATTCGTAAAAATCATCTTACTTGTGCCGCACTTTTTTATTTTTAAGCTTTCCCTATTGCTTATTTGGGGCTATAATGGTAACGAACTCAAGGAAAGGAGTGTGATTGGACGGTGGATACCGTTCCCGAACGAAGTACATACATTCGAAAAACAGAAGCGCGCGTTCGGGAAGCTTCGCTTTCTTGCCGCGCGCGGTAAAGCGAAAGGAGTAACACTGCCATGAAGAAGATCTTCAAAACCTTCGAGGCAGAGATGCGGCAGATTACCGAGCCCGAAAAGGACTGCTGGATCTCGCTCGTCAAACCGACGGAGAAGGAACTTGCCGAGGTAGCGGAACAGTATTGCATCGAGCCGGACGACCTCAGGGCCGCGCTGGACGAAGAAGAACGTTCCCGCATCGAGCTGGAAGACAACTACACACTCATTCTCGTAGACATCCCCGCCGTGGAAAAAAGCAAGGGCAAGGACATCTACACCACGGAGCCTCTGGGCATTATCCTCGCAAAGGACGCAATCATCACCGTCTGTCTCGAAGAAACACCCGTGCTCTACGCCCTCAAGCAAAAGCACGCAAACGAACTGCGCACGCATATGCGCACACGATTCGTTCTGCAAATCCTCTATCGCAACGCCTCGCTCTATCTGCAATATCTGCGCGTGATCAACAAACTCAGCGACAAGATTGAGCAGAAGCTGCATGGTTCCACCGAGAACCGCGAGCTTATCGAGCTGCTGGAACTCGAAAAGAGCCTTGTCTACTTCACCACGTCCCTGCGCTCCAACGAGGTTGTGCTCGAAAAGCTCCTCAAGAGCGACCGTGTGAAGAAGTATCCGGAGGATGAAGACCTGCTGGAAGACGTCATCGTTGAAAACCGCCAGGCAATCGAGATGGCGAATATCTACAGCGGCATCCTGAGCGGCATGATGGACGCATTTGCCTCCGTCATCTCCAACAACCTCAACATCGTGATGAAATTCCTCGCGGTGATGACGATTGTGCTCTCGGTTCCGACGATTATCTTCGCGGCCTATGGCATGAACGTAGCCCCAGAAGGTATGCCGTTTGCGAACAGCCCGTTCGGATTTTTGATCATCGTGCTGCTTTCGTTTGTGGTGTCCATCGCCGTCGCCGTCTATTTCTTCAAAAAGAAAATGTTCTGATCACCCCCGGCGCACAGTTGCCAGCAACCGTATAAAAAAAAGTAAAACGCCTACGGCATTGCGCCGCTAGGTTTTTTACTTTTTTGGGTTTTATGTATGCTGCTTTTGTGTTGATTGCGCGGCTAAAACTGGAAATAGATGAACGCCGTGTCTCCGGCATAGAAGAACATCAGCGTGAGCAGGATCGCCAGAATCAGAATCACTTTGTTCCAGAATTTGCTCAAATCCAGCAGCGGATAGAACCCATGCCTGCGGTTTTGGATGGCTCCAATGGCGGTTGCAATCACGATGACTCCCGCAAAAAGGAACGTGAAGACATAGTAGTACTGTATGCCGCCAGCGCCGGTGACGATGCGCGAAAGGATCGTGATCGCATCCGGAAACGACTGGGCACGGAAAAAGACCCAGCACAAGCAGGTGAACAGATACGTTGCAATCACCGATACAATCGAGGCAACCCGCTTAAGCCAAGGACGCTGAATATGGATGCCGCGCCGGTCACTTTGCTCCCGAAATGACTTGTGCACCACCAGCGCACCGCCATGCAGCGCGCCCCAGAAGACCATCTGCCAGTTGGCCCCGTGCCAAAGCCCGCCAAGAAGCATCGTGAGCATCAGATTGATCTTGGTGCGCACCTTTCCTTTGCGGTTGCCGCCGAGGGGAATATAGAGATAGTCCCGCAACCATGTGGAGAGGCTGATGTGCCAGCGCTGCCAGAGTTCGGTGGGGTTTTGGGAGAGATACGGCATGTCGAAGTTTTTGCAGAGATCGTAGCCAAACGTTTTTGCCGTACCGATTGCCATATCCGAATAGCCGGAAAAATCGCAATAGATCTGAATGGAATACGCGACCACGGCGAGAAACAGCGAAAGCCCGCTGTAGCTGGCCGGTGAGGCAAACACCGCGTCCACGCAGACGGCGAGGCGATCCGCAATCACGACCTTTTTTATCAAGCCAAAAAGGAAGATTTGCAACCCTTCGACGAGGTTCTCGCGGTTCATCGGGCGGTCTTCGTCCAGTTGGGGTAAAAAATCGCTTGCGCGGACGATCGGCCCCGCAACCAGCTGCGGGAAAAACGAAATATACAGCGAGATGTTCAAGAACCTATCGCACGCCTTGAGCTGTTTACGATAGACATCGATCAGGTAGCTCAGCGCCTGAAATGTGTAAAACGAGATGCCCACAGGCAAGATGATGTTGAGCGTGCCGAGATTTTGAATCCCGAAAAGTTGCGCGAACGACTCGACAAAGAAGTTGAAATACTTGAAGAAGCCGAGAATCGCAAGCGAGATCGAAACGCCAATAAGCATAAAAGCTTTCGCGCGTTTTTGGTCGGTTGCGCGCGCAATCTGCTTGGCGAGGATATAGCTGATGTACGTCTGCAAGATCAGCAGCAACAGGAATCGAACGTCCCAGTAGCCATAGAATAGATAACTGGCAATCAGCAGCACAATATGCTTTTGCTCTCTGGTCTTGCTCAGCTTGCTGCCCAGATAGGAACCCGCAAAGAGCAGCAGAAATGCCATAGATACGAATGACATCAGTTCTTCTCCTCTACTTGCAGTTCCGTGAGCGCCTGATAAAACGCTTCCGCGACGATCCGGTGCCCGGTCTTGTTCAGGTGACCACTCACAAACGTCGTGTTATCAAAGCCGTAGGGCACGGAATAGTCCTTCGCATACGCTTGCAAGAACGCATCTCCCGTGTCCAGAAAGACGATGCCGTTGCGCGTACAAGCCGCACGGTAGTCCTCATAATACCGCATATCGCGATCGATCGTGATGCTGCCGTCCGGCTGAATGACAACGCCCGGATGATACAGCAAAAGGATTGGTTTGTCGGTTTGCGAGCGAATCAGCGCAAGCGCCTGGTTCAATGCCGCAGCATAGCCCTGCTGGGCGGCGTTTGGCGCGCCCGGAGCGACCGTCCCGGTTTGTTCCGCGCTGCTCTCGGGCGCAAAAAGCTTGTTGATCTGCGCCGTGAGTCGGTCGATTCCGAAGGCACCCTGCATGCCAAAGTTCATCGAATCAAACTGCTGCCGTAAGAGCGAAACCAGCGGTGCCGAGAGCAGGATGTTGTTTCGGATGCGCCGCGCAGGGCTCAACGAAGCATCCAGCGCCTCGCCCGTGCTCGCCGGATCAAACCGCGCCTGATCCAGCGCACCAAGAATCTCGTCGGTCGAAAGCTCCATCTGCGACATCTCGATCAAGACTGCCTCCGCATTCGGAAACTCCTCCATCGCCGCCTGGAATCCTTCGATGATGCGCGGCAGCGTCTGCCCTGCGGTGCCGAGGTTATAGACCGTGCGCACGGTTGGATCGATCCTGTCGTTGAGCACAGAGACCATGTTGTCCTTCTGCATCACCTGCAAAGCTTCCGCGTGGGACGAACCCATCAGCAGAATATAGTGCTCCGAGAGCGGTAAGTCGTCGTTGTTGAGATAGCCCTTTGCGTCCACATGGTTGATGCCATAGCCTTCCGAAGCACGCACGATGCTGCTGTTCGGGGTGCGGATGCTGGTGGAGTACGCATTCTCACGCTGAATGGAACCCGCTCCGCTGCGATAGAAAAACGAAATGCCGTTGGCAATCAGGAGCGCGACGAGCAGCGCAAGCCCCCACGATAGGATTGCTTGTCCTGTCTTTCTGGTCAAAGCACGGCCTCCTTTGCGCGATCAAATCGCGCGGATGTTGTCGAAATATGAAACATTCAATAGAAAGGTTGCGTCGAATACAAGTGTTTCGATTGCATGCGGATTCCATCAATCACGCGGATGAACCTCGAAGCGAATGGTATCGCGGCACACAATCGTTTTGATTGTAGCGGCGAACAGAAGCTTCGTCAAGCGCAAACGCTCGGCGCAATGGAACAATGCGTGTTGGATTGTTTCCCCGCTGTGCCCAAACAAAAAACTGACGGCGATGGATCAACCGCTGTCAGCTTTGAGACAGTCTTTTGCGAAAAATCGATGTGTCGATCATTGCTGGAGGATTGAATGGAGTTTCTGCCCTCGCGTTTGCTTTTCTTAGAGGATTGAAACGCGGTTCCTGCCCTCATGCTTGCTTTTCTTAGAGGATTGAAACGAGATTCCTACCCTCGCGTTTCCTTTTCCTAGAGGATCGAAACGCGGTTCCTGCCCTCATGCTTGCTTTGATAGAGTGCCTTGTCCGCGCGCTGAATCAGCGTGAACGTGTTGTCCATCGGCAGCGCCATCGTGCAGCCGATGGAGACCGTCACCCGGAGGCAGTCCGCCCCGCGCGAAAGCCCCGACTGCGCGACAAGACGGCATACCTTCTCCGCGATCATCCTGAGTTCCAGATGCGTCACCCCGCGCAGCACGGCGACAAACTCTTCCCCGCCCCAGCGGCCGATGAAGTCGTTCTTCCGCATCGCGCTTTGGAATGTTCCGGCGACCATCTTGAGCATCGCATCGCCAATGTTGTGCCCGTAGGTGTCGTTGATGCGCTTAAAAAAGTCCAAATCGAGCATCAACACGCCAAACGGAATGCCGAGCGAGGCAAAATCACGAAATTGATTTTCGAGGAAGGTATCGATATACCGCCGGTTTGGCAGCTGCGTGAGCTGGTCAAACAGCGCAAGCCGTTCCATCTCCTTGCGTCCGATCTCGGTGCAATCGCTCAGTTCTGCGCTGGAGAATACCTCCGTCGCGCCGATGATCTCGCCATCGATGGACAGAGGGCGAATCTTGACATCTACGCGGACGCGATGCCCGTTTTTATGGTGCAGATAGACCTGCGCGCTGCGCGGGTTGCCGTCGTGGAGGGTCGCATGCAGCGGGCAGCCATTCAGGCAGAGCTGGTTGCCCGACTCATCCACATGGTTGAGCAGATTGTCATAGCAGAACCTGCCGAGCATCTCTTCCGCGGAAAAACCGGTGATCCGTTCCGCGCCTTTGTTCCAGAACGTGATGCCCCTGTCTTTGTCCACAAAATAAACGCCTTCGTACAGGTCGTTGAGCAGGTCTTCGCAATAGCAAAGTTCGTAATTCATGCTGTCCTGTTGGGTTGCGCAGCGCGTGCGCAGCCGTGTTTGTAATGGAGTTTGCTGTTCGCCGGCCGCGGTTGCCGCAGAGCCATAGAAAGCAAGTTTATTCCATTGTAACAGGTTCTTTGCGTTGCCGCAACCTGGGCGAAAATCCTCTGTTTCTGCGCACAAAATCTGTACAACAATCCGCATTATGACCCGTTTTTCTGCGAAAATATGCAAAAAAACAACGTCCGGCATAATATCCAGACGTTGTTTGATTGAGCCATTGGCCTTGTGTTTCGTTTGCTCTGTTCCCCCGCCTATAGTCCCGGCGTGCCGACTGCCGTCGGCGTTGGCGTCGGCGTCGGTGTTGGTGTGGGTGTGGGTGTCGGCGTCGGTGTCGGTGTCGGCGTCGGCGTCGGTGTGGGAGTCGGTGTCGGGCTGACCGTCGGACTCACAGTCGGGCTAACCGTCGGGCTCGTGCTCGGCGATGGCGTCGGTGAAACGGCGATCAACGTGATGTATTTCGCAAACACATAGCCGGATTTCCCCGTTGTGTTGACGACCACCTGATACCAATCACCCGATTTTGCCAGAACGGTGACGGGCGTATCCTTGTCGAGCTTGCCCGCGCTGGAATAGTTCGTCCCCGGGCCGGAGCGGAAGTTGACGCCGCCTGCGTTGAGCTTACCCTGCTGGCTGCCCGCCGGCGTTGCGGTGGGTTTCGGCGTCGGTGTGGTCGGCCCCGGTGTCGCCGTCGGCGCGGTGCTGGTTACCTTGACAAAACTCGCGTAAACATAGCCGGTCTTGTTGATCGCAATCGCGGTCACTTTATACCAGTCCCCGTTCTTCTCGAGAATGGTCACGTCGTCCATGCGCTGGAGCTTGTCCACCTTTGCATAGTTGGTGCCCGGGCCGGAGCGCAGGTTGACGCTGTTTGCGGTGATTTCGCCTGCGGTGGCGGTCGTTCCGCCGGTTCCGCCCGTTCCGCCCGCTTTGTCCACCTTGGAGACAATCTTCACATAGTTCGGCGAGATATACCCCTCGTTACCCGTGGAATGCACCTTTACCTTATACCAGCCGGTCGTCGCATCCGCAGAATAAACCGTCAAGCCCGCATTTGCGGCAACGATTGCGAGACTGGTGCTCTTGCTGGTCGCCTCCTTGCGGAGGTTGACGCGGCCGGAGGTGCAGCCAAGCGCATAGGCGCTCAGGCTCGTGCCGTTCACGGTGATATATTTGCCGCTGACATAGCCGCTCTTGCCCGTGGAAGGCACATCGATGCGCAGCCATGTGCCGGTGACTTCATAAATATTGACAGCTGTATTCACGGCAAGCGTGTCCACAATCGCGTTTTTCGTACCCGCGCCTTTGCGCAGGTTGAGCTTCGTGGTGTTGACAAATCCGCTCGCCAGCGTGCTCTCCGCGTGCGCCTCACGCACCGGCACCATGCCGATGAGCAGCGCGACGCAGGCTAGCCCAGCCAATAATCGAATCCAATTCTTGTTTCGCATGTTGTTTCCCTCCCCGCGGTTGACCCGCGTTAGCGTACTAGTCGTACTAATACACTTGCATCATACGCTATCTACGGTATGATTGTCAACGTGAAACGAGCGGATTCACAAAGCCGTCACAACTTTTTTTTGCAAAAATCGCACCAACTTTGCTTTATTCGAACGTTTGTTTTATTTTTACGCCACATCGTAACTTTTCTGTTTACACGTCGTAATCGCCAGATTATAATGAATACGAGGTGATTGACTTGACCCTGACCGAAAAACTGGATTTGCTGCTGGAGGAAAAAAACCTCAACAAATCGCAGCTCTCCGCGCAATCCGGCCTGCCCTATACCACAATTGTGAGCCTCTATGAAAAAGGCGCCGAGAACGCAAAGCGCTCCACCCTGCTCACGCTTGCGCGGTTTTTCAATGTTTCACTCGACTATCTGGCGGATGACGAGGTGGAAGAGCGCGGCACGCGCATCTATGCCTCCGCCGGACATTTTGACGTAGCCAAACTCACGCCGGAGGGGCGCGAGCGATATGAGGAATACATCGAGTTTTTAGCGGATAAATTCACCAAATAGTCGCGCATTTCCCGCGCGAATCGTGCATTTACTCTCACATATTATTGGATAAAACGCGCTATGTCGCAGAACAGGAGTAAAACGGGTATGGATCGCATCGAAGAACTCACCGCCGAGGCGGGCGAGCGCGGAATTGACGTGCACGAGCGCGAAATCCCCGTGCCCGGCATGTCTGCGGCGTATATCAAGACTGAAACGGGCGAACACATCATCATCCGGCAGGATGGCACGCAGGCGGAGCGCGCCTGTTGGCTGGCCGAAGAGCTTGGGCATCACTACACCGGCTCCGGCCGCCGGCTGCACTACAACGCCGCGGACGACTGGCGCGCCGAGGCAAAGGCACGCAAATGGGCGCACGACCGCCTGCTCTCGCCGGACGCAATCCGCACCGCAGCGCGCAACACAGACGACATCTACGAAATCGCGTTTACCCTCAACGTCAGCGTGGAGTTTTTGCGCGAATCGATCGACTGGTACATGGCGCGCGGGCTTTGGTCGCCGGATGTTCCGCCGGAAGAGCCGGGCGCAGACAGCGCGTTCCGCAAGCCTGATTTGGAATAGTGCAATGAACGCAGACCGAATATGGCTTCCTCTGAACCCCTGCCCAATACACAAACGAACATGTAATCCGATAAAAAAAGAGCGACGGCAGCTTTCACGGCACGTTCGCTCTTTTTGTTTCATTGGGTGTGTTCATGCTGCTCTTCTGCGGCTGTGCGGAAGATAGGTCGTCCTGCGCGACGCGATTTGAATCAGGTGTGCATAAGCCACTTCTTTTCGCGCGCAGAAACACATAGATCAGCAGCACTATCGCAACAAACGGGCTGATTTGAATTCTGCTCGCGCAGACGAGTATCCAGTTCACCATCGGCATCAGCCACAGAATCACGATGACGGCGGCATCCGTTTTGCCTGCCCCTTCCTGCATGCAATCATAGATCAACAGAATGGTTGGGATGCTCAGCAACATCAAATCATACTCGATAAAATAGGGGATCACCACAAATATGCCCAGCACCATCGCGCTTCCGCGTAACACCACCCGGTTTGTGTTTCGAAAAATGCGTGCAATGACAACGGTCGCGGCGATGCTCACCAACGTTATGATCACATAGAGCGGCACGCCGTTGATTCCCATCAAGCGCAATGCCGTCATCAACGAGGGTTGAATGTCTGCGATGATCCACCAGTTTGCGTCAAACAGCGCGGTACCCGTCGTAAAGAGCTGATGGAAAAACGCCTGCCACGTTTCCGAGCCGTATATGGCAAGCGAAAGTAGCACCGTCAGCCCCGTAAACAGCGCGGACCAGCCAAGCACCTTCCAGTTTCGCGTCACCAGTAAAATAAGAAACGGAAACACCGCAAGCCATGTTTTATATGCCAGCAGCCCGAACATCAGTCCGGACAAAATGGGGCTGGTTTCCATAAACCCGATTCCGGCTGCCAGCAGTGCCGTGCTGAGAAATCCATTTTGCCCCCAGCTGAAGTTGTACATCACAGCGGGAAATGACAATGCGACAAGTGAAAGACTCTTCCGCTTTGGAAGCATGGCTGCGCACCCGAGTACGGCCAGTACCAACGTGGCAGCAAGCCAGACAAGATAGGATGCCCTAAATGGCAGCACCGAGAGGGCGGAAACGAGCGTGAGTAATAGCGTCGGCGGGTAGAGTCAATGATTATCTTCGGGTATTTCAAGCCCGGTGTCCTGTAAGATTCTGGCATTCTGACTCGGGGAATCATAGATTTGGTCTGCATCGCCAGCCAAAGCGGTCTGCCCGGCGGTATAGAGAATCCTATAATCGATTCCAAATTCAAACCCCGTCGATCGTGCTGTCTGCTTCGCTTGAACATATGCGCCCACCGTCATCACGATGTAAAGAGCAAAGATGACCAGCGAATAACGCACGAGTCTACCTGCAAGTGTTTTTTTACCCATCCGAAACCTGAGTCTTCCTTTGGATTTGGAACGATGATGCAGAAACCGTCGTCACGTCGTTTGCTTCTTTTTTGCTTTACGAATCTTCATGACGATCGCACGCAACCCCAGCAAAACCAGCACGCCCATCACCACGCCGGAGAAATCCAGCACCACATCAATCACCTGTGACCCGCGCGAGGAAAAGAGTTGAATCGTCTCGTCTGCCACGGCGACAAGCAGCCCCGCAAACAGGCAATTGAGAATCGAATGCAGCTCCCGTTTGCCGAGCAAAACCGAAAGCAACGCAAGCTCCGCGCCGAGCATCGCAAACTCGGTAAAGTGCGCCAGTTTGCGCACCAGATGATCGGTCACATGCTCGGGCGAGAAGATCGCATCTAGCAACGGCCGAATGAATTGCAGCACACCGAGGCTGAGCAACTGCGATTCGCTGCGGCTCTTCATCGAGTTTCCCCAAATAAACCCAATCGTGAACAGGATCAGCAGGCAAAGGAGGATGATCCCCATCCTGCGCGTTTTCATTTGTGTTGTGTGCATGTTTTACTTCGTTGTCCCCTGTTTCTGTATGTCTTCCCTTCGCTTACGTGCCAGGCATTTGGCGCCATAGGCCAGCAGCATGCCGCCCGAAGCACCGAAAAAGTCGATCCAAACATCCTGCACCTGGCTTGTTCTGCCGGTGAAGATTTGAATCGTCTCATCGATCACCGCGGTAAGCAGCACGGTGAAGAGCAGCAGCCAAACGTTCACCTGCTTCATCGACGCCGTCACCCAAACGAGCAGCGCGCCGAGAATCGCATACTCGATGCAATGCGCGGCTTTTCGCACATCGTAATCAAACGCCTTTGCCGGTATCTTCCCCTGCGGGTCGAGAATCGGCTTGAGCCAGTGCTCCACCCAGCCGCTGAACGCGTTGGACTGTTTGCTCCCCGCGAGCGAATTGGACCAGATGAACACAAGGGTGAGCGCGACCAAAATCGGTATTATTTTTTGCGCATTTCGTTTGAAGAACAATGGTTTACCCCCGCTTGTTCGAATGCAAGTGCTCTGCTCGTTCAATCGCGAAAATACAAGTCCCTGGTATAGACCTTGTCCAGCACGTCTGCGATGTCCTCGCTGTAGCGGTTTGCGATGATTACGTCACTCATGGCTTTAAACGCGTCCAGATCCCGAATCACGCGGCTGTTGAAAAACGTTTCCTCTTTTGCCGAAGGCTCGTAGATCACAATCTCGATGCCCTTGGCTTTGATCCGCTTCATCACGCCCTGCACCGAACTCTGGCGGAAATTATCCGAGTTTGCTTTCATCGTGAGTCGATAGATTCCAACGATGTTCGGGTGTTTGGCGATGATTTGATCCGCGATGAAATCCTTACGGGTGCTGTTTGCGTCCACAATCGCGCTTACGAGATTCTGCGGCACATCGGTGTAGTTTGCGCGCAACTGCTTGGTGTCCTTCGGTAGGCAATAGCCGCCGTAGCCAAACGAGGGGTTGTTGTATTGGTTGCCAATGCGCGGATCGAGACAAACGCCTTCGATGATTGACTTTGTGTTCAAATCTCGCATCTCCGCATAGGTGTCCAGTTCGTTAAAATACGCGACGCGCAGCGCAAGGTAGGTGTTTGCAAAAAGCTTCACCGCCTCCGCTTCGGTCGGGTTCATGAACAGCGTCGGTATGTCCTGCTTCACCGCGCCTTGCTTGAGCAACGAGGCAAACTGTTCCGCCGCTTTCATCAGCCGCGCGTTCTGAACCGGAACGCCGACGATAATCCGGCTTGGATAGAGATTGTCGTAGAGCGCGTGTCCTTCGCGCAAAAACTCCGGGCTAAAGAGGATGTTGTCGCAATGGTATTTCGCCCGCGCCTGTTCGGTAAACCCGACCGGCAGCGTGGATTTGATCATCATAATCGCGTCTGGATTGACGCGAATCACCTGCTGAATCACGGTTTCGACCGACGATGTATCAAAAAAGTTGCGCTCCGGATCATAGTTCGTCGGCGTGGAGATCACGACAAAATCCGCGTCCGCATAGGCGGCATCTGTGTTTGTCGTTGCCGTCAGGGTGAGCGTTTTGCTCGATAAATAGGTCTCGATCTCCGCATCCGCAATCGGAGAAATGCGCTTGTTGATCTGCTCTACCTTCTCCGGCAGAATGTCCACAGCGGTCACGGCGTTGTGCTGCGCGAGCAAAACCGCAATGGAAAGCCCGACGTATCCGGTTCCTGCGACTGCAATCTTCATAGTTGGGTTCTCCTTATTACCACGCATATCAGGCATTGTAGTATGCTTTGTACCATTTTACAAATCGTTCGAGCCCTACTTCCAGGCTCGTGTTCGGCTTAAACCCGAAATCACGCACAAGCGCATCCACATTGGCATAGGTTTGATACACGTCACCCGGCTGCATCGGGAGAAACTCCTTCTCTGCGGGATGGTGAATCACACCCTCTCGCATCAGCAGCTTTTCGAGTGTTTCTATAAAAGTAAGCAGGTTTTCCGGTTGGTTGTTGCCGATGTTATAGACTTTGTACGGCGCACCATCGACGGTCTCGGCGGGCGGTGTTTTCATCACGCTGACGATTCCGGTGACGATGTCGTCGATGTAGGTGAAATCGCGCTTCATATCGCCATAGTTGAAAATCTGGATTTTCTCACCCTTTACCAGTTTGTTGGTGAACCCGAAGTATGCCATGTCCGGCCGCCCCATCGGCCCGTAGACGGTAAAAAAACGCAATCCTGTCGAGGGGATTTTGTAGAGCTTTGCGTATGCATGCGCCATGAGCTCGTTGGATTTTTTCGTCGCCGCATATAGCGAAACGGGGTTGTCCACTTTGTCTTCGGTGGAATATGGCACCTTTTCGTTTGTCCCGTAGACGGACGAGCTGGACGCATACACAAGGTGCTCTACCCCGCGCGCGCCGTTGTCATAGGAATGGCGGCAGGCCTCTAGCACGTTGAAAAAACCGATGATGTTGCTGTTGATATACGCGTCCGGGTTCGTAATCGAATAGCGCACGCCCGCCTGTGCGGCGAGGTTGACCACGATGTCAAACTGCTTCTCGGCAAACAGCTCATCTAGCGCGGCCTTATCCGCGATGTCGATCTCATAGAACGTGAACGCGGGAAACGGCTTGAGCAGAGACAGCCGCGCGCGCTTGAGGCTGACATCGTAATAATCGTTCATGTTGTCAATTCCGACGACCACGCAGTTTTGCTCCAGCAGCTGTTGAGCCAAATAAAACCCGATGAATCCCGCGGCACCAGTCACCAATATCTTTTTCCCGTTGAGTGCGATGTTTCCATCCTGCATGCGAAAGTCTCCTTTGGTTTGATTGCCCTGTTTCTTATTATACATGAAATCACATATTACACGAGAAGAAAACGAAACAATACGAGTCAGAGTCGTATAACGTTTATCCGAGAAT
>JAEWYO010000066.1 GCA_023395595.1 Bacillota bacterium
TCCACAAGCCGGAACTGGGTGCGCGCGCGGTCGAGATTTTGATCCGGGCGCGAAACATGGAAGTACACATCCCCGTTGAGATGATCCGCAAGAAAACGCAACCCGCATTCCAGCGTCATCATTTTTGCACCCGTCGGCAACATGGCTCTCTCCGTCTTTGTCAGGCTCCCGCCGCAGGTGGAAAGATAACCTTTCACATAGGTTTCGTACAGCGAAAGATCAAAATGTACCTTCGACAGATCCGGCTCATCTTCCGCTGCAGTGGACGCGCCAAAGCGGATTGCATCGCCAAAATCGTTGACGGAAAGCCCAGGCATGACCGTGTCCAGATCGATCACACAGAGCGCCTTGTTCGTCTGCTCGTCAAAGAGCACGTTGTTGATCTTGGTGTCGTTGTGTGTAACTCGAAGTGGAAGCTCACCCGCTGAGAGCAGATCCATCAGCGTGTGTGAGAAGTCTTCCCGCGCGAGCACAAAATCGATCTCGCGCAAAACCGTGCTCCTTCGGCTCGCCGCGTTTTTTGCGACCGCATCATGGAAAGCAAGATACCGCGCGGGGGTGTCGTGAAAATGTGGAATTGTTTCGACAAGCTCCTCTGCCGGAAAATCCGAAAGCTGGTTTTGAAAGCGGCCGAATGCCACGGCACTCTCGCGAAACAGTTCCGCATCCGCGCTCTGATAACAAACGCTACCCTCGACAAGCTCATAAACGCGCCAATATTCGCCGCTTTCCACTGCGAAGCTTCGCCCGTCAAAGGCGGACACGAGGCGGAGCACACCGCGCGGGTCCTCAACCTTTTTTCGCAGGTGCGCTGTGACCAGCTCGATGTTGCGCATCAGTTTCTCCGGCTCGCGAAACACGTTTGTGTTGATATGCTGGAGGACATAACGCCGCCCACTGTCGCAGACGACAAGCTGCGTGCCGTTGATGTGCCCGCTGCCGAAGGATTCGCTGGAGACGGGCGCGCCCATGAGCGCAAAACGAGAAAGCACGGGATGCATGCCGGAAGATTCCTCCAATTGTTGTGTAGTCAAATGGCTAGAAGGACTATTTGCTTTTGCTCAGCAGGGCACGGATGCCTTTGATTGGCTCGTGGTTGAAGAGATGTACTATCCCCTCGATCTGGCGCGGCGAGATGTCTGATTCAGAGCTCATCAAACGCAGCGGTGTCGTGTAGAGAATATGGTCGATCACGTTTAGGTCAACCTCGTTGGTCGCCATGGCGGACTTGGCGACACTGCGCCCGACCAACGCCAGCAGTTTACCAAGCAGCGTATGCTTCACTTCGCTGAGGGTGACGTTCAGCGTGTGTTTCTCGCCCTTTTGTCGTTCGCGCGCAGGGATATCGTGACCGAGTACGGCGGCAAAGGCGCTGTCCGGCACGTTGATTCCATGGGAGAGATCGTAGTAGCACGGTGCCTGCTCCCGAAGATCAGGGATGTGCGCGTCCGCGTCCGGCGCAGCGCTTAACACCGCGTGAAGGCGAATGTCCCGGCTGGAAGCAGAAAGACGGACTTCATACAGACCACCTTCGACACGCCATTCTTCAGCAACCACATCATAATAGCACAAATCGCGCCGCGTGAGCGAAAACGAGATCGATTTTGTTTCACCCGGCTGGAGGAAAACCTTTTCAAACCCCTTGAGCTCTTGCTCTGGCGTGAACATCACATCCGAATGATGCGACACATACAGTTGCACAGCCTCGGCACCGGGTACGCTGCCGGTGTTGGTCACGTCGAGGGTGATCGTTACCGTTTCGTCCGCGTGGAGTTCAGTGGTGCTGAGCTGTAAATTAGAATAGGAAAAACGAGTATAGGATAGCCCGTATCCAAAGGGATAGCGAACGGACTTTTGTGCGGTGTCATAGTAGCGATAACCGACAAAAATACTCTCGCGGTATTCCACTGTGCGTGTATATCCGGGGAAATATGCGTGGCTTGGTACGTCGTCAAGCTGCAAAGGCCAGCTTTCGGCAAGTTTGCCGGATGGGTTGACTTTTCCCGCGACAAGGTCGGCAACTGCACCGCCGACAGCCTCGCCGCCAAGGTGCATGAGCAGAATAGATGAGACAGCGTCCGCCCAGCGCAGATCGACCACCGAGCCGCAGGCGAGCACGACAGCAACACGCGGGTTCACAGCGGCAACGCGCAAGATCAGCGCAACCTGATTCTCCGGCATGGCGAGGGATTCGCGGTCAAACCCTTCCGATTCATAGCGATCCGGCAAACCGGCATAGATCAGCACCGCGTCTTTATCGCGCGCCAAATCGCATGCTTCTTGCATCAGTGCTTCATCGGGTGTATCAACTTCCTCACGGTAGCCCTCGGCATAGGTTGCGTCAAAACCGAGTTTTTGCAGCTCTTCCAGCGGGGAATCGATGACCAGCGGTTGCACCTTGCTGCTGCCCGCGCCCTGATAACGCGGCGATTTGGCAAACGCGCCAAGTACGGCAATGCGTTTGCCGTTTGCAAGCGGAAGGAGTGCTGCTTCGTTCTTCAGCAGGACTGCGGATTGTGCGGCGACTTCCCGCGCAAGGGTGTGGTGCTCCTGCGGGTCAAATGGCACCTTGGTGCGGGACTTTGCGCGCTCTGCCAGCGCGATCACGCGGGAAACGCAGCGATCCACCTCTGCTTCGGTCAGCTTGCCGGAGGCGACCGCCTGTTCAATCTGATTGTCGTGATATGGACCGACATAAGGCATCTCCAGATCCAGCCCTGCGGAAACCCCGGCCACACGATCGTTCACCGCACCCCAGTCGGACATCACCAAGCCGGTGAAGCCAAACTTGGTGCGCAATACATCGCTCAGCAGCCACTTGTTGTCGCTGGCGTTGATCCCCTTGACGCGGTTGTAGGAGCACATCACCGTCCATGGCTGCACGTGCCGGAGCACGCGCTCAAACGAGGATAGATATAGCTCAAACATCGCTCGCTCATCTACCACCGCGTCGATGGACAAGCGGCGGTATTCTTGATTGTTGAGCGCGAAATGTTTCATCGAGGTGCCAACACCGAGGCTCTGCACGCCCTGGATATACGCCGCGGCGAGTTCACCGGAGACCACGGGGTCCTCACTGAAGTATTCAAAATTGCGTCCGCAAAGCGGGCTGCGCTTGCAGTTTAAGCCCGGCCCAAGCAGAACATCCACGTCCTCCGCGCGGCATTCCTCCGCCAGAGCAACACCAACACGATGAAGCAGCCTGCGGTCAAACGAGCAAGCGGTTGCGCAAGCTGTCGGAAAGCACGTGGAGCGGACGGTATAGAGCCCTTTGACGGGATCGATCACTTCTTTGCGCAGGCCATGTGGCCCGTCGGCTACCGTGACGGCGGCAAGGCCCATGCGTGGGATTTCCTTTGTGCGCCATTTGTCTGCGCCGGAAAGCAGGCTGGCCTTCTCGGATAGCGTCAGTTGAGAGACGAGCTGAGTCATCGATTCGTGTTGTTCCATACCGCACCTCCTGATTTCTGATGACAGTATACCACGCAGGTGTGTTTCGCGAAAGAAACTCGTGGTTCACATTTATACGCATGACATCATACGATGTAACTTTATTTGGAGATGCGTGTCAGCTGCCCACGTAACAAAATCACTGCAAATTCGATCAAACAGCTCTGGTAAGATCAGTGATTTGATACAAATTTGAGAAATAAATTACAAATAGTGCACATATATACTATTGACAATGTAATATACATGTGATAATTTAGTTCTAGGTTTAGGAGCTACTCCCACGAAAAAGGCAAAACCCGTGAAAGCGGGCGACGCAAAGCTAAAGGGCCTAAGGGCGAGAGAGATCGAGCCGATGGCAGCCAGTTGCCAATTGAGTATCCTACCGCATTTTCATACGTATCATATGAGCGCGGGAAAGACGATTTTTGGCAGCTTGGCAATTAGAAGGCAGGCTGTCTTTTTATTGCTTCGTCGCTGGGGACTCCAAACCGAAACAAAAATCGTTTCGGAGGGGACATAGTATGAAAAAGAGATGGATGGCACTCCTGATTTGCGTTCTGCTGCTCGTGATGATGGTTCCGGGTATCGCAAACGCGCAGGGCAACGACGTTTCTCCCGTCAGCGCGGTTTCCGCTCGTTACGCGCGCTATACCGCCGCGCAGTTCAAGGTTCTTGAACGCATGGTGGACACGGCAAACCGTCAGATTGAGATCGCGGTCAAGTTCGCACAACTCACGCCCTGGAACGATGTGTCGTGGCTTCTCAAGACCGTCAACACAATCGTAGCGCCCGTATTTGCTTACGGAAAGTCTATTGGCGCGATTGTCGTTTGCGAGTATACTACCTATTATATTGACGGGCAGTACGTGCTGGTCGATCCGCTTCGCGTAATCCCGCTGTAACGGCTGCGGAAACGCGCGGCCATACGGGAGTGGACATGATCGAACAAAGCCATGATTTTGAAGGGATTTTCGGCGCACATGCCGTGCAGATGCGTGACATCTGCCGCGCAATCGCATCCCTTTCCGGTGTGGACAAGATCGTACTGTTCGGCTCCTATGCAAAGGGTTGCGCGGAATGCGACAGCGATGTCGATCTAGCCGTGTTTTTTACAAGTCAGGATGCGCGCTTGCTGCGGCAATACCGTCAGCTTGCGCGCATTTGCGTCAATTCCAACATCGATATTCAAGTTCAGCCGTTTCACACCTATGAATTAGCTACGCCATGTGGTATTATAGAGGAAATTGAGGCGTATGGGGTGGAGCTTTGCCCCTGTTAAGGACGGCTGAAAAACGGCTGGAAGCTCCCGGGTTTGGAATGGACGGAATACAGATCAATCGAAGAGCGGCTGCGGGCGAATCTGCCGCAGGAAACGAACCAGGCACCCAGCTTTTGAGCAAGCAGGGTGATATGGAAGTGATTTTGCACCGCATCAACGGTGAGTCCGTGGTTTGGCTATTTCCGGCTAGCGACCCGAATGCGACCGAATACTTCTTCATCCACGCCGGCGGGGTCGATCTGGCGATGGAGGACGGGCTTGTTTCCCTGGGCGTAGGTGATTCGTTTACCGTCTCCGGTCTCAAACAGGACATCCCCGTGAAGATGCACGGAGACGCAGAGATTCTCTATGTCACCAATTGTCCTGCGTTTGAGGCGGTTACACACGTCAACGACAGCTTGCAGGAGCTGCTCACCCGTATCAACGAAAAGGATCACTATACTTCCCGCCACAGCAAAGCGGTGCTGCAATATTCGCTTGCGCTTTATGATGCAATGCAGGATCGCGGGCTGATTATCCCGCGGGACGATCTCGCCTTTGCCGCGCTGTTTCACGACGTTGGCAAATGCTTTGTCCCAACGGAAATTCTGCAAAAGCCGGATAAGCTGGAGCAAGCGGAGATGCGCTATATCCTGCGCCACCCGATTGACAGCGGGCGGATGCTGCTTCCAAACTTTGGTGAGCAGATTGCGGAGATTGCGCGCAACCATCACGAGCGGCTGGATGGTAGCGGCTATCCACGCGGACTTCGCTCGGAAGACATCAGCCTTTCCTCACAGATTGTTGCGGTGGCGGATGTGTTTGACGCGATGACAAGTGACCGCGGCTATAACGTGGTCAAGACATTTTTGCAGGCGGCGGAGGAGCTTGTTTCCCTTCCGCATCAATTTGACAGCAGGATCACGAGCGTGCTGATGCAGTTGGTCAGCAGCGGCGCATTGGAAGAAGGAGTTGGAACCGGCGCATGAACAAGCAGGAAAAATGCGGTTATTGGCTGATGCTATCGGACTATGACCTGGGTACCATCGAAACATTGATCAAGGGTGAACGCTGGGTTTATGTTGCCTATCTTTGCCAGCAGGCGGTGGAGCGACAGCTCAAAGGCATGTATGTTTACTATATGGAGACAGAACCGCCCAAGACGCACAACGTTAACTTCCTGTTTTCAAAGATTACCGGCAGTGCGGCGTTTCGTGCGGAGGCGGACAACGCCCGCTTTGAAGAGCGAAAGAACGATTGTGAAGACTACCTGATGGACGTGATGTTCTACTATATGTCCGACTATCCTTTTTCGTATAAAAATATCGCAACGCGGTTTGTTGACAGCGCGCTTGCCAACGAGCTCCATCAAAAAACTCTGCTCTATGTCGCTTGGCTGCGTTCGTTTTTGCCGCAGATCGAGATTCCGAGTATTCCCTGCTGAGCCATATCCCGCTCCGACAACAAAAGTTGGACCGGGCACAACGCAATGTACGACAAAGGCCACCCGAACGGGTGGCCTTGCTGTATCTGTGTGAGTCTTAACCTGCGGGCGTTGCCTCTGGTACCGGGGTAAAGAATGCCTCCGAGCCGGGTTTGCTGGTTTCGTTTGGCTCGACGGTGTCCCGCAGATAATTCGCGCCTTGGTCGAGCAACCCTGCCGCATCCTCCGCGATTCCGGAATCCTGCATGAACAGCAGAACTTCCTGCCAGGCCTGCATGCCTAGCACGCGCAGATTGCTGATCAACCGCTCCAACTTGCCGGAGAGCAGGTCTTTGCTGTCCAGATAGGTCAGCACCGCCATCAATAAGATCAGCAGCACGACCAGGATGCCGATCAGGCGAAAAATAAACTTCATGTGTCTGATTCCTCCTTATTGCAAGCGGCAAGCAGGGCAATACTTACCACATACAGTATACTACGATGCCTGTACGCACGTTGTGAATGTTGTGTAAAATCGAGTTCGCAGTTTCGCCGTATGTGTGGCAGAGAAAGCCACTTACTCGACGACGACGAGCTCCGTGTTGGCAATCGCGGTATCGATCATCTGTGTAAAATCGACGCGTGCTTCGCTCTTTCGAATCTCCTCCAGCTTCGGCCGCGTGACAGGGTGCTGCGGTACAAACACTGTGCAGCAATCCTCAAATGGCAAAATGGAAGTTTCAAAGGAACCCATCGCCTTGGCTCGGGTGACGATTTCCTCTTTGTCAAAGCCGATCAGCGGGCGGAAGACGGGGAGCGTCACCGCGTCGTTGGTCGCGGTCAGGCTCTCAATGGTCTGGCTTGCAACCTGCCCGATGGATTCACCCGTGATGAGCGCCTGCGCGCCGCAGGAGAGCGCGATCTTTTCGGAAATCTGCATCATCAACCGGCGCATGAGAATTGTGGTTTCGCTCTTGGGACATTTTTCATAGATCGTGAGCTGGATTTCGGTGAACGGCACGAGATAGAGCTTCACCTCGCCCGCGTAGCTTGCCAGAATGCGCGTGAGTTCCACAACTTTTTCTCGCGCACGCTCGCTGGTGTATGGATAGCTGTAGAAGTGAACGGCGGAGATCTGCACACCGCGCTTGGCGATCATGTGACCTGCAACAGGGCTGTCGATACCGCCGGAGATGAGCAGCATTGCGTGTCCGTTGGTGCCAACGGGCATGCCACCCGCGCCGAGCTTTTCCTCGGCAAAAATGAACGCCTGCTCCTGCCGCACCTCCACGCCAACATAGAAGTCCGGCTGATGTACGTCCACCCGAAGCACCGGGAATTCTTCCAGCAGCAGCCCGCCCATCGTGCGGCAGATGTCCTGCGAACGCATGGTGAAGCGCTTGTCCGCCCGGCGCGCGATCACCTTGAAGCTTGCCTGCCCGAGCCCGTCAATCCGGCGGGCGACGAGCGCTTTTGCCGCCTCGACCATGGGTTCCCATTCTTTTTCAACCGCCAGCGCTGGGCTAACCGAATGGATGCCAAACACGCGGGTGAGTTTATCCGCGGCAGCGTCCATTTCCTCCTGCGGAATGCCGAAGACGAACACGCGCCCCTGTTCGCGCACAACCTTGACGCGAAGCGGGCGCAGAGCGAGCGAGATGCGTTTCATGAGGCTACGCTCAAAATACGGGCGGTTCAGCCCCTTGAGGTGGATTTCCGCATAGCGGACGAGCATGACTGCTTCCATTTGATTCTCCGATTAATTGTTATTTACTGATGATGGTATCATACGGCTGAATGCCGATGCGTGCGTTATCTGCGCTGAAAGCGCCGCAAAAATGTGACCTGTTCTGATAGCGCGGCTGCTGCCACGTCCATCTCTTCGACGGTATTGAACGGGCAGAGGCTAAAGCGCAGCGCGCCTTCCGCGCGGCTACCGGAAATACCCATCGCGGCGTGAATCCTGTTTTGCCCTTTTTTGTGCGTGGAGCAGGCGCTGCCGGTGGAGACGAAGATTTCACGCTCGGATAGTGCATTGACCAGCACCTCGCCGCGCACGCCGGGGAAGGAGACATTGAGAATGTGCGGTGCGCCCGATTCCGGCTTAGGCCCATTGAGAAACACATCCGGCAGTTGACGCAGGTTTTCCCAGAGACGGAGCTTGCAAGCGTACATATTCGCAATCCACTGCGCCTGATTTGCGCGGTACTGCGAAAGAGCCGCGTCCAGCGCGAGGATTCCGGGCACGTTTGTCGTGCCGGAGCGAAGATTTCGCTCCTGCCCGCCGCCGATCTGCCCGCCCGCGAACTTGACTCCGTTTTTGACAAAGAGAGCGCCAACACCTTTGGGTGCATGAAACTTGTGTGCGCTGATGCTGTAAAGATCCACCGCGTTTTTCCCAAACGGGAGCTTGCAAAACGCCTGCACGCCATCGGAATGCAGCACAGCGCCGGGCGCACGCTGCTTGATGAGCGAAGAGATCGCGTCCAGATCATTGATTGCACCCACTTCGTTGTTGACATGCATCACGGAAACCAGAGCCGTATCATCAGACAGCGCGTCTTCCAACTGATTCAGGTTCACCGTACCGTCCGCGCAAAGACCAACAAACACGACCTCTGTCTCAGGCGCGCCTTCCAACGAACGGAACACCTCGTAGACCGAAGGATGCTCGCCCGCTGTGGTGATGATGCACTTTTTTCCGCGAACGGTCTTGAGCACACCGAAAATGGCCATATTGTTGGATTCCGTCCCGCCGGAGGTAAAGAGCACGTCGTTTGCAGCGCAGCCGTTCGCGGCGGCGAGATTGGCGCGCGCCAACTCGACCGCTTTTTCAGCGGCGACGGCCGGCTTATACGCGCTGGCGGGATTAAAAAATTGCTCGGTCATCGCGCGGTACGCCGCGTCTGCCGCTTCCGGCAGAACACGCGTGGTCGCGCTGTTGTCGAGATAGATCATTTGTTTACTCCGAAAAGAACTTTTTGCGCATGCAAAAAGCGCGCACTGGCAGTATAGCACATTCTTGCGCGCTTTGCTCGTTTTTTCAGCGGGTTGCGGTTCTGCAATCAGCTGAACTTTTCTTTCAGGTAGCCGTAACCCTGCGCTTCCAGCTCCTCCAGCGGAACAAATCGGAGCGATGCGCCGTTGATGCAATAGCGAATGCCGTTTGGCGATTCGGGATCGCCCTCAAACACGTGCCCCAGATGCGAGTTGCCTGCGCGGGAGCGTACCTCTGTGCGGCGCATGCAGTGGCTGCTGTCCGTTCGCTCGACCACGACGGAAGACTCCACAGGTTTCGTAAAGGAAGGCCAACCGCAGGAGGAATGATACATGTCGTCCGAGGTAAACAGTGGTTCGCCGGTGACGATGTCCACATATAACCCGCGCTGCTTGCTGCCGTAGAACGCGCTCGTAAACGGCGGTTCCGTTGCGCTCTCCTGCGTGACGGCGTACTGTTCCGGCGTGAGTTGTTCCCGAATCGCGGCTGTGTCAGGTTTACGATAGCGCCCCGCGTCAATGGTTTCCTTGGAAAGCCGCGCAATCTGAGCAAAGGGGATGTGGCAATAGCCGTTCGGGTTCTTATCCAGATAGTCCTGATGATATTCCTCGGCGGGAAAATAGTTGATCAGTGGTTTGATTTCAACGGAGAAACGCGGCGTGCGCGCGCGTTCAATCGCGGCGATGCGCTCGACTGTCTCCTGCGATTCAGCGTCTTCATAATAGATGCCCGCTTGATACTGTGTGCCGATGTCATGCCCCTGACGGTTAACCGCCGTTGTGTCCACCACTTCAAAATAGGCGAACAGGAGCTGGTCAAGGCTCACGCGCGCGGGATCATAGGTGACCTTCACCGTTTCGCGAAAGCCGGTTTTTCCGCCGCAGACAGTCTTGTAGTCCGCGTCCTGTTCTCCTGTGCCGTTGGCGTATCCACTCTGAGCGTCGAGCACGCCGGGGATGGACTGCATGAGCTTCTCCATACCCCAGAAGCATCCGCCCGCGAGGTAAATGATGCTTGTTTTCTGTTGTTCCATATATAAAACTCCTTTATGCGCAATCCCTGCGAGATGAGCCTATCGTAGCATCCCGAGCCGTGCGTGTCGAGAGACGAGGTCACAAAACAAACGAAAAGAAAGCCCGCATCCTGCGGGCAAAAACGAGCGTATCAGGCCAGCGCTGCCTGTTTCTTCTTTCGAAACACGTGCACGAGCAGGATGACCGCAAACACGCACAGTGCGATCATGCACAAGAGCGACGCGATGATTGAGACCGTGTTTGCAATTCGCATCCCGCTTGTGGCGAGTGCGGCGGCAGTGGGGTTGCTAGCGGATTGGAACGCTAAGATAAAAAACGGGACGGTCACAAGAAGATTGGCAAGCGCGACCCAACCGACGGTTTTGCGAAAGAAATTCGCTTTGCGTGCAGCCAGGTATAAAACCAGACCGCCGACAAACGAGTAGGAGCGAAAGCCGAGTGCCAGAATCGGCAGCATCAGCACGGGCAGCGCATATCCCTGTGCCCCGCTGATGATCATCAACACGGTTGCTATGAGAAACGGTGCAAACAGCAGCACTGCGCCGATGACGGCGTAGATCTTGCCCCAGGGCGACGGCTTGCCCGTTGCGGTCGAAGAAAGCGGCACAATCGGCTGTTCCTGCTGGCTGGCGAATGCGGTGACGATCTCATCCGCAACGCTATTTTGGGCGGAAAGATTGGGTCGTTTTCCTGTGATTCGTTTCGGGTCTGCATTGATCTTGTAATTCACACAATTCTCTCCATCTATTGTTTTTGTGCACGTGGTGTTATTGCGCGGCGGGCGCTTCAACAGGCTGCTTTTGAAAAAGGTTGCTTTTGAAACAGGCGGCGCAACAGCAGGATGGCGAAGATTGCCAACGCGCCGATGATGACGTTATAGACTATGATTGCGGCGATGACGGCAACAAAAACGCCGCCGTTTTCCGCAAGCGCTCCGGAAGAGAGACCGGAAGCGGTAGAAAGAATTTGAGCACCGGTGAGCGCAATCAAAGCCGCGACGCTGCCCCAGCCGAACCACTTGCGAAAGGTGTGCGAAAGCAGACTTGCGAAAACCAACAGCATCAACCCAAGCGCCACAATCGGGAACAGCTCGGCGAGCATGAGATAGTCAAACAACAGCGCCTTGCCTGCGATACTGCCGACAATTGCGGTGACAAACATAAATACAATCGGCGCCCAGAGCAAGATGGTGCCGGAGACGGCGAAAACTTTGGTGAGCGCGGTTTTTTGCTTCGGATTCATCGAAATACCTCCAATGATTGGCTGTTTGGCGAACAGAACACAACAACGTATTTTACATGTACAGTATACCGAAAAACGATCCGCGTGAATAGATCGAAACCCAAGCGTCGCGCAATTCGTGCGGCGATCCCGCTTTCGCTTGCCGATCGGGATAAAGTGTGTATACTTTGAAGCAGGAGTATGGAGGGAAAAGGTATGCATAACGAGGATTCTTCTGCGGCTTGGGATGCGCGGGATCAGTTGATGAATCAGCTTCGGCGGGATGAATGCCTGCCAAAGCGCGTGCTATATCTGCGCACAAACGATGGCGGTGCGCTTGGCGCGGGGCTTTTGCCGGGGCACGGCGGGCTGATTCTAATCAACTGGCGCGGCAGAGAGTTTCTCACACGGCTGCTTCGTGAGCCGGAGCTGGCGGCAGAGCCCGTCACGCAGCAGTCGGACGGATTCGGCGGCATGTTCGGCATTGGAGAAAAGGGCGCAAATGGCTGGCTGCTTCGCTTTTTGGATCGCGGAGAGACGGTTGCCGAGGTGCCGCTGTTCCCCGCAATCACGGCGCTTGCGGATCTGCTCGCCGCCGATGACCGCTTCCTCTATGGCAAGCGCAAACCGCGGCAGATTCCGCTCTGGCAACTTAAACCGGAGGACAGGGAAACCTGCGAGGCGGTCGTGTCGCTCTGGGTGCGGCTTGTACGGGAAGTGTATTAGCGAAAGAGCACACCAAAGAGGCGAGTTGATCGCCAAGTGGGATCCCATATGAAGCAAAGGATATTTAGACATGCAACTTGTTTACGAGACCCCGACGGCGCAGGATTACGTGAGTCTTCGGTTGCGCTCCGGGATGGGGCAAAAGAATCTGGAACGAGCGAAAATTGCGCTGGCAAACTCGCTGTTTACCGTATCGATTTATGAAGACGAAAAGCTGATCGGTTTTGGAAGAGTCGTTGGTGACGGCGCGATCACGTTTGCCGTGAGCGATATCATGGTGGATCGGGACTATCAACGCAGAGGCTATGCCGAGCAGATCATGCAGGCGATCGATCGTTTTTTTGATGAAAACGCGCATGAGGACAGTTATATCTTGCTGATTGCAAATCAACCGGCGGACTTGCTGTATCAAAAGCATCGTTTTGAATACTTGCCGGAGAATAAGTGCGGGATGCTGAGAAATCAGAGGAATGATGATTAGGAGTAATCATCAGATGGGAAACGTATCGCGAGTGCCAGAATAGCCATAGGACAGGATAAGGCAATACTCATTAGAATGCAGGTGATCAGCGGATAGTAGCTCTGCACAACACGCCCGATCAATATTGAGATCAGTATGAGTAAGGATGCTGAGAGCAAGAGCGCGGTGGTAAAATGAATGCGCTGCTTACTATTTAGAATGAGTGCGATAACGAGCAATATTGATGAGAGAAGCTGTAAAAGATTAACCGCTGTATAGATTGAAAAGACGAGAGGTTCCTTGTTCGAAACATGCCACAAGAAGACAGCGAACGGCGTGGAAACGGCGGAGACAATGCAACACACGAGCGACAAAGATAGAAGAACGCGCTTTTCTGGGCGCAAGCAGGCTGCCCCCGCAAGCAAGAGCGCAACAGATGCAATCCAATACCGGAAGTCATACAAGATCAAAGAATAATGCTCATAATGGATTGTTGAGCCGAGCATTCGTTCAATCACGCCGCCATAATAAAAATTGAGGATCACACCGATTCCAATGATGCAGAGAAACGGCCGAGACCGTAGCGCGATGCGTGCGGTCTTGATTTTTTGTTTTGAATTAACCAAGATCGGCGGGATTGTTTTGTCTGAAACCGTTTCAATTTTCGGCGGTTCTGTCATATGCGTTGCGTTTAGCAACTCCAAAAGACTAACATCAAGAACATCTGAAAGTGCCTGGAGCGTTCGGATGTCTGGAAAGCCCAATCCGCATTCCCAGCGCGAGATTGTCTTATCGGATACAAACAATACGTCGGCTAGCTGCTTCTGGGTTAAGCTTTTCTTTTTGCGCATTTGGGAGAGGAATGATCCGAACTCTGTTTGCTCCATGTATTTACACCACCTTATGTGGTTAGTATAGCTGTTTCGTAAAGCAAAGTGTATCTATGAATCCGAGAATTGCGGCTTGGAACCCCAAAAATCAAAAAGGTAGACGTAATTCGGCATCTACCTCATCATGCTATCCCCGAAACGCGATGGCATCAATCTGAAAGCGGATTCCTTCACGGATGAACTTGGTTTCGAATGCTTTTCTTGCGGGATAGTTTCCGCCGAACCGGCTTTTGATGATGTCGCCCAAAGACGATAAATCCGCAATATCCGCAAATAAACAATCCATCTTTACAACGGATGCTAACGTTAATCCAACCGTCTGCAGCCGTTCGCTTAGCACATCAAACGCGCCGTTGATCTGGTTTTCGATGGATTGCCCTTCATTCTTCATGCAATAACTGACAAAAACAAGCCCGCCCGCTTCCACAACGCCGGAATGCGCCCATTCCTCGTTGATCTCGGTTCTCGTGATTTCGCTCATGTTGACATTCTCCTGACGGATAAAGATGAAAGAGGTAGACACAATGCTGCATCTACCTCTTTGGTGCCGGTGGTCGGACTCGAACCGACACGGTATCGCTACCAACGGATTTTGAGTCCGTCACGTCTGCCAATTCCATCACACCGGCTCAGAGAGATATTTTAGCATACGCGGTTTACCTTTGCAAGCACGAGCAAGCGGTTTTTTACGCGTTTGTTTTGCGCGTTTGCCTGCGACCGCATCCGCACGACGATTGAATCCCGCCCGCGAAGATGATATACTCAACAGGAAATCATGGTTTACAAACAATCCCGAATCAATCCTGAATCAATCACAAATCTATGCATGCAAACAAGGAGAATTCGCCATGAAAAAGCTGTTTTCAGAGTTTAAGGCGTTTATCGCAAAGGGCAGTGTGGTCGATCTCGCCGTTGGTGTCATCATCGGCGCGGCATTCAAGGGCATTGTCGATTCGCTGGTCAACGACATCATCTCCCCGTTGATCGGCCTCGTTGCAGACACCAACTTCACCGAGCTTGTTTGGCAGATCGGCGGGGTCACGATCAAATACGGCTCATTCATCACGGCGATCATCAATTTCCTGCTCATGGCCATCGTGCTTTTCCTGCTCGTGAAGGCAATCAGCGCCACGCGCGAATTCGGCGGCAAGCTCAAGAAGGGTGAAACGCCCGCGCCCGCCGCGCCGACAGAGAAGACCTGCCCGTACTGCAAGAGCAAAATCGCAATCGACGCAACCCGCTGCCCGCACTGCACCTCGGAGGTAAAATAGCATTGGAACAAAACGATATGCCGGAGCTGGAACCGAAAAACATCCCAAACGCAACACCGACGGGGACACCGCCGACGGAGGAACTCGACGAACTGCAAACCAAGGTGCGCAACCTGCCGGAGGCGAAGTGGGTTCTGTATCAGCACGTTGGCGGTGGATTCCTCGGCCTCTTGTGCGGATTTTTGCTGACCTACTTTGGCTCCTTTAATTCCACAGACATGTTCAGCACCGTCGGCGCGGTTTTGATCGCGCTGTTTGCGCCAAACCTGATTGAGAAGCGGCTCAAACGCTCCGTGCAAAAAGGGCGCGTCGCTCTGATGATCGGGCTTGCGATCTGGATGCTTGCATACCTGGCCATCATGCTGCTCAACGGCACACCGCTGCTGACCAATCCTGCTTGATTCCACGGAGGAACGCATGAACGACCAACCGCTTACCACGAAAATCAATTCCGCGCTGGGAGAGCTTCTTCACAAGAAGCCGCTGGTTTCTATCGTCTGCCCGTGCTACAACGAGGAGGCGATGCTTCCGTTATATTATGAAGCGATGGAAAAGAGCGTCTTTTCGCAGTTGACGGACTATGATTTTGAGTTGCTCCTGATCAACGACGGCTCAAAAGATAAAACGCTTTCGATCCTACGAACGCTTGCCAAGGCGGACGAGCGCGTGAAGTATATCTCTTTTTCGCGTAATTTCGGCAAAGAAGCCGCCATGTACGCCGGGCTTAAGCACGCATCGGGCGATTTTGTCTGCGTGATGGATGTTGATCTGCAGGACCCGCCGGAGATGATTGCCGAAATGCTGGAGCGCTTGAAAGACGAGGATTGCGACTGTGTTGCAACCCGCCGCGTCACGCGAAAAGGCGAACCGAAGATTCGCAGTGCGTTTGCGCGCGCGTTTTACCGGATTATCAACAGGATTTCGGACACGGAGTTTGTCGATGGCGCGCGGGATTTTCGCATGATGCGTCGCTGTGTGGTGGATGCTGTGCTGGAACTTGGCGAATACCACCGTTTCTCCAAAGGTATCTTTATGTGGGTCGGGTTTGACACCGTTTGGTTGGAGTACGAAAACATTGCGCGCGCGGCGGGCGAAACCAAGTGGTCGTTCTGGAAGCTGGTGCGATATGCCATCGAGGGCATCGTCTCGTTCTCCATCGCGCCACTCCAGATTGCAACGGCAATCGGCAGCGTCGTCTCCGCACTGGCTCTGATCTACATGGTCATCCGCGTGGTCATTGCGCTGATTTGGGGCAACCCGGTTGCGGGCTATCCTTCGCTGCTGGCGATCATGCTCACGCTCGGCGGGTTTGTGCTGCTCGCGCTCGGCATCATCGGCGAGTATGTCGCGCGAACCTATATGCAGGTCAAGCAGCGTCCAATCTATATTCAAAAAGAGAGTAATATCAAACAATAGACAATCTGGAATACAATCGATAGCAGAACAGAACTGAGAAACAAGCAAACCCCAAACACAGACAAGGACGGAGTGCGAAACCCCGTCCTTTCGTATGCATTGCTTTATTTCATTCGCTCTTTTGCCAGCCAGTAGATGATTTGATCGGATAGCACCAGGCCAAGCTTCTTCTGTAGGAGAATTGAGGCTTCGTTATAGACCGCAACCTGACAAAACGGTATGCGCCCAAGAGAGAGCAGATGGTTGATCAGGTGCGCTTCCAGCGCGAAGGCTAGACCAAGTCTTCGATACTCCGGCAGTATTTCGAGCAACCCCATCGGGCGCTCCTCGTGCGTGCCCGCAAATCCCGCGATCGTATCACCGACAAACACGCCAAACATACCCTCGTCCAGACGTTCGCGAATATAGCCGGGATCGTCTACCATGTGATAGTGCGCGTGGACAAAACCGGCATAGCTGCGATCCAGCGGGCGAATCTCCGTGCCCTCCGGCAGTGTGTACGGCACGGGTTCTTTGGAAAAATAGACCGCGTGGCGGCACTCCATCACGGTCTGAAAACCATAATCGCGCTCCAGCGTCTCCTTGAGCTCCGTGCTGTGCAAAACGACCGATTGCTCCGGGTTTTGCCGAAGAGAGTGCTCCATCTGCGGCAAGAACGCCGCTGCGTGTCCTGCTTCGTGCGAGAGCAGATACAGATCACCGTGCTGCACCAGCACACCCGATTCGTTCGCCGTAACGACGGCGCCTCTGGGCAGCTCCAGCACTTCGAGCATATCGATATTTGTCAGGATGTCCTGCTTTAAGTAGGCTAAGGCTTCTTGCTTCATGAGCAGGAGTGTAGCACAGTTGCACGTTTTTTTCAACGCGAACGTGACCGGAAAAACAGGGCGTAGACACGCTTAAAACAATGCTTTTCTCGCACGGCAAGGTGCGCCGCGCGTTTGACAGACCCCCTGTCAAATGGTAAACTACGATGGTATCATGATAGGGAGTATTCGGGAAAGTATACCCTCTTGCATGTACACTGCATCGAGTGTAGCAGCGCGACGAGGCGTATAGATTTAGGAAAGCTTGATTCTCTTTTGAGCGAAAGGATACCGCACGCAATGGCGGATGTAACGGCGATCGTACTCACCCTCAACGAAGAAAAGAATATTGGCGAGTGCCTCAAATCCGTCGCGGGGTTTTGCAGCCGTGTGGTCGTGATTGACAGCGGTAGCACCGACCGTACATTGGAGATTGCGCGAAGCTATGGCGCGGATGTGCTGGAACATCCGTTTACCTATTATGCCGCGCAGTACAACTGGGGTGTGGACAACGCGAACATCACCACCGCATGGACGCTCCGGCTGGACGCGGATGAGCGCTTTACCCCGGCGGTTTGCGCCCGCAGCGAGAAGTTGATGCAGGAACATGCAGACGACGACATCAACGGCATCGTCATGGAGAGCGATTTCTTCTTCCTCGGCCGGCAGATGAAGCATGGCGGCAGCAAAAAACGCAAGATTATGCTCTTCAAAACCGGCAAAGGCAGAATTGAGGATCGCAAGCGCGACGCGCACACCATCCTGCATGAAGGTAAAACTGTCTCGATTTCCGAGCGGTATCTGCACTACGACTTCAAGGATTTAACGAGCTATATCGCCCGATACAATTGGTATGCCATCCGCGAACTTTCGGACTATATCGCCTTTGAAGAGGGTGCAAGCTTTGATGCAAACACCGACCCAAAGTTGATGCAGCATCGCAAAAAGAAGTTTACGGTCTATTATCGCGCGCCAATGTTCTTCCGCGCGTGGCTTTGGTTCATCTATAACTACATTTTCCGGCTGGGGTTTTTGGACGGAAAAGAGGGCTATCTCTATCATTATTTTGAGAGCTACTGGTATCGTTTTTTGGTAGATGCAAAGATTTATGAGTACCGAAAGACCGGAAAGATGGAGAGTGATCTCCGCGCGCTGGGAAAGTGAGTGATCGAGTGGCAAATCCTATTCGCGTGCTCATGGTGCTCACCGTGCGGTACGGCAAAAACGGCATCGCAAACTGCGTGATGAACTATCTTTCGCGCATGGACCCCGCGCGGGTGCGCTGCGATCTTGTCTGCCTCAACGAGCCGGACGCGCAGGCGCGTGTATTGGTGGAGCAGACCGGCGGAAGCGTATTTGTGCTTTCCGGACGGAACCGCCATCCGCTGCGCTATATGCGCCAGTTGACGAAGTTGGTGCGTGAACGTGAAATTGAGATCGTACACGCCCACGGCAACAGCGCGACACTGACGGCGGAGCTGCTCGCAGCGAAGCGCGGCGGGGTACGGGTACGCATGCCGCATTCGCACAACACCACTTGCAACATGAAAGCGATCGACAGACTCCTGCGCGGCGTTTTTTACAAAACAGCGACCGACAACATCGCCTGCTCCTTTGCCGCAGGAGAATGGCTTTATCCAAAGTATCCATACACTGTGCTCAACAACGCAATCGACTCCGAGAGATTCCGTTTTTCGGCGGAACAGCGGCATGAGACTCGGGAGCAATTGGGATTCTCGCAGGACGCGTTTGTCTACCTGCACGTTGGCGCATTCAACGAGCAGAAGAACCAGGCGTTTTTACTGGAAGCATTCGAACGCGTAGCGGCGCAGAGCGCGAATGCGCGGCTGTTGCTGGTTGGCGACGGCGCGCGCAGGGCTTCCTGCGAGGCGCGGGCGGAAGCGCTCGGCATTCGCAAACAGGTTTTGTTTTTAGGATTGCGGGATGATATTCCTGCGCTGCTTTCCGCGGCGGATGCGTTTGTGTTGCCCTCGCTACACGAAGGACTGCCGCTGACGCTTGTAGAGGCACAGTGCGCGGGGCTGCCTTGCGTTGTTTCGGACAAGGTGACGCGCGAAGCAGCGCTGACCGATCTGGTCAGGTTTGTGCCAATCGAAGCATCGCAAGTGTTTGCAGAAGCGATGGCAACAGTAACGCAAACGCATCGCGAAGAAGCCTCCGCTCGCGCGATTGCCCGCACGCAAGAAGCGGGTTATGATGTTACGCAAAACGCGGGAACGCTCATGCGCCT
>JAEWYO010000040.1 GCA_023395595.1 Bacillota bacterium
GGTCGTTCTGGGGAATGGCAGCACGTCGCGGATGTTTTGCATGCCGGTGACGTACATGATGATTCGCTCAAAACCGAGGCCAAAGCCCGCGTGCTTCACGCCGCCGAACTTTCGAAGCTCCAGATACCAGTCGTATTGCGAAAGCTCCATGCCGAGCTCTGTGATGCGCTTTTCGAGCATATCCAGCCGTTCTTCACGCTGGCTCCCGCCGATGATCTCGCCCACGCCCGGCACCAGAAGATCCGCCGCCGCGACGGTCTTGCCGTCATCATTCATGCGCATATAGAACGCCTTGAAGTCCTTGGGGTAATCCGTCACGAACACGGGGCACTTGAAGATCTGCTCGGTCAGATACCGCTCGTGTTCGGTCTGGAGTTCCTCGCCCCAGCCGACGGGATATTTGAACTCCGCGCCGCTCTCCAGCAGCAGCTCCACCGCCTTGGTGTAGCTCAGGCGCACAAAGTCGTTTTTAAGCACAACGTCCAGCCGCTCCAACAAACCCGGATCAACGAACTTGTTGAAAAACTCCATCTCCGCCGGACAGCGATCCAGCACGGTCTTGATGATGTATTTGATCATCGCCTCGGCAACGTCCATATCTCCCGCCAGATCGCAGAACGCCATCTCCGGCTCGATCATCCAAAACTCCGCCGCGTGGCGCGCCGTGAAGCTGTATTCCGCGCGGAAGGTCGGGCCAAATGTGTAGATATCACGAAACGCCATGGCAAACGCTTCGCCGTAGAGCTGGCCCGAAACGGTCAGGTTGGCGGGTTTGCCGAAAAAATCGCCGGAGAAATCGACGCTGCCGTCCGGACCCTTGGGCATGTCCTTGAGCGGAAGCGTCGTCACCTGAAACATCTCGCCCGCGCCTTCGCAGTCCGAACCCGTGATCAACGGTGTGTGTACATAGACAAAGCCATTCTGCTGGAAGAACTCGTGGATCGCGGCAGCGACAACAGAACGCACGCGAAACGTCGCCTGAAAGGTGTTCGTGCGCGGACGCAGATGCTGAATCGTACGCAGGTATTCCAGCGTGTGCCGCTTCTTTTGCAGCGGATAGTCCGAAGGGCAAGCGCCCTCCAGGATGATCTCGTTTGCACGAATCTCAAACGGCTGCGGCGCATCCGGTGTCATCACCAGTTCGCCGGAGACCGCGATTGCGCAACCCGTGGAAAGCCCGTTGCCCAAATTTCGGTCGTCGCGCTCAAAGACAACCTGAACGGGTGTGAAGCAGGTTCCGTCGGTGAGTTCGACAAAGCCGAGGGTCTTGCTCTCGCGCACGGTGCGTACCCAGCCGCAGACTTCGATTGCGCCGACATAGGGTTCCGGCGACTTTTGAATTTGAGACAGTTTGAGCGCCATAAGAAAATACCTCTCAATAATAAATTTGGGTTTTAAGGTTAACGAATAGTATACCACATTTTACCGTGTAGAAAAGCCCCTGCAACTAGCTTTTTTGCGATCAATCGTGCCAAAAATCGCCGTTTTTTCACGCCATTTTGACCCAATCTTGGTCAAAATGCAAACGATGATGAAATCCTCTTTCCGCGCAAACGGAATATGATATACTTGCGGTAGTATCTCAGGAGGGGAACTCTTATGTATTTTGGTTATGGTTCGGGCGACGGCATCTATATCATTCTCTTGCTCGTGGTCATGGGCATCAGCTTCTATGCCCAGAGCAAGGTGCAGCGCACGTTTACACAGTTTTCACAGACGTATGTCTCTTCCGGCCTGCGCGCAGAGGAAATCGCGCAGCAGCTCTTAAACCGCGCGAACAGCACTGTGCAGATTCAACCCGTTCAGGGTTCGCTGACCGACCACTACGACCCCAGAAGCGGCGTGGTGGGGCTGAGCACACAGGTTTACGGCCAGAGCAGCATCGCCGCCATCGCGGTTGCCGCGCACGAAATCGGTCATGTGATGCAGTATCAGGAAGGCTATGCGCCGATTCGCCTGAGAAACGCGATTCTGCCCGTAGCGAACATCGGCTCCTATGCCGCGCCGTGGATCGTCATCCTCGGCCTCATGATGGGCAGCTATAATCTCTCGATGATCGGCGTTGTGCTCTTCGGCGCGATGCTGGTGTTTCAGGTGGTTACGCTGCCGGTGGAGTTCAACGCTTCCTCCCGCGCGCTACGAATGCTCGAAGAGGGCAACTACATCTCCTATGAGGAGAGCGACGGCGCCAAAAAGGTGCTCAACGCTGCCGCAATGACCTATGTTTGGGCTGCGGTCGCCTCGCTTATCAGCTTCCTGCGCTTGCTTGCAATGGCAAACCGTTCACGGAGGAATTGAAGAGAGGTGTTTCTTGGGGCTTCGCCCCAAACACCAATAGCGCGACAAAAACGCAAAGAGCGAGGGCAAATGCCTTCGCTCTTTTTATGCGCTTTGGGGGTGTTGACATTCTGCCAGCGCGGGCGGATAGTATCCGCCCGATTGCCAACCATACAACGGGACAGCCTTTTCTCGGCAGCCATCTTTTTTATGCACTTTTGGGGTGTTGAAGTTCGGCTGTTTTTACTATAGAATAAAGCATAGCGTGCATAAGGAGGAACCAGTATGCGTGATGAAAGACTCGATCGCTTGGCCGATCTGCTCCTAAACTACTCCCTCAAGCTCAAGAAGGGCGACCTTTTCGAAATCAACGGCGGCGTGCCCGCCAAGCCACTCATCAAATCTTTACTCAAACGTGCCCATGCCCTCGGCAGCGTGCCGTTTGTCAAACTCTCGGACGACGAGCTCACCCGCCTCTTCTTCGGCTTCATCGACCCGAAGAACCCGGAAGCGGCCCGCCCCGCCATCGACGCGCAGCTCGAATGGGAAAACAAATACTGGGATCACATGGTGGCCCATGTGGACATCGGCATCGACGAAAACGACGCGGAGCTCTCCGCCGTCGATACCACCGCGATGACCTATTACCGCAATATTCGCAGGCCCCTGCGCGACAAGATCATCGACGAGCGCCGCTGGGTCTATCTGCACTGGCCAACCATGGCAGACGCGCAGAAGGCCGGCATGTGCTATGACGACTTTTATGAGTTCTTCCTCAACGCTGCGCTGGTGGACTATGAGCAGATGGGTCGCGACATGGAGCCTCTGGTCGAGCTCATGGAAAAGACCGATATGGTGCATATCATCGGTCCCGGCACCGACCTGACGCTCTCGATCAAGGATATCCCCGTCGTACCCTGCAACGGCGAACTGAACATTCCCGACGGCGAAGTATACACCGCCCCCGTGCGCGAGAGCGCGAACGGCACCGTGCAATACAACACACCCGCCATGCGCTATGGCAAACGCTTTGACAACCCGCGCCTTGTCTTCAAAAACGGGCACATCGACGAAGCGAGCTGCGATGGAGACATTGCAGGCTTCAACGAGATGCTCGACGCAGACGAAGGCGCGCGCTACCTCGGCGAATTTGCCATCGGCGTGAACAACGCGGTGACAAAATCCATCGGCAACACACTCTATGACGAGAAGATCGGCGGTTCGTTCCATCTCACGCCCGGCTGCGCCTATGCCGACGCGTTCAACGGCAACAAGAGCCAGCTGCACCTCGACATCGTCTGCATCCAGACGGCGGCGTTCGGCGGCGGCGAAATCTGGTTTGACGGCAAGCTTATCCGCAAGAACGGCATCTTTACCGTAGACGCGCTCAAGGGCCTCAACCCGTAAGATAAAACGCACAGTGTCTCTCCCGCCCGGCGCTGGTTCGGGCGGTTTTTTCGGAACGAGAAGGACGTGATTTTCATGAAAGAAACTGTACGCAGTTGGATATTTGACATCTTCGCGTTTGTCTTCGGCAGCGCGCTGGTTGCCGCGGGGCTGGTGCTCTTCACCATCCCAAACGACATCGCGCCCGGCGGGGTCTCGGGCCTTGCAACCGCGCTGGCATCGATTTCGCCCGTGTCGGTCGGCCTCTGGACACTGCTGCTCAATATCCCGTTGATCGTTCTCTCCTGGTGGAAGCTGGGGTTCCGTCCACTTGCCAAGACGATTGTGACGACGCTCTTGCTCTCGGGCTTTATCGAGCTGTTTTTGCGGATTCTCCCGCCGTATAGCAACAACATCCTGCTCGCCTCCGTGCTCGGCGGCGTGCTCTGCGGCGTGGGTATGGGCATTATCTTTGTCCGCGGTGCGACCACGGGCGGAACGGACCTCATCAGCCTGCTATTAAACCGCGTGTTTCCGAATGTTTCGGTGGGCTCGCTGCTGTTGATCGTGGACGCGTTGGTCGTCGTATTCGCCGTGTTCGTGTTCCGCAATATCGAGGTTGCGCTGTATTCCATCGTGACGATCTTCGTGACCTCACGCACGATTGACGCGATCATGCAGGGTGTTGACCACGCAAAGGTGATCTATATCGTCACCGAGCGCGGGGATGATATACTCGCGCTGCTGGCGGACGAGCTCGGGCGCGGGGTGACGGTGTTGCAAGGGCGCGGCGGCTATACGCGCCGGGACAAGCACATGCTGGTTCTCGTCGTGCGCCGCAATTCGTTTTCGCAGACGCTCAAGACGGTCAAGCAGATCGACAAAGAGGCGTTCATCTTCGTCACCGACGCAACCGAGGTGCACGGCGAAGGGTTTAAGCCAATGGAATGATCCGCGTGATTGCTTTTTTGAAGAAAGCAACCTCACGCTAAAACGTCTGCCAATGAACGAGGCAAACGATTTTGGGCTTCGCCCAAGTCCGTTTCCGTAAACAAATCAAAGCCCTCGTATCCATTTAGGATCGAGGGCTTTGTGTTTATCTCGTTTACTCTTGCTCCTGCTGCCGTGCAAGCTCCGCTTGCCCTTCTTTGTTGGTATACATGTGTTTGCGAAAGACGATGAAGCGATACACGCTAAATTCGGTGATCAGGTTGATGACCATCGTTCCAAACAACACGATGTATTCGTTCCATCCGGCTTGCGTGAGCGCCTCGCCCCACCAGGTCGAGAGCGGCGTAAACACAATATAGTACGCGATGATCTGCATCATCGCCAGCGGCACATTCTTGGCGGACTTGAAGGTAAACTTCCGGTTGACCGTGAAGTTATACACCACCGAGAGCGTCAAAGCGATCAGATAGCTCGGCCAATAGCTCCAGCGGATCAATTCGTTCATCAGCGCGAACGAAGCTGCCTGAATGATCCCCGCCGATGCCGAAAATAGCAGATACTTGAGCCCTTGCAGAACATTCTGCTTCTTTGTGAACTTAACCGGCGTTTGCTCCGCGCCCGCGCTGTTTTCCTGTTCCTGCGCGAGCTCGTTTGCTGCGCCCTCATTTTGATATTGCGTTGTCGTATCCTCCCGCTTGTTTATTCCTCATCCGGCTTGTCTTCGCACATGCCGTCCATGTCGCAGAGTTCATCCCCATCGTCCGTATATAACTCCGTCTCCTCCTGCGCCGCCTGAATCGACGACGAGAAGAAGCAGATGGCGTTCTTTCCGCTGCGCTTCACCTGATACAGCGCCTCGTCCGCCGCGCGATAGAGCTTCTCAAACGAATCCCCGTCGCGCGCATAGATCGCGATGCCAACACTGATGGAGACCGGTATGCCGATCTTGCGGCTGAGTCCTGCCATCTCCTCGCGCAGTGCCTCCGCTTTGTCCAGCGCTATGTTGTCCTCGCCTGCGTTCTTGATGAAGAGCATGTATTCATCCCCGCCGATGCGGGAGAGATAATCTCCGGAGCGGAAAATACGCCGCATGCTGTTTGCAAACGAAACGAGCAACTGATCCCCTTTTGCGTGACCAAGCGTATCGTTGACCGCCTTGAAATTATCAAAGTCGAGCATCATCAGCGCGTGCCTGCCGCCGAGCCCCTCGCCCGCGAGGAAGGCGCCGATGTTTCGCTCCATCGCGGCGCGATTGAGTAACCCCGTGAGCGGTTCACTGTCCGCCTGCCGAATCAGACGCTGAATATTTTTCTTCTGGCGGTGGATGTCGGCTATCTTGCCGACAAGCTGCACGGCGTTGTTGTCCTGATCGACCACCGCGAAGATCTCCACGCGCTTCCAGCGCGCAACCCCGCGGGAATTGACCATGCGAAGCTCCGCGCGCGCTTGCTCATCCCCGGCGCGCAGCTGATTGACAAGGCTCAGGAAGAGCACCTGATCCTCTTCGAAAAAGAGATTGGTGCAGTCATTCAGGCTATCCACGGTGCACACCGGCGGCGGAAAGCCGAACATCGCCTCAAACGTGTCGTTGAACGAGATGACGCCGCTGTCCAGCGAAATATGGAAAAACACCTCGTTGGAGAGCTGAGTAATCAGCTGATAGCGCTGTGCGCTCTGGAGCAGGAGGTCTTTGTCCGCTTCCAGTTTTGCGACTGTTTCATTCTCGTGCCGATAGGATTGCGCCGCCATCGAAACGCCCGTGAGCAGCACGATGAGCAGCATCGCCATCTGATACATGCTCACGCGGCTGGCAATCACATCCGCAACATCTCCCGGCACCAGCGTAAAGACAAACCAGTCATATGCAGAGAGCCATTCGCACGCACCGTAGTATGCCTCATTCGTGGATTGAAACCGGAAGGTTACGATCTGATCCTGCTTGATCTTCGTCTTGAGCGCATCAAACGAAACTCCGTGATCCAGCGACTGGTCGTTGATATAAGTGCGGACCCGCTCACCCGCGCGGACAAAGTCCATGCCGTGCTCCACAAACAAAATGGTGCCCGTCGCGTCGCAAACAAACGTGTTTGCAGCACCTTCATACGCAAGCGTACGCAATAACCCTGAAAAATTCTGGTTGCTCAGCGTGGTGAACAGCACGCCGTGAACGCCGGAGCGCGTATTGACACCCGCGGAGACGCGCACGTCCGTCAGCCCGTCGTCCTCGTTCTGCGTACCGGTAGTGATGATCGTTTCCCCGTCGAGACTCCTGCGAAACCATGTCGTGGAGGCAACGTTCATCTCGGTTTGGTCGCTGTAAAGCAAATCGCCCATCGGGTTTGCATAGCCGATTTCGACAGCCTTTGCGTCATCGCGAAGTTCGGTTCTAAGTGATTCGACCAGCGTATTGGGTCCGGTGTCCGCGTCGTAGTCTGCAATCAGATGCACGCGCGCCGCCAGCAAATCCACATAGCCCTCCAGCGTGATGGACTGCTGCCGCGCCGCATCGATCAATATCTCATAGGTGCCTTTTTGAATCTCCTTGACGATTTGCCCTTGCAGCAGGAAGAAGGCAAGCACCATCACGCCTGCTGCCGCGAGCGGATAGCCGAAATATCGCAGGAGCTCTTTGAGAAACGGCTGTTTCTGGAACGAGTCCTTCGAGGAAGAACCTTTCGAGAAAGCGCGCTTTGTGTTGCCCTGTTGCACGGTATCCCGCCCTTCTGTCATATGAGGGGTTCGTCGGTTGTTCGATTGTCCGCCTTCGCGTGAAATGCTTTTCTTGAGTGCATTATATCGAGAAATCCGGCATTTGTCATCTTCCATAGCGTTTATTTTTGAACATGGAGAACAATAATTCATAGCATCTTACGCTTCAAAACCGTAAGCGGTTCGTCCGCACAAAAAAGGGCGGCAACCGCCCGCGCGAACGCAGACAGCCACCGCCTCATTCTGTTGGTTTTGTGTTGTGCGCAGGTTAGATGCGCGCCACTCCGCTCTTTCTGGCTGCCTCGGCAACCGCCGCGGCAACGACCTTGCCCACGCGGGGGTCAAACGCCTTGGGGATGACGTAATCCGCGTTGCGCTCTTCGTCGGAAATCAATCCGGCAAGCGCATACGCCGCGGCGACCTTCATGTCGTCGTTGATGTCGCTCGCGCGTACATCAAACGTACCGCGGAAGATGCCCGGGAACGCCAGAACGTTGTTGATCTGGTTGGGGAAGTCGCTTCTGCCGGTGGCGATGACGGCAGCGCCGCCCGCCTTCGCGTCATCCGGAAAGATTTCCGGCGTGGGGTTTGCGCAGGCGAAGATGATTGCATCCTTCGCCATGCCCTTGACCATGTCCACATCCACCATCTTCGGTGCGGAAACGCCGATGAACACATCCGCGCCCTTCATCGCGTCAGCAAGTGAGCCTTTGCGCTTTTCACGGTTGGTAACCAGCGCCATCTCTTCCTTGATCCAGTTCATACCCTCTTTGCGTCCTTCATAGATGATGCCGGAGCGATCACACAGGGTCACGTCGGCAAAGCCATCCGAAAGCAGGAGCTTCGTGATGCTGATTGCGGCCGCGCCAGCGCCGTTGATGACGATCTTGACGCTTTCTTTCTTTTTGCCGACAACCTTGAGGGCGTTGATCAACCCCGCGAGGGTGACGACGGCGGTGCCGTGCTGGTCATCGTGGAAGATCGGGATGTCGCACTTTTCCTTGAGTTTGCGCTCGATTTCAAAGCAGCGCGGCGCGGAGATGTCTTCGAGGTTGACACCACCGAAGCTGCCGCTGATAAGATAGACAGTGTTGACGATATCGTCCACTTCCTTGCTCTTGACGCAGAGCGGGAACGCGTCCACATCGCCAAAAGATTTGAAGAGCACGCATTTGCCCTCCATGACCGGCATGCCCGCCTCCGGGCCGATGTCGCCAAGGCCGAGTACGGCGGTGCCATCCGTCACCACGGCGCAGAGATTCCAGCGGCGGGTGAGTTCATAGCTGAGGTTGACGTCTTTTTCGATCTCGAGGCACGGCTGCGCCACACCCGGCGTATAGGCCAGAGAGAGGTCTTCACGCGTGGCGACGGGAACGGTCGCCTTGACTTCGATTTTACCCTTCCACTCTGCGTGCAGGCGGAGGGACTCTTTTGCGTAGTCCATTGTTTTTTCTCCTATTTGCGGCTGTTCGCCTTATTTTTCGAAAATAACTATACCCGGCAGGTTCTTTTCAAGACCTGTCGATTATTTCTCAAACGGGAACTTGTAGGGCAGGTTCTTCTTGTCGCGAATGGCGATGAATTCCTTCTGCACCGCGTCGCCGACGGGAACGCCCTTATCCTTGCGCTCCAGCCAAACGTCGTGCTCTTTTTCGCCGGCGGTATAGATTCGCGTTTGTCCCGGCGCTTTTTCGGAGGCGCGCAGCTCACGCAGGATTTCGCCCGCGATCTTTTTGAACGTCTCGAGCCCGCAGAATGCTTCGGGATCGATGACGATAAAGAAGTGGCCAAGGTGGTACGGCTTCTTGTTGCCGTTTTCGTCGCGGTCGATGCACATCTTGAGGAAGCTGCCAGCCTGCAATGCCGCGGAGAAAATCTCCACCACGGTTGCATAGCCGTAGCCCTTGTATCCTGCGAGGTCTTCGCCGATGCCGCCCAGCGGAGCCAGCGCCGCGCTGCCGTCGGTCAAGCCCTTGAGGATTGCGGGGCTGTCCGTCATCGCGCTGCCGTCGCGACCGATGACCATGCCCGCGGGCGTGTCTTTGCCGTTGCGCGCGTAGTATTCAATCTTGCCGCGCTGGCTGATGCTCGTCGCGCAGTCCAGCGTGAAGGGGAAATCCTCATCCGTCGGCAGGCCGAAGGTGAGCGGGTTGGTGCCCAGCATGTTTTCCACGCCAAAGGTCGGCGCGATAGACGGGCGCGCGTTGGTGCCGGAGATGCCGATGAGGCCTTCGTTGACCGCCATGCTCGTCCAGTATCCTGCGATGCCATAGTGCGAGCTGTTGCGGATTGCCGCCATTGCCATGCCGTTTTTCTTCGCTTTTTCGATGATGGTCTTCATCGCCTTGTAGCTTGCGACCATGCCCATGCCGTCGTGCGCGTCCACAACCAGCGTGGTCGGCGTTTCTTTCACGACCTCGTACTGCGTGGTGGGATAGAGGATGCCCTGGTCGATGCGGTCAAGATAGATCGGCTTAAAGCGGTTGCAGCCGTGGCTTTCGATGCCGCGGCGGTCGCTCTCCAAGAGTACATCCGTGCAGATTTTCGCGTCTTCCAGCGGCACGCCATACGCTACAAACGTGTCGGTCATGAAGCCCTGAATCATGTCCCAAGGGATATACGGTCTGGTCTCTGCCATAAGTCATTCTCCTCCTGTTGTCCTGTTGTTCTGTTCGGTGTGTTTTCTCTTCGCTCCGGTGGAAGTGTGTGCTTTGCCGCGCGCTTGATTCCCCTTGTTTCTGCGCGGGCATGAAAAAAGGAGCATACGCAAAACAAGTTGTGCGCCGCTCCGAACTCCAAATCTCAAGTGGAACTTTGGTACACAATCATCATATCGTGAAAAGACGCCTCTGTCAAACAGGACTTTTGCTTTTTGCCGCGATTTTTCGACTATTTTAGTCGCAATTTATCATCTGTTTTCTTGCGCTTTTTGGCGTATTCCCATATGCTAGTAGAGAGTAAACTAACGCACACGAGGTATCGCTTGGAACACGCCGCAAAGAAGCTTTTAGAGCAGATTCAAATCAACCCCGTCATCGCCGCCGTCTGCAACGAGGACGAGCTGAAGCACGCGCTCGATTCCGATTGCCGCGTGGTGTTTTTGCTCTTCGGCAACGTGCTGGATATTGGAGAACTCACCCGCCGCGTACACGAGAGCGGGAAGCTTTGCGTGGTTCATCTCGACCTCGTCGAAGGCCTCTCCAGCAAGGAGATCGCCGTGGACGCGATCCAGAAAGCGACCGGCGCGGAGGGAATCATCAGCACGCGCGGTGCGCTCATCAAGCGCGCAAAGCAGATCGGCCTTGCGGCGGTGCAGCGCGGGTTTATGCTCGACTCCCGCTCGCTCAACAGCTTTGAGCAGCAAATTTCGCAGAGTAAGCCGGATTTTGTGGAGATTTTGCCGGGGCTTTTGCCAAAGGTGATCGCCTCGCTCAAAGAACGCATCGAAATACCGATCATCGCAGGCGGGTTCATCCACGAAAAAGAGGATGTCATCGCCGCACTTCAAGCGGGCGCACTCGCCGTCTCCGCCTCCAGCCCCAAGATTTGGTCGGTATAACGAGCAACGCAAAACAGCCCTGCGGCAGAGCCGCAGGGCTGTTTTTGTTCACGTATGTTTTTTAGCTTCTTGGCAGGCTTGCCGCAGCGACGGACTGTCCCACCCGGCGGGACTCCTCGTCCGGCAGCAGCAGATTGATCTTCTTCGCCAGCGCGGGATAGTCGCTGGTCAGCGTTTCGCGGCAGGCGGATTCGATCAGCTTCCCGCCCTCGCCGGAGACCACGCGGCCAAGCAGCAACAGATGGTGAATCTCATAAAACTGATCATACAGCGCCAGCGCATGCGCGAGGTAAACCCCGATGCTGCGATAGATTCCCTCCGCGGCTGCCCAACCTTCGGAAAGCAGCTTCTGCACTTCCTTGAGCTTCTCCGCGGGCGTCAGCGTATCCGAAAGCGTAATCCCCGCGGCGGGAGCAAGTTTGATCACCGCATCCTGCGAAAAATATTTGCAGCCGACGCCATAGTCGCCGGACCACTCGTCCTGCATGGCGCTCTGGCTCAAATCCACGGGCGCAAACGCAAGCTCGTTGAACCAACCCAGAATGTTTCCCTCGGCGTTGACATAGCCCACCGCCTCGCTTGTGCCCATCGCAAGCCCCATCACGCAGCCCGCGTCGAGCTCCAGCGCGCCCGCAAGCGCCGTCACGTCGCCATCGTTGGCTACCGCAATCGGCACGTCGCCCAGCGCACGGGCAGCGGCATTGTAGATGTCTTTGACAAACGCGCGTTCACTGCGCGGCACTTTGATGAAGAGCGAGGATACCATAGGGCTGTTGCCGACGAACACGCCGGCGGACGAAACGCCGATTGCATCCACACGCGGCATCTTGCCCGCCGCGGTCTGGAACGCCTTGACGATCTCCTCGTAATGATAGCGCGGGTCGGTCTGCGTCTTGGGATGCCAAACGACCTCCTCGGAATAGATTGCCTCGCCATCGACCACAGCAGAGACCTTCCGGTCGCTTCCGCCCGCGTCAAAGCCGATGCGGCAGCCTTCCGTATGCCCGCCGATGGACACTGCCTCACCGCAGGCCGCGGGAAACGCCGTTTCCGCGCAAGATTCAATCGAGAGCCCGCGCTCAAACACGTCGTCCATGAATCCCGCGTCAAACGCGCGCGCGCCGCCTGGCGCATAGTCCCGCGCAAGCCGCGCGGCAAGCGCGTCCGCCCCGCAGATCGTCACGCGAAAACCACCGACGCTCCAGAGTAAAAACTTAACCAATCGTTCCAGATAACGATAGTCCGCCGCTTCGTGCGCGCCGTCCGCGATCAGCGCGGTTTCGCGGGTCACGACTCTCCCGTTTGCCGTCTCCACGGCGATCTTCACGGGGTGTTTTGCGCTTGCCTCATAGGCGCGCATCCACGCGCCCATCGGCACGAACGCCGTGTCCAGCTCCGGCAGGCGCGGGGTACCGTAATCAATTCCTAAATATTGCATGATTCTCCGCCTTACTTTGATCGAAGGTGTGATGTTCTCGTGGTGAGAACACTTACGCTTGGTAACCGATGCAATCCGCCAGCGCGCGGTCGATGATCACCGTCACGTCGGGATGGGTCTTGACCAGCGTCGCGGGGTTTTGAACATCCAGCTCCTCGTTGAGCAGCAATCCCTTCATCGCCTCTGCTTTGTTCTCGCCGGTTGCCAGCAGCAGCAGCTTCTTGGCGCGGAGGATGTCGCCCATGCCCATCGAAATTGCGCGCGTTGGCACCTCACTGCGGTCGGTAAAAAAGCGGGCGTTCGCGTCGATGGTGCTTTCGTCCAGCTCTTCGACATGCGCGCCGTCATAGAGCACCACACCCGGCTCGTTGAAGCCGACGTGCCCATCCACGCCGATGCCCAGCAGCTGCACATCGATGGGTTTTTCGGCAATCGCTTCGCGAAATTCCTTCACGTTTGCGTCGATATCGCCTGTGCCCTTGGCAACGACGGTGTTCTTCTTGTCGATGTTGATGTGGTTAAAGAGGTTTTCGTCCATAAAGCGGCGGTAGCTCTGCGGATGATCCGCAGACAGCCCCACGTATTCGTCGAGGTTGACGGTGTTCACGCGGAAGAAGTCGAGCTTGCCCGCCTTGTTTGCCGCGATGAGATAGGGATACACGCCCTGCGCGGTGCTGCCCGTGGCGAGGCCGAGGCGCGCATCCGGCTTGTTGCGGATCACGTCGCCGATCATATCCGCCGCGCGCTCACAGGTTTTTGCAAAGTTTTCGGTTACGATGATGTTCATGTCTCTTGTTCCTTTATCCTTTTCGTCTTCTATCTTCTAAAACACTAACCAGTATCTTTTTATTACGATTTCAATCATTCGAAACGACGATCAGATCCCCAAAGAGATGCGGCACATGAAAATCCACCTTCTCCACGGGCGCCCAGCTGCCCCAATGGGGACTCGCCGTATGATCACCACACTTGTAGAAATTCCCGCGCATACGATGCCCCGGCGCAAAACTGCATTCCCGCTCGTATAGCGCCTCCAATAGCGCGGTTTTCAGCAGGCACGTCGCACGCCAGAAGGATTCGCCGTCCTGCCCGAATTGCTCCACCCGCACTTCGGGGTGTGGCAGCCCACGCTTGACAACATAGCTGCGCGAATGGCGATCTGTGCCAAAGGAGCAGTGGGCGGCGCCGTTTGCGTTCATCTCCAACCCGATGTAGCCATATTGCGGCAGGTCGGGAAAGCAATTCAGAAACGCTTCCATGCAGCTATCCGTGTGCACGGGGTCGTTGGGGTTGTGGTAGACCGCGCGCGGGTTTGATTCACGGCAGGTCATCGCCACCTCCAGCCCTTCGCCGGGCAGATAGACCAGTTGCCCGCGCGTCTGTGGAGAGGCTGCGCCCTCGGGGCGGTCGTGCAAAATTTCAAACATTTCACCCGTGTGCGCTTTCCCGAGCAATATCGTTGCGATGCGATAAATCGGTCTTTGTTCCATCGGCTCAGTTCTCCACGAGTTCGCTGCCCGCGAGGAAGACGCGATTCAGCGAAAAGTCCGGGTTGAGCACAAGGAAATCCGCGCGTTTGCCGTTTGCAATCGAGCCCACCTCGTTCTCCACGCCGAGTACACGGGCAGGTGTTTCGCTCGCCATGCGCACGGCGGCCTCGGCGGGAATGCCAAACGACAGCGCCGCGCGGAAGATGCCAAAAAGGTTGTTTGCGGAACCCGCCAGCGTGTCCGGCGCATCGGCCAGATGCGCCACCGTTCCATCGAGCAAAATCTTTTGTCCGCCGAGCATGTATTCGCCCTTCGGCATGCCGCAGCAGGAAAGCGCATCGCTGATCAGGCACAGTCGAGAAGCACCGAACATCGAGAACGCGGCGCGCACGACGCTTTCGTGAACGTGCTGCCCGTCGCAAATCAGCTCTGCAATCACCCAGGGCGACTCGGCCGCCGCGCCGACCACGCCAGGCGCACGGTGCAGAAACGCCGGCATCGCGTTGAAGAGGTGCGTGATGTGTGTGGCGCCCGCCGCAATCGCAGCCTTCGCCTGCTCATAGTTCGCGTCCGTGTGCGCAATCGACACCGTACAGAATTTGCTCACGTGCTCGATATAGGGAATCGCGCCCGGTAGCTCCGGCGCAACATCGGCAATCTTAATCAATCCCTCTGCGGCCTCGTTGAGCCGCAGGAACATCTCAACATTCGGGTTTTGCAAGTAAGCTCCGTTTTGCGCACCCTTCTTTTTCTCAGAGAAAAACGGGCCTTCCATATGGATGCCGCGCAGTACGGCGCAGCCCGCGGGCGCTTCCTTGGCGAGACGTGCGCCGGTTTGATAGGCGGTCTTGAGCTGCTCTTCCGGCAGCGTCACAGAGGCGGGCGCAAACGAGGTGATGCCGTTTTTCGCCAGATACCGCGCGAGGGTTTTGAGTCCTTCATAGTCCCCGTCGGAAAAATCCTTGCCGGAGTTGCCGTGGTTGTGTACGTCGATGAAGCCTGGCACGACATACGCGCCGCCGAGGTCGATCCCTTCGTCTTCCTCCACGGTCAGCACGCGCGAAAAACGAGCGTTCTCCACCGCAAATCCGCCTTTGTGGAATCGGAAATCGGGGCCAAACACCATTGCGTTTTGATACACCATCGTCTTACCCTCCGTCGCTGATTTGTTCTTTCCTGTTGCAGAAACGAACACCGTGTGTGCCGTTATCATTACCACTTTACTATGCCGCCGCCAAGAAGAAAACGCAAGCAACCGCATCCATCGCAGTTTAATTTGTTACAAACATAATCGAATTTGACATGTCACTTTTTCTTGCTCGATTCTGCGGAATTACAGCGATTTGTTACAGACATATTATACGTCTTTTGTATTCATTCACGCAACAGCACACCCAAACACACCGCCCAGAAACAAGAAACGCCAACCATCCACAAGCCGCATGCATCTGCATGGTAGAAAAAACGGCCTGCATTTGACTGCAAGCCGTTTGTTGGATCGTATTCTGTTGCGTTAACCCTCACCGCGGTGATAGATCGGGTCGTCCTCGCTCGGCACCGTGTCCGAGAATCCCCAGACGAGACCATCCGGAATTCTGCGCTGGTAGCTGTCCTCAATTGTGCCGACGCGCTTATTGCCGTGGCGGTTGAGCTGCTCTCCCATGAACAGCATGCAGGCGGAGACGCCCCCGTCTAGGTTATATGCTTGTGTGCAGCCTTCCTTCACGAAGAGATCGGCAAAGGCGGTAAGGCGCATGCCGTAGCTATACTCCTTCTGCCGTCCGTCCACAACAATCGCGACGAAGTGCCCGGGCTCGATCATACCAAGACCCGTGCGCGGGTTTGTCTCGTTGCCGATGCGCGGGAAATGGTCAATATCCGCCGTGGTCAATACGCCATCGCGGATCATCATCGGCGCAAAGGAAAATGCCTCCCGCACGCCGTCCATGAGCAACTCGGTGGCGTTCGTCTCCTTGGGCGAGAAGATGCGCATTGTCATATCCGGATACATCGCCATAAAGTCGTTTTTCGCGCTGTCAAGAAACACCTTTCCGTCACGGATGAGGATGCTCTTGTATTGCGTGTCGCTCTCGACGAGATTGTCTCCGGTAATCATCAGCACGGCTTTGTTGCGCCGCGCGAGAATCCAGGGTTTGATTGCGCCCGCGCCATTGCGATTGTCCGCCGCCTGTACGGTGCGGAATGCGTTGATCTCCCGCATACGGATGTGCGCCACGAAGTAAACCAGCGGGAACGTCTTTCCGCCATAGTTGGTGTATTCCGAGTTCACGCGGTCAATCATAATGGACAGCGTGTCCGTGCGGTACTCCCAGTGGCCTTTCTCCTCGTCGGTAACGATCACCTCGGCGGGATCGCCCTCTTGGCGGTAAAACTCGTCGCTGGCGGATGCCGCAATCGCCTGCGTATCCCCTTCGGATTCCGTTTCCGCCTGTGCCTCCGGTTCTGTCGAAGGTTCCGGCGTGGTGATGGGTTCCGGCGTGGCGGCCTCAGTTGGCGCGGGTGTTTCGGCGGGCGCTGCCTCCGCGATCTCTTTCTTGCTCAGGTAGCTCAGCGCGCCGGATGCCAGCAAGCCAAGCACGAGCGGCAGAAGCGAGAGCACGAGCGCGCCGCCGCGGATCTTGCCGCGCCGTTTGCGCAAGCCGACCGTAAAGAGTAGAATCAGCGTCAGCACTGTGCCGCCGATTGCGATGCCGAGGCGAACGGTTTGCGAAGCGCCAAGCGTTGCCAGAAGCGAGAGGTTTTGCGGTTGCGCCGCGTCTTGCATCATATCTGCGTCCGGCTGATCCGCCGCCGGTTCCTGCGCGGGCTCCTCTACCGGTGCCTCGGTGGGCTCCGGTGTGGGCGCTGGCGTCGGTGTCGGGTCCACATAGGCGCCAAGCTGTGCAGAATCGATGTTTTCAAAGAGATTGCCGCCCGTGCTGTCTTCTCCAACCGTACTCTCTCTTAGCTCGAACGCGGCAGAGAGCGTCAGCGTGGTTTCGTAAGCATGGCGCGAATTGCAAAACGCAAACACATCGGTCGCGAGTTCCTGAACGCTCTTGCCGCGCACACCGTTGAGCGGCGTGGCGTAGTCCAGCGTGGTGCCACCGGTTGCGGAAGCAAGATAGATCTTCTGCACACCGTTTTCTTCTGCGGCACGGAGGGTATATTCGCCCGTGAACTGCGCGGCACCGTCCGGCGCGGTCTCGTCGTCTATATGCGTAACGATCACCTTCGGGTGGAGCGCTGCAATCTGTTCTGTGATGAACGCAGTCGTGGGTTTTCTGCCCCAGTCATTCTTCACCAGTTTATAAAGCTTTTCATTGATGCTGGTGAATGCGCCAAACGCCGGATACTGGTCAAATCCCGCGTACCAGAGCGCACTGAGCAGCTCCTGCTGCGCGCTGCGCGTGCCGGGCGACATGACCACTAACGCGGTCGGAATATCGTGGTTTGCGCCATAGGTCGCAATCACGCCAAAGAACTCGTCCATGGCGGTTTTCGGGCTGGATGCAACAACCAGCAGATCCGCCGCAGATGGCGTTTTCCATTGCTGCACTTCGGCGGGCAGTTCCCCCGCGCCATAGACCGCAAGTGTGGAAAGCGAACCCGCTCCCGTGAAGTTGACGGCGGCTTTCACCGCGCCTTCCTTCAGCGGAAAATAGGCATTAAGAAACGGGGATGCCGCGTCTTCACCCAGCGTTGCGCCGCTTTGGTCAAACTGCGTCACGGTATACTGACTTGTGGGCGTGAACCATTCCAGATACAGCCCCTGTGCGCCCGCCGCCAGGTCCACCTGTACCGACTGGCCGGACGCGAAGCTCTGATAGCTCTCCACAAGCCCGTCGGTGATGCGGTATTCCTTGCCCGCCAGCTCCGCCGGCAGGGTGATGGTGCACTCCGCCGTTACCGTTCCTACTTGTTGGGTCTGAATCTCTGCCGATTCCGCCCGCGCGCCGGAAAGGGGTACAAATCCCGAAAACAGCAGCAGCAACACGGTCAGCGCCGCTGCAATCCGGCTCAAACGTTTTGTTTTGATCATTTTTGTAAACATGGTTCTAGTATACACAACACAAGTTCGCAAAGTCAAAGTGAATGTAACCCTGCGGTGAAATTCGGGTGAACAAACATCACAATTCGCGTCGTTCGCCTATGATGCCCTCGCGTTCTTTGATATGATTTTTATGCTATGCGGATTTGCTTTGCGCGCTTTGATTCAAAATAGCCGCGCGCGAACGCTAGATCGATTGAATTACCCTGCCGCTTCTACTATAATTTATAGGAGAATCTCATTTCCCCCGGCGCGTGCCGGAAAGGAGAACGCAATGTCCCCGAAAAAAGCACTCGTTCTGGCGCTGGTTTGCCTGTCCCTTGTCGGCTTGTTCGGCTGCAGCAACTTGCCAGAGGCTGCGGAACAACCCGCCGCAACCGCACCTGTTACCCAACTTGACCAAAGCAACAAAGGCCTCGCTGACGCGGACCTTTCCGCATTGTCCGCGCAGACGCAGCTCACCAATCTCGATCTGCGCGGAAACGATCTTTCCGTAGACGCGGTCGCGGCGCTCATCGCCGCGCTGCCCAACTGCGAAGTCCTCTGGAGCATCCCGCTCGGTTCCGCGCGCTTTGACAGCACGACCACAGAGCTTGTGCTCCCTGCGGACGCGACAGCAGACGATCTCACCCGCCTGTCGCTCTTCCCCGCGCTGGTCAAGGTGGACGCAAGCTCCATGACGGTCTATGCGGCGCTCAAGGAAGCCGCCTCTGCTCTGCCAACCTGTGAGATTCGCTGGAACGTGGATGTACTGGGTCAAAGCTATCCGTCCTCCACCACCACGCTCGACCTGAAAAATACGACCATTTCGGATGTGAACGCGCTTGCTGCCTCGCTCAGCGGGTTCACCAAGCTCGACTCCGTTGACCTCACCGGGCAGAAACTCACCCCCGATGACATGACCGCGCTCACCGCCGCGCTGCCGCAGACGCAGTTCCTCTGGAGCATCGACCTCTTCGGCGTTTCCGTCGATTCTGCGGCCACTGAGGCGGACATCAGCAATATCCCCGTGGAGAGCGTGGAGTCGGTTTCGCAAAAGCTCGCGCTGCTGCCGAATCTAACCAAACTTGTGATGTGCAACTGCGGGTTGACGAACGAGCAGATGGAGACGCTGATTGCTGCGCACCCGGACGTGAAGTTCGTCTGGCTCATCAAGATCGGCGGCTGGGAGATGCGCACGGACGTGAAAGCCTTCTCTAAGGGCAACCGCAAGACGTTTGACGGCGGCGCGTATGTCGGCAAAGGCAAGACCAACTTCGAAAGCGCCGATCTTGAGCCGCTCAAGTACTGCACAGATCTCATCGCGCTCGACCTCGGCCACGGCAGCCGCATCACCGACTTGAGCTTCCTGCAATACGTCCCCAAGTTGCGCTTTTTAATCCTCGCAATGAACCGCATTACCGACATCAATGCCCTCCAATATTGCCCCGATCTGGAGTATCTGGAAATCTTTCAGAATTTTATCGGAGACTGGTCGCCGCTGCTCTCACTCAAAAAACTCACGCACCTGAATTGCAGTACGAACTATGGAAAGGACGCGGACGGCAACCGCACGTTCCCCGATTATACGATTCTCAAGCAGATGCCGCAGCTCCAGCGCCTCTGGGTGATCCGCTGCGGACTCAGCGAAGAACAGATGACAGACCTGCGTACCGCGCTGCCCAACACCGTGATCAACAACATCGGCACACATTCCACCTCCGACGGCTGGCGTGACAACGACCTCTATCGAGAGATGCAGGGGCTTTTCAATCTGCCGATTTCGGATTGATATTCGCGCGATTCATTTTGCAACCAACAGTAGGAGTAATGTGCACGCGATTCCCTTTTTGAGACCAACGACAGGAGAAATCATGAAAAAGCGACTATCTTACGGCCTTCTGGCGCTGGCAAGCGTTCTCGTGCTTGCCGCCTGCGCCCCGACGCAAGAAAGCCCTAGCGCGGAGGCGCAAACCCTCACACCCGAACCAGCTGCCACCGCCACACCGCAGCCGACCGAAGTGCCCACACCGGAGCCAACCCCGACGCCGGAACCCACACCGACGGTGATCACCCTCGGCGCCATCGGGGACATCATGATGATGCCCGCGGAACTCACAGGCGCATACAACGCCGAGACGGACAGCTACGACTTCACCAACAGTTTCCTCGGCGTAGCCAATCAGTTCCGCTCGGTCGATTTGATGTGCGGCAACTTCGAGAGCACGCTCGCCGGAAAGGACGCGGGTTATTCGGTCAAGAAACGGCCGGAGGAGCGCGCGGATACCTTCAACGCACCGGACATCATCATCGACAACCTCAAGGATATCGGGTTCGACTTCCTCAGCACAGGCAACAACCATGCGCTGGATCGCGGGATGCCGGGTCTTCTGCGCACGCTGGACATCCTGGACAAAAAAGGCATTTCACACACCGGCACCGCGCGCTCCAACGAAGAGCGCGACACGCCGCTGATCATCGACGTGAAAGGAATCAAGATCGGCTTCATCGCGCCGACGGAGATCATCAATAAGAACGAACGCCTCATGACCGATCAAGAAGCGGAATACGCCGTCACACGCCTGTATTCCCAGCAAGAACGGCTGGTCTCGGAGATCAAAGCGCTGCGCGCGGCGGGCGCGGACTTCATCGTCGCTTATCCGCATTGGGACAAGGAGCACAAGACGGGAGCAAACGCGCGCACAAGGGAAGCGGCGAAGCTCCTCTTCGAATCCGGCGTGGATGTGATTTTAGGCTCGCATCCTCACGTGGTCCAGAGCATTGAGTACATGACGGTGGAGCGCGAAGGCGGTTCGTATACCGGGCTTGTCGTGTATTCGATGGGCAACTTCATCTCCAACATGTCCAACAAGAAAGACTTGGATATTCTCAAGTATGGCCTGTATGTCCAGCTCACGATCGAAAAAGGCCTCGACGGCAAGACAACGATCAAGGCCGCCGAGTATATGCCAACATTCTGCTTCTATCGTTCCATCAACAAGAGCTATCTTTTCCAGGTTGTGCCTGCGCTTGCGGACACGACGCAGATTCAATCCTATTCCGAATTGAGCGAAAAAGAGCTCAAACGCGTAACCGCTGCGCGGGATTTCGTGATCGACATCTGCACGACGGCGATCCCCGTGATGGACGACGCTGCCTGGGTCAAATAATCTTTTTCATCGCACGCACAAAGCCCGCAGCAAACGAATTGCCGCGGGCTTTTCTCATACGTTGTCTGAATTTATTGCAAAACCGAAACGTTGTTACGCGGGGTTATGCTGCCTGTTCCGTTCGGTTCAGGCGGAGGATAAAGCCAGCCGCGATCATAAACCAAATCCAAACGATATTGAGCGAGTTGGTCGCAAAGAGGAAATCCTCCATCATACCCTCGGCAACGGCAAAGAGCAGAACGGCGGGCAGCATGCGAACCGCAAGCGGCTGCACTTGTTTCTTACCAAACGAGAGGCGAAGCGAGCCAACCGCAGCCACCGCGAGAACCGCAAGCGAAAGCAGCAGCCCGGGAACGCCGAACGAAACCAGCGTGCCGACCAGCGAGTTGTGAAAGATACCAATCGGCGACTCTGCGGGGAAATATGGCGCCATCACCTCCGAGGCGATCCAAGGTCCCGTACCGATTGCAAAGATGTCCGGATTTTTCTGGAGCCCGTTCCAAACCCCAAGCCAGATATCCGTTCTGCCGTTGAAGCTGTCCGCATCCGAAAGATCGCGCGAGACAACCGCGTCCGCAGTTTCGTTGGTCTGCAAGGTCGATGGCTCCTGCGTCGTACTTGTTGCCGCCGGCAGGGCGGGGGTTTGCTCCGCCGTGCTCGACGCTTCCGGCAGCGCTTCGGTCTGCGCCGCTGCACCCTGCGCGAGGATCGTGTTGCAAGCCTGTACCGTAACATCCGCTCCCTTGTAGAATACGATGACGACCGCAGCCGCGGCAAGCGCGCAAATGCCCCACCGCAGGATCGTGTGCATCCTGCCGTTTAGCACGTCACGCAGCGCAAGGAAAATCTCAAACGCAATGGCAATGCCCGCGCCGAGGATTGCGGTTCTGCTGACGGTTTGCGCAAGCGGAATGTAGCAGATCAGCGCAGCCAGAATCAGCAGCGCTTTCTTCCAGCCCTTCTTTGTGTTGGCCAGCAAAATACCGGCGAGGATGATCCCAAGCGCGGGCGCGGGTGCGCTGCGGTTCGGGTGGGTGTCAATGCTGAGTCTTCCCCCCGCGATACTAACGCCTTCAAAGACCGAAGGGAACTTCTCCGCAATCTCCTTTGCAAACACGGCAATCAGGCTCAACAGCGAAAGCAGTACGGCAACGATCAGCATCGAAACGATGATCCACATCAGCACGCGCTTTGCCTGCTCCTGCTCAAACGCATAGGCGATGCCAAAGCAGAGGAAGATTGCCGCACACGCACTCGCAAACCACAAATAGGAGTCCACCATGTGCGCGCGCGAATGGTTCGAAAAGACCGTCACGACACCCCAGGCCAGAAAAGCTGCGAGCAACTTGATTTCAAAATTCTTCGTAACCCGTCTGCTCGTATACAGCTGGGAAAACAGCAGCAGCGACGCGGGAAAGAACCAATAGAGCAACAGCGTGTTGTGATCGATGGGTAGCAGATTGAACAACACCTCGATCGCGATGCATCCCATCAGCGACAGCACGGCAGCAAAGCGCCAGGAAAACGCGCCGTTTTCGCGGAGCGAGAGCGTATTCGCTTTGCTTTGTGATTCATTCTGCGGTTGTTTCGTTTTCATGTTTTCCCCTCGGGTGCGCGTGCAAAAAAACACCCCGCGCCTGTATGGTGCATTTTACACCAAAGCGCGGGAAACGTCTATCCCTTGTTCGTAATTTGCAGTGTGCATCAAGCAGACTGATGTATCATGTGAAATGCTCTTTTTTACGATCAAACCGCAATTTTTAGGAAAATTTTAGCCGAAGCGTTCCACCAATTTGGGCGATTGTTTACCGACTTTCCCGCTGGGCGGCGAGAATGGTTTCGCTGATTCGCTGAATGATTGATTCGTCCTTGTCCTGGTCAAACTTTCGCGCAAAGAGCATGCCGCTTGCCAACAGCATATCATAATCCGCGCTTGTAAGCGTGCGCGGAGATGCGCCGCCGCCGGACCAGTCCACATAGCGCATGGTCGCCGCCTGTTCGTCATCCCAGCCCATGAATGCGCGCCGCTCCAGGAAGGGCGAATTGGCAACCAGCGTTTGCAGCCAGATTTCGTCCGCGCAGGAGGAGGCGCGATAATATGCGCGGTATTGCGGCATCATCTCCACCACATAACGCGCGAGCGCATGCGTGATCGAAAACCAAACCCCGCCTTTTTGGAACACGACCGGCGCGTTTTTAATCCGGTTGACCCGCAGCAGAGTTTGCAGCGAACCAAACAACGGCGCCAGCCTGCGATCCAGCTTCTTCCAAAACGGTTGAATCGGATTTTGCCAGTGCCAATGCGCGATTCTCCGCTCAATAACCACTGGCTTAGCCGTCTCGCGTTCAAAGGAGACAAACTCCTGCCCCGCGTGCGCGTCAAAGAACGCATGAATCTCCCGCTGCGTTTTCAGCGGAAGATCCACTCCGGAGAGCAGATGATAAAACGCGTGTTCTTCGCGGCTTGCCTGCGCCACGAGCGACACAATTGCGTCGATAAACACTTCGCTGCCCCAGCGCGCATCCAACCGCGGCACAAACTCCATGCGGCAATGTGGCGCGGCGGCCGAGAGTTCCGCTTCGTCAAATCCCTGTGCTTTTTTGTCAATATGCAGATAGAGGTCGTTTTGCGGGTCGTCGAGCAGGCGCAAGAGCGTCAGCAACTGCGCTTTTTTGTTGTGCGCTGTAATCAGGTATGCATGCTTTTGCTGCGCTGCTTGCTCCATCGTACTGCCCTTTCCAAAAACGCTAGTGCTTAGCCATCTCCCATGCGCCAATCCTGCGGGACAAGCCCCTGAATGCGATAGGGTTCGTCCTCGGTCGGCACCTGCTCCGAATAACCCCAGAGGAGCTGATCCGGCACGGAACGATAGTGGTTTGAGGCGCGTTTGTTGATGTATTCGCCCATGAATACCAGCGTTGCGGAAGCGCCGCCGTCGAGGTTATACGCCATCACGCAGCCTTCATTCTGGAATAGTTTTGCAAAGTCGGAGAGCATCATGCCGTGGCTGTAGTGCGGCAAGCGACCGTCCACCACGATTGCGACAAAGTGTCCCGGCTCCACGAGGCCGAGCCCCGCGCGCGGGTTGATCCGCCCGACGCGGTCTTCATCCACCTTCTCGCAGAGCACGCTGTTCAAAATCAACGGCGGGCCGAAGGCAAACGTATCCTGCGTACCCTCCTCAATCTCATTGAGCATGGTGGTGTCTTTTGCATTATAGATGCGCATGGAAAAATCTTCCGTCAGCGCCATCATCGAAACCTGCGTTTGGGAGCGGAACGCTCGCCCGTCGCGAAGCATCATGCCGCGATTGTAGTCCGAGTGCATCAGGTTGTCGCCCGTCATGCCGAGGACCGCGCGGTAACGGCGCGCCATGGCGCAGGCATCCGCCGTATCCCGTCCGTTGAGGCGGGCAGAGCCGAACCCGGAACGATAGGAGTCGATGTCCCGCTCATAGATATGCGCAACATAGTAGGCCAGCGGCGGCGCATTCTCGACCACGCGAACGATCTCGATGGCTAGCGTGTCGCTTCGATATTGGTAGATACCGTTTTCATCGTCAAAGACGATGACCTCTTCCGGATCGCCTTCCTTGCGGAAATGCGAGGCAAACGCGTCCGATTTTTCTGTGTCCCCGGCTTGCGCCTCGGCTGCCGGTTCCGGGCTTTCGCTCGCCGCAGGCGCGATGCTCGCGCTCGGCAGCGGCGTTGTCTCGGGTTGTGTTTCCGCGGCGGGTTTGGCAGTAATCACGCGATAGAGCATGCCGGCTCCGGCAAACAGCAGCACAAGTCCAATTGCAACACCGGCAAAGACAAGCCCGCGCTTTTTTTCAGCCTGAGCGCGCTTGCCCGCAACGATGCTGAGCACAATGCTTACCAAACCCAGCAACGCAAGCCCGGCACCGAGATAGAGCGAGAGTTCACTCTTTGCTGGAGACGCATCTCCGGCGGCAGGCGCTTGCTCCTGCGTGGGTTCGCCCGCGGGTGCTTGCGTCGGTTCCGGCACGGGGGATTCGCTCGGCACAGGTGTTGCCGCAGCAAACGGCAGGGCGGCGGGCACTTTCAACGAAAGCAGCAGCGCCATGAGCTCGCTCGTGCTCTGCTCCTGAGAAACTTCCATTGGATAGGTTTGCACGAAATACGGCGTATCTGTCACCGTCGCACGGAGCACACGCGGAGAAGAATAGCATTCATATGCCGCCTGTGCAAGGCTCGCCGCGCTCTCACCGCCAAAGACGGACAGCGGAGATTGCGTGTCGTAGAGCGGAGCTGAACCGCTTTCGGCATGCTGATAGACCGCGCGCACCTGCCAAACACCAAACGCACGCTCGCTGACATATTCTTTTTTCGCGTCCGCAGCCTGATCCGCTGCGATTAAAACATGCTTTGCCGTGAGTTCGTGCATGCCGATGCCGCCCTCCGGCGCCACGGCATGGGTGATCAGCGTCTCCGGCTGATAGCGCCGAATCAGCGCGACAAGCCAGTTGGTTGCGTCGTTTTTATCCACATAGGTATATAGGCGCTTGAGGTCGAGCGTGGTTGGATAATACGAAAAACTGCCAAAGACAGGCTGTGTGCGCGAACCCAGCGCATAACGCGCGGCAATCGCCTCCTGCTGCGCCTGCCGGTTCTCACTGGAGAGGAACACCAGCGCGGCATCGTCACCCGAAAGATAGGGCAGCAGGCTGCCGAAATAGAACGATTCATCCATCGTTTGTGCGAGGATAACCATCACCTTCGGCTGCTGCTTCTGCTCCGTCATGATGCAGAGGGAGTCCGGCGCGGTCTCGCTGGCATACACGCCTAGCTCCGAGACGGCAAACGCCTTCTCGCCGGAGATACGCACGCGCGCGCAGCCTTCCGGCAGTGTAACGTACTCATTGAGCAGATCGGGGCTGGCCGCAAGGCTGGAAAGCACGGTTCCCGCTGCATCAAGCATCTCGACCATCGCCGCTTCCGGCGCGGTGTACCATGCGATATAAACGCCCTTTGCGCCGTCCGCGAGCGTGACTTCCAGTGCCTCTTGGGGCTGGAACGAGATGCGGGAGTTATAGCGCCCGTCCGTCAGACGTGGTTCAAACGCGGCAGAGCGCTCCGGCAGTGTCACCGTGCTCTGGTTTGTCAAATTGGAAGTATCTTCCCCGCCCTCGGCCAATGCGGAGGAAGCCGCGGGCATAAGCATGGTGCACAACAGAGCAAAAGCGGCTGCACTCCTTAGAATTTTCGAACGGTAGACGCTTTTGAACTGCATGTAGGATGCTCCTTAATGCCATAGTTTACACGGTACATTCCCCGCCCGTGTGCGGCAGCGCGCAAGCGCGCATGTCGAGCGAAACGCTCGTATCCGGCGGTTGTGGTCAGTTGATCGATCGTATGCGCTTCCCGTCAGGGTGTTGGCGACGTGCTTGCTTGCGGCGTCTGTTCGGTTGCCGCCGTGGGCTTTGTGACCGTGTCGGGGTGGAACGTGAACACATCCTGCGCTGCATCCACGCCAATGCGCTTCATGATCTTGTCATATGCCGTTTGGAAGCGATCCTGCTTGTAGCGTGTGCGGGAATCGATCATCGAGAAATCCGCAAGCGCCTGCTCCAGCGGCACAATCGAGAATGTCATGATCTTCTGATCGTTGTAGTAGTTATAGGTATAGGTCAGCACATAGCTCGCGTCGATGGACGCAAGACGATCCTGATCCCAGTCATACGTGAAATCCAGATTGAGAATGATATTGTTCAGGCTCTCCGAGTGGATCGCACTGGACATAAAATTGCCGAGGCTGTAGGCGACGAAAACGGGTTTTTCCACGCCGTCCACCGTGACGGTGCGCTTCTCCATCTTCTGGAGTGAATGCGTGTGACTCATGATCACCGCGTCCACGCCCGCCGCAAAAGATTCGTTTGCCGCGGCCAACTGCCTGCGATCCGGCTCGGTTTCCTTCTCCGTGCCCTCATGCAGATACATGACGATCACTTTTGCGCCGAGTTCACGCGCGGTCTTGACGTCCGCCGCAACGCGCTCTGCGGAGTAATAGTTCATCACCCAGCTGGCATCCTCGCCATCGAGTTCGAGTTTATACTTGTTCGTGCGCGCGGTATAGGCAAGAATCGCCACCGGAACGCCCCGCACGTCGCGAATATAGACGCTGCCGACATCCTCTTTCGTGAGGTTGGTGCCGAGTGCGACAAAGCCCATATCCCGCAGCTTCTGCGTGGTTTCAAACGCGCCGGGAACCAGAAAATCCATCGCGTGGTTATTGGAGGTAAACAGTACGTCAAAGTTGCAATCCTTGAGCGCCTTGGCATAGTCGAGCGGCGCGTTAAACCCGACGATTGTTCCGTTGAGCGGAGCGCCGCTGTACATGCACGCTTCAAAGTTGCCAAGCAAGACATCCGCGCCTTGCAGCTCGTTCTTAATCTGCGCAAAATGCTTGATAAAATCATAGCTGCCGTCGGCTTGCAACGCATCCGCCATCTGATAATCGCAGCACATCAAGTCCCCGACAAATCGCATGGAAAAATCCTGCGTTCCCGTCTTGACTTCCGGCTCGGGCGTTGCCTCCGGCTCCGGCGTTGTTTCCGGTGCGGGCGTCTCTGACGGCACGGGCGTTGCCTCCGTCGCCTCCGGCGTTGCGGCTGACTCGGCGGACGGAACGGCCGCCTCCGGCGACGCGGCCGGAACACCACCTGTTTCATATAGATTGATCGCGATGACGACAGCAAGCGCTAGAAACAGCGCGTTGAGTATGATCCATCTTTTTTTGTTGTTTGTTTGACGCTTCATTCCATAAACCCTCGATTATATAATAGAGAGAAGTTCCGGAATTGTCAAATCAACCACCCCCGCGTGTACCCGCGCCGGAACATGCTCCTTCGCCATCCGAATAAATGAAAATTTCCGTGAACTGACGCGTAAACCGCCCCGTGGCACGCCGTTTTATAGTATAGTATGCTTTAGCAAGCAGTATTCGAGGATAGATACCAATCATGTACAGACTATTTTCTCTTCTTCTGGCGGGGTTGATGATCTTGCCCGCACCTGCAACCGTCAGCAACGATCCGCCGGATGTGGATATCATTGCGCCGTACTATATTGTCGTGGATGCAAACGATCCATCGATTGTGTATTACTCGCGCGATCCAGATGCGCAGTGCATCCCCGCCAGCACGATGAAGATCATGACCTGCATCCTGACGCTTGAAAATGTCAAGGACTTGGAGGATACCATCGAGGTCACGCGGCAGGCGGCAACCATGAAGGAGACCAACTCTCTCATGCATGTCGTCGCGGGTGAAAAACTCACCGTGCGTCAACTATTGTATGGTTTGATGCTGCATTCCGGCAACGATGCGGCGATGCTGCTGGCCAACTATGTTGCGGGTAGTGTGGAAGCGTTTGCCGAGCTTGCCAATGCGAAAGCTGCCGAAATCGGCATGACAGCCACGCATTTCCTCAACGCCAGCGGCGCGTTTCGCGGCGGACAGTATTCCACAGCGCGCGATATGGCGCTGCTGATGTCCTACGCCCTGAAGAACGAAATGTTCCGCACGCTGATTTCCACGCCTCGCTACACCATTGAGGCAAACGACGTGCGCAAGGAGCCGATGGAGCTGGTCAACTCCAACCGTCTGATTTCAGATGATCCGACCAGCGAATGCTACAGCCCGATTTGCATCGGTGGTAAAACCGGAAGCACCGAACGCGGCGGCGATTGTCTCGTCTCCGTTGGAGAACTCGATGGCGCGCGTGTGATCTGCGTACTCATCGGCGCAGACGACACCAATCATCGCGACGCAAACAAGCGCATGCCGCGTGTGTTTAAGAACGCAAAGTACCTGCTGGAATACACGCTAAACAACGATTATGTGGCGGTTTCTCCCTCCTCGTTGGGTTTTACTTACAGCAAGGACGTTACCCCGACAGGTGAAACAAGCACATTCCCCGTTTCGGCGTCGTTTGACGAAACCGCCATCCATCGCCTGCCAAAGGCTGTGGCAGAGGAACTGGAGAAAGACACTGCGAAGATTGAAGTCGCAACCGAACTCAACGACGATCTTGCCAGCGCAAAGGCGGGAGACACCGTCGGCACCATCATCTGTTCCTATTCCGGAACCGAACTCTTCACGGGAAATCTCGTTGCGGACACCGACGCTGTACCTACCCCCGCGCCAACCATCGAGCCGGTCGAAATCACGCCGGAACCCGATGCGGACGCTGCCACCGTCAATCATGCCGCGGGTGCAAACTTCGGCGTATACATCTTCGGCGGACTCAGCGCAATTCTTGCGGTCACGCTCATCGCGCAGATAGTGCTCTATTTCAAAAAGCGCCGCTAATTTACTTTTCTTAAAAGAAAAGTATTCTGGTCAAAACGGCTCCTTACTTTTCTTAAGAGAAAAGTAAGCAAAAGAACTTCTTCGTTTTCTTCAGGCACGATCCTTCGTGCCTGTTTTTTTATATCTCTAGACGCAAAACGAGGCTCGTGTTAGCGAGCCTCGTTTGTGTGTCTCTTGTCTCTTATTTGTCCAGAATCTCGGTGACGACGCCGGAGGCAACCGTGCGGCCGCCTTCGCGAATCGCGAAGCGCAGACCCGGCTCGATCGCGATCGTCGTGATCAGCTGGATGTTCATGTCGATGTGGTCGCCAGGCATAACCATCTCAACGCCCG
>JAEWYO010000052.1 GCA_023395595.1 Bacillota bacterium
GACAACAACCCATCCTGCGGCTATACTTACATGGTGCGCGGCAGTGCTGGAATTGGCAGACAGGCACGTTTGAGGGGCGTGTGCGCAAGCGTATGGGTTCAAGTCCCATCTGCCGCACCAAGAAAAACTGGCCATCCAACTGGATGGTCTTTTTTTGTATTATGGAAAACAATTTCGAAATACTGGGGGTATTCCTATGAAAAGGCAACACATGAAAATCGGGCATATTCCAGCGGTTATTTGGGGTGAACCATCAAACCGCGTATTTCTGGCCGTCCACGGTGATCAGTCCAATAAAGAGGATCAGGTGATTGAGGTGCTGGCACAGGAAGCTACAAGGAAGGGTTATCAAGTTTTAAGTTTTGACCTGCCGGAGCATGGCGAAAGAAAGCAGGAGCCGATACAGTGCCATGTAAAAACGTGCGTCAAGGAGCTTGCAGCGGTAATGGCTTTTGCGCGGGCAAATTTTGAAATAGTCAGTCTGTTTGCGTGCAGCATGGGTGCTTACTTTAGCTTGCTTGCCTATCGAGACGAAACAATTGATCAGACGCTGCTGCTTTCTCCCGTCGTCGATATGAGGCGGATCATCGAAAATATCATGTCGTATGCGCAGGTGACACCTGAACAGCTGGAGCAACAGCAAGAGATCGTAACGCCGTTTAAGACACTCTATTGGGATTATTATCAGTATGTGGTTGAACATCCCGTTACTTGGGAGAAAAAAACCGCGCTGCTCTATGGCACAAAAGACTTTTTATGTGAATATAGTTATGTTAAAGACTTCGCGGATCGCGCATCGGCGGATATGAGCGTATTTGACAAAGGCGAACACTTTTTCCACACGGACGAGCAGATTGCATTTTATCGAGATTGGTTGACGAAGCAGATTGCAGAGTGAAACAGCGAGCTCATTAAAAACCATCCAAACGGGTGGTTTCTTCTTTTGGGTCGATGCCTAGAGAAAGTTGAAGCGCGAGCAAAGAAGCCCATCTGCGCGATTTGTATTGGAGGAATCGTGACACTTGTTTGGCCGTTTTCTTTACTGTATAATTCGGTTAATATAATAAAAACAGCAGCACGGAAGAGGTGCCTAGGTATGATTTCTTCAAAAATCGGTATCATCACCGCAACTGAGTTTGAGTTGACGCCGTTTCTGAATAAGATGACAGTCACGCAAACAACCACCAAAGCAATGCTTCAAATTCATGAAGGACTCTATAATGATATTCCTATCGTATCCGCTTTCTGCGGTGTTTGTAAGGTGAATGCCGCAATAGCGGCACAAGTATTAATTAGTACCTATGATGTTAGCAAAGTAATCATGATTGGCGTAGCCGGAGCGATCAATTCAAAACTTAAAATTCTCGACACCGTTGTTTCAAATGAGATCGTCTATCATGATGTAGCGGATGAAGTATTGACGCATTATCACCCGTGGATGGAGCATCCTTATTTTTTAGCAGATCAAGCTTTGTTAAATCAAGTTGTAACATCCAATGCTGGCGATGAAACGGTGTTGGTTGGTAAGATGGTTACAGGGGAAGCGTTTATCGACCAAGACGGACGGGAACAGATTATCGAAAAGTACAATCCACAATGCGTTGACATGGAAACGGCAAGCGTTGCCCATGTTTGCTATGTCAATCATATTCCATTTGTGGCAATTCGTTCGATGAGCGATACTCCGCAAGAAAGCGGCAACTCAAATTTCGCGAAGTATGCGAGCGCCGCCGCCGAAAAATCGGTTCAGGTACTGTGCCGATATCTTGATACGATAAGCAAATCAGCTTGATCGGTATGAAGGCAGTGGTTTTTTGATAGATATGCATACATTATACAATATTCTGGTATAATCACAGGAAAACGCAAGATCAGGAGAACGCTTTGCAAATTTTCATCGTAGACGCATTCACCGACCAGCTCTTCGGCGGGAATCAAGCCGGGGTTGTGTTGCTGCGCGCGGAGCAGACGTTTCCGGAAGATGCTCTTATGCAAAAGATCGCAGCGGAGCTGAAGCACTCTGAAACGGCGTTTGTGAAGCGGATCGATTCGGACACATACCAGTTGCGCTATTTCACGCCGGAAGGCGAGGTGCCGCTCTGCGGCCACGCGACGATCTCCTCGTTTACCGTGCTGCGGGAAGAGTGCATCATCGCTTGCGGAAACTATCTCGCGCAAACTGCATCGGGTCGGCTGAACGTTACTGTTGAGCCGGACAAAATCTGGCTGGAAATGCCGCAAGGCGAGATTGTGAAGACGCTTTCGCAAGAAGAGAGCGAACAGGTTTATGCGGCGTATCAAATCAAATTGGTGGAGCAGCCGCTGGGATTGCAACCGTGCATTGTCAAGGCGGGGCTTGCGGATATTCTGCTACCCGTTGGCAGCAAAGAGGCGCTGGATCAAGCAACACAAAACCGCGAAGAAGTAATTCGCCTTTCGCGGGAGCATGGACTCGTCGGCGTGCATGTGTTCTTCTGCCCGCTGGAAAGAGAACCAACCGCCTATTGCAGGAATTTTGCACCGCTGTTTGGGATCGACGAAGAATCCGCAACGGGAACCTCCAACGCTGCTTTGACGTACTATCTCAGCACGCGAAACCGTATTCAAACCAACAAAGTCAACGCATTTGTGCAGGGTGAAGCGATGGGCAAACGATCCGGCATTCTGAGTAAAATTGATTCAGACAGGAAGATTTGGATCGGCGGCTGCGCGGTGATTTCGATGAATGGAACAATAAGGATGAAATCGCAAGACACAAAGCGAATCAAAAAACAGAGGAAATAGAACATGTACGAACTGCACCAGATCACCGAAAGTTGCTATTATATCCAAAGCCCGGCAAAGATCGGGTTGGTCAAACTGGATGGAAACGATGTTTGCCTGATTGACAGCGGAAACGACAAGGAAGCGGGACGAAAAGTGCGCCAGATTCTGGATGCAAACGGCTGGCGACTGCGCGCAATCTATAACACGCATTCCAATGCGGATCACATCGGCGGGAATAAATATCTACAAACGCAGACGGGCTGCGATATCTTCGCGCCGGGCATCGAGCGGGACTTCACCCTGCATCCGGTTCTGGAGCCTTCGTTTCTCTATGGCGGATTTCCGCCGCATAGTCTCCGGCACAAGTTCCTGTTGGCGCAGGAAAGTGAAGCGGACGAGCTGACACCCGAAACGGTACCGGAGCAGCTGAGCATACTGCCGCTGCCGGGGCACTTTTTTGACATGATAGGGTTCAGGAGCGCGGACGGCGCGGTTTTTCTCGCGGATTGTCTTTCGAGTGCGGAAACGCTCGATAAGTACCAAATCACGTTTGTTTACGATGTTGCGGCCTATCTCGCCACGCTGGAGATGGTCAAAACGTTGAATGGTAAAATCTTCGTGCCCGCGCACGCGGCGGCGACAGAAGATATCGCACCGCTGGCACAGTATAATATTGATAAAGTGCATGAAATCGCAGAAAAAATTCTGAACATCTGCAAAACACCGATTCCATTTGAAACAATCTTGCAGCGGCTGTTTGATTCGTTTGCACTGACGATGAACATCGAGCAATATGTGCTGGTCGGCAGCACGGTACGTTCCTATTTGTCCTGGCTCAACGATTCGGGCAGGGCAGAGTATGTTTTTGATAAATCACTGATGCTTTGGAGCGCAAAGTAGCCGTAGCAAGAGGAGAGCAGCATTGGATTTAAAATCCGAAAAATACAATATCACTTTAATCAACACTGTGATATGATAATGTCACAGAACGAAAATCTGTTTCATCATATACTTTTCTCGCAGACACAAACACGACGTTTACCTGCGAGACCCAAATACGCCGCCTGCTGATGTTGGGCGGTGTTATGCTTTTCGAAATAGAAGCAAACCCGTGTTTTTAGTAGGCAGGAAAGGAGCCGTTATGAAACCAATCAAACGCATTCTGATGACGACACTTGCACTCGCTCTTGCCATATTTACCGTTGGATGCAGCTTCAACGTTACCACAGCTAAGGTTGAAGAGGCGATCATGACCAGCAGCGTGGACGAAGAGGGGAAACCCGGTGAAGCGGTCACGTCGTTTCCGGCGGATGCCGCGATGCTCTATACATCCGCAAAGCTTCGCAACGCGCCGGACAACACGCAGATTCGAATTGTCTGGACGTACTTGACGCAAAACCAACTCATCGACGAGATCACGCTGGATAGCGGTGACATCTCTGATCGATACATCTACTCTAATCTGGAACCCACAGCAACATTGCCGGTTGGCGACTATCAGGTTGAATACTTCATCGAGGATCGCAAAGAACCTGATGCAACAGTTCCCTTCACCGTGACTGCCGTTGAAAGCAAGGCAGAGTCTACAGATGGCGCTTATCTTGAAGATGTGCATATGACCAGCAGTGTTGATGCAGAAGGTAAGCCGGTGGACAGTATCGACACGCTTGCCACGACGGGTACATGGTATGTTTCGTCCATATTACGCAACGCGCAGTCCGATACGGTGCTCCACTATACCTGGTATGATACCAATGGAAACGTGGTGGATTCGTTCGATCTGAATCCGGAAGGCGCAACGGATGTTTACATCTTTGGTTCGTTTCAGTTGGCCAACGAAGCGCCGGAAGGTCAATACCGCGTGGAAATCAGAATTGACGACCAGACTGACCCTGCCGCAACGGTAGACTTCAATGTTAGCGCATCGGCCGCAAACCAATCAGCAGGCAGTGGAGACTACATGCTGTATTCCCAGAAAGAAGGCGGGTTCTCATTCCAGTATCCGAGCAATTGGGTGCTTCAGGAATATCCGGAAAACCGCGGTGCAATGGTGTATCCAACGGAATACATCGTTGAGAACGAAACCGATATCAACACCGTCTTCGTATATTCCGAAAAAGGATCGGGAGCTGGATACACAACGGAAACCCTGCTGCAAGCATGGATAGATGAAACCGAAGCAGGCGCAATCGAGAATTACGCATATATCGCGAAGGGCATTGATACCATCAACGGACACGAAATCGCGAGCTACTCCTATTCGTGGACGCGCGGGGAATACGCGCTGTACACGACTGACGTGCTGATCCTCAATGGTGACGACTTCTACATCCTTTCACTGACGGCGACGCAGGACGTATATCCTACGATTTATCCGCTGTTTGAACAGATGGCAATTTCGCTTCAGATTCTGTAATCACGTCATTTAAGAAGCGCCGCAGAAGTTGGGGAACCAACCGCTTGCGGCGCTTTTTCTGCTTGTGTCGGACGCGTAAAAAATCCTGTTGGAGCATTGGACAGTACACGCAGTAATATGGTATGATCCACTGAGTAAACCGCGGGAGAAAGAACGAGACAATGGATTCGACAGAGAAGAGCCAGCTGGCAAAGCAATACTTCGAAGAGGGTTATAATTGCGCGCAAGCCGTCCTGCTTGCGTTTTGTGAAGAGACAGAGCTTACAAAGGATCAGGCAGCGCGTCTCGCCTCCACGTTTGGCGGCGGCATGGGTCGCATGCGAGAGGTCTGCGGTGCGGTGAGCGCAATGTTCATGATCGAAGGTCTTGTAAACGGATACAGTGACCCGAACGCGAAGGAGACGAAAGCAGAGCTTTATGCGCGCGTGCGTCTACTCGCCGATCAATTCCGCGAGAAAAATCATTCCATCATCTGCCGCGAACTCCTGATTGACACAGAGACAACAACCGGCGGAGAGCCGGAGGCGCGCACGAAGGAATACTACGAGCGCCGCCCGTGCGGTTGTTATGTTGAGGATGCGGCACGGTTGATCGCTGAGGCGCTGAACGGCTAAAACCGGAGCAATCTTGAGAAAAGGAGGCGCGAAATGCCAATTTTTGCACACGGAGTGACCAAAAACAAATTAACAATACTATACTATTTACGCGCTTCCAAGCTGGAGATTACGCGGGAGCAGCTCTATCGCGTCATGGTAGAAAATGACACGATGAGCTATTTTGACTATCAAGCTTGCATGCACGAGTTGGAGGAAGACGCGTTTATCGCGGCGCTGCCCAAAGCATTCGGGCAGGCATACCGCCTGTCGGTTCGCGGCGCGGATGTGTTGGAAGAGTTTGTCGAGAGTCTGCCTGTCTCGCTGCGCGAGCGGCTGGAACGCTACGCCAGCGAGCACAGGGAAGAGATGCTGCTGCAAACACAGATCGTTTCAGACATGGAGGAGCTTCCCTCGGGCGGCTACCTCGTGCATCTGCGCGCGCTGGAAAACAACGCGGCGGTGATGGAGCTGACGCTCCGCGTCGCCACACGAGACATGGCGCAGCGGATGCGCACAAACTGGGAAAAAGAGTCGGAGTCGCTCTACACAACGCTCCTCACGACATTGCTTAAGAGCGAGAACTAAATGGTTGCATAACACAATGCATCAAAAAATGAGCCGCGAGGCTCATTTTGCTGTTTTATTCGATTGTTTGTTATGATCCATGGCGCAGATCGCGTATCATACCAGCAGGGCTGTTCGCCTGAAAAACGGCGCTGCCTGCGACAAGCACGGTTGCACCTGCGTCGATGCAGAGCTTGGCTGTTTCGGGGTTGATTCCGCCATCCACCTCGATCTCGGTAGACAGTTTGCGCACATCGATCATCTTGCGCAGTTCCGCGATCTTCTCGACCGATTCGGGGATAAATTTCTGCCCGCCGTAGCCGGGGTTAACCGACATCACCAGCACGAGATCGCAATAGGGCAGAACTTCCTTTGCCGCAATGGCCGGTGTGCCGGGGTTGAGGACGATGCCCGCCTTGCGACCCGCTTCGTGAATCTGCTGTAGCGAACGGTGAAGGTGTTTCTCTGCCTCCACATGGATGGTGATGATGTCCGCACCCGCCTGGACGAACCACGGAATGAAGCACGAAGGATTTTCCACCATCAGATGCACGTCGATCGGTAGCTTGGTCAGCGGGCGAATAGCAGAAAGAATCGGCGGACCGAAGGAGAGATTTGGCACAAACTGCCCGTCCATCACGTCAAAATGCAGCCAATCTGCACCCCAAGAGGAGAGGGACTGGACATCACGTCCAAGATTGGCAAAATCGGATGCGAGAATGGAAGGGGCAATTTTAATCATGGTTGTGTTCTCCTTTGTGAAACCCATTATGGATCGATTCTTATTACCAAAGGTTAGTCATATTTGTGCTTGCGTTTTTCTTCAATCTCTTTTTGAATCTCCAGATAACGCGTATAGCGTCCCCGTGAGAGTATGCCTGTCTCAAGAAGCGCCTTGACCGCGCAGTCCGGCTCCGCATTGTGCCGGCAGCCGGAGAAGCGGCAGTCGGCATAGACGCCATCAAATTCCGGATAACAGGTGTTCAGCTCATCCTGCGAAAGTTCGCTCATTTCAAAGAGGGAGAAGCCCGGCGTGTCGAGCACCGCCCCGCCGAGAAACGGCCAAAGCTCGGCTTGCCGTGTCGTGTGCTTGCCGCGATCAGTGCGCTTGGCGAGCTCACCTGTCTCCAGCGAGAGCTGCGGAAACAGCGCGTTGAGCAGGGAAGACTTGCCAACGGCGGATTGTCCAGCAAAGCAGGACACACGGTTTGTCAGAGCACGTTTGAGTGCGTCAATGTTTTCTCCCGTTTGGGAAGAGACGAGTAAAGTTCGAAACGCACTGTAGTCTCCCAGAAACTCTTCTTTAATCTCCGGTTTTGCCGAGTCGAGCTTGTTGAGCACAAGCAGCGGTTCGATTTTGAGGGTATGTGCCTGAATCAGAAGCTTGTCCGCCAGCAGGAAATCTGGCTTTGGCACGCTGGCGGAAAGCACGATGACCAGTAGGTCAATGTTGGAAACCGGCGGTCGAAGCAGCGCATTAGTGCGTGGGAGGATGTCGTCCATAGCGGCAAAGCCAGTTTCGGGAATTGAAATCTCCACAAGGTCGCCTACCATTGGGGTCAAGCCTTCGTTGCGAAACCTTCCGCGCGCTTTGCAGCGAATCGTATCGCTGTTTTCCAGCAGAACGTCATAGAATCCACCGATACCTTTGATGATTCGTCCTTGCATGTGCGTTACGACGCTTTCGCGGTAAAGGCAAAGTCCTGCCGCTTGACCACAGCACCGTCGCTGAAGAGCACGACCTCTTGCGTGCCTTCCATTTGGGATGTGGCGGTAAACGAAATCGGGACTTTATCACCCTTTTCGAGCGTCGCTTCATACAAGATCCGGTAATAAGCAAGCCCGTTATAGGTTTCTTGAACAGCCGCCATTACCTTTGTGCCGCTGCTCTCAATCGTTAGGTTAAACGCAATGTCGGAACTATATGCATACTCCGGTTTGCCGCAAACGGTCAGTGTTACCGGCATCTCCGGCAGAACCTGTGTTCCCGGCAACGGATCCTGCAGATAGACGACTCCGTCTTCGACGATATCGCTCTCGGCATATCGCACGAAGATGTTGTTAAATGAAGCGAGACGTAGTTGATCGAGAATCAGATTCAGCGGAAGATCCATCGAATGCGGCATGTCAAACGTCGTTTCGGAAGACGCGCTGATGACGATATCGATCACTTGCCCGTTGGTCGTTTCCGTTTCCGGCGGGAGGGACTGTTCGCAGACATAGCCGATGGCGGCCTCGGAGATGCGATAACTCACGTTGCCGAGCACGAGACCGGTTTCTTCCAATGTATGCCGCGCTTCGTCCGGTGAGAGCCCGATCAGGTTTGGCACCTTTGGCGCGGCGGGCCCGAGGCTGACGATGCCGTAGATTGTACTACCATGTTTTGCCTTGGTTCCGCCTTCCGGCGTTTGCAAAATCACGTCGCCGCTTGCAACGGTGTCGCTGTTTTCATAATCCTGAATTTCAAATGTGAAGCCAAAGTTGGTTGCGCGCAGTTTCGATTCCTCAACCGAACGGTCAACCAGTGTCGGTACCATCTCAAAATCACTTGACTCGGTCTGATAAACATCTCGAAGCACGACGAATACGCCAATGAGTGCGGCGATCAGCAACCCGACGGTTAAGCCGATTTTCAGTGTTCCATGTGCCGGCTTCTTTTGCGCGGTCTGCTTCTTCTGTTGCTGCGTCTTTGGCGCGGGAATATAGCGCGCGAAATCGCCCGTCGGCTCCTTTAGTGCGCGCCTAAGATGCGCGCTCATTTCATTTGCCGCGCTATAGCGACGATTCACGTCTTTGTTGAGCGCGCGGAGGATGACATCGTTGAGCGCAGGGGAAACCTTGTTGGACAGTTCAATCGGCGGCACCGGCGTGTCGCTGATGTGCTTAAGGGCAATAGAGACGGAATTGTCCCCGTCAAACGGGACGCGCCCAGTGAGCATTTCATAGAGCATGATGCCCGCGGAATATAAATCGCTTCCTTCGGTAACGGGCAAACCCTTTGCCTGCTCCGGCGAGAGATAGTGCACGGAACCCAATACCGTAGAACCAGCGAAGGTGACGGTGTTTGCGTCTACCTCGCGCGCAATGCCGAAGTCCATGAGCTTGACTTTGCCGCTTTGCATGACGATCACGTTCTGCGGCTTTACGTCGCGGTGAATGATACCCGCCGCGTGCGCGGCATCCAGCGCGTCGAGCACCTGCACGACGAGCGCGACAGCAATGCGAGAAGGCATCGGCCCGTTTTCGTCGATGATTTCTTTGAGCGTGCGCCCGTCTACAAACTCCAGCACAATATAAGGCAATCCATCCGTCTCGCCAACATCAAATGCGCGGACGATATTTTCGTGCGAGAGATGGAGTACCGCGCGTGCTTCGCGCTCAAAGCGGCGTAAAAACTCCGCGTCGTTGCGGTATTCGTCTTTAAGCACCTTGATGGCGACAACCTTGCGAGAGCTGAGATTGACCGCGCGGTAAACATGTGCCATACCGCCCGTGCCAATAAGGTCTATGATGCGATATCGATGCCCGATGATGGTTCCCTGTGCAATCATAGCGCGTCACCCTCCTCAAATCGAACGAGGATGACGGTGATGTTGTCCGTGCCGCCGTTGTCGAGCGCAAGCTGAATCAGCACATCGCACATGCTCTCCAGTGAGCGCCCGGAGGAGAGGACGGTGATCATATCGTCTTCTTCGACAGAGCCGTGCAATCCGTCGGAGCAGATCACCAGAATGTCTCCCGGTGTCCAAACGCGCTCAAAGAGATCGACATCCACCTTCGGTGCAACGCCCATCGCGCGGGTGATGATGTTTCGCTGCGGATGTACGCGCGCTTCGTCTTTTGTGATTGCGCCCGCCAACACGAGCTGCTCAACGAGGGAATGATCCGTCGTAACAGCATCCAGCGTTTTATTGTGATATTGATACATGCGGCTGTCGCCAACATTTGCCGCAATATAGTCGTGTCCCAAAATCAGCGCGGCAACCAGGGTTGTACCCATGCCGCTGAGTGCGCGGTCTTTTTCGGCTGCGCGATAGATGCCGAGATTCGCGCTCTCAATCGCTTGCCGAAGCAGCTCTAGTTCACGTTCCGGTTCTACCATGCGATCAAACATCGCGAGTTTTTCAACCAAAAGCTTGCTTGCAACAGCACCTGCCGCGTGCCCGCCCATACCGTCGGCAACTGCAAACAGCATCGGGAATTCGGTTTTCTCCGTGACAAGATAGCTGTCCTCGTTATGGACTCGCTTACCGATGTCAGTTTTCACCGCGTATTTCATGCAGAATCCTCCTGCGCAGCTGTCCGCAAGCGCCTTCAATGTCCGTCCCCATTTCTCGGCGGACGGTTGCTGATATGTTCCGCTCCGCAAGACGCGCGGAAAACTGCTCCGCTTCCGCGCGGGAAACACCGTTGAGTCCCCGCTCTGGAACGGGGTTGAGCGGTATGAGGTTCACGTGGCAAAGTATGCCGCGCAGTTTCTTCGCCAGCGCGTCCGCATCCGCAAGGGATGCATTCACACCGCCGATGAGTGCATATTCAAACACGACGCGTCTGCCGGTCTTATCCGCATATTCTTTTGCGGCGGCAATCACACTGTCGATGGGGTATGCATGGTTGACCGGCATTAGGGAAGAGCGGGTTTCGTCGTCATGCGCATGCAGCGAAATCGAGAGCGTGACATGTGGCGCATCCTGCATGAACTGGCCAATCTTTGGCACAATGCCGCAGGTGGATACCGAGATGTTACGCGGGCTGATGCGAAGCCCGTCCTGATCGGTTACACGGTTGAGAAACGCAACCACGTTGTCATAGTTATCCAGCGGTTCTCCGCTGCCCATAAGCACGAGGTTGGTCACTGTGCGATGGCCTGCTTCCTTCGGCGGCTCATCCCGTTCCACTGCGAGAATCTGACCCAGCATCTCGCCCGGCCGTAGATTGCGCACGCAGCCATCAAGAGTGGAGGCGCAAAATTTGCAGCCCATGTTGCAGCCAATCTGCGTGGAAAGACAGAGTGTGTTTCCATAATGATAGCGCATCAGCACGCCTTCGACAAGGTTTTCGTCCTCCAGCCGAAAGAGATACTTGACCGTTCCGTCTTTTCCAGAGAGAAATTTCCGTTCGATCGAAACACCGCCATAGGGGATCGCGGAGAGCTTCTCTCGCAGCGTTGCGGGCAGATTTGTCATCTCTTCTACGCGTGCGCCGCGGTTGAGCCACTCCCAAACCTGCTTTGCACGGTACTTCGGCTCACACAAATCGAACATGAGACGCTCTACTTCGGGTTTGGTTAAATCCGTTAAATACATCTTCTCATCCTCGCTAGAAAAAATCCGTCGGTATGGTGCACATGCGGCAAAAGCTGAATCTGTCCGTCGTTTGGTAAAGAAATTGGCATTGTTTCCAGAGAAAATTCGCTGTGCGAGCATAAAAACGCGGCAACTTGATCCTCGTTTTCGCGTGCAGAGATCGTGCAGGTGGCGTAGACTAATACGCCGCCGGGTTTGACATAGCGCGAACAGGTTTCAAGAATACGTTGCTGAATCTCTACAAGCGCGGCAACATCCGCGTCCGTCTTGCTGTAGCGGATGTCCGGTTTGTCGCCAAGCAGACCAAGCCCGCTGCATGGTGCATCAATCAGCACGCCATCAAACGCCGTATTCCAAGCGGGATCGAATTGCGAAGCGTCCATCACGCGTGTATCTGCCGCAACGTGCAGCCGCGCGAGTGTCTTATCGAGCAATTCTTTGCGGTGCGGGTGCAGTTCAAAACAGGTGAGCTGGATATCGTTTTGCATTTGGCTGGCCAAATAGGCGCTCTTTCCGCCGGGGGCAGAGCAGGCATCCAATACGCGTTTCCCCTTCATATCGCCCAGTGCACGGCAGGCAAGCATCGCGCTCTCGCCCATCACGGTGAACTTTCCCTCTTGAAAGAGCGGATTGGACGCTAGATCGAACCCGCCTTCGAGCGAAAGGGAGTTCTCATCGAGCGGATTGACTTTGCTGGAAACGGGGAGCGCCTGCTGCAGTGCATCGCGTGTAAACGGGTACTGCGCGCGCACTTCAATGTCGGAGACAGGCTGGGAGAGCAACGCTTCTGTCTGCGCCTCACCAAAGCGGGAGATCCATTCGCGTACAATCCATACAGGATAACTATACTGAACTGAAAGTCGCTCGACCGGATCGGACGGAAACGGCGGGAGCGAGTTGCGATTGCGATCGATGTTGCGCAAAACCGCGTTGACAAATCCACTCAGACCGGATTTACCGACCTCTTTGGTGAGCGTAACGCTCTCGTTTAGCGCGGCATGCGCGGGCGTGGAGAGAAACAGCAGCTCGCAAACACCGAGCCGGAGGATGCAGCGAATGACCGGCTTTTGCGTACCTTTGACAAAGTGGGAGAGATAGTAGTCTATGGTCAGCAGATGGTCAAGCGTATGGTAAACGAGCGCGGCGGCCAATTTAGCCTCGCGCTCCGGCAGGGACGAAGTGAGTTGTTTGACGCGGAGATTGGCATACGCCCCGCGATCCGTGATATCGCAGAGCGCATCCAGCGCCTGCTTGCGTGTGTTCAAATGAGCACCTTTCCTTCCAGTGTCTTTCCGGCAAGATAGCTTTTCGCGCTCAGGCGCTTGCCACCGATTGCCTGCAATTCGACGATCTCAAGCCAATGATCCGCGCAGCGTACGAATAGCCCGGACTTCGCGTTTCCTTTTAATAGTCCAATCGGTTCATCGCCAACGGTCGCGTCCGTCATGCGCGTTTGATGAATCTTGAGCGGTTCACCGTCCAGCAAGGCATAGGCGCCGGGCCAAGGGTTCGTTCCGCGCACGCGGTTATGGTTTGCTTGCGCGCTCTGCGCAAAGTCGAGCTTGCCATGTTCTTTCTTCAGCATCGGACATTTGGTTGCCTGCGACGCATCCTGCGGGGTGCGGATTAGCGTGCCCGCCTCCAGCGCGGCAATTGTTTTTTGGAGCGTCTCTGCGCCGAGCACGGCCATGCGTTCAAACAGTTCACCTGCGGTCTCGTCGGGGTCAATCGATAGTCGATCGACGAGCAGAATGTCGCCTGTGTCCATGCCGATGTCGGTCATCATGGTGGTGATGCCTGTTTGGGCCTCTCCATCGATGATCGCCCATTGAATCGGAGCCGCACCGCGATATTTCGGCAAGAGCGAACCATGCACATTGATACAGCCGAACTTCGGTATTGCAAGGTTTTCCGCGGAAAGCAGCTGCCCGAATGCGGCAGTAACCATCAGGTCCGGCGCGAATGTCTTGAGTGCAGCAACGCCTTCCGTCAGACGAATCTTCTCAAACTGAAACACGGGGATACCATGCAAAAGGGCATATGCTTTTGTCGGCGGCGGGGTAAGCGTTGCATGCCGCCCAACCGGACGATCCGGTTGCGTGAAAACGGCGAGTGTATGCCCGCTTTTTTGCAGCATGTCCAGTGACGGGAGCGCAAACTCCGGTGTGCCGAGAAACGCAATCCTCATCAAATGCTCTCCTCTTCGCTTTGTTCGTCGTCAAAGCCTTCCGGCGGTTCGGTTTTCTTCGTGAGGTATACAACACCGTCAAGATGATCCAGCTCGTGCTGCATCGCGCGTGCATAGAATCCTTCCGTGTCGTAGGTGTGCCATTCGCCCTTGCGATCCTGCGCTTCAACGACAACGTGATTCGCGCGCTCGACATAGCCGCTTTGCCCGGGGAAGGACAGGCAACCTTCATAGCCGCCCTGCGTTCCTTCGGAAAGCGTAATGCGTGGGTTCACAAGTTCAACTCTGCCTTCACCCGCGTCAACAACGACCACACGGCGCAGAATGCCGACCTGCGGCGCAGCGAGACCTGCACCATCTGCGGCATCCATGGTTTCAAACATATCGTCGATCAGTTCGGAAAGTCTGCCGTCGAACTTTTCGACCGGCTTGCATACTTTATACAGGCACGGATCATCGTCCGTGCGGATTGTGCGTAACGCCATTGATCAAAATCCTCCTTTTGTAACCATAGGTATTGTACTAAAAATGGAACACTCTGTAAAGAAAAGCGATGGTTGAGCAAAATTCTATCTATGGTTTAGCTGCGGAATGTTTCGATTCTTGAAGTTGAGTGAAATTCTACTTCTGGTTGGAAAGAATTTTACAACTCGCAAAACAGGTTATGTTCAAGAATTACAACTTGTGCAATAATAATCGCATGAAAGAGAGGGGAAAAATCATGGAACAACAATCGATGGGAAAGCGCATCATGCAGTTGCGCAAGGAAAAAGGGTACACGCAGGAACAGCTCGCCGAGATGATGGGGGTTTCGGCGCAGGCAGTCAGCAAGTGGGAGAACGACGTGTCCTGCCCGGACATTTCCATTCTCCCGATGTTGGCGGAAAAGCTTGGCGTGACCACGGATGAACTCCTTGGTGTCAAACCGATTGAGCCGAAGGTCGTCATCGTGGACGCGCAGAAAAGCAATAAGGAAGGGGACGGTTCGTTCTCTGTCTCTTGGGATGGCGGAAAGAGCGCAAAGAAGGATGGAGTTTGGTTCGCGGTACTGGTCATTGTGCTCGGCGTGGCATTCCTGCTCCAGCGGCTCGGTCTCGTTTCGTTCGGCATTTGGGGCATCGTTTGGCCCGCGGTGATCATCGGGCTTGGGGTGAGCTGGATGGTCAAGCGTTTCTCGATCTTTTCGCTCGCGGTTGCGGGGCTAGGCCTATACTTCCTGCTCTTCAACCTCGGTGAAATCTCGTTGATGCTGACTTGGAGCATTATCTGGCCGAGCCTGCTCGTGTTGTTGGGGTTAACGATCCTCTATGAAACGTTCATCCCGCACAAAGATAAATGGTGCGGCGTGCACTTCAACGGGGATAAGAACAAGAAGAGCGAATACCGCGAAGAGAACGGCTTTGTTAGCTACGACTGTTCGTTTTCAGAAGAGAACCGCAAGGTTGCCGTGGAGGATTTCCTTGGCGGTGACATCGACATTTCCTTCGGCAAAAGCGAGCTCGACCTCACGAACATCAAGCGCGTGAATCCGAATGCCAAGCTGGATGTGGATGTTTCATTCGCAACGTTTGATCTGATCGTTCCAAAGACGATGCGCGTTTTCCTAAAGTCCGACAAGTCGTTTGGTTCGATCCAAATGAATGGCGAGCCGAATGCGGACGCAAACCTAGTGCTGAATATCGACGGAGACGTTTCATTCGGCACAATGAATATCTATTATCGTTAAAACATCCATCTACATAAGAGATCACGCAAAAAGCACCGCACGGATTTGCTCCGGCGGTGCTTTGCTGTTTGTCGCAAATGATTCGTTTCCTTAAGCAACGACGAGATCGTAGATGAGACGAATAAAAAGCAGACTTAGTACAACGAGAACAAACGGCTTGACAACTTTTGTACCGTTTTTTAGCAACACACCTGCGCCGATGAAGTGACCCGCGATGGCAAACACGGCGGAGATGAGCCCGATTGGAACGATCGCTTGCCCATTGAGCAAAAACACCGCAAGGCTGCCAATGTTGCTCGAAAGATTGGCAATCTTTACGTTGCCTGCCGCAAGACGGAGCGGCATTCTAGCAAGCTGGGTGTATGCGATCAGCAGAAACGTACCAGTGCCCGGACCATAGAAGCCATCGTACATACCGACAAACAAAGCTGCGAGACAAACCGCGAGAAACTGCTGCTTCCGGCTGACGGGGTCGAGCGATTCCGAGGAGAGATTACGCTTCTTGAGCACGACAAACGCGAGAACGGGCACCAGCACGAGCATAATGTATCGAATCGCGTTGTCGTCGATCGTGAGGATCAATTTTGCGCCGGCAATCGAGCCAAGCACCGCCAGAATGGCGGAGGGAATCGCGGTTGGCCAATCGACACACTTGTTGCGGATAAATCGCGCGGTAGAAGCGCAGGTGCCGATGCTGCTGCTGAGTTTGTTGGTCGCAATCGCGTTGTGCGGCGGCAATCCTGCAATGAGGTAGGCGGGCAGCGAGACAAGCCCGCCGCCGCCAGCCACCGCATCCAAAAGACTTGCCGCAAAAACAAGCGGGCAGATGATCAGCAGAGACCAATAATGGATGGTCATGCGCGCTTGCTCCTTGCGTGATTACATGATATTTGCGTGACGAATCCGCACATCAATCGTTCTCTTTCTCCTGCTTGGCGGTGCCGAGCGATTCCGCCGTGCGGTCTTCGCAGAACTGCTGCGTGTAGAGATCGTAATAGTACCCATGCTGGCGGAGCAACTCTTCGTGCGTGCCGCTCTCCTGAATCTTTCCGCCGCGAATGACGAGAATTCGATCTGCCGTGCGGATGGTTGAGAGGCGGTGGGCGACGATGAAACTCGTGCGGTTATTCAGAATGTGCGTGATCGCATTCTGTATGAGCTGCTCGGTTTCGGTGTCAATGGAGCTTGTCGCCTCATCAAGAACAAAGATCCGCGGGTTTTTGAGCACCACGCGCGCAAAGGAGAGCAACTGCTTTTGCCCGGTCGAGAGACGAGCACCACTTTCGCCGATCTCTGTGTCGTAGCCTTTCTCTTGCTGGAGAATAAACGGCTCGGCATGGACAAGCCGCGCAGCTTGCATGACCTCTTCATCCGTCGCATCGGGTTTGCCGAAGCGAATGTTGTCCTTGATGGTGCCGGAGAAAAGATGCGGCGTTTGCAGCACGTACCCGAGGCTCGATTGCAGCCATAGCTGGGAACGCTGGCGGTAGTCCGTTCCGTCGATGCGGATTTCACCCTCTGTCGGCTCGTAGAAGCGGCAGAGCAGATTCACAATCGTGCTCTTGCCGGCTCCAGTTTCGCCGACGAGCGCGATGGTTTGTCCCGCTTTAACATCCAGCGAAAAGTCATCCAGCACGCGCTCACCACTCTTGTATTGGAACGTCACATGGTCAAAGGTGATATTGCCTGTGATCGGTTCCCAGTTTTCGGGATGCGGATCTAGGATGTCACCGTATTTCTGCAGAATCTCAGCGTTATCGGTTACGTCCGGTTTGGTATCCAGCAGGGTGATGACACGCTCTGCCGAGGCTTGAGAGCCGAGCATTTCTGCGAGAATGTTCGCAAGCTGCTGAATCGGGTCGAAAATCTGCGTGCAGTAGGAGATAAACGCAACCAGCGTACCAGCAGTCAGCGTGCCGATCAATGCGGTTTCAGGGTTCAGCACGCCCTGCCCGCCTAGTGTAAGCGCGAGCCCGGTTCCGACCGCGCCGAGGGACATGATGATCGGGAAAAACGAAGCCGAGACCAGTGCGCTTTTGATGCTCGCTTGTTTCATCTTGCCGGTGAGCTCGTTGAACTCGTTTGCGTTGGCTTCTTCACGCACAAGTGTCTTGGTGGTCACGGCTCCCATGATGCCCTCGTTGAATGCACCTGTGATGCGGGAGTTAAGCTTTCTCGCTTCTCTCTGATGCTTGAGCATGCTCTTTTGCAGACGGATGCTGATGAATGCCAACAGCGGAAGCACCGCAAGCGAAATGAGCGCGAGCTTCCAAGAGAGCACGAACATCGTGACGATACAGCCGAGCGCATAGAGCAGCGACCAGAGCACGTCCACAAGACTCCACGCGATCATGTCCGACAGTCGGGAAATATCGCTCATCATTCTCGCCATAATATAGCCCACCGCTGTGCGGTCATAGAACGAGAACGATAGCTCCTGCAGACGCAAAAACGCGTCCTGCCGGATGGTGTACGCAATCGCCATCTCTAGTTTTCCGGCAAAAGTGATAAACGTGACTACGCCGGAGCTTTGGATAAGGATTACAGCAAGATAGAGCAGCGCAAACACGCCGAGTCCATCAAGCGTCTTTGGTATCACAAAATGGTCGATGGCATATTTTGTAAACAACGGGTATGCAATATCGATTGCAGCGACGACGATGAGCGCTGCAATGACGGTGAAAAAGAGTTTCTTGTTCTGGAGCGCATAGCGATAGAGCCGCTTCCAAACGTTCCAATCGATCTTTTTTGCGGCAAAATCCTGTTCTTCAATATACATATTACTTCGCCTCCTTCCGAGACGGCGGTTGATAGGTTATATGTTGCATCAGGCATTGCCTCCTTCGGAGATGGCATCCTGAATTTCGGCGATACGGCGATAAAGCCCTTCCTGCTGAATCAACTCGCCGTGCGTGCCCTGCTGTGTGATGCGCCCGTTTTCAAGCACAAGGATATTGTCCGCTTCGCGCAGTGTGGTGATGCGGTGCGAAATCAGGAACGTGATGCCGTCTTGATTGAGCGCCAGCAGGGACTTGCGAATCGCCGCGTCGGTTTCGGAATCGACCGCGCTCATGGAGTCGTCGAAGATCAAAATCGGTGCCTTTTGCATCAACGTTCGCGCGATGGCGACGCGTTGCTGCTGTCCGCCGGAGAGGGTCACGCCGCGCTCGCCAACGAGCGTATCATAGCCCTGCTCGAAGTTTTCAATGACCTCATGCACGCTTGCCGTGCGCGCGGCAAAATACACATCCTCTTCCGTGGAACACGGCGCGCAGATGCGGATATTCTCCATGATCGTGCGCGAATAGAGGAATGGTTCTTGCAGCACGATGCCGATGTTCTCGCGCAGATGCCCGTGTTCGATGTCATTGACATCCGTTCCAGCGATTGTGATACTACCCGCGGTTCGAACATACAGACGCTGGAGCAACTGCACAAGGCTGGTCTTGCCGGAGCCGGTCGCGCCGAGGATCGCGATGGTTTGTCCGGGTTTGGCTGTGAAGCTTACCCCGTCCAGCACATCGTTGTAGCGATCATAACCAAAGCAGACGTTGTCGAAGACGATGTCACCCTTGATGTTAGGAGAGAGCGCCTTGCCCGGTTCTTTTTCAACCGGCGCTGAGAGAATCTCGTCCAATCGACCGAGGGAGACTCCGGCCTTGCCCATATCCGCGAGAATTCGTCCGAGCTGGCGCACCGGCCAGGTGAGCATTGCAACATAGGTGGTAAAGAGCGCAACGTTGCCCAACGTAAACGTTCCGCGATACACTCCGATGACGCCCATACACAGCGAGAGGCCAATTTGGATATAACCCACGCTGTCCGAAAGCCCCCAGTAGAACCCCAGCAATTTGATGAGCTTATAGGTTTTTTCGCGATAGGTGTTGTTGAGCTTGGTAAATTTTTCGATTTCGCTCTTTTGCTGGCCAAATGCACGCACCACGCGCACACCGGTCAGGTTTTCCTGCAGCATGGTCGAAAGTGCGCCCTCCGCTTCGTCCGAACCTGTGAAGTATTCCTGCACATACTTGAAGTAGATGAACGATCCGACCGTTAAAAACGGTAGGAACGCAAGCGAAATCAGCGTCATCTTCACATTCACGGAGAACATGACGATCGCGGCGAGGATAAACATCACAAACGTACGCACGATTTCCATCAATTGCAGGTGCACAAACCGGCGAACGGTGTCCACGTCGGATGTACAGCGCTGCACCAAATCGCCTGTGCTCGCGTGCTTGTGGTAGTCATACGGCACGTCTTCGAGGTGACGATAGAGACGGTTTCTCAATTTTGTTGCCATGCCTTCGGACGCATAGGCAATGTTCTGCCTGCGCGTGAAGGTAAAGAGGCAGTTCATGCCGGTGAAGAGCAGCAGAGCCGCTCCGCAGAGAAACAAATTACGGATGAAGTATTCGCGTCCACCGAGCGATTCCACGATCGGCAGCAAAAACTTCGGCGTGGAGGAGGAAATGCCCTGGATGACGTAGTCGAGTGTAAAGCTCGTCACATACGGCACTGCGTAGGAAAACGCGGTGGAGAGCAGCACGCTGATCGTCGCAAAGACGATGTAGTGGCGATAGCCCTGCATCAGCTCACCGACGAGCTTCCAGTTCGTCTTCTTGCGCTCTGTCTTTTCGATTGGAACCTTCTTCTTGTTTTTATTATTCTCATTCTTCTTCATAACATATCCTGTGGGTTCACCTCGACCATCGGGTAGATTTCTCCGCGATGATCTGCGGCAAACGTATAAATCGTTTGGATCGCGCGGCTGAGGCGCGCCGTGCGCAGCAGCTTGATCAGTATCTGGTAACGATAGGCACGCTGTTTTCTCTTGATCGGCGCGGGGGAGGCGCTGTAGAGCAAAATGTCTTTTTCGCCTTCTTGCCCTAATTGCTCGTCCAGAGCGAGCTTGAGTTGCGTTGCATACGCGGTGACTCCCGTATAGAGCGCCGCTTCATCATCGCCGGAAAACAGAATGCGGACAAACAGCGAAAACGGCGGAAAGATAGCTTTCTTTCGCTGTTCGAGTTCATAATGGTAGAAGCTCTTGTAGTCGTGCTCCCGCGCGTAACGGATCGCGGGATGCGCGGGAGAATAGGTCTGGATGACCACTTTACCCGGGTTTTCGTCCCGCCCGGCGCGTCCTGCAACCTGGGTTAGCAGTTGGAAAGTGCGCTCCGTGCTGCGATAATCAGGGATAAGTAATGTTGCATCCGCGGCGACGACACCGACCAGCGTCACGTTCGGGAAATCATGTCCTTTGGCGATCATCTGGGTGCCGACGAGGAATTGCGCCTCCCCGTGCGCAAATGCGGTGAGCATCTGCTGCATCGTGTCCTTGGTGCGGATGGTATCCGTATCCATGCGAAGGGTAACGGCCTTCGGGAAGAGGTCATGCAGCGCCTCTTCCACCTGCTCTGTGCCGATGCCGAAATACTTGATGAACGGCTTGCCACAGGCGGGGCATACGGTCGGCAGGGGCTTGACCGCGCCGCAGAAATGACACCGCAGCCGGTTTTCGCCCTTGTGATACGTCATAGAGATATCGCAATCGTCGCAAAGGACGACGTGCCCGCAGTTTCGGCAGGAGACGAAGGTGGAATACCCCCTCCGGTTGATAAACAGCATCGCCTGCTGGCCTTTCTCAAGGCACTCGCCGAGATATTGCGCGAGTTTTCCGCTAAAGATGCCGTTGTTGCCTGCCTGAAACTCCTGCCGCATGTCGATGACTTCGACTACAGGCAGAGGGCGGTTTTGAACGCGCTCGGGCAGCTCGAGTAACGTATAGCGTCCCGAAAGCGCACGATAGTAGGAGAGAAGCGATGGCGTCGCGCTGCCAAGCAGCATCGGCGAACCAAATTGTTTGGCGCGATAACTTGCAACATCCAGCGCGTTGTAGCGCGGAACGGTCTCGCTTTGATAGCTGCCCTCGTGCTCTTCGTCTACGATGATGAGCCCGACGTTTTGCATCGGTGCGAACACTGCGCTGCGTGCGCCGACTGCAACGCGCGCCTTGCCAAGCCGGATTCTGCGCCATTCGTCAAAGCGTTCGCCGGCGGAGAGCCTGCTATGGAGCACGGCAATTCCGTCCGAGAACCGCTCCTGAAAGAGTCCGACGGTCTGCGGTGTGAGCGAGATTTCAGGCACAAGCATGATCGCCTGCCTGCCGGAAGCGAGGCAGTGTTCAATAGCACGCATGTAGACCTCCGTCTTGCCGCTGCCGGTGACACCGTGGAGCAGGAGCGTGCCGTTCTTTGCTTCCATCGCTTTTGTGATGGCATCCACGGCGTTTTCCTGCGCGGCGTTAAGTGTGACAAGCTTGTCTGCCATTAGCGCGTTGATATTCGGGCGGCGGAAGGTCACATGACCGCCTTCGACCACATAGCCGCGTTTGACGAGCGCGGTGATTGCGCTCTGCGCATCCGGTACATATGCCAACACATCGGAAACTGCCATTTCTATTCCGGCGGTGTGGAGGGTTTCGAGCACCTCGTATTGTTTCGGTGCGCGCGGTTTGCCGCTCTTGTCCAGAAGGGAGATGAGTTGGGATTCAATCTCTTCCGGGTGCGCGAGTTGAATCGTCCGTTCGATCTTTTCTTTCACCTTGCCGCCGCGCATCTGCGCAGGGATCATCAAACGGAGTGCATCGACCAGCAGGCAAAAATAGCTCTTCTGCATCCAGTACGCGAGGTCGATCTGCTCTGGCGTGAGGATGGGGTAGGGCTCGATGACACGAAGCAGTGGCTTGAGGACGACGAGAGGCTGCACTTCGCTTGAAATGGCGGGTTCCATCACGCGGATGACAAACCCTTCGCGTTGGCGATTGCCGTTGCCAAACGGCACGAGAACATGGCTGCCGGGAGAGACCAACATACCTTCCGGTACGAGGTAGCTGTACAATCGGTCTACATTTGCGTGCGCAATGTCTACGATGACTTCGCAGGTTTGTTCCATGCCGTTCACCTCCCGTTCAGAATGTGCTTGTTGTTGTGAATTGTTGATTGGGTGTTCCAGCAGACGTATTTGCCAAAACCGCAAATAGCCCGCAAGCGGGCCAGTGCACGTCGAAACCGCAACGAAACAAAGCCGTGCGGGTTCGGCAAGAATTCATATCATGTCGTATAAAAACGGGAATGACGATCCCGTGTGAAAATCGGGTTTGTCAGTCCTGATAGAATTCCTTCGGATATTCCAGATGCAGTTTATTGGTGTAGAGTTCGTCTACAGCGACGGAAACAGGTTTACGACCGTCCAACTTATCCGGATCCGATTGCAATTGGCGCGCTCTCTGCGCAACGGCGGTCACCAGCATATAGCGGCAGCCTGCCTTCTCGATCAGTTCGTCTAGCGGTAAGTTCATCATAATGCGCTCCTGCCTCCTTTGAGTTTTTCAATCAATTCGCCGTTTCTCGATACCTTGCAGCGCTCGGCGACGATGATGTCCTCCGTGCGTGCGATCGCAAGATCCAGAATATCGTTGACAACGACATAATCGTAACGGTTCACGAGTTCCATTTCATGGTACGCCGTTTCAAAGCGGCGTTCTATGGCTTCGGAACTTTCGGTTCCGCGATGGATGAGGCGGGATTTCAGCTCGCTCATGGACGGCGGCGCGATGAAAATCAGCACGGCGTCCGGATAAGCTGCTTTGACGCGCATGGCGCCCTGAACATCGATTTCAAGGATGACGCTGCGTCCTTCGTCGAGCTCTTGCTCGACAAAGCTCTTCGGCGTTCCGTAATAGTGCGTGTTAAACACGCGCATATACTCGAGGAAGGCGCCTTCTTCGATCATCTTTTGAAACTCTTCCTCGGTTTTGAAGAAGTAGTGCACACCGTCGATCTCGCCCGGACGCGGGGAACGCGTGGTCGCGGAGACGGACATGCGGATGTCGCTATTGCGCGAGATCAGTGATAGATTGATGGTGCCTTTGCCCACTCCGGCAGGACCGGAAATGACAAGCAGCAGGCCCTTTCTGTTTTGTTTCATGTGATGAATCTCCTCTCGTCGTCAGTCGTCGGCTTCGTCCGCTTTGGTGTCGAGCCGGTTTGCGATGGTCTCCGGCTGAATGGCGGAGAGTATCACGTGGTCACTGTCCGTGATGACGACTGCGCGTGTGCGCCTGCCGCAAGTTGCGTCGATCAGGCGGCCGCTCTCGCGTGCCTCTTGCACAATGCGCTTGATGGGCGCGGATTCCGGGCTGACAATCGCGATCAGGCGGTCTGCCGAGACGATATTGCCAAAGCCGATGTTCACAAGCCGCAGGTTCATCATAACGGGCTGCTCCTATATCAAAAGTTTAAATCTAGTATCATTCTCTGTGCAAGTTGGGTTATTCGATGTTTTGTACCTGTTCGCGAATCTTTTCGATCTCCGCCTTGCCGGTGAGCACGAGCTTGGTCAGCTCTCCGTCGTTGGCCTTGGAACCGATGGTGTTAAACTCGCGGTTCATCTCCTGCACCACGAAGTCGAGCTTGCGTCCTGCGGGTTCGGGATCAACCAGAAGGCTTCGAAACTGCGCAATGTGGCTGTGCAGGCGGGAGATTTCCTCGTCGATGCTCGCCTTATCCGCAAAGAGCGCAACTTCGGTTGCAAGCCTCGCGCGGTCTACTTCGACATTGCCCAGAAGATTTGCGATCCGCTCGTTGAGCTTGGCGCGATATTCTTCCACTACGATTGGCGCGCGAATCGCGATTTTGGCGGTGAGGGATTCCACCGTATCCACACAATTGGTCAGATACACGCTGAGGCGGTCGCCTTCCTGCTTGCGCATGACGAGAAGATTGTCGATCGCGCTGTTGATTGCGCTGCTGAGCAGCGCCAAGAGCGCATCGCTGTCTTCGTCCGCTTCGCGAACGTTGGATACGTCCGGCAACCGGAGCGCCGCAGTGAGGGAGAGATCATCTCGCAGACCAAGCGTCTCGTTTGCCTGTCGCGCAGCCGCGACAAATGCGCTCAGCAGCGGAACATCGATTTCAACCGTTCGCGCGTCACTGCGTAGATTTCGATAGTTGACAAAAACGTCCACGTGCCCGCGGGAAAGCCGCGCGGTCAGTGCGGAGCGAATCGGGTCTTCCAAAAACGAGAGGTGACGGGGCAGACGCATGCCAACATCCAGATAGCGATGGTTAACGCTCTTAAGCTCAAGCGTCATCTCACGTCCGTCTGTCGTTGCGCTTCCTTTGCCATATCCTGTCATGCTAAACATAATTCTGTCACCCCCAAGTCGCAATTATAAATTATAGCATGTGATGCGGCATCACACAAGCGTTAAGAATGAACACAAACACGAAGTATCTTGCAATAGACAGGATATGGGCGCAATTCCCGATCAATAAAGCCGGTAAAGCTCGTCCGCATGCGGTTCTTCGAGAATATTTCCGTCCACAAAGCTGGTATTGCCGACGATGGCTTTGCCGATCACGGCGGCGGGAATGCCCGCTTTTTGCAGGGCGTTGCAAAGGGCCGCGCCGTCCTCGCAGGCGATAAGCAGGCTGCCGCTGCCGATGAGCCGGAGCGGATCGAGCGAGAGCGCCGCGCAGAGCGCACGCGTTTCCTCAAGAACAGGAATTTTCATAGAATCAATCTCTACCGAGCAGTGGTTGGCAAAGCCAAGCTCCCAGCTTGCGCCGAGCACGCCGCCTTCGGTCACGTCGTGCATTGCAACTGCGCCGTTTCGCATTGCAATCCTGCTTTCGGGCACGATGCTGAGCTGTCCCGCCAGCTTGCACGCTGCTTGAATCTGTTTCGCAGAAACAGTCGAAACACGATCCGGAAAATCTTCCGCGAGGATAGTCGTTCCTTCCAAAGCGGCGTACTTCGTCATGACGATGTCGTCGCCGGGGCGCATCCCGCGCAAAACTTGATTGCGGCTTTGTCGCGCGATCACTGTTGCGCTTGTCACCGCGCGGGAGACGGCATCCGTCACCTCTGTGTGTCCGCCGAGAATATCCACGTTGGCGAGCTGCGCCGCCGCGGAAAGATCGTCGGCAATCTGCGCAATTTGCTCCATTGTGCCAGTTGTCGGCATCAGAAGCGTCACAAGCAGTCCAACCGGCTCAGCACCCGCGGCTGCCGCGTCGTTGCAGCTAACGTGAACGGTCAGTCGTCCAAGGTGCGCAACGCTCGCAGACGTGATCGGGTCACAGCTCAATACCAGTAAATCGCCGTCAAGATCGACCACGGCACAATCCTGCCCAATGGTGGGAGAGGAGAGCGATTCCGGTCGAACGCGGCGGAATTTTTTGAGTACCAGACGATCCAGATCGTCGTTGTCGAGTTTTCCAAGTCTAAGCATGTATTTCTTTCTCTCCAAGTATTCTTAAAACAGCGTAACAGCGTTTTCTTCGCGTGATGTTTCGCCGATCAGTGCGAGAAATTCGTTTTCCGTAAGCAAGGGAATGCCAAGCTCTCGTGCTTTGTCGAGCTTGCTGCCCGCGCTCTCGCCGTAGAGCACATAGTCTGTCTTCTTGCTGACGCTGCCAGCCGCCTTTGCGCCGTTTTGCTCGATGAGCGCTTCGGCTTCTCTGCGCCCAAGCGTCGGGAGCGTGCCGGTGACGACGATAGTTTTACCCGCGATTGGGGAAGTTGTGTTTGCCGCCTGTTCGCTCTGCGGCGCAACGCCGTAGGCAAGGAGCTGGTCAATTTGCGCGGAGATGTTTATATCGCCGAAAAATGAGAGAATACTCTGAGCGACAATGCCGCCAACATCGGGAATCGCGAGGAGTTCTTCCTGCGTAGCGTTTCGAACCGCTTCCAACGTGCCAAACCGTTTTGCAAGGTCTTTTGCCGTTTTGTTGCCAACGTTCGGGATGCCGAGCGCGAATAGAAACGCGCCGAGTGGTCTCGTCTTGCTTTGCTCGATTGCGTCCAGCAGATTCTGCGCCTTCTTCTCGCCGAAGCGGTCGAGCGCGACAAGCTGCTCCTTGCTGAGTTCATATAAAGCGGGAATGGAATCGATCCCGAGCGCTTCGATGAGCTGTCCCGCCGTCTTGTCGCTGAAGCTTTCGATGTCCATCGCGTCGCGCGAGGCATAGTGCGCCAACCGGAGCGTGATCTGCGCGCGGCAGGAGAGGGAGTTGGTGCAAAACAGATGCGCGCCGTTTTCCTCCACGTGCGCGCCGCAAACGGGGCAGCGCGTGGGCTTTTGAATCTCCTGCGTCGCCGTGTCGTCCGGCACCGCGCCAAGTATCTCCGGAATCACGTCGTTGCTCCTGCGGATGAACACCCGAGAGCCGAGCTTAACGCGCTTTCGCTGGATGTCGTCATAATTGTTCAGCGTTGCGCGCTGAATCGTGGCTCCCGCGAGCTCCACGGGGCTCAAGTGCGCCAGCGGCGTGAGTTTGCCCGTTCTGCCGACTTCCCAGGTGACTTCCTCCACGATAGAAGTCGTCTCCTCGGCGGCGAATTTGTATGCCATCGCCCAGCGGGGGAATTTTTCCGTTGCGCCGAGCTGCTCGCGCAGGGCAAAATCGGTAACTTTGATGACCATGCCGTCGATTAAAAAATCCAGCGTGCCGCGCGTTTGCTCCGCGCGGTCGATCTCGCGCTTGAGGTCTTCCGCCGTGTGGCAATAACGGATAAACGGGCTGACAGGGAAGCCGTTCTCGGCAAGAAACGCGAGCATCTCGCGCTGATTGTTCAGTTCTTTCCCCTCAATATAGCCGACATTGTAGCAGAAGATGTCGAGCTTTCTGGTTGCGGTGACTTTCGGGTCAAGGTTTCTGAGTGCGCCCGCCGCTGCGTTTCGCGCGTTCTTCAGTGGTTCGTCGCTGTTTCGATTCAGCTCGTCCAGCACGGAGAGACGCATGATGCATTCGCCTTGCACCTCCATCTTACCCTTGAACGGAATCGTACGCGGGATGTTGCGAATGGTGAGCAGCTGCTCAAACACGCCGTCTCCGGTGATGCCGTTGCCGCGCGTTGCGCCCTGCACAAATCGTCCGTTGTCGTAGGTCAGGCAGACGGTCAGCCCGTCGAACTTGTATTCCAGCGCGAATTCAACTTGCTTTCCTTCGGCGGCTTTGATCGCGCGGTTTGCCCAGTCGGATAAAGCTTCCTCTGTGCGCACTTTGTCGAGGCTGTATAGCCTTCGAATATGCGTATGCGGCAAAAAACTAGTATTAATTATCTCAGATCCAACTTTGAATGTTGGTGACCCTTCTAAAACCAAGTTGTTTTTAATTTCAAGGTCACGTAGTTCATCCATAAGCGTATCGAACTCATAGTCCGAAATTAATGGACTTCCACTACTATAATAGATTTCGTTGCAGCGATTTAAAAACGCAGTTAATTCTTCCTGACGGGTCATACAATCCGCCTCCATGTAATAGTCGGTCAGTTATTCAACACTTCAATCGGCGCAAACGCCGCGGCAAACTTCTTGTTCGTTCCGCTGTCAAACGCGATTTCTACAATCGAGGACGCGCTGGCTCCGTTGACTGCGAGGACCGTACCTTCGCCGAATGCCTTGTGTCGCACGCGCTGTCCGGGAGTATAGACGACATCGTGCTCCGGTAACTTCGTTTCCATTTTTGTTTGCTCGCGTTGGATCGCACTCTGTGCGCCGCTGCTCTTGAGCGAATGAACGGAGATGCCGAATGCCTGCTGTGGCGGCGCGCTATTGAGCTGCGTCGGCTTCGGCGCGGGCTTTGCCTCGGCGGGAAGCGCCGCCTCCAGTTCGGTTAAAAAACGAGACGGCATCGCGGGTGTAATCTTGCCGTAGAGCATGCGCTGCTTGGCGGAGGATAGGTAGAGCTTTTGCCGTGCGCGCGTGATGCCAACATAGCAGAGCCTGCGCTCTTCCTCCAGTTTCTCCGGCTCGTAGATGCTCTGCATGGAGGGGAACAGCCCGTCCTCCAGCCCGCAGAGGAAGACGACGGGGAATTCCAAGCCCTTTGCGCTGTGCAGCGTCATCATCGAAACGCGGCCATTCTCTTCGTCCACTGCGTCCGTTGCGGAAAACAGAGCAACGTTTTCGAGGAATGCGGAGAGCACATCCATCTTTGTCTCGTCCATCGATTCGGTAAATTCACGAATATAGCCCACAAATTCCTTCACAATGTCTGCGCGCGCTTCGTAGTTCTCTTTGCGATCCGCCTGCAAATAGGCATCGTAGCCGATGACTTGCAGGAGGTATTCCACCACGTCGGGGAACGACTTGACCCCGAACTGCATATAGACATCCGAAAGAAGTTCCGCAAACGCGGTGAATTTTTCCCGTGCGGCTTTGGCGAGATCGCCATCTTTGAGCTGCATGATTGCGTGCAGCAGCGGCTGTGTGCGCGCGCTGGCGAAGGCTTGCAGCGCGTCAACAGAGCTATCGCCGATGCCACGGCGGGGGATATTGATCACGCGCAAGAAGGCAACGTCGTCCGCGGAGTTTTGCAGAAGCCGCAGATACGCCACGATGTCCTTAACCTCCGCGCGCTGGAAGAACGAAAGCCCGCCATAGACACGATAAGGAATATCGTAGCTTTGCAGATACATTTCAATTACGCGGCTCTGCGCATGCGTGCGGTAGAGAATCGCGTAGTCGTTATAGTTTCGATCTCCATAGCGCGCGCCTTCGAGGATGCGGTTGGCAATGCGGTTTGCTTCGTCCCGCTCGTCCATGGCTTCGTATACGTCGATTGGTTCGCCGCCTTTGACGTTCGTCCAAAGCGCTTTTTTCTTGCGAGAACGATTGTTGGAGATGACGATATTCGCGGCGTTGAGGATGACCTCCGTCGAGCGATAGTTTTGCTCAAGCCGGATGACGGCGGCACCGGGGAAGTCTTTCTCAAACTCCAAAATATTGCGGATATCCGCGCCGCGCCAACCGTAGATGCTCTGGTCGTCATCGCCGACCACGCAGAGGTTGCGGTGCTCACTCGCGAGTTTTTTCACGATATGGTACTGAACAAGGTTGGTGTCCTGGTACTCGTCCACGAGGATGTAGCGAAATTTCTTGCGGTATTTTTCCAGTATTTCGGGGAATTGCGTAATCAAACGCATCACCATAAGCAGCAGGTCGTCAAAATCCAGCGCGTTGCACTGTTTGAGCTGCTTTTGATATGCCTGATAGGCCGCGACGACTTCCTTTGGCGCATAGCCGTCGTGGAGATATTGCAGCGCGTCGAGGCTCTGATTCTTTGCCTCGGAGATGCGGCTGCTGAGTTCCCGCGGAGTAAACACCTTTTCGTTGAGGTTCAGGTCGCGAATGATCTTTTTAAGCAGAGACTGCTGATCCGCGTCGTCATAGATCACAAACGTGCGCTCGTAACCAAGTGCCTCAATTTCACTGCGCAAAATCCTTGCGCAGCACGCGTGGAATGTCATCACCCACATGTCGTTCACGCCGGAGCCAACCAGAGCACCGACGCGTTCGCGCATTTCACCCGCGGCTTTGTTGGTAAACGTCAGCGCGAGAATATTCCAGGGAGCAACGCCCTTTTCTTGAATGAGATATGCGATTCGGTGCGTGAGAACACGCGTTTTTCCGCTGCCTGCGCCCGCGAGAACGAGAAGCGGGCCTTCGGTCGTTTCTACGGCTTCGCGTTGATGATCGTTGAGAATCGAAAGATCCATGTTAGTCCCCCTGAAACAAATCAAGTTATTATACCATAGCGTTTGGCAGGCTAAAACCCGTTGCGACGAAAATCAACAAAAAATCGTACAAACGTTTGTATTTTTGTTTCGCTTTACGAAACGGACGATTCTCTGCTATAATCTGCCCATGAAATTGATTATTGCATCCAACAATGCGCACAAGATGCGCGAAATTTCCGAAATCCTTGGCACAGAATTTCCGGACATGATGACGCTCAAACAGGCAGGGCTGGAGATTGATGTGGTTGAGGACGGCGACACCTTTGCGGCAAACGCGATCAAGAAAGCGGAAGAAATTCGCCTTGCCTCCGGTTTTCCCGCCGCACTTGCGGACGACAGCGGGTTGATCGTGGACGCGCTTGGCGGCGCGCCGGGTGTTTACAGCGCGCGTTATGCGGGAGATGGACACGACGACGCGGCAAACAACGCAAAGCTGATGCGCGATATGGCGGGTGTTCCGGCCGAACAACGCACCTGCCGGTTTGCTTCCGCCGTTGCTCTTGCGCGCGAGGGAAGAAAGACCATCTGCGTGATGGGATATGCGGAAGGGCTTCTTTTGACCGAGGCAAGCGGCGCAAACGGGTTCGGCTATGATCCATATTTCTTTTTTCCGCCGATGGGCAAATCTTTTGCCGAACTCAGCGCGGACGAGAAGAATTCCGTTAGCCACAGGAAGCACGCGCTGGAAGCGCTGCTGGACGAACTGAGGCAGGAGAAAGAATGAAACGCATCGCGGTGTTTGCGGACACGCACAACATGTTTTCCCGCCTGCCGCTGGCGCTGGAGCGGCTGGGCAAGGTGGACATGCTCTTTCACTTGGGTGATTTTGCAATCGACGCGGAGCGGATTGCCGCAGAATTGGGCGACGTGCCGTATTTTTCCGTCAAGGGTAATAATGACAGCGGAAGCATCTATCCACGCATGCGCATTGAGCGCGTTGAGGATGTCTGGATCATGCTGGTGCATGGGGATGGCTATCATACGCTTTATCAGATGAGCGACAAGGCGCGCGAGAACAAGTGCGCGGCGGTGCTTTTCGGACACACGCATGTGCCGCTGCTGCAAGCAGACGGGGAAGTGCTGATTGTCAATCCCGGCAGTATCTCGCTGCCGCGGCAAGGGAGCAAGCCTTCCTGCGCGCTGCTGGAAGTGGACGGCAAGGACATCAATGTCAAGATGCTTCCGCTTACATAATTCTTTATCACTTTGAGAAAGCAGAATCCTTTTTCTGCTTAAACATAACCTTAGAAAAGCAAAAACCTCTCGCACAATAGCGGGAGGTTTGTTTATGCATCTTTTGGATTATACTACGGGGATTTCTTCGGAGCTGTCTTCAATGATTTCCTGCGAGTAATGTTGAAAATTGGGCATCTCATCGACGGTGTGAATCCCGAACTGGCGGAGAAACTTGTCCGTGGTGCCAAAGAGCGTCGGGTGTCCGACCACATCTTTGCGACCAACTTCGACGATTAGGCCGAGTTTTTGCAGTTGTGTGACCGCATAGTCACAGCGCACGCCGCGCACACGCTCCACATCCGCTCGGGTCACGGGCTGACGGTAGGCGATCACGGCGAGGGTTTCGAGGAGGGATTGAGATACGCTCTTGGTCTCGTCGGGATTCACCAGTTGCTTGACTTCTTCGATGTAGTCCCGGTTGCTGACGAGCTGCGCCGTGTCGTGGGTGACAAGCAGTTGCACACCGCGCCCTTCCAAGCGATAGGAATATTCCATCTCGGAGAGCAGGTTGCGTGTCTTTGGCGTTGCAAGATCGAGTACACGCGCAAGCTCCGTAATCGCGACAGGATCACCTGCGACAAAGAGCATGCATTCAATCTTGTGTCGAAGCACTTGCTCGTTTCTGTTCTCTTGTTTGGCTTCTTCGGTTCTCTCTTCCATTATACCCTCATATACCATCAATTATTCGCTCTTGATCTTGGGTTGCGATCATAGAGGAACTCAATCTTCCGATTCATCCATGTATTCATAATTATCGTCGTCGAGAAGGAGCTTGTCTGCGCTGATATGAATCGGCGCAAACGGCGCTTTTTGTTTGAGAAGGATTTCGCCGCGCGCGATCATCTCCAAGAGAGCCATAAATGTGGAGATAATTTCTGTGCGCTCCGCGTTTTCGTCAAACAACTCTTCAAACGAAACCGCGTGCTTTTCAAGCAGGACGGCGCGAATTTTCGCCGTTTGGGATCGCACGGTGTAGCGATCCGGGTTGACGTGCTGGGAGCGAATGACCTCCGGCTCGTCCTTTTTGCGCGCCAGCATCTCAAGAAATGCGGCAAAGAGCCCGTCCATAGTTGCGCCGTCAAGCGCGACTTCCTTTGGCGGAAGCGGAATATCTTCCGGCAGGCGTGTGTGACTGTTCTTTGCGCCTTCGAAAAGGGTTTTTAGCTGTTCGCTCGCTTCCTTAAACGCCTTATAGTCTCGAAGTTGCCGAATCAGCAGCGTCTCCGGGTCTTCCTCCGCTTCGTCTTCCTTCGGCGGGCGGGGCAGGAGTTGCCTGCTTTTGATGTAGAGCAGCGTTGCCGCCATGGTTAAAAATTCGCTTGCCGTGTCCATATCCAACTCGTCCAGTTGATTCATATAGGAAAGATACTGCGCCGTGATCTCGGAGACGAAGATGTCCTTGACATCCAGTTCGGCTTCTTCGATCAGGTGCAGCAGCAAGTCGAGCGGTCCTTCAAACTGTTGGAGTTGTACGGTATACGGCATTTGCATTCCTTGCAGGTTTTTGTTATTTTTACAGCAGATTGATCAGCCAGACGGCGACGGAGAAGAAGCCGCTGGAGATGCCGGAGATCAAGTATCCGAGAATAAAGGACGTCGCGCCGGAGATGATGAGCCCCAGCAGGATGATCTGGCCATACTGTCGCAGAAACATGAACACGCGCGGAATCTTATGCATCAGCAGGCTCTCCGCAACATGGGAACCATCGAGAGGATAGATCGGGATCAGGTTGAAGACCGCCAGTGTCAGGTTAATCGTGATGATCGACCCAATAATGCTCATGAACGCTTCGTTTGTCGCAAGACCCCACTTGAGAATGCCCGCAACGTAGACAAATGAGAACAAAAACGCAACGACAAGGTTGGTCACGATTCCCGCGAGGGAAACAATGATATCATCCCGTCGATAGTTCTTGAAGTTGCGCGGTGTGACCGGCACAGGCTTTGCCCAGCCGAAGCCGACCAGCAGAAGCATCGCAAATCCGATGGGGTCAATGTGCGCAAGCGGGTTAAGGGTCATACGCCCGAGGTTCTTCGCCGTCGGGTCGCCGAGGCGATTGGCCGCATAGGCATGTGCCCATTCATGGACGGTCAAACCGATGAGGATCGCTGGCAGCACATAAAGAAACTGCAACGGGTTTTGAAAAAGTTGAGCGAGACGTGACAAAATCGCGTTCTCCCTTCCTGATATTTCTTAAAAATGTAACGTTCGTGATGCGATGTTTTATGAATCACAACGAAATCGTTGCCACAATTATACGCGAACGGGCAAGCGAACGCAATCAACCGAAACTGCACCGACGGATTTTCCACAGACTGTTCACAAAGAAACACCGTCAAACATGATGCTGCCGCAATTCTATTTTTGCTCCGCGTGTTCGCGCAGACGCTGAATCAGCGCGGTGTCCGGCGTGACATACAGCGTTCGATTGGTGGAGTAAATCACCATACCCGGGCGCGCACCAGAGGGCTTTTTGACGAATTTTCGCGGCGTGTAATCGATTGGAACACCTGCGGACGAGCGGAATTGCGAATAGTATGCCGCAAGGTTTGCCGCCTCGCGGAGCGTGCTCTCCGGCGGTTCGCCTTCAAAATCGATGATGACGTGCGAACCCGGAATATTCTTTGCATGCAGCCAGATGTTTTCCGAGTGCGCGGCTTGCAGCGTCAGCGCGTCATTTTGACGGTTGTTTTTGCCGACATAAATGACGATTCCATCGCTTGAGACAAAGCGCATCGGTGCGGAAGATTTGTTCGCGGGCTTTGCCGCCTGCGCTTTCTCCGGGCGGAGATAGCGTTCCCGAATCAGTTCGTCTTTGATCTCGCTGAGTTCATAGAGCGTGTCGCATTTATCAATGTTTTCGAGCTGGCCTTCCAGATAGGCAATCTCGCTTGCAAGACCTTCCACTTGGCCTTCGGCATACGCTTTGCCGAGTTTACCTTTTCGGTAGAGCTTGAAATATTTCTTTGCGTTGTCCTGCGCGTTGAGTGCAGGATCGAGGGCGATGATGCGCTTTGCGGGCGGATCGACAAAATAATCGTCCACGACGAGTTCTGTCATGCCGGGCTTTGCAAGATGCAGGTTGGCGAGGATGAGTTCTCCGCTGATGCGGGCGGTGTCATGCGCGTCGCTTTGTTGAATCGTCTCCAGAAACGCGGCATACTTGTTCTGCGCGCGGCTGAGCGCGGTGGAGACCGTGTGCCGGAGCGCGGCGCCATGACGCCGGATGCGGACGATCTGGTCGCGGTCGGCATAGTAACGATCCAACGCATCGCTCATGCTCGCGGCTGGCTCGATTTTTGCGTAGAGATTGGCGGGCACAAACGGTAGCGCGACTACGGGCTCACCGTCTTGATTCAACGCGACACATGGCGCGTAGTTGCCGGATTTCATTGATTGCAGCAACGAATAGAGTGCGGCGGGGGATTGCGCCGCCGAAAGCAAGGCGATTGCACTCTGCTTCGAGACACCGTCATACGACGCGGTCATCGCGCGAACTGGATCACTGGAAGCAAAGACCACGTCAAACGATTCTTTCTGCGCCGCAAACGGATCGAACTTGTTTTGCGAGACAATAGGCTCATAGGGGAAGCCAGGCAGGAGGATGCGTGCGCCGTCGTTGTTGGCGGAGACACGGCGGAGACAATCGACAATCGCGCCAGACGGCTCCAACAGCAAAAAATTGCCGTGCTTTCCGGTGAGTTCGATGATCAGTCGAAGCGATACCTCGTCAAACAACTCGTTTCGCGCGAGGATGACGATTTCGCAGACGCGATCCGCGCCGATTTGGCGAATTGAGCAAATACGTCCGCCGATGAGACGACGGCGCAGCAGCATGCAAAACGCAGGTGCGTTCATCGGGTTGTCAAAAGAGCGGCTGGTGAGCTGAATGCGCCCGTTTTCGGGGTGCGTGCTGACAAGTAATTTCAAATTCGCATTGTTTGCCCGCACAACAAAGAGCAGCAAGTCCTTTTCGGGCTGCTGCACCTTGTCAATCTTTCCGCCGATGAGCGGTTGCAGTTCGTGAATCACCGCGCCAAGCGCGATGCCGTCCATTGCCATTGGTTGTTATTACTCCGTTTTCTGTTGAGAGGTATATCTAGCGAGAAGCGAAGCTTACTCCGGTTTCTTAAAACGGTCAAGAATCAATCGATACCCGCCCGCACCGTATTCCAGACAGCGGTTCACACGGCTGATGGTCGCGCTGGACGCATTAAACCGATGCGCAATGTCCTGATAAGTTTCGCCTGCGTCAAGCTGCCGCGCAACCTGCCAGCGCTGCGCCATAGCCTGCAATTCATTGATGGTGCACATGTCTTCAAAGAATTGATAGCACTCCGAAAGGTCGCGCAGGGAGAGAATCGCATGAAACACGTCGTCCAATTCTTCGCTGTTGAGCCTGGAAACATATGCGTCCATAGAAGGATCACCTTTCGTTTGCGGAGTGTCGTAGTGCTCTTTGATCAATATGCATCTATTTTATTCGCTTTCATACTGGAAAGCAAGAAAAAAGGGCATACCCTATGGTATGCCCAAAGTTGAAAACCGAACTGGGGTTACAGAGCCGCAGCGCGCTTTTTTGCCAACTGCGCTTTTTTGCGGGCGGCAGCATTCTTGTGGATCATGCCCTTAGCGGCAGCATGATCAACTGTGCTGACGGCCGTCAAATACGCTTTTTCGGATGCGGCAGAGTCCCCGACCTGCAGAGCTTCATCAAAGCGGCGGATAGTCGTCTTCAGTTCGGACTTGGCCGCGCGATTATTCAGCGTCTGCTTCGCGGTGATTTTGACACGCTTCATGGCGGACTTGATGTTTGCCAAAACAATTCACCCCCTATTTCAGTCTCACATTTCATTCGAACAGAAGTTAGTTTAGCATACCACGCGGGATAATGCAAGCAAAATATTGCGTTTGCACGTAAACGCGAAGTGACACAACACGGGATCATTCCGATCAAACTCTTACTTATTATAATGCGCTTGCGTGATAATGTTGCAAGGATTTCTGATCACGGAAGGACATTTTCACATTTTCGTTGCATTTTCAAAGTTGACGCGTCGAGCAATCGTGGTATAATTGTTCTCGTGATTAGCACTCAACAAAAAAGAGTGCTAACAAGCTGAAAAATAACTATACTACATAGGAGGCGAAACTCGTATGAAACTGAAACCTTTGGCCGATCGCGTTGTTGTTATCAGCATCGAGAACGAAGAGGTTGTCAAGGGCGGCATCGTGTTGCCGACCGCAGCAAAGGAAAAACCGCAGATGGCTCAAGTGATCTCGGTTGGCCCCGGCGGAGTTGTGGACGGCAAAGAAGTCGTCATGTATGTCAAAGCGGGTGACAAAGTGATCTGTTCCAAGTATTCGGGCACTGAAGTCAAGCTGGATGACAAAGAATACCTCATCGTCCGTCAGAGCGATATTCTCGCGGTCGTAGAATAATTCAGGAGGAAATGAACGATGGCTAAACAGTTGAAATATAGCGAAGACGCACGCAGAGCGCTTCAGGCCGGTTTGGACAAGCTTGCCAATACCGTGAAGATCACGCTTGGGCCCAAAGGCCGCAACGTCGTGCTCGATAAGAAATATGGCGCACCGCTGATCACCAACGATGGCGTCACCATTGCAAAAGAGATCGAGCTGGAAGACCCATTTGAAAATATGGGCGCTCAGCTGGTCAAAGAAGTCGCCACCAAGACCAACGATGTCGCAGGTGACGGCACCACCACGGCAACCCTGCTTGCGCAGGCAATCGTCCGCGAAGGCATGAAGAACGTTGCTGCGGGCGCAAACCCGATGGTCGTGCGTCGCGGCATCGAAGCCGCCGTTGCGGAAGCGGTTGAGGGACTCAAAGCCCTGAGCAAGCCCGTTGGCAGCAAAAACGCCATCGCGCAGGTCGCCTCGATCTCCGCTGGTGACGAAAATGTTGGCAAGCTCATCTCGGACGCGATGGAGAAGGTCGGCAACGACGGTGTAATCACGGTTGAAGAGAGCAAGACCATGAAGACTGAGCTCAACATCGTCGAAGGTATGCAGTTTGACCGTGGCTATGCGTCCGCATACATGGTGACCGATACCGAAAAGATGGAAGGCATTCTCGATAATCCCTACATCCTCATCACCGACAAGAAAATCGGCAATATTCAGGAGATTCTCCCGATTCTCCAGCAGATCGCTCAGCAGAGCCGTGCGCTTCTCATCATCGCAGAAGATGTGGAAGGCGAAGCGCTCACCACGCTCGTGCTCAACAAGCTGCGCGGCACGTTCAACTGCATCGCCGTAAAGGCCCCGGGCTTTGGTGATCGCAGAAAGGCCATGCTGCAGGATATCGCTGTCCTCACCGGCGGCGAGGTGATCTCCTCCGAAATCGGCCTCGACCTCAAGGAAACCCAGCTGACCCAGCTTGGTACCGCTCGTCAGGTCAAGGTAGACAAGGACAACACGATCATCGTCGAAGGTTCCGGCAATGCAGAAGAGATCAAGGCGCGTGTTGCCGCAATCAAAGTGCAGATTTCCGAGACCACGTCGGATTATGACAAAGAGAAGCTTCAGGAGCGTCTTGCCAAACTCGCAGGCGGCGTAGCCGTTATCGCGGTTGGCGCAGCGACCGAAGTGGAAATGAAGGAGTTCAAACTCCGCATCGAAGACGCGCTCTCCGCAACCCGCGCGGCTGTGGAAGAGGGCATCGTCCCCGGCGGCGGCGTGGCTCTGCTGAACGTTGCAGAACGCGTTAAGAAGCTTGCCGAGAATGCAACCGGCGATTACAAGACCGGCGTGAACATCGTACTGCGCGCGCTGGAAGAACCGGTTCGCCAGATCTCGATCAATGCCGGTGTGGACGGCGCGGTCGTGGTGGAAAATATCCGCCGCGAGAACAAGCCGGGCTACGGCTACAACGCCGCGAGCGACACCTACGGCATCATGGCGGACGAAGGCATCATTGACCCGACCAAGGTCACCCGCAGCGCGCTGCAGAACGCTGCCTCCGTTGCGGCAATGGTGCTCACCACCGAGAGCCTGGTTACCGATATTCCGACGCCTCCGGCACCTGTTGCCGCACCCGGCCCGGATATGGGCGGAATGTATTAAAAGAAAACAGTACAAGCAAAATCAAAAGAGAGCATGGAGAAAATCCGTGCTCTCTTTGTTTTGCAAGATGATAGCAGCCCTTACGGTGCCGTCGCCGGTGATGTCGTTGGTGAGGGAGAGGGAATCGGCGAAGGTGTTGGCATGATGCCTACTTTTTTCCTGAGTGGATTGCCGGGGTAAACATCGGGTCCGGGAACCCGATAGATCTCTTCGACCTTTTCGCCATTGACGTAGTGGTCGATGAACACATCTACAATGTACTTGTTTCGCGCCGGAGCTTGAATCTCCTCTTCTCCAATATAGAGTTTCTTGGTCTCGGTGATCTCGTCCGGGCCGGCTGATTCTTCGGAGACAAGCACCGTGCGGGTCTTGTATTCGTGCCCTTCCGGCAGTGCCTTGCCATAAATGACCACATTAATGTCCCGTTTGCGGCTCTTAAACTTCTTGTTCTCGGAAGGATATGCGTAGATATACAAATCGTTCTCCGAAATATTCTTGAACTTGAAGTCGATGTGGTTTGTGTCAACGGTTGCGTCCAAGCCCATATCGACATAGGTCGAAGGGAAGGAGTGGAACTGACGTTCAACAATCTTCACATATGGATAGATCTGCAATACCGCATTATACAGCGTGGTGCTGACCTGACAAACGCCACCGCCTGCTTGCGGTGTTGTGCGGTCTCCACCGTAGATGCCCTGCGCCATTTTCCAGCCGTTTTCAATCGTACGGTCGCCAACAACGTTATTAAAACTGAATGTTTCTCCGGGTTTTAAAACATATTTCGAAATCGCTTCCGCAGCCTTTTCCACGTTGAATGCGCGATTGGGGATATACTCCATCTGCTCCGGTGTGGATTCCGCCGTACCTTTGAAGTCATATGTTGTGGTGAATTTTGCAATCAGCGAGAAATTCGCTTGAATGTCTGCGATTGTTCTGGAAGGCGGAATGTTTGTAATCGTCGGAGTCAACGTGGTTTGCCATTGGCAGGCTTCGATTGCCTGCTTGACCAGCGCAACAGTAGAGGCGACATCTAAACCGATGCCAGGCGTACCTTCCACATATTGCGGACTGGGTTTCCCGCTTTTGGAGAAATCCATGGTTACGCTTGCGTCCACGGGCGGTTTGCTGGAGGTCTGGTTGATTGCGTCTATGCGGGTTGCAAGCGCGGCTTCATCGATGCTGATCTTCGTAGAATAGTACTGGTTTGCGCCTCCGGCAAGCGCCTGCTCAATGACTTCATCGAGGTTAGATGAGACACTCATATCAGCGCCGGTGACGGTTGCGTTGATCTCTGCGCCGGAGAGCGTGATGGCGATACGTTCCATCATCGTGGTTTCGTTGGACTCTAGCTGCGGACGCACTTCATCCACTGTTTTACCAGAGACATCCATGCCATTGATCACAACCCCGCTGCGAAATGTGCCATTTGCTAGATCGACCACTTTGGGCTCGGAACAGCTTTTGACCAGCACGAGTACGGCGACGATGATCAACACCAAAAAGAAGAGGCTCATGCCTGCAAGCAGCATCTTGCGTTTGCGTGCCTTCGCTTTGCGCGCGCTCAGCCGTTTTTTCGAGTTATGATTCGGCATGGAACCATAATCCGTCTGCGGGTTGGATGACCTCACAGGACGGTTGGTGTTTTGCTGCGCAGATCTTGTTGTGTCGGGCAAGCCCGAGTATTTTTCGTACATGGCCAACCTTTACCAGAAAAGATATTTATTGTACTATCGAAATATGTATCTGATTATACACATCCACAAGAACGCAAGCAACAGTTTCCGCCGACAATGCGGTGGGATACTCGTGTGCGCGTGCGGCTTCTTCTCGTAAGTTTTCTTTGCAAATGATTTAGTTTTCTTTCTCTTCTGTTTCTTCTAGTAAATACTTCTTTTAAAATTGAGTAATTTCGTAGTCTGGCTCGTATGATAGGTGAATACAAAAGAGCAGGAGGTGATAGGAGCTTGACTGAAAAGCAGATGATAACCAAATTGCAAGCGGGCGATGAGAGTACGCTGGATGCGGCGATCATGTCGTACTCACGCTTACTTTGGGGAATTGCGCGCGCAGTGCTCCTCAATGTCGGTACTACGCAAGACATGGAGGAATGCGTTGAGGATGCGTTTATCCAGCTCTGGAAGTCGAGTGCAACACTCAACGAAGCGCGCGGAAGCATCAAAACATGGCTCTGTGTTGCGGTCAAGAGCCGCGCAATCGACCGCTATCGCAAGATCGTCCGAAAAAACGAAATCGGATTGGACGAACAGCTTGCCGTGTGCGGCGCAGAACTCTTTGATCAAACACTCGACACGGTATTGCAACGGGAGCTTCTTGCGGCGGTTCAAGCGTTGGGGGAACCGGATCGGGAGATCATTCTCAGACGATTTTACTATCAGCAAAAGCCAAAGGAGATTTCCGTTGCGCTTGATTTAACGGTTAAGCAAATCGAGAATCGAATCTTTCGAGCAAAACAAAAGTTGAAGATGCAACTGTACGGAGGCACAACATGAAGCGAATCAGTGACACATTCAATCAGAAACACCTCAAACAAATTCGAAATAAAGTTGGTGAAGAGTTGGGGCTTTCGTTTCAAAAACGCACGCATCGCAGCGCTTGGAAGCGCATCGGCGTTGTGTTTGCTGTGTTTGCTGTTTGCCTTATGACGATTACGCCTGCGCTTGCGGCGGAAGTCCCCTATGTAGACGATCTACTCTATCTCATCTCGCCTAAGACGGCGCAGTTCTTCAAACCGGTACAGTTAAGCGATGTCGATCAAAACATTGAAATCAAGGTGGAGAGCGCATACATCCATGGCGCGAACGCGGAAGTTCTCGTTTCGGTGCGCGATTTGGAAGGGAACCGCTTGGATGACTCCTTGGATTTTGATGATTCGTATGACATCCGCACGGGGTTTGACTGCATTGGCACCTGCAATCAAGTCGACTACGATGCGTCAACAGGAACGGCAAAACTCTTGATCGAGACAAGCAGCATGAATCCTCGCGACGTGATTACAGGAAAGAAGATCACAATCTCTTTTCAGACGATTATGAGTGGAAAAGAGAAAACGCTTGAGTTCCCGATTCCAATGGACTGGAACGCAATTCCGAATGACATCATAACAGAACAATCGGATACAGACGGCGAAACCGTACTGGTTCCGGGAGAAAAGCTGTTTGAAATTCTGGATGGATTTGAAATCACCGGCGTAGGCTATATCGGAAATGAGTTGCACATTCAGCTTCATACGCCGGGGCGACATAAATTTAGCGATCACGCTTTTTTGTATCTCCAAGACGAAAACGGTGCGAAGACCATCTGCAAAGCAATGCTCTATCGCGGCGGATACAACACGGGTGATCCAGAAATCGAAAGAAGTGCGGATTATGTTGAGTATGTCTTTGATGTGCCGCAGGGTGAATTGTCAAAATGTAAGCTCTATGGTGATTTCTATAGCATGAAAACGCGCATAGACGGAGACTGGAGCATCACGTTTCCACTGGAAAACAGTTAAAGCATACAAACAGCAAACGAGCACCCGTGCGGGTGCTCGTTTGCGTTAGAAACCAGCGTTACGGCATCTGATAGACCGTCATAAACTCCGAACCAAATGCCTTTGGGGAAACGACTTTGGTTAGCCCGCTGAGGTAAACATCCAATCCATACGCCAATATCCATTGCTGTCGCGGTTCGAGTGTTTTATCGCTGCAAATCTGTAACCCGCGTGGATTGATCATCAGATAATCTGCGCCGCGCGCAATCGTATACTGGCCAACGAAGACGAGCCGCACGCGGGACTTATAGTCTTCCGGGAGGATGTTGTAGGCCTTCTCCAAGCCGTTGCCCGTGTACCAATCGGCTGCGGTCACGGAGATCTGTTCGTCCGAATCCACGGTGTCAATCAACTGCATCAGCGTCTTTGCCTGGGACACATTCCAATAATCAAGGTCGTATTTTGCGCCGGGGTTGCTGCCCGCTAGTACGTTGTAATATACAAACTGGAATGGATGGCTCAAAATCACCATCACAAGCATCGCGAGAATCTGCGCGCCAACCGCGCCGACGGCTGCCCACTTCCACTTGCCTCTGAGTCGATCGATGATCGTCTTGAGCCCGTATACCGCGAGAAGCAATAGGATTCCATAGAGGAAATAGAAGTGCCGCCAGCTATCGTATAGGATCGGCCGCGTGATCATCGCAAAACCGAGGAACGCCATAACGAATACCAGCATCATTAGAAAATATTTTTTCTCTCCTGCAAAGAGCTCATTTGCCTTGGTTCGAAACGGCGAAACAAGCGCGGAGATGTTCCCGATAATCATCAGCGCCAAGACCAACAGCGGCGTTGTGATTGCAATCATCACAGGGATGTAGTGCCACGGTACAGGACGCTGCGCTCGACCCATGTAGAACACATAGCCCGGCCAATCCGAGAAGTTGGACGAACGGGAATAGACATACTGGATGAACTTTCCGGGATCGTTCCATAGTCCCGGCGTGAGCGCGGCGTAAAACACCACAAATCCAATCAGCGCAGTCAAGCCGAGCAGAAGAGTTTTGATGCTCCATTCCCGTCTCACAAACAGCGTGACAAGATACAGCACGCCGCAAAGGCCAAAGAACGCAAGCCCCGTGATGCGCATGTTCGTTGCCAGCGCGCCAAAGAACGCAAAGAGTATCGCAGAACCAACCGTCTTTTTCTCAATCAAACGTATCGCGAACAACAGGCAATAGAGAATCATGACCATTGCCATGATGTCCTTGTTGTTGTAGTGCGATTCCGCAAAGAATCGTGGGCTTAGATACAAGAATAAGCTGGCAGCGAGCCCGTAGCGCCAATCCTTGAGCAGGTATGATGCAATCCAATAGATTGCAAACACGCCCGCCAGGAAGACAAGGAAGGTGTAGCTGTGCCAGAGTAGCATCAGCGTGCGCGCGCCACCTTCGCCATACTGAAAAAAGAGCGCTGGTGAGAATAGATAGTAGACGGACTGCCCGTGATCGATATCCACGTTTTCCGAAACATCGGGAAACTCGATGCCAGTCGAGGACTGCGCGGGCTTTTGATCCGCGCCGAGGATCAGGCCTGCATATTCGCGTACATTGGTGCCGAGTGTGCGAATCTCCGTCAACTCATCCCAGGGCATGCCGTAATCCGGCGTGACGAGAAGACCGAATACAATCATGAGGATGAACAGGATGGCGATGATCCAGCGGTGCCTGCGTTGGGGTTGCGGTTGCATGCGTTGTACTCCAGTCGTTGTTTCTATTTTACGCGTACTTTCACGCGGGTTTAATCTTCGGCTACGACGATGATGCAGTCACCTTGCACAAACCGGATTGCTGCCGACTTTGGCGGGTTGACATGGATTCCGCCGGGTACGGTTTCGCTCTCGGATTCGGCGGCAATCTTATAGCCAAAGGCAGTTTCCCCGTGCCTGCGCGCAGCTTCTACGACGGTATAGAACGAGACATCCTCGCCCAAACGCACATATGATTCCGCGGGTTTGAGGTAGATTTCCGATCCGTCCGCATCAAAGATATCTTCAAATACGGCGTTGAGGATGTTGTTTTCCGAAACCTGCGCAATCAGTAGACTGATGATCGTATCGCTGACGATAAAATCGTTGACCTTTGCCACTTGCGCGAGACGGCGGTTGCGGATATCGAGCATCTCGCTCACAATCGAAAAACGCTTTCCGGTCGTTTCGGCAATGTTCCGGAGGTGCAGCAGCGTGATGAGTGTGTTGGCATCGGCCTTTTGAATATCCTCCTGCGCGCGGTCGGAAAGCAGAATGATATGCGGATAATCCTGTCGAAGGAGCGAATCCAGCGTGGCGCGTTTGGTGATATCTTCCGCCACCAGATGGACGGAAGCATGCTCCAGCACACGCTCGGTACGGCGGAGAGCAACGGATGCCTCATTCATCTCGCACACCACCGTGATGCGCGAACCATCTGCAACATAGTGATCCAGCTCTTCGATGATGCGCTGTGCGTTTTCGTTCCAGCCGAGAATGAGAATGCTCTCCGGCGATGGCGAAACGACAGTCTTGCCGGCAAATACCCGCTCATCAAATGTGGCAGGAGTTCCGTTGAGCAGCAGGGTGTCGTCGTCTGCCGTGACAGCTATGATTTCGTCGGTTTCGCACAAAATGGTGCTCATCGGGGGATTGAGCTGTACGCCATCCTTGGTTTTCAGTCCGATCACGGCGGAGGTTTCAAAGAGGGAGAGTATTTCACCATAGGCCTTGCCGTTGAGCTGCGGAAATGTGCGCAGATAGATTTCATCTCCGCCGAAGTCGAGCAGCTCGGTATACACGGCTGAAAGACCGGATTGACGGCATGTCTGCGCAATGATGCGGGATATGATCGCGTCTTCGAGGATGATCTCCGCCTGCCCGCGCGCGGCAATCTTCGCAACCTCCACGTTCTTTGGCTCGCGCAGAACAGCGACGATGTTGTATGGTGTTGTGCGGCTGGTTGGCGAATTGATGACGGCAAGCAGTGTTTTAATCACATTTGCATCGTCGTTTTCGTTGATGATGATCGAGCGCGCGGTGTGTAAGCTGAGCAACCCAAGGTCGTTGAGATCGATTGCACTGCCGTTTCGCGTGACGATGCGTGTGGTTTTCGTGTCGGGGATACGGCTGCGAATCGCCTCATCCATCTCCACCTTGTCCGTCGGGCTCATGATGACGATACAGGCGTTCTTTTGGTTGCTGTTTGCCTCGATGAGCTCGGAGAGAATTGTGAAAATCTGGCTTGACCAGCCGAGAATGACTGTATGATTCTCTTCAATTACGATGGAGTGCCCTTTTTGGAGCGATTCGAGTTTGGAAGAGATGCCGGTGGTCAAAAGACCCACGAGAATGCTGAAGATAAAGATACCGCCGAGAGTGATGACGAACATAGCGCCAACAAAAAGGAAACTGCCACTGTCGCCACCCATTGTGCCAGGATCGAGTGAACGAAGCACGCCCATCCAGAACAGCGAAAGGAAACCGGTTCCCTGATTTGCGCCCGTCACCCAGACAATGAAGGAAACGATGGTAATCATAAGCAGCGTCACAATCGCAAGGCTTGCAACCAGTACGCCGGTTCCCTTGGACATCAGGTTGTCAAAACGATACTTGAGTTTGTTTTTCATAAACACCTCGTCATAAAAATGTGTTAGCTCACTAGGAAATGCTAGATATTTAGTCAACGGAGAATGATTCGCTTTTTTTGAAAAATACGTTGATCAACTTAGGAATTCACGTGTCAACATTCGATAGAATCTTGTTATTACTTTACCCTAAAACGGGATTCTGTCAACGTAATTTTTACTTCGTAACAAACTTAAATTCAGGAAACGATTTAGTGCGAAATCCTCGCTGCGGTTTTCGATGAAATATGCCTTTTTATCCCTCTGGTCATGCGCGTTACGCGCGATATGATGAGATTAAGTCCGTAAAAATATGTGGAATGAGGGGCAGGGTACAGCAAGTGAACCGAATCATCCGAGTTATATTTTGGATATTTTCCATCACTTTGCTTCTTATGGCGCTCGCGCTTCTCTCCGGAAGTGCTTTGACCAGCGCCATGCTGATTGGTTGCGCGGTGCTGATCAATCCCTTTTTTCACGAGAAAGTTCCGCTCAAAAAGGGTATGACCGCGCTGCTTACGATCGGGTTGTTTATCGCGGCGGTGGTGGTATTTCCGTCTCAAGTAACCGAACAAGCTGTGCAGGACACAGAGCCGACGATTGTTTCAAGAGAAATGCCGATGTCGGAAATTGATGAAACCTTCGTTACGCAATCATTGCAAGCGTACACGCCAGAATCAGATCCAGCACAGCAAACACAGCAACCTGTGCAACCAACGGAGATGGTCACACCATCTCCGGAACCAACTACAACGCCAACCCCGGAACCAACCGATGCTCCAACACCAGAACCAACACCAACGCCAACTGCAACACCCACGGTGGAACCGGCAACGAAGGTTGCGCCGGTCACGCGGAGCACAGAAATCACGATTCTCGACTATTCGGATACTGTTCAACGCGGTTCCAACGCATTTATCAAGATTCAGGGTGCGCCAAACACGGATTACGAGTGCGAAGTGGAGTACAAGTCCGGCATGTCCAGCGCGAGCGGACTTGGCACGAAGCGATCCGATTCCGAAGGGATTGTCTCATGGCGCTGGAAAGTTGGGAGCAGGACATCACTCGACTATACACCGACGATCTATATCGATGGCGGTGGGGACTCCGTCAGTGTGCCGTTTGATGTAACGAAATAGAGCAAACTTGCTCGCGAAAGACACAGAAAGGCACCGCGCGAAACGGTGCCTTTGTACTGCGATGTAAATGGATTAAAGTTTTCGAACGAAGATATCGCTCTTCTCCAGTAGGTTCTCGATCGTATCCAACCCCAACTGGTGCAGCAGCGCGATCACATACGGGTTGTCGATTGGCGTTTCATAGGTCGCCTCCGCACCGTAGCGGACGACGTTATGTCGCCCTTCCTCGCGCGGAATGAGCGCCTTGGGTCCGCCGACACAACCGCCGACACAGCCCATTCCCTCGAAAAAGTTTGCGCCGCCGTTGCCTTCCAGAATGTCGTTGAGCATCTGTTTACAGGCGGGCACGCCGTCTGCATGGCGCGTTTTGACCGTGATCGGCTTGCCGGGATTGATGCGCTGAACGGTGGAACGCACCGCTTCGCTTACGCCGCCCGTGCTTGCGTAGATGCGTCCGGCTTTGGAGGAGTGGTCGCGGTCATCTTCCTCCATCTCGGCAAGGTTGATGCCTGCGTAATCAAATACGTCCTGGATCTCCTGGAACGTGAGCACAAAGTCGGTGGAGTCGGCAATATCTGCCTCGCGTGCTTCCGCTTTTTTCGCTACGCACGGGCCAATGAAGACCGTGACGGCGTTCGGGTGAATCTTCTTAATCGAACGACCGCAGGCAACCATCGGCGAAACGGCGGCAGGCACATGCGGGATCAACTGTGCGTAGACTTTCTTAATCATCGCAATCCACATCGGACAGCAGCAGCTCGTGAGCTGATAGTCCTTCTCGGATTGGATGTTCTTGTCAAACTCAAGCGCTTCTTTGAGCGTGAGGATGTCCGCAAACAGTGCGACCTCCACCATGCCCGCAAAACCGATTTTTTTGAATGCGGCGCGGAGCTTGCCGGGCGTGACTGCCTCGGAATACTGGTTGATAAACGCGGGCGCAATCATCGCATAGACGGGCGCTTCTGCATTTCTCAGCGCGTTGAGCGCAGGCAGGATGTCGCGGCTCTCCGTCAGCTTCTTTGCGTCGCAGCCGCGGATACATTCGCCGCAGCCAACGCAGAGCTTGGGATCGATGGTGACCGCGCCGTCTTCGATGAACAGCGCGTCAAAATAACAGCGCGCACGGCACTGTTCCAGCCGGGTGCTATCGCAGGTGCACGCATCGGTTCGAATCACGACAGGGTGCTTCTCCGGCCCGAGCAGGCAGGAGAGATGATGCGGGTCATAACCCTGTTGCTGAACGAGATCGAGCTCTTCGGTAAGATTGCCGTTTACGCTGCTCTTGAGCAGACGGTTGTAGAGTTCTTCAAAGGTCATATGTTCACCTCAAATCTAGAACTATCTTATCATGCGTCACGATTGGGTTCAAGAAACAAAAATAGGCGGATCATCTGGCAGCAACCCTATTGACAAACGTTCGATTGCCGTCTATACTGTACATGCTGTATATAAACAGTAGGCGAGGAGTGATCGATTGAATATCATCATCAGCAACGCAAGCAATCTGCCGATTTACGAGCAGATCTATGCGCAAATGAAGAACGCAATCCTGCTGGGCGACCTGGCGGAAGGGGATTTGCTGCCCTCCATCCGGCAGCTTGCGAAGGATTTGCGCATCAGCGTGATTACGACCAAGCGCGCCTATGACGAGCTGGAGCAGGACGGATTTCTTTACACCGTGGCGGGCAAGGGCAGCTATGTTGCGGCGAAGAACACGGGAATCATCCGCGAAGGGCAACTCAAGGAAATCGAAGAACACATGCGCGAAATATTGCGTCTGGCGCCTGCCTGTGAACTCAAGGGCGAAGACCTGCTGGAGCAGTTTCGCGTCATCATAGAGGAGGAATATCGAACATGAATGCGATTGAACTAAACGGAATCACTAAGCGCTACAATGGTTTTGTGCTGGACAATGTCAGCTTTTCTCTGCCGAAAGGGGCCATACTGGGACTCGTCGGTGAAAACGGCGCGGGGAAAAGCACAACCATCAAGCTCATCATGAATGCAATTCAGAGAGACAGCGGGACGATTCGCGTGCTGGGTGAGGACAACAACACGCAAGCGTTTCAGGAAGTCAAGCAGGACATCGGCATTGTGCTGGACGAAGCATATTATCCGGAAGTTTTGACGCCGTCTCAGGTCGGCGCAGTCATGAGGCGGACCTACCGCAGATGGGATGATTCCGTCTATCAAGCACACCTCAAATTGCTCGATATTCCGCAAAAATTGCAATTTCGCGATTTCTCTCGCGGGATGAAAATGAAACTCGCAATCGCGGTTGCGCTGTCTCATCAGCCGAAGCTGCTGATTCTGGATGAAGCAACCAGCGGACTTGACCCGATGGTGCGGGATGAAATTCTCACACTCTTCAATGATTTCACGCGGGATGAGGAGCATTCTATCTTGCTCTCCTCGCATATTGTGAGCGACTTGGAAAAGGTTTGCGATTATATCGCCTTTTTGCACAAAGGGAAGCTCGTGCTTTGCGAAGAGAAAGACCGCCTGCTAGACGAGTATGCAATCGTCAAAACCACGCAATCCGCGCTGGATCAGTTGCCGGCAGATACCGTCGTGAGTAGCAAAACTTATCCTTACGGGGTGGAGGCGCTGGTGCGCAAACAGCAGCTTCCGCACGGCGTGCAGGCGGAATTCACGACACTGGAAAACATCATTTTGTTTCTCGCAAAGGGAGGCGAGCGCGCATGAGAGGACTACTGTTAAAAGACTTTTTCACATTGCTGAAGCAACTCAAACTCTACCTGCTCTTTATCGTGATACTATCAGTGATTCCGAGCACAAATTTTTCGAGTATCGCAATTGTCTATGCCGCAATGCTGCCGATAACCGTCATCGCATATGACGAGCGCAGTAAATGGGATCAACTTGCGGTCATGATGCCGTATAGCAAGCGGGAGCTGGTGTTCAGCAAGTTTTTGATCGGTTATATCGGCGTGGCAGTCTGTCTGTTGCTCTCGCTCGGCTTGCAGGCGGCAATCAGCGGCTTTGGCGGACAAGCGTTTACGACGGAGACGGTTCTGGCTATCGTTCTGACCTCGTTTGCTGGACTGATTTTAATGGCGCTGAACCTTCCATTTATGTTCTGGCTTGGCGTGGAGCGCGGCAGGGTTGTCTTTATGATCCTCATCGCGGTGACGGTCTTTTTCGGCATGATGAGCGTGGAAAGCGCGACAAAGCTTTTAGATCACAGCACGATTACGCCGGCAATGCTCATCGGGATTGGCGCGCTGGCTGCGGTTGCTGCAAATGTGATTGCGCTCACCGTTTCGTTGAAGGTTTATCAAAAGAAACTGGCATGACCCAAGAACCAGTATATTTCTAGAAACCCAATTGATACAAATCGTCCGGAATGATAGACCGGACGATTTTTTAGTTGCCAGAGAATATAAACATGATCAAAATTTTCGGTAAGCAATTGACAAGACGATCACTACTGAATATAATGCAGTAGTAGATGATGCTATTAAGTCGATGCATATTGCGAACAAGGAACAAGTTTGACAGAGTGTTCAAACAAGAATTGGATGGTGCAATGAACATACAATACAAAAAAGGCGTGCTGGAGCTTTGCGTGCTTTCCTTGCTGGAAAAACGGGATTGGTACGGCTATGAAATCTCCGAGTATCTTTCTCAAAAAATCGACATCGCGGACGGAACCGTTTATCCGATTTTACGCAAACTCAAGAGTGATGGACTCGTGACCACATATTTAATGGAAGCAAGCGGAGGGCCACCGCGGAAATACTATTCGCTCACACAGACTGGCCGGGAACTATACAACAGTGACAAGACTGATTATTTATCTTTTGCAACAACCGTACAATCCATTCTGGAGGAGCAGACAATATGACGAAACAAGATTATTTGAACGAACTAAAAAACGAACTGACGAAAAACGCAGTGGCGGATGCGGAAGACATCCTGATGGAATATGAACAGCATTTTCAGTTTAAGCTTGCGGACGGATTCTCGGAAGAGGAGATCGCGACCAAGCTTGGCGCGCCGGCTCAAATCGCTGCGCAATATGTTGGTATCCCCGGCGAAAAGAAAGCCAAAGGCGGCAAGAAATTTTTCCTTGTGCTTTGGCTGACGATCATCGGACTATTTGAAGTCATGCTCTATGGCGCGTTTCTCTTCTTCATTGCTGGGCTCTTTGCTGCTTCACTGGTGCCCGCCGCACTTGGAGTTGAACTCATCGCAGGATTGAACTATCTCAACATTTTGCCTCCGATGCCGTATGGCGGCGCGATTGTCTTCGGAATCACGTTGCTCGCGCTGAGCGTGATTCTCGTGGTGTTTGCCATTTATTGTTTCGCCTATCTGCGGCAGATGATTCGCGCTAGCTTTCGTTGGCGCAAAAACCTCCTGCGCGCAGAAAATCTGCCGCTCTTGCCGATGAGCCCGCAGTTCAAGCCGAAAACGCGCCGTGTGTTGCGCACGCTCCTTCTTTGGGCAGTGCTGGTGTTCGCAATCGGGTTTGTTGCCGGATATGCCATACTGAGCATCTACACACATTCCTTCGGATTCTGGCATGCACTCGGTTGGTTCGGCTATCCGGCCACTACTCACTGATCGACAAAAGCTAGGAGAAGAAAAATGAAAACAGCAGTCATCACGGGTGCGAGTTCCGGTATCGGATTCGCAACCTCGGCGGAGCTTATTCCCAAAGGCTACCGCATCATCGGAATTGGGCATGATCCAGCGCGATGTGAAGAGGCCACATATAAACTTCGCATGCTCTCGCCAGACGCGGAAGTCACGTTTTTGTGCGGAGACCTGATGCAGCAGCGTGAAGTAGAGCGTATTGCAAACGAGATTGCGCAACTGCTCGCCCAACAAAACGAGAACCGGCTTGAAGTGCTGATCAATAACGCGGGTTGCGTGAGAAGTTGGTACACTACGACGGAAGAAGGCTATGAGCAGCAGTTCGCGTTGAATCATTTGGCATCGTTCCTGTTGACGTATCGTTTGCTGGCGCAACTCAAACGCGCGCAGGGCAAGGTGATTTTTACCGGAAGCGAGAGCCACAAACACATGTGCATGCATTGGAACGATTTGATGTTTACGCGTGGCTACAATCCGCTGACGGCATACAAACAGAGCAAGCTCGCCAATATTCTATTCGCAAAAGGGCTCAACGAGCGCTATCTGGACGACGGAATCATGTCCTATGTGGTCGATCCGGGACTGGTTTGTACGGATATCGGCTGCAAAAACACGGGTGGGTTGGTGAACTGGGTTTGGAACAGACGCAAAAAATCCGGTGTACAGCCGGAGGTGCCTGCAAAGACATATGCCTATCTTTGCGAGACCAATCCTGCACTAAGAGAGCTTTACTATCATCTCTGCAAACCGAATAGCTATAGCTGCCAGGTGACGCATGAGAACGCGGATAAACTATTTGCGCTGAGTGAACAACTCTGCGGCATACAATACCCGTCGTGGATCAAGACCTGAACCGTTTCGAGAGGAGAAGCATATGAATGTAATGATTACCGGCGCAAGCGGCGGACTTGGCCGCGCGCTGGCCAACGAATGCGGCAAACGCGGATACAATCTTTTCTTAACCGACATAAACGCACAGGGACTTAAGTCGATCCAGATCGGGTTGGAGCGACAGTTTGGCGTCACGGTGACGACAGCCGCATGTGACTTGACCAGCGATGAGAGCGTGGATGCGCTGATGAACGTCATTGACGCGCACCAAATACGATTTGACATGCTGCTTAATGTCGCAGGTTTGGACTTTGAAGGCGGTTTTCTGGAGCGAGAGAGGCGGGACATCATTCGTATCGTATCGCTCAACAATGCGGCAACTTTGCGCATCACGCATGCGATCTTAAGCCGCCGGCGCGAAGGGTACCCGTTTTATCTACTGTTCACGTCGAGCTTAGCCAGTATGTATCCCATGCCGTTGAAGGCGACGTATGCCGCGTCAAAGCGCTTTTTACTGGATATTGCGATGGCGCTTCGTGAAGAGCTCAAGGACAAGAAGGTCAACGTGCTCGCGCTCTGTCCCGGCGGGCTTGCAACCACGCGGGAGGCGATGAGCGGCATTGCAGCGCAGGGCTTCTGGGGCAATGCGACGACGAATCCGCTGGAGAGTGTCTCGCGTCAAACCATCGTCAGGCTGCAGAAGCGCGGGGGAATCTATATCCCCGGCGCGCTGAATCGAACGCTGACGTTCTTTGGCAACCTTCTTCCGCGCAGATGGGTTGCCGCGGCGATCTACCACCGCTGGAACAAGGCACAGAAGCAATGGAGCCCGGTGGAGTTTTCCTCCGGTGGAACACAAAATGGCTAGAATACAATAAGAAACGGAGCATACGATGGAATCTTTTCACATACGGCTGGAGCAGCCGGACGATTATCGTGCGGTTGAATACCTGACACGCGAGGCATTCTGGAACCACCATGTGCCGGGATGTAACGAACATTTTCTTGCGCATCTGTTACGGCAGAGCGATTGTTTTCTGCCGGAACTCGATTTTGTTGCCGAGGCGAACGGCGAATGCATCGGAAACATCATGTACACGAAAGCCAACGTGATTTGCGACAGCGGGGAAACGCTTTGTGTACTGAGTTTCGGCCCGCTCTCCGTCCTACCGGAGTGGCAAGGAAAAGGTGTTGGCAGCGCGTTGGTGCGGCATTCGCTGGAGCGGGCAAGTGAACTTGGCTATACTGCGGTGCTGATCTATGGCGATCCGGCATTCTATTCGCGCCTTGGCTTTGTCGCGGCGGAAAAATTCGGCATTGGCTCGTCGGACGATTCATATGCGGATGCGTTACAAGCGCTGGAGCTTGTCGAAGACGCACTGAAAGACAAGTCGGGTCGATTTGCTGAGGATCATGTCTACGAGGTGGATGATGCAGAAGCAGATGTGTTTGATGCGACATTCCCACACAAAGAAAAGCAAGAGGGGTTGCCATCACAGCTGAAGTTTTTGCAGCATGTCTCCATGCGACGTCCGCGCAAATCATAATTCGAGTTGCTTTTGTTGTTGCGCTTCGGTTAGAATACTCGTTATGAAACTGCAACAAGAATGTGTAACCTGTATCATTGCGCAGGTAAAGAACGTAACCCGCATGTTTGGACTCTCCGAAGCGCAAAAGAAAGCGGCAATGGACGATACGCATGCGTATCTTGCGCAGGCAAACTATGAAGGATGTACTCCGGAATCGATGGGGGAGCTTTGGCAGATTTTGCTGCTTCACGTCGGTGGAGCAGACCCATATGCCACGATTAAATCCCTCTGCAACCAGCAGGCAATGAAAATGTTACCCCAAACGCGGGAGAAGATTGCCCGCGCGCGGGAACCGTTTACCGTCGCTCTCAAGTATGCCATCGCGGGAAACCTGATCGACTACGGCTTGGAGCATCCGGTTTCGATCGACGAGCAAAACACCGCCATTGACGCGATCGCGAACACCACATTTTCGTTGGATGACAGCGATAAACTCTTGTCTGCATTGTCCCGCGCAAAGACGATGCTATATCTGGGCGATAACGCAGGCGAGATCGTATTCGACAAGCTTCTGATCGAGCAAATCCGGCTTCGTTTCCCGGCGTTGGATATTTCGTTCGTGGTAAAAGGTTCCCCCGTGCTCAACGACGTGACCTACGCGGACGCAGAAGAGGTCGGGATGCCGGAAGTTGCGCGGGTGATCGATAACGGAGATGCTTCTCCCGGCACTGTTCTGCCGCGCACGAGCAAGGCGTTTCGGGAGGCATTTGCAAGCGCGGATGTAATCCTTTCCAAAGGGCAGGGAAACTACGAAAGCCTCAGCGGGGTGGAAAAGGAGCACCTGTTTTTCCTCTTTACTGCGAAGTGTGACACCGTCTGTATTGAGGCTGGTGTACCGAAGTTTTCTATCGTCTGCGTGAAAAACAAACCATTATAACGCAATATAACATAGTTATTTCACAAAAATGGCGTACACAAACCAATGTGTATGCCATTTTTCTGCATTTCGATTGTTATATTCGAGTTATTTTCGCAGGAATAACCGTACCCGCGAGAAAGTATATTGACAAAACGAGGTTATGTGTTATAAAATAACATCATCAAGAAATTGTTTAACACCAATTCAATCATACAGGAGGCATATTATGGCAACGCCGGTCATCATGCCGCGTCAGGGGCAATCGGTTGAAAGCTGCATCATCACCGAGTGGAAGAAGAAGGTAGGGGACTCCGTCTCGGCTGGAGACGTTCTGTTTTCCTATGAAACGGACAAATCCACCTTCGAAGAACAAGCAAAAGTAGACGGAACGTTGCTCGCCGTGTTTTATAACGCGGAGGATGACGTTCCTGTTTTGTTGAACGTCGCGGTCATCGGCAACCCCGGTGAATCGTTTGCCGAGTTCGCGCCGGATGGTGCGGCAGCAGCAGCGACCGCGCCTGCTGAAGAAAAAGTCGTTCCCGTTGCGGAAGCGGCACCTGCCGCGCAGGCAACTGCTACGCGTGCAGAGGGCGTTTCCCCGCGCGCAAAGAACGCGGCTGAAAAGCTCGGCGTAGACCCGACGCAAGCAGCGCCCACCGGCCCGCACGGGCGTGTGATTGAGCGCGACGTGCTCGCTCTGGCAAAAGAAGTTCGACTGGGTGGCGGCTCTGTTGCGCAAACAGCGAAGGCAGAAGAAGCAGCGCCTGCCACTGCGGCAGCGTCGGCAACGCCCGCTGTGGTCAACGCGCTGGAGTATGATGAAGTCAAGCTTCCGAACCTGCGCCGCATGATCGCCAAGACCATGCACGACAGCCTCGCTGAGATGGCGCAGTTGACACATAATACAAGCTTTGACGCGACAAAGATTCTTGCTTTCCGCGAGAGCTTGAAGGCAGCGCCCGAAGGGATGGATTTACCGAAGATCACGATCAACGACATCATCCTCTTCGCCGTTTCCCGCATGCTGACCAAGCACGAAGGCTTAAACGCACACATGCTTGGTGATAAAATGCGGTATTTCAAGCACGTCAACCTCGGCATCGCGGTGGATACCCCGCGCGGGCTGCTGGTGCCGACGCTGTTTGCCGCAGAGACGAAGACACTTGGGCAGATTTCCGCCGAAGCAAAAGCACTAGCGAAATCCGCCATCGACGGTAGCATCAATCCCGATCTACTGCAGGGCGGAACGTTCACCATCAGCAACCTCGGGCTTTACGGAATCGAGAGCTTCACGCCTGTCATCAACCCGCCGCAGGTCGCGCTTCTGGGCGTGAACTGCATCACGGAGCGCATCCGCACCGTGGATGGGCAGATTACGGCATATCCCGCGATGGGGCTATCGCTGACCTATGATCACCGCGCAGTGGACGGTGCGCCCGCAAGCCGCTTCCTGAAAGATCTCGTGACCGCGCTGGAGCACTTTGATCTGCTCCTGATCGGCTAAGGAGGATAACAAAATGGCATTTGATTTAATCGTACTCGGCGGCGGCCCCGCTGGTTATCTCGCGAGCGAGCGCGCAGGTCACGCAGGCTTGAGCGTGCTGTGCATTGAGGAGCGCAGCGTCGGCGGTGTTTGCCTCAACGAAGGCTGTATCCCAACAAAAACACTGCTCTACTCCGCGAAGATTTACGACAATGCGGCGCATGGCGATAAATACGGCGTAAGCGTCGATGGCATCAAGATCGACCACGCGAAAGTCGTCGCCCGCAAGGACAAAGTCGTCAAGACGCTGGTCGCCGGTGTTTCCGCTGCGCTCAAGGCAAACCATGTCACGCTCGTCAGTGCGCGCGGTGTGATCACAGGAAAGAACGCGGAAGGCTATACCGTCGAAGCCAACGGCGAAACCTATGTCGGTAAACGCCTGCTGATTGCAACGGGTTCGTCTCCCGCTATACCGCCGATTCCCGGACTCAGGGAGGGGATCGCAAGCGGATTTGTCTGCACCAATCGTGAAATTCTCGCGCTTACCGAAAAGCCGGAACATCTCGTCGTCATCGGCGGCGGCGTAATCGGGCTGGAGCTTGCGAGCTATTTTACATCGATTGGAACCAAAGTGACCGTCATCGAAATGCTCGACCACATTGCGGGCGAGAATGACCCGGAGCTCGTCGCGCTGCTGAAAAAAGGCTTTGAAAAACGCGGCGTCACCTTCCAGCTCTCCGCAAAAGTCACTGAAGTAACCACAAACGCCGTGAAATATGAAAAAGACGGAGTGGTAAGCGAAGTCGTTTGTGATAAAGTGTTGCTCTCCATTGGGCGGCGCGCAAACACGAATGGCATCGGGCTGGAGAGCATCCATGTACTAACCGAGCGCGGCGCAGTTGTGACCGATTCGCACATGAAGACCAACCAGCCGGAAGTCTATGCGGCGGGCGATGTCAACGGAAAATCGATGCTCGCGCACACAGCCTATCGTGAGGCGGAAGTTGCGGTTAACACGATGCTCGGCAAAAAGGACACTATGCGCTATGAAGCGGTGCCCGGTGTGTTGTATACCAATCCAGAGCTTTCCGCCGTCGGCGAGACCGAAACGAGCGCGAAGGCAAAGGGGATTGATGCAACCTGCGTGAAGATTCCGATGCGCTTTTCGGGTCGCTATCTTGCGGAGAACGAAGGCGGAGACGGCATTATGAAACTCGTGGTCAACAACGCAAGCAAGCAGGTGATCGGCGCGCAGATGCTAAGCAATTACTCCAGCGAATTCATCGTGACGGTCGGTACGTTCATCGAGCTTGGGCTGACCATCGACGAGATCAAGCAGATCGTTTTTCCGCATCCTACGGTTGCCGAAATCATCCGTGAAGCGGTATTTCAATATTAAATTACGCGTTTGTAACAAGGAGATAACGTATGTCAAAGCAAATTTTCATCGATCCAAATGTGGTTAGAAAGCCTGAAACACTCTCGTTCCCGTCGATTCCGGTCAACCAATATCAAAAGAGCGTCAAGGACGAGAAGAAGAACTTCACAAAAGAAGAGTTCCTGAATATCTACCGTGATATGGCGTATATTCGCGAGTTTGAGACCATGCTCAACCTCATCAAGACCACAAACGAATATTGCGGCGTGCAGTATAACCATCCCGGCCCGGCGCATCTTGGCATCGGTCAGGAAGCCGCCTATGTTGGCGCGGCGTATGAACTCACACTGGATGATTTTACGTTTGGTTCGCACCGCAGCCACGGCGAAATCATCGCAAAAGGCCTGCGTTCCATCCAGATTCTCGACGATGCCAAGCTGATGGAGATCATGGAGAATTTCTTCGGTGGGCGCACGCTCTCCGTGGTAAAAGACAGCGGTAAAACGGTCAAGGAGATCGCGATCAACTTCTTGCTCTACGGCATGATGTGCGAAACCTTTGCCCGCAAAAACGGCTTTAACCAGGGACTCGGCGGTTCGATGCACGCGTTCTTCACGCCGTTCGGCATCTTCCCGAACAACGCGATCGTCGGCGGCAGCGGCAGCATCGCTCCGGGTGCAGCGCTCTTCAAACTCAGCAACAAGAAACCCGGCGTGGTTGTTTGCAACATCGGCGATGGCAGCATCGCCTGTGGTCCGGTCTGGGAAGGACTGATGATCTCCGCTATGGATCAGGTTCGTACCCTTTGGGGTGAAAACGGCGGCGGTATGCCGATCATCTTCAACGTCAACGACAACTTCTATGGCATGGGCGGTCAGACACGCGGCGAAACCATGGGCTACGACATGGTGGCGCGCATTGCGGCGGGCGTGATGCCCTCCGCCATGCATGCAGAACGCGTGGACGGCTTCAATCCGCTGGCGGTTATCGACGCCTACCGCAGAAAGATTCCCGTGGCGAAGGCGGAAGGCCCTGTGCTGCTCGACCTCGTTACTTATCGTTTCAGCGGACACAGCCCGTCGGACTCCAGCACCTACCGCACCAAGGAAGAGATCGAAGCTTGGGAAGCACAGGATTCCATCCTCGCGTTTGGCAAGCAAATCGTCGAAGCCAAGATTGCCACACAGGACGAACTGGACGCCATCTGGGTTGCGATCAAGGACAACATGCTGCGCAACATGAAGCTATCCATCGACGAAAGCGTGTCCCCACGCATCGACGTGTTTGGCGCGGAGAGCGATTACATCGGTAATCTGATGTTCTCGAACCAGAAAGTGCGCTCTTTTGATGAAACGAGAAAGCCGGATGTGCTGCTCCCGCGCGAAGAGTGCCCGCGTGTTCAGTTGCTCAGCAAGCGCGCGCGCTTTGGCTTGGAAGCGGATGGCAAACCCGTGAGCAAGAACCGCGTCTATCAGCTGCGCGACGGCATCGCGGAACCCATCATCAACAAGTTCTATGAGGACCCGACACTCGTGGCCTTTGGCGAAGACGTACGTGACTGGGGCGGCGCATTTGCGGTCTACCGTGGCATGACGGAGGCGATTCCGTATCACCGCCTGTTCAACACGCCCATCGCAGAGGCTGGCATCGTCGGTGCCGCAATCGGCTACGCCATGAGCGGTGGCCGTGCGGTTGCAGAACTGATGTATTGCGATTTCTTGGGTCGTGCGGGTGACGAAATCTTTAACCAACTCTGCAAATGGCAGTCCATGAGCGCAGGCATGCTTAAGATGCCGGTCGTGCTCCGCATGAGCGTCGGCAGCAAGTACGGCGCGCAGCACTCCCAGGATTGGAGCGCGCTGATGACGCACATCCCCGGACTCAAAGTTGTCTTCCCTGCAACGCCATATGACGCAAAGGGATTGATGCAATCTGCACTGAACGGAACTGACCCGGTTATCTTCCTCGAAAGCCAGCGCCTCTATGACGTTGCGGAGCTCTTCCACACGGAGGGCGTGCCGGAAGCGGAATACGAAATCCCGTTTGGCGAACCCGATGTCAAGCGCGCGGGCAAGGACGTGACTATTCTCTCGATTGGTGCTACGCTCTATCGCGCCACCAAGGCCGCGGACATTCTGCAGGAGAAGTATGGCGTTTCGGCGGAGATCATCGATGCGCGTTCGCTCGTTCCGTTCAACTATGAGCCCGTCATTGAAAGCATCAAGAAGACCGGACGCATCGTCGTCACGGGCGATGCCTGCGAGCGCAACAGCTTCATGCGCAACCTCGCGAGCAACATCGCAGAACTTGCGTTTGACTATCTGGATGCACCGCCGGTCGTCGTTGGTGCAAAGAACTGGATCACGCCGGCACATGAGATGGAAGATGCGTTCTTCCCGCAGCCGGAATGGATTGTGGACGCGATTCACGAGCGCATCCTGCCGCTGAATGGTCACGTTTGCAAGCATAACTTCACCGAATTGGAGCAGATTCGCGAAAACAAGCGCGGTATCTAATCGATTGCGAAATTGTTGGCGGCGAATATGGTATAATATTCGTCGCCATCTTCTTTATAATCAACTCACAATAAAAACGCGGACACATCATGAGAAAGGATGCATACGACATGAATACAATCGAACAAAAAGCGATTACGACCATTCGTTTTCTCGCAGCGGAGGCCGTTCAGAAGGCAAACAGCGGACATCCGGGACTGCCAATTGGCGCGGCACCGATGGCGCTGACGCTCTGGAAGCAGATGCGCCATGATCCCAAGGACGCAACATGGGCAGGCAGAGATCGCTTTGTTCTTTCCGCCGGACATGCGTCCATGCTGGAATATTCGCTTCTGCATCTCTTTGGCTATGGGCTTTCGATTGACGAGCTCAAGAATTTCCGCCAGTGGGGCAGCAAGACACCGGGACATCCGGAGTTTGGTCACACGGTCGGCGTGGAGACCACGACAGGCCCGCTGGGGCAGGGGATTGCAACCGCAGTCGGCATGGCGATGGCAGAGGCACGTTTGGCGGCGGAGTTCAACCGCGAGGGTTATCCCGTCGTCGATAACTACACCTACGCGCTCACGGGCGACGGTTGCCTGATGGAAGGCGTTGCGTCCGAGGCGGCATCGCTTGCGGGACACCTTGGCCTCGGTAAGTTGATCCTGCTCTATGATCGAAACGAAATCACGATTGAGGGCAGCACGAGCCTTGCGTTTACCGAAGATGTCGCCAAACGGTTTGAATCTTATGGATGGACGGTGCAGACCGTGAAAAACGGCGAAGACACGGTGTCCATCGCAAAAGCGATTGAGAGCGCAAAGGCAGACACCAAACATCCGTCGCTGATCATCGTGCATACGGAGATTGCGCACGGCACACCGAAGGCAAACTCCGCAAGCGCACACGGCGAACCGCTGGGCAGCGACGCGCTCAAAGCCATGCGAGAATCCTACGGCTGGAACGAGGAACCGTTTGCGGTTCCCGAGGATGTGAAGGCATATTTTGCCGAGCTACAGAAGGGCTATAGCAAGCAGCACGCGGACTATGACGCGATGTTTGAAGGCTACAAAAAGGCTTATCCTGAACTCTTCACCAAGTGGCTTGCATGGCACGAGAAGAAACTGCCCGATGCGCTGAAGAAAGACCCGCGCTTGTTTGCTTCAACCGATCCCAAAGCGACGCGTATCGTCAGCGGCGAACTGCTCAATCTGTTTGCCGAGTATATGCCGAACCTCTTTGGCGGCAGCGCAGATCTTGCGCCGTCTAACAAGACGGAGCTCAAGGGCAAAGGCTTCTTTGGCATCGAAAACCACACGGGCGCAAACATCCATTTCGGTATTCGCGAATTTGCGATGGCGGCAATCTGCAATGGAATCCAGCTCTACGGCGGGTTTCATGCCTATTGCGCAACATTTCTTGTGTTTACGGATTATCTCAAGCCCGCGCTGCGACTTTCCGCAATTATGCACCAGCCGGTTGTCTATGTGATGACCCACGACAGCATCGGCGTTGGCGAAGACGGGCCCACGCATCAGCCGATTGAGCACCTTGCCGCTCTGCGCGCAACGCCGGACACGCTCGTGTTCCGCCCGGCGGACGCGAAGGAGACCGCCTATAGCTATCTCATGGCGTTTGAGGCGACGAAGCCTTCCGTGCTCGCACTCACGCGTCAAAATCTACCGCAATATGCCGAGACGGGAGAGGGCGCATACAAAGGCGGCTATATCCTGAAAGACGGAAAGAAGAAACCGGATGTGATCTTGATGGCAAGCGGCAGCGAGGTCGAGCTCATCTACAAAGCGGCCGATCAACTCGCGACGGAGGGCATCAGTGCACGCGTCGTCTCCATGCCGTGTCTGGATCTCTTTGATGAGCAGGACGCAAGCTACAAAGAGTCTGTGCTACCCAGAAGCGTGCGTGCGCGCGTTGCCGTCGAGGCGGCATCCGCCTATAGCTGGGATCGCTATGTCGGGCTCGACGGTGAAACCGTCTGTATCGATCACTTTGGCGCTTCCGCACCGGCGGGCGTTCTCTTCAAGGAATTCGGCTTCACGGTTGAAAATGTGGTCGCGGCGGCAAAAGCGAGTCTTGAGAAAGTCAAGAACTGGAACAAACCCGTTCACTCGTGATTCGTGGAACGATCCGATTCGATCACAGCCCAAAGCCAAACAAACCAACAGGAGGGACTGCCTTTGAACCGATTTTTAAGCACAAACTGCGTTGATCCCTATGAAAACCTTGCGTTGGAAGAGTTGCTCTTTGAAACACAGGGGGAGGGCGCAACGTTCTATCTTTGGCAAAACGAGCGTACTGTCGTTATCGGGCGAAACCAGAACGCGTGGCGCGAATGCCGCGTGGAGCTGCTGGAAAGCGAGGACGGCAAGCTTGCGCGCCGTTCCTCCGGCGGTGGTGCGGTGTTCCACGATCTGGGCAACCTCAATTTCACGTTCCTGCTACCAAAGGATCAATACGATCTTGTGCGTCAGCTTGGTGTGATTCAAAAAGCAGCTGCAAAGTTCGGAATTGAAACCTCGTTCACGGGAAGAAACGATTTGGTCTTGACCGCGACTGGGGAGAAATTCTCCGGCAATGCATTTCGTTTCTCCAACAATGTTGCGCTGCATCACGGCACCATTCTGATTTCGGCCGACTTCTCGCGTTTGGGGCGCTATCTTGCGCCTTCACAAATGAAGCTGGAATCCAAGGGCGTAAAAAGCGTGGTCAGCCGTGTAACTAACCTCGGGCTGCAAAACCCGGAGTTGACCGTAGAGACGATGAAACAGGCGCTGATGGAAGCATTTGAGGCGGAATATGGCGCGTATGAACCGCATAGTTGGGATTTGATCAACAAAGAGAAGCTGGAACAAAAGCGACAGACGTATGCGTCCTGGGAGTGGAAGTTTGGCACCACTCCGTCGTTCAACATTTCACTCGAAAACCGGTTTGAGTTTGGTTGTCTGGAGCTGCTGCTCAACGTGCAAAACGGAATTGTTGCCTCCGCCGTATGTTATACCGACGCAATGGACGCGACGCTTGCCAAACGCATCGAAGAGTTGCTAACCGGCTGCAACTATGGCAGCGGCGCACTCTGCGCGCGGTTGCTTGACGCGGGCGGAGAAGACGAGAAGGCGATTGCTGCGTACTTGTCTCAGCAGACGTTCTAAGCAGACGTTTTAAACAAAGAAAACCCAAAACAGGCAAAGAGACGGGGAAGTGAATCCCCGTCTCTTATTGTTTTGTGCTGGATTGTTACTGGAGAAGCCCGCTGATGTCCGTAAACGTGCTTGCACCTCCGGTGACTTTGGGCAGTTCGCCATTCCATTTTTGCAGTAGTTCATAGCGAATCAAAATATCGCTGAGTGAGAGCGCAATGGTCTGGTTGCTGCTTGCGGTTGCGTCTGCGAGAAGCTTGATCTTGTCCGCTTCCGCCTGCGCCGCAATGACTTGCTTCTGCGCTTCGGTGTTGGCTATGACGAGAGCCTGCTCCTGCTCTGTGCGGGTTTTAATCAGGTTTTGCTCAGCGACCTGCTTTGCTTCAATCGCGCTGATGTACTCCTCTGAGAAGTCCCAATTGATGATGTTGAGGTCGTCAATCACGATGCCATACTCATTGAGTTTCGCGTTGAGGGATTCGTCTAGCAAAACGCTGACATCGTTACGCTGACTCACAAGCTGCTGGGCCGTATAGTTTGCTGTGACCGCTTTGAGCACCTCGTTGATGGCGGGCATGACGAGGACATCTTCATATCCGAGACCAACCTGTTTGTAGATTTCCGCGCTGGAAGACTTATTGACATGATAGTTCACCGCGATAACAGACGAAACCGTTTGCAAATCTTTGCTGAAGGCTTCAGTGGTCACTTCGGTTTTTACAATTCGGTTGTTGATGGTCACGACGTTCTGCGCAAACGGCATCTTCAGATGAATGCCTTCCTGCATCACAACGGGGCTGACCTTACCAAACGTAAGCACAACACCGGTGCGACCGGCTTCTACAACGACGATGCTTCCGCCAAGTACGACGAGAACCACAACGAGAACAGTAATCAAGGCAATAATCTTGCCAACCGCTACATTTCCGGCTTTATCTCTGAACATATACACTCCCTTTTTCTTTCTAGTCTCTCTATCCGGCAACAACATCCCTGTGGGATATTTTGTCGGAATGTGATTATTATATCATTTGCAGCGATGCATTCAATGATTCTGGTCACGCAGAATGCAATCTAATTGTGAAATCGTAAAACGCAAAGCAGCGGGGGTGAACCCCGCCGCTTCGGAATGAGGAAACAACAAACCATAGCCAATGGTTGTTCGAATCAAGCAACGGCGCAAACTCGATCACAGAGTGTGCCGCGCCTGGGAAATGGTCTCAATATGAATGGGATTCACTTTTTGCTGTATGGTGTGTTTTCCAACGGAAGTTTGGTGCGGAATATGCCATCTCGATTGAAATACGCGAGCTGAACCGCGGGCGCAGTCGGAATCGAGCAGATTTCACCAACGCCTTTTGCGCCGCAAGCCAGACCGTCTTTGGTCGATTTTCCGACAATCACGGGTACTACTTCCGGTGTCATGTTTGCCTTAAAGAGACCGAGCGTACCAAACTTGCGTGCTGGTTTCCCGTTTTCGAGCGGGAAATCTTCGGTCAGCGCATAGCCGAGGCTCATCACAACGCCGCCTTCGATCTGTCCTTCCAGAGAGACGGGGTTGACCGCCTGACCAACGTCGTGCGCTGCGGTGACACAAGAGACGCGTCCTTCGTCGTCCAGCTCGACCACCTGTGTAGCGTACCCATAGGCGATGTGGGAAACGGGGTTTGCTTTGTCCGAACCCATCGAGTCGGTTTTTCCTTCGTATTCGCCGAGGAAGCTCTGTCCTTCGAGTGCGTCAAGAGAACCCGCAGTGTCCATCGCTTCCTTGACCATCTTTGCCGCGCGCACGGCAGCCTCGCCGGTGAAGAGCGTCTGGCGGGAGGCGGTCGTGTTGCCGGAGTTTGGCGCGCTGGAAGTGTCCGGTACATGATAGATAATTTTCTCCAACGGGAGGCCGGTGATCTCTTTCACAAACTGTGTCTGGATCGTGCCCATGCCTTGTCCGATGCAGGCAGCGGAGGAGTGCAGATGCAGCTTGCCTTCCAGCACTTCGATCCGGCATCTGCCGACATCGGGCACGCCGACACCGAGGCCGCTATTCTTGATCGCGCAGGCGATACCGGCCTTCGGATTACGCTCAATGATCGGGCGAACCGCATCCAGCGTTTCGATCAATGCGGTGGTTTCGTCGGCTACCTGCCCGTTAGGCAGAATCTGTCCCGGACGAATGCCGTTGAGATAGCGGAATTCGAATGGCGTCATGCCGACCATTTCTGCGAGCTGATTGAGGTTGCATTCCGTTGCAAAGCAGCTCTGCGTCACGCCGAAACCGCGGAATGCGCCGCCCGGTGGGTTGTTGGTATAGTAGGCGTAGCCTTCGATGTCTACATCCTGATAGTTATAGGGACCTGCCGCGTGCGTACAGGCGCGCTGCAACACAGGCCCGCCGAGGGAGGCATAGGCGCCGCTGTCCGCGATGATACGCGCGCGCATAGCGGTGAGTTTTCCGTTTTCGTCGCAGGCGGTGGTGAAATCCATCTCCATCGCGTGGCGTTTCGGGTGGATCAATAGGCTTTCCGCGCGGGTAAAGCGCACCTTAACCGGACGCTTGAGCAGATAACACGCAAGCGCCGCGTGATGCTGCACGCTCATGTCCTCTTTGCCGCCAAATCCGCCGCCGACCATCATTGCGGTCACGCGTACTTGCTCCTGCGGCAGACCCAGCATCATGGAACACTCTTTTCGGGTTTGATACACACCCTGATCACCGGAAAAGATATGCACGCCGTCGCCTTCGACTTCGGCAACCGCGCACTCCGGCTCTAAAAACGCATGGTCGGTAAACGGCACGCTGTAGTGATTGGTAACCACATGCGCGCTGTTTTTGATGATTTCTTCTGCGTTTCCGCGTTTGACGCACTGATAGGAGAGCAGGTTGTCTTTGCGTTCCAAATGGACGAGTTCAAAGCCATCCTTGCTCGCATCATCTGCGGAGAGAATAGGGGTAAGTGGTTCGTATTCGACCTTGACCGCGGCTTTTCCCGCCTCCAACGCGGCGGCATTTTCCGCAACCACGAGGACGATCGCATCGCCAAGAAAATGCGTGATGCTGCCAACCGGAATCAGCACGTCATAATCCTGCACAAGATGCCCAATCTTCTTTGCGCCGGGCACATCGTCCGCTGTGAACACAGCAACCACACCTTCTACCGCTTTTGCGGCGGAGGTGTCGATGGAGAGCACCTTAGCGCGGGGAAAACTCGCGCGTACGCAAGAACCAAGCAGCATGCCGGGCAGATAGATATCGTCTGCATATTGCGCGGTTCCGAGCGTCTTATCTACCACTTCGATGCGGCGGATGCTGTCGCCAACCGTGCCGGGCAGTTCCGTTGCGGGTACTTCCGTATTCTCTCGGAATAGCTTTGCCGAAAGCAAAATCGCGTCTTCAATCTTCTTATATCCTGTGCAGCGGCAGATGTTGTTTTTGATGGCTTCTTTTACATCTGCGCGTGTGGGGTCGGGATTTTTGTCGATTAGACCTTTCGCGCTGATGACCATGCCGGGTGTGCAAAAACCGCACTGTACCGCGCCGGAAACGGCAAATGCATACGCATAGACGTCTTTCTCGCGCGAGGTGAGACCTTCGACGGTGACAATTGTCTTGCCGTCGAGCTTATCGGTCTGTTGGATGCAGGCTTTGGTCGTTTTTCCGTCAATGAGAACCATGCATGTGCCGCAAGCGCCCTCTGAACAGCCGTTTTTTACGCTGGTGAGGTGCAATGTATCACGCAGAAAGGGGAGTAGTTTTTGATTTTGATCAACGGAAAGTTGAATACCGTTTACGGTAAGAATTGCCATTGTGATCCCTCCAACTGAGGCTTCGTTAATGCAAGTGTGTAGAAAAGAAGCGTCTGCCGCCGCTCCGGTTTACGAAACGACGGCAGCGCATATGCATAGTGGTTAGAACAGATAGCTGTAATCCCAGATGACTGCATTGATGATCTTCTCGATATCCGGGTTAATGGCGTTTGTGCCGAGCTTCACGGTGGATACATCGTCCAGACGGAGCTTGATTTTCCCGCCGCCGAGGACGAAGAACCCCTTGTTTTCGCTCTCGTCAAACTCCTTTTCGGTCGAGAAGAACGTGAACTTCTCCTTATACGGCGCGCTGTCATAGGGGCAGAACACCGTGCAGTTGCCGCATTCGTTGCACATACGGTCAACGTGGATGATCTGTGGCATGTTCATGCCTTCCACATCAATGGCGATGTTCGCGCGGTTCGGGCAAACTTGCACGCAGCATTCGCAGATGGTCGAGCAGGCAAGGCAACGTTCAGTCTCTCTGCCCGCGCTGTCATAGACCGCAAGGGAACCCTGCTTGGCGAGGCAATTGCCGGAACAGGCCTTCGCTTCTTCCGGCACGGTGACGGCATATTTGCCGACGATCGCGTCCGCAACCTTGCGCGCATCTGCGATAGCTTCCACAACGGTGGCAGGGCCGCGATTTGCGTCGCCGATGACAAACACGTTCTTCTCGCTGGTTTCGAGCGTATCTTTGTTCACCTGCACCGCGCCGCGCTCGGTCATGGTGATGCCGTTATCGACGAAATCGGAAGCGACGACCTTTTCACCAATCGCGGAGATCAAAAGCGAGCAGGGGATTGTGACCAGCTCTTCCGTTTCAACCGATGAGAGTCTGCCGCTTGCGTCCTGCTTGCCGAGCACGCACTTTTTGCAGATCAGCTTGCCGTCTTTGAGTGCGACGGGGTTGAGTAACTCTTTGAACTCCACGCCATCTTCCACAGCGAGCTGTAATTCTTCTTCGTCTGCGGGCATGTAGCGCTGCGTTCTGCGGTATACGATACTGCTTGAAACAACACCCTTGATGCGCTTTGCTGCTCTGGCCGCATCCATTGCGGTGTTGCCGCCACCGACGATGACGACATGCTCGCCAACATCTTTGAGCGTCTCGCATTTGTATTGCTCCAGAAAATCGAGCACATTCATGCTCTTGCCTTCACTCAGCCGCAGATCGCCGTGCGCCCACGCGCCTGTGGCGAAGACCACATGCGTAAAGCCGCTCTTTTTGAGTTCGGCAACGCTGGGCGCAGTTGTGTTTGTCTTGATTTCCGCACCCATGGCTTTGAGCAGATCGACATCGCGATCGATACCAAAGTCACCGATGCGGAAGCCGGGGATAACATAGCGGACGATGCCGCCAAGCTCCGCACGCTTTTCAAACACGGTCACCTTCGCGCCCTGACGACCGAGCAGATAACCCATCGCCATACCAGCGGGGCCGCCGCCGATGACGGCGACGTTGGCCTCTGACTTGCCGGAGGGTTTCAGCGTAGAAATGATGCTGTCAAACCCTTCGCGTGCGGCAAGAAGCTTTGCGTCGCGGATGTGCACGTTCTCTTCATAGAACCCGCGTGTGCATTTGTCCATGCAGCGGTGGGAGCAGATGCGTCCCGTGATGAACGGCAACGGGTTGCGCTCCAAAATGAGCGTCAGCGCTTCGCCATACTTCTTGTCACCAACGAGACGGATGTATTCGGGAATATCCTGATTGATCGGACAGCCATGCTCGCAGGGCGCGATGAAACAGTTTGTCAACGGAACCTTGCTTTTGATCTTGCGAACGGGCAAGGGTTTCACGGGCTTGACGTGCCGTTCATCCGTACGTGCCGCGCGGGCAAGATAGGCAACCTTGCCGACGGAAATACCGTCGAACGGAACATAATCTTCCTTTGCCAGCTTTTCTGCGATTTGCTTGCTGCGCTGATAGCCACCGGGCTTGAGCAGTGTCGTGGCGATGGTAATCGGCCAGATGCCCGCGTCAAACAACTCGGTAATGTTATAGAAATCCGCGCCGCCGGAGAAGGAGAGGCGCATTCTTCCGTCAAACTCACGGCTGATGCGGTGCGCCAGCTCGATGGTCAGCGGATAGAGCGAACGTCCGCTCATGTACATTTCGTTGCCGGGCAGTTCGTTTCTTGCGATGCCAACGGGGAAGGTGTTGGTCAGCTTGAGACCAAACTGCACGCCGTTGTTGCAGGCAAGATCAAGCAAGCGCTTGAACATCGGAACTGCGTCGCGATATTGCAAATCGTCATTAAAATGGAAATCGTCAAACACGAGATAATCATAACCCATGTCATCCATGGTTTTGCGTGCAAACTGATATCCGAGCAGGGTCGGGTTGCACTTAACAAACGTGTTGAGTCCCTTTTTGCTGATGAGATAGCTTGCGATGCGCTCAATCTCCTGCGGCGGGCAGCCGTGGAGCGTGGAGAGCGTGATGGAGGAGCAGACGTTGGGCGAAATTGCGTCGATGTACTTTGCATCAACCTTGGTGAAACGGGAAAGATTTGCCTTAGCCCATGCGCGGCACTCGTCCCAGATGGGCGTAGCGGAGGCGTTTTTGAGCCCTTCGATGAAAGAATCAATCTTCTCGCTTGTGATGCCTTCGAAATTATAGCCGACGCTCATGTTAAACATGAATCCATCGGGGCTGCCAAGGTCAAATTCCCAGCTCATCAGCTTGAGCGCGAACCAAGCTTTGACATACTCGTCAAACGCTTCGGGCACACGAAGTTCAGTTGACCACTCAACGTTATAGCACTCGTCTTCCGCGAGAATACAGGGCTTGGAAACGGGAAGGTCTTCGCCATCCAGCGTCTGCACGGTCTTGAGTTCAAAGAAACGGCAGCCTGCATAGTAGGCGGCAACCAGGTTTTGCGAAAGCTGGGTTTGCGGGCCTGCCGCGGGACCAAACGGCGTCTCCAGATGCTCGCCGAATAGATCAAGCATCTTTCCCTTGGGCGCAATATACGGGCGGCGAATACCAAATACACTGCCTTGTTTGCGCTCTTCCAGAATCCAATTCATCAATTCCGCGAAGGGAATGGGGGTCATACGGTCAGACATGGGATGCCTCCTTATTCCTATATCATAGTAGCCTCGGCAGACCAATGCGGTTGCCGTTCCAACGTTTCGTTTTGCTCAACCGTTGATCGATTTCCAGAGTTTCGCTGCGCTTGCGCGGCATTCTTGCATGACGAGTTTTTCATCCGCGACCAACACCTTACGATCTTTCATGAGCACTTTGCCATTGCAGACGGTGGTGACAATGCTTCTTCCGTTCATACCAAAGAGGATATGTCCATTGGCGTTGTTTCCGTCCATCGGCGTGAGCGGGTCATAGTCAGTTACGATCACGTCCGCATATGCGCCGGGCTTGAGCACGCCGAGCGGGCGCTTGAAGAATCGTCCGGCGATGCGCGGGTTGTTTTCAAACAGCATCGTCGGGATTTCACCCCATGCAACGGTCGGATCGCAAAGATTGTGTTTGTGGATGATGTTGCCAACCTTGTAGCTTTCGATCATGTCGTTGGTGTAGCCGTCTGTTCCGAGGCCAAGAAGAATTCCTTCCTGAAAGAGCCGGATGACAGGACCGCAACCGACCGCGTTGCCCATGTTGGACTCCGGGTTGTGCACGACTATTGTGTTGGTTTCTTTCAGCAGCGCCATCTCCGCGGGGCTGACGTGTACGCAATGGATGGCGAGCGTTTTTTCACCGAGAATACCGTTCTCATAGAGGCGCTCGACAATTCGCTTGCCGTATTTCTTAAGGGAATCAACTTGATCGCCGGGGCCTTCCGCGACATGGATATGCGTTCCGGTATAGTCGGGCGTGTGTTTTTTGCACAGCGCAAGAGTTTCGTCGGAGAGAGTAAACGCGGCGTGCATGCCCATCATGCCTTTGAGCATGTCGCTCTCGTCCGCGTTTGCACGGAGAATCATGCGTTCGTTTTCAAGCACGGCTTCGGTCATCTTCGCCTTGCCGTCTCGGTCGGACACCTCATAGCACAGACTGGTGCGAACGCCAAGCTGCTTTGCCGCGTCTGCGATTGTATCAAGGCTGCCGGGAATATCAAAATAACTTGCGTGATGGTCAAAGACCGTGGTCACGCCGTTTTTGATGCAATCAATATACACAGCCTGTGCGGAGAGACTGTCGTTCTCTTTCGTGAGCAGGCGGTCGATTTTCCACCACATGCCTTCGAGTATATCGTTGAAATCGTGAGGGTTATAATTATTGATCGAAAGCCCGCGCGCAAACGCACTGTAGATGTGATTATGGGTGTTGACCAAACCGGGCATGATCACGCCGCCTGCGGCATCGATCCATTCCGCCTCCGGGTATTTCGCCTTTAGCGCAGCGGTTTCGCCAACCTCAATAATTTGATTGCCGTCGATTGCGACCGCGCCGTTTTCGATGAATTTACCCTGATCTCTGGTGACGAGCCGACCGTTTCCAATTAAAAGCATGGGTGATTTCTCCCTTCGCGATATGCAGTTATGTGTATAAGAAGTTGCAGAATGACAGGTTCATTATACTATATCGTTCAAATGCGGCGCAAGACGACGCGGGCATAATATACAAAAATATTTCGGGCACAATAATTTTGTTCAGCAAAAATTTTTACTGTACATTTTGTAAAATCCCATGTATGATGGGTTGTGTCAGGCGGCGTTCTGCCGCAAAAAAAATCTATGTATGATTAAAATTGGAGTGTTCTTATGAAGCGCGTTGCAGGCTATCGCTGTACAATTTGCGGAAAGGAATACCCGTTCGGTCCGGAACTGATGACCTGCCCGTCCTGTGGTGAAAAGGGTATTCTGGACATTATTTACGATTATTCCGAAGTCAAATCCGTCTTTTCAAAAGAGACCTTAAAAAAAGATCACGACAACAGCATGTGGCGCTATCGCGCCCTGATGCCGATCCAGGGCGAAGGCCTTTCGGATTTTTTGCGTATTGGTTGGACGCCTTTATATCGTTCGCTGCGTCTTGGACGGCAGCTTGGGTTGGAAACGCTGTATATCAAGGATGATGGTTTAAACCCCACCGGTTCCTTGAAAGATCGCGCAAGCGGCGTTGCTGTTGCCAAAGCAATCGAGCTTGGATACGACACAATCAGCTGCTCTTCTACAGGAAATGCGGCGAGTTCCTGCGCGGGAAACGCTGCGCGCATGGGGCTCAAGACCGTCATCTTCGTGCCAGAGCGCGCACCGCTCGGCAAAGTAGCACAGCTATTGATCTTCGGCGCAAACGTGGTTTCAGTCAAAGGCGACTATCGCCAGACATTCGAGCTGAGCAAAGCCGCGATTGAAAAATGGGGCTTCTACAACCGCAACGCGGGCATCAACCCCGTGATGTCGGAAGGCAAGAAGACCGTCGCGCTAGAGATCGCAGAACAGCTCAACTGGAACCCGACGGATTGGGTCGCCATCTCGGTTGGAGACGGCTGTACCATCGGCGGCGTTTACAATGGTTTTTACGATCTGCTCCAGCTGGGCATGATCGATCGAATCCCGAAAATTCTCGGGGTACAGTCCACGGGCTGCTGCCCGTTTGTCGATGCGGATCGCACGGGAAGCATCCTCAAGCCCACGCCGGAAGACACGATTGCGGATAGCATTGCTGTCGGCGTCCCGCGCAACCCCGTCAAGGCGCAACGCGCGGTTAAGGCAAGCGGTGGCGCTTGGATTGCTGTTTCCGATGAAGACATTCTCGACGCGATGCGCCTGCTCGGCCGGACGGAAGGTGTCTTTGGCGAACCGGCTGGTGTGACCGCAACGGCAGGTGTGAAAGCCGCGGTTGCAAGCGGCGTCATCAAGCCGCATGAGAGCGTAACCGTCGTCTCCACCGGCAGCGGACTCAAAGACGTGAAGAATGCGATGGTAGCCGCTGGCGAGCCGTTCAAGTGCGAACCGGACATCAAGGTGCTGGAAGCAAGCGGAAGAATCCGCTGACGAATAACAACAAACAAAAGCATATATTTATATAGAAGCAAGTAGCAAGGGGAGAACCAAGGCAATATCTACAACTGAATATACATGAAGCCGCTGCGTCTGGCATGCATGAAAATGGTCTTATACAGCGGCAAATCCTCCGGAAATGGCAAGAACGCTAAAAAATATTTTGGTATAATATTACATTTTATTGGAATATACATCAAAAATAGTTCTCGAAAAAGGTTGTTTCACCGGATAACTGGTGCTACAATAAATCAAAATTCTGTAGGAGGAAAACCATGAAAAAGATCATTGCTCTTCTGGCAGTCCTGACGATGGTATTCGCGATGGTCGCCTGCGCCGCACCTGCGCCCGCAGCCGAGCCGGAAACCGCCGCCACCGAAGCGCCCGCCGCCGAAGCGACGGAAGCCCCCGCCGAGGAACCGGCAGCGCCCGCTCTGAAAATCGGCGTCATCCTCGTCCACGACGAGAACACAGGCTATGATGCAGCGCACATCGACGGCATCAAAGCCGGTGCAGAAGCAGCCGGCATCCCCGCCGACAGCATCATCTGGAAGTACAACGTCACGGAAGACGAAAAGTGCTATGACACTGCGACCGACCTTGTCGAGCAGGGCTGCACCTACATCTTCTCCGACAGCTATGGCCATCAGTCCTACATGCAGCAGGCTGCCTCCGAGAACCCGGATGTGACCTTCGTCTCCATGACGGGCGACGGCGCAGCGCTGAGCAAGCTCCCGAACTTCAAAAACGCCTTCCCGCACACCTTTGAGTCCCGCTACGTGTCCGGCGTCGTCGCTGGCATGAAGCTCAAAGAGCTGATGGATGCAGGCACCGTGACCGATCCGTATGTTGGTTATGTTGGCGCATTCCCGTATGCTGAAGTGGTCAGCGGTTACACCGCGTTCTTCCTTGGCATCCAGAGCATCGTTCCGGCCGCCCACATGGACGTCATCTACACGAACTCCTGGTATGATCCGACCGCAGAAGCCGAAGCCGCCAATGCTCTGATGGCAAAAGGCGCGCACATCATCGGCCAGCATGCTGACTCCACCGGCGCGCCGGGCGCAGTCCAGACCGCTCTGGATGCAGGCTCTGTCGTGTACTGCGTTGGCTACAACATCGACATGCTTGCGGCAGCCCCGACCGCTGCGCTGACCTCTGCGCAGAACAACTGGGCTTCCTATTACACCTATGCTTTCAAGGCCGCCCTGGCTGGTGAAGACATCGTGACTGACTGGTCCGAAGGCTATGCCACCGGCGCGAACATGATTTCGCCGCTCGGCCCGAGCTGTGCCGCAGGCACCGCAGAGAAGGTTGCCGAAGTGGAAGCTGCCATCAAAGACGGCACGCTGAACATCTTTGACACCGCGAAGTTCACCGTGGGCGGCGCGCCTGTCACCACTTACCTCGCCATCGACACCGACGGCGATTGGGTTGGCGACACCGGCGAAGCCATCGAAAACGGCATCTTCTTCGAGTCCAAGCTCCGCAGCGCACCGTACTTCGGCCTGCGCATCGACGGCATCACCGAGTTGAGCTAAAAACGTTGCCATAAGGCAAACGAAAGCAAAGGGGAGACGGTTCTCCGTTTCCCCTTTGTTATACCCAAAATCTGTGTGACTCGAAGAAGAGCGGCGCTGCCGCTCTTCTTTTGCGTATCGCGCAACTAAGATTTTTTATTTCGCAAGTTATCGTACGTTTTTGTTTACATTGTGTTCACCTGTGTGCTAAAATATTTTCAGCAAGTCTTAATCAAATATAGAAGGGGTCAAGCATGTGGATAGTTCAATAGCGATCCGAATGGTCAACATCACCAAGACCTTCGGTGAGGTGGTAGCGAACAACAAAGTTTGCCTTGACATCCAGCGAGGGGAAATTCTCTCTCTGCTCGGTGAAAACGGCAGCGGAAAAACCACGCTCATGAATATGCTGGCAGGTATTTACTTCCCTGACAGCGGCGAGATTACCATCAACGGAAAACCCGTCACCATCGCTTCTCCGAAGGACGCATTCGACCTGCACATCGGCATGATTCACCAACACTTCAAGCTGGTAGACGTTTTAACAGCAGCAGAAAACATCATACTGGGTCTGAACGAAACGGCCGTCGTCGATCTCAAGCGCGTTCGCGAATCGGTCAAGCATATTTGTGATCGTTATGGCTTTGTCGTTGACCCCAACAAGAAAGTTTACGACATGTCCGTCTCGGAAAAGCAGACGCTTGAAATCGTCAAGGTGCTTTACCGCGGCGCGGACATTCTGATTCTCGATGAACCGACCGCCGTTCTCACGCCGCAGGAAACGCAGAAGCTCTTCTGCGTGATGCGCAACATGAAAGCGGATGGAAAATCGATCATCATCATCACCCATAAACTGCACGAGGTTATGGAGATCTCCGACCGCGTCGCTGTCTTACGCAAAGGACAGTACATCGGCGATGTACCAACTGCGGAAACCAACGCGATGAAGCTGACCGAGATGATGGTTGGCCGCGCGGTATCTTTGGACATCGGGCGCTCGGAACCCGTCAATCCCAAGCCACGTTTGATCGTGAAAAACCTCAACGTCTGTGACAAAGACGGCGTTGCGCGGCTATGCGATGTGAACTTCACCGCCTACAGCGGAGAGATTCTCGGCGTAGCGGGTATCTCCGGCAGCGGTCAGAAAGAACTGCTCGAAGCCATCGCCGGCCTGCAAAACTGCCGCGATTGCAGCACGATCGAGTTCATCTCCGAGAAGGGTGAAAAGAAGCTGATTTCCGGTATGCATCCACTCGATATCAAAAACCTCGGCGTCGCACTCGCGTTTGTTCCGGAAGATCGCCTCGGCATGGGGCTTGTCGGCAGCATGAACCTGACAGACAACATGATGCTTCGAAGCTATCGAGACGGCAAAGGCCCGATTGCAAACCGAAAAGCGCCGAAAAAGCTCGCCGAAACCGTTGTACACGACCTTGAGGTCGTAACCCCAAGCATTAACACTCCCGTCCGCAGACTCTCCGGCGGAAACGTTCAAAAAGTTCTCGTTGGACGTGAAATCGCCATGCAACCGCAGCTTCTCATGTCTGCCTACGCGGTTCGCGGCCTCGACATCAACACTTCGTATAACATCTATCATCTTCTGAGTGAACAAAAAGAACGCGGAGCCGCCGTTATCTTCGTTGGCGAAGACCTGGACGTGCTGCTCGAGCTGTGCGATCGAATCATGGTTCTTTGTTCGGGACGTGTCAACGACATCGTAGATGCACGCACAACCACCAAGGATGAGGTCGGATACCTGATGACGTACCTGAAGGAAGGGGAAACGAACCGTGAGTAAGAAAAAAGCAATCGTCCATCACGAGCCGTTCGTTCGCATGTCGAAACGGGACGGCGTCCCTCTCTGGAAGTCGCTTGGGATTCGCCTGATCGGGCTCACGCTTGCGCTCGTCGTTTGCGCTGTGATCATCTATGCGCTCACGAAACTCAATCCGCTTAAGGTGTATGCCGCCATGTTTAAGGGCGCATTCGGCACCAACAAGCGCGTTTGGGTTACGATTCGCGATATCATGATGCTGTTGTGCATTGCGGTTGGCCTTGCGCCCGCGTTTAAGATGCGTTTCTGGAATATCGGCGCAGAAGGCCAGGTGCTGGCGGGTGGTGTCGTCGCCGCGGCATGCATGATCTATCTGGGCAAGTCGATGGCAACGATTCCGCTGCTGCTGCTCATGTTTGTTCTGAGCATGATCGCTGGCGGCATCTGGGGCACGATTCCGGCAATCTTTAAAGCGCGCTGGAATGCGAATGAAACGCTCTTTACGCTGATGATGAACTACATCGCCATTCAGCTGACAAGCTATTTTGTTGCAAAATGGGAAAATCCATTTGGCTCCAACACCGTTGGCATCATCAACACTTCGACCAAAGCGGGTTGGTTCCCGCCTGTATTCGGGCAGATGTATGCGCTCAACGTGATCATTGTGCTCGTCATTGCGGTGCTGATGTATCTCTATCTGCGCTATAGCAAACAGGGCTACGAAATTGCGGTTGTTGGCGAAAGCGAAAACACCGCGCGCTATGCTGCAATCAACGTGAAGAGCGTCGTGATCCGCACCATGGCGATCTCCGGTGCAATCTGCGGCATCGCAGGCTTTATCGCGGTTGCCGGCGCAAGCCACACGATTTCGACGAGCACGGCGGGCGGACAGGGATTCACCGCGATCATCGTGGCATGGCTGGCGCAGTTCAACACGTTCATCATGATCGCTATCTCGTCTCTGCTGGTCTTCCTTGAGAAGGGGGCAATCGAGATCGCATCCCAGTTTGACCTGAATGACTTCGTATCCGAAATGATTACGGGCATCATACTCTTCTTCATCCTCGGCAGCGAATTCTTCATCAACTACAAAGTTCGTTTCCGTGGCGGAAAGAAGGAGGCAGGCAAATGACGCAAATCATCTCCTTGATCCAGGCTGCCGTTGTCTTTGGAACGGTCATCCTATTTGGTGCGGTTGGCGAAATTCTCGCGGAGAAATCCGGCAACCTCAACCTCGGCGTTCCGGGCATCATGTATCTCGGCGGCATCGCGGGCCTCATTGCAGCGTTTCTTTATGAAGGCAACGTTGCAAACCCGATTCCGTTTGTCTCACTGTTGATCACGCTGTTTGCGGCATTTATCGCCGCAATGCTTGGCGGACTGATCTACTCGGTTCTGACCATCACGCTGCGCGCAAACCAGAACGTGACGGGTCTTACGCTGACGATCTTCGGCGGTGGCCTTGCAAACCTCTTTGGCGGCACGCTGAACAAGATGGCCGGCGGTGTCGGCCAGATCTCCGTCGCAATGACGAGCGGCGCATACCGCACAACGATTCCGGAGCTGGCAAACCTCGGTGTGGTTGGTAAGATATTTTTCTCCTATGGCTTTATGGCGTATCTTGCGATCATTCTCGCGTTTCTGGTAAGTTGGTTCATCAACAAGACCAGCGTTGGCTTAAACCTTCGCGCGGTCGGCGAGAATCCGGCGACAGCAGACGCAGCAGGTATCAATGTTACTCGGTATAAGTATCTTGCAACCTGCATCGGCGCCGGCATCTCCGGACTTGGCGGATTGTATTATACGATGGACTATATCAAAGGCACATGGTCTACAGACGGCAGCATCGAAAAGCTCGGCTGGCTCGCGGTTGCGCTGGTTATCTTCGCAACTTGGAAGCCGCGCAGAAGCATCTGGGGCAGTTATCTCTTTGGTGCGTTGTTCTGGCTGTTCTTCTACATTCCGGGGCTTACACGCAGCTCTCAGGAGATATTCAAGATGCTCCCGTATCTTGCAACGTTGTTTGTGCTGATCATGGTTGCCCTCCGCAAAAAACGCGAGGATCAGCCGCCGCACAGCCTCGGCATTGCCTATTTCCGCGAAGAACGCTAAACTATTATTCGTATTCAAAACCCGCGCCGGAGAAATCGCGCGGGTTTTCTTTTGTCTGGTGCTGCGTATGTGAAGAATTCTAATGCGAAACACACAGTTCCGCATTGATTTGTCTACAACAAAAACATATATATAAAAATATATTTTGTTTCCTCAAATTTTTAGAGAATTCATTGTTGAATTGCGGTTCCTAGAAGGATATAATGTAGTCGAACAATCATTTCTCGCATATCAAGAAAAAAATTCATTAGGAGTGTGTAGTATGAAATACGACCGTATCTACAATTTTTCTGCGGGACCCGCAACCATGCCTGTTGAAGTGCTCGAAGAAGTCGCGGCCGAAATGCTGAACTACAAGGGCAGCGGCATGTGCGTCATGGAGATGTCCCACCGTTCGAAGGTCTACCAGACCATCATCGATGAAGCGGAAGCAGACCTGCGCGAGCTCATGAACATTCCGAACAATTACAAGGTGCTCTTCATTCAGGGTGGCGCGACGCTGCAATTTGCAATGATTCCGGCGAACTTGATGAAGAACGGCGTTGCTGACTATATCGTCACCGGTGCGTGGTCGAAAAAAGCCGCCGAAGAAGCGAAAAAATACGGCAAGGTCAACGTCATCGCAACCAGCAAGGACAAGAACTTCAGCTATGTTCCCGATGTAACCGATCTGCCAATCGATCCGGATGCAGACTATGTCTACATCTGTGAAAACGAGACCATCCACGGCACCACGTATGCCGAACTCCCGAACACTAAGGGCAAAATTCTGGTTTCCGACCAGTCTTCAATGTTCCTGAGCAAGCCCTGCAACGTGTCCGACTACGGCGTGATCTATGCCGGTGTGCAGAAGAACGTTGGCCCTGCCGGTATGGTTGTGGTCATCATTCGCGAGGATTTGATCCGTACGGATCTGCCGGAATCGCTGCCGACCTATATGCGCTATGACATCCATGCAGAGAACGGCTCTATGTATAATACGCCGAACTGCTGGGCAATCTATGTTTGTGGCAAGGTGTTCAAGTATCTCAAGAAGATCGGCGGACTTTCCGCCATGCAAGCCATCAACGAGGACAAAGCCAAGGTGCTCTACGATTTCCTCGATTCCAGCAAGATGTTCCGCGGCACAGTAGAAAAACGCTATCGCTCGCTGATGAACATCCCGTTTGTGACGGGTGACGAAGCACTGGATGCCAAGGTTGTCGCGGCGACGAAGGCTGCCGGTTATGACAACCTCAAGGGGCACAAGAGCGTCGGCGGCCTGCGCGCCTCCACCTACAACGCTATGCCCAAAGAGGGTGTGGTCGCGCTGGTGGACTTCCTCAAGAAGTTTGAAGCAGAGAATCAGTAAGTAGAACGCATAGAGGAGAAACACTATGATTAAAATTCTTGCTAGCGACGGTATGGAAAAGAGCGCAATTGCGGCGCTCGAATCAAAAGGTTGCCAGGTTGATGTGAAGTTTTATGATCCCGATGCGCTTTGCGAAGCGGTGAAGGACTATGATGTGCTCGTCGTGCGCAGCGCAACCAAAGTGCGCGAACCGCAGATCAACGCGGCCTGCATGACCGGCAAACTCAAGCTCGTCATTCGCGCGGGCGTGGGCATCGACAACATCGACAAGGTCTGCGCGGAAGGCCGCGGCATCTCCGTTTGCAACACGCCAAGAGCGAGCTCGGACGCGGTTGCAGAGCTTGCGCTGGGACATATGTTCTCCTGCGCGCGCTTTCTCTCCGCTGCGGGTCATACCATGCGCGAAGGCAAATGGGAAAAGAAAGCCTATGAAGGCATTGAGCTTTCCGGCAAGACCGTTGGTATCGTAGGCTACGGTCGCATCGGTCAGGCGCTCGGCCGCCGCTGCCAGGCGCTGGGTATGAAGGTACTGGCGTACGACATCTACAAGGTGCCGGAACTGGAATGCGAAACGATGCGCTATGTTGAGATGGACGAACTGCTCAAAACCGCAGACATCATCTCGCTGCACGTTCCTTCGCTGCCCGGCCAGCCGCTGGTGAGCCGCGAAGCACTCGCAATGATGAAAGATCGCGTGATCATCATCAACACCTCCCGCGGCACCAACGTGGACGAAGCAGCTCTGCTGGAAGCACTCGAGAGCGGCAAAGTCTACGGCGCAGGTCTCGACGTATTTGCCGAAGAACCGAGCAAGAACGAGGCGCTCTACAAGCACCCGCGCGTGAGCAGCACCCCGCACATTGGCGCTTCCACAGAGGAAGCACAGGCGCGCATCGGCGCAGAGATCGTAGACCTGATTTCGAAGGCATTTAACCTCTAAGATACCAGAAACAGTACAAAGCCTCCGGCTAAAGCGCCGGAGGCTTTTTGTGGCTCACCGTCAATAGTTGGGGTAGAGCAGCAGACTAAGAGAAACTAAGGGGGTTGGGAGCGAAAGCGAACAGCTCCCTTAAACATTGGTGGTGCAAAGAATTCGAATACGAAAATTTCGGAAACTGCGATAGCCGAAAGCGATGCGTTTGAGCACTTTGATCTTGTTGTTTACCCCTT
>JAEWYO010000091.1 GCA_023395595.1 Bacillota bacterium
AAAGAAAGCGAACGGCACTTCGGGATACTCAACAAACCACATTGCGGAATTGTGTAATGGTAGCACCTACGACTCTGACTCGTATTGTCTAGGTTCGAGTCCTAGTTCCGCAGCCAAGAAAAAGCCCAGAAACGGGGCTTTTTTTGTTTTTTGGTATCATACAATAACGCAGAGAAATAAAACGTTTCTTGCCAATTTCTTGCCCGATACTTGCTGGAGTTCAATCGTAAATTCCACGGAGTACATCTTGCTAGACACAATGCTTTGATTGCTTTTTTCCTTTCGACATCGCTATTAGCGGGTCGAATATGATCTATCTGAGGGTGTTTAGTAACGTCTGTTAACACCTTACAGGTAGTTAATCCGTAAATTGGGGGCAGATCACCCGCCCATAAGCTTTCGAATTTTGTAGCCGTCAATCTCAAATGTAAACATCGCGTATCAGACCAGATTTCTGCCCCTCCTCAATCATGCTATGAATTTCTTTACTTGACATACTTCTCATATCGACACTGATCTACTGTTTACCAAATACAATATTTTTAAAGAAAACAATTATTGACTCAAACGGTTTTTGTAAACAATCGGCATATTTGTTAACTAAGCTCATATAAGGCTTTTCGATAAATTGTTTACGTCCTAAGTCTATTAGCGTACAGCAAACATAAACTACGCATACAACAGCTACTGAATATGGAATTAGAACCAGTGAATCTTGATACTGGGCATTCTTAAATATAGTTAGCCATAAGAAAGGTCTAACAATACTGTTATCGTGTATTAAGTAGACTCCAAATGTAGCTGTAGCTACAAAGTTAATCCATTTGTGGTATCCAATATCTTTCTTGACAAAATACATAAATAAGGCTAAAGCACTCAGAAATGTTAGTATGGATTGAGTACCATAGAAAAACAAAGCATAGTTAGAAACAAACGATATTTTCGTGCCTATCAAAATTAGAACCACACTCGATAAATATCTTAAGGAAGAAAGTATAATCCAGAAAACTAAATAGCGTTTGGACGTAAACACATTATTCAGCCCAAATATTCTAACGTATCCAGCAACACAATATAACGAAACAAACCATAAAAGGCTATTACTTTGGTATGATGATGATGTGAATGTAGGAATAATACACCACAAAACTAACAACATAATCAGAAGCTTTTGGAATTTTTGTTTATCTAATTTATTAATCAAAATGTTTATGAACGGATGAATAATATATAAAACAAAATATGTGCTCGCAAACCACCAAGATGAAAATGTTATTGGAAAAATTGTTTTTACTAATGATTTAAAATTAAAGTCACTTATGCCTAAAGCTCCGAATACCACATAAATCAAAATCGAATAGAATATCACCTGCCCCCAGAATCGTAATACTCTGGCTAGATCAAATATCTTGTCGTCACCTTTTACTAAAAAGTATCCTGAAATAAGGACAAACACATCAACCCCGAAGTTTCCACCCATTTCAATAGCATACCACCAGAATCTCGGTATTGATAACATTTTCGCATCAAAAGAAAAACCACCATGGGTAGCGAAATGACATCCAACTATCATTAGCATTGATATTATTCGTAATAATTCCAAAGAAGAATTTCTCTGTTTCGGATTTTGTTTTATAATGGCATCTGCTGGCATAACAAAACTCCTTATTTGCTCAATTTCCTTTTGTATCATCCGGACTTAGTGCTTTGCCCATCCGGTATATTAAGTTCATTGGTATGAGCCGGTTCGAACCGATTTTGGTTATTCTTGGATACTGTCGGCATTAACCATTCTACAATAAAATCAAAGTTAGCACGGTGCAAGCGATAGTTTCAGATTCCGAGTCATGGTGATATTTGGATTGACACCTAAGCTATGTTGTAACTAGGGTGGAGAGTAGCTAGAAAACTCGCAATATAGAAGGGTCTCACTATGCAGAAGGTACATCCTTACCGCTTACTGAAAACTCAAGGTAATATCAAATTGTAGCTTCATTCATCGAAGTCAAGTCAAATGCTGTGTTGTGAACCACAACATTATAGAGTTCCAGAAGAGGGTACATTTCATCTTGAATTTGGCAGATACTTGATACGCCCATTATATCTTTTTCTGCTTTGCCGTGAATAACAACACAAAAAGGCCGAATGCTGTGATTGGATAAAATAAGTGAAGAAAACACTTTTCAACTACTTGATCATCGAGGCTTACTATCGAAATTCAGCAAATTATCCTCGGCACTATCCCGCTTGCAATTTCAACATTAACCTAAAAAAAGTTACATTGAATGCGTTCCACTTAACGCAACTGAAATGATAGATTATCATGATTAAACCATGATTTGAATAATGCATTAACAAATATTAATAGTTTGCTACAAACAGGCTATATTTTCAAGAATAATTACAAAAAAAACGAGACATTTTTTTGTTGCGGGTCATGCACGTGTGTAGTCGGCATTTAGCTTGGGAGGTTTTCGGATGCTGCTCTTCTGCGAATCAGATCGCGAATGAGGGCGAAACCTACACGAAAACGAGAAAACGGTCGGATGTCACTCGCGCCCGTTCTGGATTACAACTTATGAGTTTGCATTGAGAAACAAAGTATCTTAAGTGAAAAGAATGTTTCTCTGGAGGCCATCGCAGTTCTCATAAAATGTTTAAGGGCGAATCCGGCTAAGATCTTTGTTGTTATTTACCGAAACGCCCTCCTGACCTTCTCCGCGTCCTTGAGTTCCGTTTCCTCCGCGAGGTGCGTGTAGATGCGCATCGTGGTCGTCGGGTCGGTGTGGCCGAGATAGCGCTGCGCGGTGAGGACGTCCACGCCGGAGCGGTAGAGGATGGAGGCGTAGTTGTGCCGAAAGTAGTGCGCGGTGAGGATCGAGCCGGAGCCGTTGTTCTCGATGCCGCGCGCGGCGTTGAGGAGCGCCGCTTGCAGCTGTCGCCATCTCCGCACAAAGGTTGATTGCGACCAGAATTCTCCTGTTCGTTGCGCGCGGATGATGTAGCCGTTGCCGATTTGACGATGTTTCTGGAGTAGAAGCATCAGCTCGTCCGGCACGGGCACTGTGCGTACGGAAGTGTCCGTCTTGACCGTGCCGACGTCGCCGGTGACGAAGTCGATATCCCTCTCGACGCGCAGGCTGCGCGCGGCAAAGTCGATGTCCGACCAGCGAAGTCCCAGCGCCTCGCCGCGACGCAAGCCCGCGTAGTAGAGTATCGCGAGCAGGAGTCCATCCGGATGGTTGTCGATTACCTTAAGCACGGCGGCTGTCTCCTGCGCCGTCAGCGCGCGGCGGCTCGTGCGCTCCGCTTTGGGCGGCTTTAACCCCTCCGCGGCGTTGCGATCGATGACCCCCTGCGCGGTGGCGAGCGTGAAGCAGTTCGTGAGTATGATCATGATATAGCACAGCGTCGTCTTGCCGGTTCCGGCGAGGCTGTTAAGATACGATTGCAGCTGGAGAGCCGTGATCGCGCGCATCTGCTTATCCCCGAAGACAGGGAAGAGGTAGTGGTTGAGCGTGCTGCGGTAGTTCGCCTTGGAGCTTGGGCTGAGGTACGGCTCCTTGTAGGCGCGGTACCATTCGGTCACATACTCGCCGAAGAAGATATCGCGGCGTATCGCGACCGCGCCGTTGATGTGTGCCTTACGCAGTTCTTCTTTGTTGGCTTCCAGTTCCTTCTTCGTGCGCCCGTTTGCCCACTTGTAAATCGGTGTTCCGTCCGCGTCGTGACCCACCGTCACCTGCGCGCGCAGTCGCTTCTTTTGGGTTGCCATTGTGTTGCCCTCCTGAGTTATGGTATATTGAGGGCGCAGAAAAAGAAGCCTCCTCAGGTTTTTTGTCTGCACCCGCCGCTTTGGTGTTCGTAGCACCGAGGCGGCTTTTCTATATGTCGATTTCCCCTACCGAAACGAAGGATGGCGACCAGATCCCTTTTGACTGGAAGTCATCGATCGATTCTCTCAAAAACTCTTCGCTCACATTCAATGCTTCAGCGATCTCGTAAATATCGTCCGTGTTCTGTGCCGCGGTAGTAATCGCATCCGGCGTCAGCAAGCGCATGTGTGCCCATCTTCGCGCGCGTGCCTCCGCGCGCCAATCGTCGACACTGCGATAGCTCAACACCTGCTTTTGACCTGTGTGATGATGCCCAAGTTCTTCTGCAATCCAGCAGGCTCGCTCACGCATGGTGCCGCCGCTCCGAAGAAAGATTCGCGCGACTCCAGACAGATTCAAATAGGCCGCGTTCATTCCCGTGATTGGGATATCGGTGTCGATCACCTCGATGTCGAGGCTAGCGGCCTCGTTTTCTAACTCTTCAAATCGATTCATTCTTTCGTGTCCAAGTCTATCAAAAATATGTTCTGCAATTGATTTACTCTCGTGCTCAGCATAAAAATCATTTTTTCGAATATTTGTCAGCTAAAAATTCCATAAATTCTTGATATCGCTCGATCCCTTCGGGCGTGAGCTTATCGATGTCAAAATGCGCGGCGGCGGCGGTGATCTTCGCGGGTTCGGTCGCAGCGAGGTCGTCGAGCGTGCATTCCAGCGCGCGGGCCAAAGCAATAACAGTGTCTAAATTCGGGTTCGTCGTGATACCGGCGCAAATCTTTTTTACCGTGCTAATCGGAACATTGGATTTCTCTGATAATTCTTCAATTGTTAAATGTTTTAATTTTCTAAATTCATTTATTTTGTCGAGTGCCACATCCATCACCTCAAGACGATGCTAGCATCATTTTTTTGTGATGTCAAGAAGAAATGTTCCAACAAAGGAACTTATAGAAAACAAAACGGATTGACAAGTTCAAACAATGGCACTATATTAATCATAACGAAGTACCGACAATGGAACAACGGAGGTCATCGAATGGAACACAAGAGGCTGAGAACAGCGTTGTTTGAACGCGGAATACGAATGCGAGTCGTCGCCGACGCGATTGGAGTCAGCACCAGAGCGCTCTATAACAAGATCGAAGGGCGTTCTCCGTTTACATGGAAGGAAGCCTGCTTAATTCAATCGCAGTTCTTTCCCGATCTGTCAAAAGACGATCTGTTTTTGAGCTAGGCCGAAGAACGCAGGCCAACGCAAGCTTGCGTTTTACTTCAACGAAGAGGAGACAATCATGGAGACCGCAAGAGTTGATTTTGAAGAGCTGAAGGAGCAGCTGTCCAGCGCAATCGAGGGCTTGAGCACCGTGTCCCGCGCGGTGGGGCAGATCACGACGAAATTACACGCGGCGCAGGGCAGCAGCTCTATTGGCGAATCCTGGGTGCGCACATGGGGCGAGACGCTGCCGAAGAAGTCCGCCGCGAAGATGCTCGGCGTGAGCGTCACCTACCTCAACAAACTGATCAGCGACGGCGGGATCTGCGTGACCCCGGACGGTCGCGTGGTCGTCCGTTCTGCGGCGGATTGGGCGAATCAGAACGCGCCAAAGGACAGCGCGTCCAAAAAGAAATGGCGCATCTAGCGAAAAAGTGTCGTATACGTTTTTATAATTCGCGAAAAGCCGAATTCCGATAATCACGGAACCCATTCATGCGTTAAGATCACTGTGGCGATAGCAACTATTTCAACCTGCTCAAATTTGAGCGAGTTCAAATGGAGAGTGGACGCGAGGCGCTCCGCGAGCGGCGTGAGGTTGCCTCTCTACCGCAAGCATTCATTTGTCGATGGGCGTGGAAACGCATGAGCATTCGTGGAATAAAGCTTGCTGAAATGACTACTGTCGTCAATCTGGCCAAACGGACATTTTACGCTAGACTTGCATGCCCGACGCGCTTCACTCTAGGCGAGATTGATACGATGGCTCGAAAACTGCATCTGGAATCAAGAGAACTCTAATTCGGGAATCTTTCTCAGAATTAACGAGTTATGTTCTCGGAAGGTAAATCTTGAACCTAAGTGAGAGCGCAAAAATAGCGACCTTGGTTGGCCGACGCTGGCGCATGAATGCGCGTGCTTCTCGGTGGACTCATCGATCGCTGTATGTATCATATCGGAATCATCAAAGAGAAGCAATAGCTCCAAAGCAAATATCAGTTATCTGCTATTCGATGTGCGATGTGAAGTTGATTTCAACAGAAAAAAGAGAAGAAACAAAATGTTAATAGCAAACGAACATTACATACCGTAGTACAAATTCAAACACAAGAAACGAGGACGCTAATGTGCGCGATGGATTTATTTTTTACGAGTCATTCAGAAGTGCGATGAAGGGGCTTCCAGCAGAAACGCAGTTGCACCTTTATATCGCGATTGCTGATTATGCGCTCTATGATATAGAGCCTGATTTTGCCGATGATGGCATCGCGCGCGGATTCTTTACGTTGATGCGTCCTCAGATTGATGCAAACAATCGTAGGCGAGATGCCGGTGCGCGTGGTGGGAGACCCTCGAAATCGGCGGATGATGAACCTAGAGATGATCAGCATGAAACCTACGAAGAACCAAACGCAAACCAAAGCGAAACCATCGCAAAACCATGCGAAAACCAAACCACAACCATGACCGAACCTAAAGAGAAAGAGAAAGCTAAAGCTAAAGATAATGATAAAGCGAAAGAGAAAGAGAATGTGAAGGTGAATGCGAAAGCATTCAGCGCGGACAAGCCGCGCCGCTTTGCCAAACCTACGGTGGAGGATATCCGCGACTACTGTCGGGAACGACGAAACGCAATCGATCCGCAGCGATTCTTTGACTTCTACGAGGCGAAAGGGTGGCGCGTCGGCAATCAGCCGATGAAGGACTGGCAGGCGGCGGTGCGAACTTGGGAAGGGCGCGAACCGGCAAAGCCACCCGACCAAGGCACATCGAACCCGTTCAAGCGAATGCTGATGGAGGAGGCGAGGCGAAATGGACAAGACGGAGTCCACGAAGATATTGGCGATTCTACGGATAGGTTATCCGGGTTTTTATAAGGGCATGAGCGAAAAAGATCATGGGGACACCGTCTTTCTTTGGGCAACGATGTTCAAAGACGACGCGTTTGAGCTGGTCAGCGCCGCTGTGAAGACGTTCATCGCATCGGACGAAAAAGGCTATCCTCCGCACATTGGAGCGATCAAGGCGGCGATTGCGAAACTGACGCAACCGGATGCGCTCACCGAAATCGAGGCGTGGAACATCGTCCGTGGCAAGATGAGCTGCTACGCCACGCGAGCGGATTTTCTCTCCCTGCCGCCGGTGATCCAACGCGCGGTCGGCAGCGCGTCGCAACTGTGCCAATGGGCGATGACGGATATCGAGAGCATGCCGGTGATCCAGTCGAACTTCATGCGTTCGTATCGCGCGGCACTGGAGGCAGAACGCCAACGCGCGAAGATCCCGAAAGATGTCCTTGCTTTGCTAGAGGGCAAACGGCAGGCGATGTTACTGAAGCAGGAAACGAATACCGATCGCGCGGAGATTTGTGAAATCTAGACAAAGAAAACCCGCAATTGACGCTTGCTCTCTGGGCTCCAATTGCCCTTGAGTGTCAATTACAGGTTCAAAAGCATCATATCGCGACAGGGGTTGCCTGTCAACAGGGAGGAGAAAACAAATGACGATAGATGATCTGAAAAATGTGCGCCGCCAGAAGCTACGCGTCGAAGCGCTGCAAGAGCGCATCGAGCGGCTCCGCTCACGCGCGGAATACATGCAACAGCAGCTCGGCGAGTGCGGGTGTAGCGACCCGACGCGGGATCGCCTCGCGGAGTATGTCGCGGAGCTGGACGGACTGGAGCGGCAACTCACCGGCGAGATGATCGCGCTGGAGAAGCAACTGGTCGTTGTGGATGCGGAGTTGGCGAAGCTGCCGGAGAATCAGGAGAAGGTGCTGAGGTTACGATATGTAACTTGCCTGACTTGGAACGAAATCGCTCACCATACTCACTATTCGGCTAGAAACTGTCAAATAAACCACTTAAAAGCGATTCATAGCATTGCAGATGTTGACTAACCCTATCAGATAGGGTATTATCTATTTGCAAAGGAGGCTCTATGACTCGTGAGTTTATTTACACAGAGACTTTTGAGAAACAGTGGCAAACGCTTGGGTTTACTGCTTCCGATGCGCTACTCCTCGAGAAAATGTTGATTGACGACCCTCATCTAGGTGATGTCATCGAAGGCACTGGCGGACTTAGAAAAGTAAGGTTTGCATACGAAGGACGTGGAAAGAGCGGCAGTGCGCGAGTATGCTATGTCGATGTTGCGGTTTCAGAAAAGATTATTTTCATAACCTGTTTTGGTAAGAGCGAGAAAGACAATCTGAGCAAAGAAGAGAAAAACGCGATTAAGAAACTGGTTACTATATTGAAAAGCCACTATATTTAGCTAAAGAAGGATAAAAAAATGAGTGCTTATGATAGCATCATTGCTGGATTGAATGAAGCAATAGAATACAGCAAAGGCGAAAAGAAAGCAAAAAGCAGCAAATGGGAGATCAAAGAAATTCCTGAACTATCGGGCGAGGAAATTCGACGGATTCGAATCTCTTCGGGCTACACGCAGGTTGCGTTTGCTTTGATACTTGGGGTTACGCCAAAGGCGGTTGAGGCATGGGAATGCGGACGAAATAAACCCGAAGGACCAACAAGGAGAATGATCGGGTTACTGGTTGAAGACCCGAGAATTTTTGAAAAATACAACGTCATCAAGCATGAGTGTAGCTTTTCGACCGCGATCGTTCGGGAGACTATTGTTACGACAAAGACATCCAGCGATCGGGTCGTAACACCTGTTGTCTTTACGCATAGCACGCGAGAGGAAAGAACCACCAGAATTCAACAACCGATTACCTGTTTGACATAATTCGTACGATAGGGAGATAAGCTATGAATATTACCTTGGTGAATAGAGCGATTTCAAAGGTTTATTTCAAGAATAAGACATACTTGAATAAACCAAATACGGGCATCTCGCTTGAATCCAAGCAGGAAACGCGCGTTGATTTTGACTTTGAAAACAGACGATTAATCTGCTCAATCTCTGTTCATATGACGGAACAGAATGGCGAACCGAGTCTCGAAATCGATTTTGAGATCGTTGGATTCTATTTGTGTGATGAGCCGATTGGAGAAGCGGATAAAAACGAATTACACGTCATGGCTTGTCAAAACTTGTATCCATATTTGGTGGAGGCGGTTGCGAGTCTGACGAGCGGAGCAGGAATTTCCCCGATTATATTACCTCCGCTGAGTATGTCTGCGGGCGATATCACCAAAGTCGATGCGTAACAAACATTGCGCACTATTTCGCTCACTACGGTGATAAAATAGCATCATGAAACTTTGAAGAGACCCGCGCGGGTCTCTTTTCTTTTACCCATCGACGCCATCGGGCGCCATTTTCATTTTTGGAGGCATCATATGCAAATCACCGATAAATTCGAGATTGTTCCGGTTGCTGAGATCAAGCCGGACGAACATAACGCCCGAAAGCACAGCGACGAGCAGATCATGGAATTGCGGCGCTCGCTGCGTGAGTTCGGCTTCGTCAATCCGCTTTTGATCGATAAGAACAAGATGATCATTGCAGGACACGGGCGGCTCGTTGCGGCGGTCGCGGAGGGCATGACCGCTGTGCCGTGCATCTTCGTGGAACACCTGACCGAGGTGCAACGCAGAGCGTACATGCTCGCGGACAATCGTCTCGCGGAACACGCGACGTGGGACATCGCTCTCTTGAATGAAGAACTGAAGTTTCTGGACGATCTCGGCTTTGACGTGACCATCACCGGCTTTGAGTTGCCGGAACCAGCGCAGGAGGCTGTGGACGATGGCTACGAGCCGGAACTGCCTGAAACGCCAAAGAGTCAAGTGGGGCAGGTGTATCGCCTCGGGCGGCATTGGCTCATGTGCGGCGACAGCACAAACGCGGAGCACACAGCTCTCCTCATGGATGGTGCGCAGGCGGATATGCTCTTGACCGATCCGCCGTATAACGTGGGTTACAAGGGCAAGACGAAGCAGGAGCTGACCATCGAGAACGACGCGCAGTCGGACGACGCGTTTCTTGAGTTCCTCGTCAAGGCGTTCACCAACGCGCAGGAGCATATGAAGCCGGGTGCGGTGTTCTATATCTGGCACGCGGACTCGAACGGGTACGTCTTCCGCGCGGCGGTGCAGGAGGCGGGGCTGACCGTGCGCCAGTGCCTGATCTGGGTGAAGAACAGCATGGTCATGGGTCGGCAGGACTATCAGTGGAAGCACGAGCCGTGCCTCTACGGCTGGAAGGAAGGCGCGGGGCACCTCTGGGCGAGCGATCGCAAGCAGACGACCGTGCTGGAGTTTGATCGACCGACGCGCAGCAAGGAGCACCCGACCATGAAGCCGATTCCGCTGTTCGATTATCAGATGCAGAACAACACCAAGGGCGGCGACGTGGTGCTGGATCTCTTCGGGGGTTCGGGTACGAGCATCATGGCGGCGGAGCAGAACGGGCGCGTGTGCTACATGATGGAGTTCGATCCGCGGTACGTCGACGTGATCATCGACCGGTGGGAGAAGTTCACAGGGGAGACGGCTGTGCTAATCAGTGATTGACGAGACGTTTGAGTTTATTTGTCCTGCTCATATTCCACCGTTAGAAAATCCTGCCCGATATCTACGATCTTAATGGATTTTATTTTACAGCTTCTTTTCGAACTCTCGTAATAATCGTTTCGTAGGCCGATGGAGCCATCTTCTTGCATGAATGCAGTAGAATTTGCAAAGCGCAGTGAATTGCCAACTTCAAGATTTAGGCAAAAAAGAGTTGAATGACACGTACTGATGTTGGAATGTCCGTGCATGAAGTTAACCTGCCATACATTTTCAGTTACTGGATTGGCTCCATAAAAGTAGTATTCTTCATCACGTTTAAGACTGTTCGAAAGTAGGAATCTTTGTCCGATAAACACAGTCATTGACATATGTTGCTACCTCACAAATATCATATTAGACCATTAGGAATGATGAAAACAGCTTAACACGCGGATATATTTTTATCAATCGAAAAGGAAGGCATGGGGGATGTCGCTGAACGCAAGGTACAACACGCAGAAACACCGTGATTGGTCGGCAGCGATCATGCGCAGGGATAAGTATCTTTGTCAGGATTGCAAGCGGTACGGCAGGATGGTTGCGGCAGACGTTGCGCACCACATCGAACCCATCGGCGAGCGACCAGACCTCGCGTACAGCATCAAGAACGGCATCGCGCTCTGCCACAAGTGCCACAGCAAACGGCACCCGGAGAAGGGCGGAAGGCATTAGCCCCCCGGTCAGCGCAATCATAGAAAAAGATATCGCGACCTGGGGCCATCCCCTTTTCCAAGTGTGCGCGATGTTGAAAAGGGGGTATCGGGAAAAACTCCCCGCAGGAAGGAGGGTGAAAGAACATGCCCAGACCCCAAAAAACATGGACAAACAGGGACTTTGAGCAGTTCGAAGCCCTCTGCAAAATCCAGTGCTCCAAGGCGGATATTTGCGCCGTTATGGATGTTTCGGAAAAGACGCTCGACCGCCTTGTGAAGGAGAAATACAAGCAAACCTTCGAAGAGACCCAGACACACTTTCGGGCATACGGCAAAGCGTCTCTGTTGCGCTCTCAGTTCAAACTTGCCGAGCGCAACCCCAGCATGGCGATCTGGCTGGGCAAGCAGTACCTCGATCAGCAAGACCCGTCGGCGAGGCTACCGCCCGGCGGCAGCGGCGAAAGCGCATCCAGGCTCAATCAGTTTCTAGATGAAGCCGACCGGATATGACGTCGTCGTCGAATATGCCCGGAGTATTCTAGAAGGCCGCAAGATCGCCTGCCGGGAGAAGATTCAGGAGTGCGAGCGGTTCTTCCGCGATCTGGAGAATCCCGCCTACGAGTTCGATTGCAAAGACCCGGAGTTCGTGATTCGTTTCATCGAGTCGTGCGTGTCCCACAAAGAGGGCGAATCGCTCAAGGGCGAGCCGCTGCTGGGCAAACCGCTGCTGCTCGAACCTTGGGAAAAGTTCATCGTCTACAACCTGCTAGGCTTCCGGCTGAAAGGAACGAAGGAGCGCCGCTTTAAGGAGGCGTTCCTTTTTGTTGCGCGCAAGAACGGCAAAACCCCGTTTTCCGCGGCGCTGGCTCTGGCTCTGGCATTCCTCGAACGCAAGAGCGGATCGCGCATCTACATCGTGGGCGCGGCGCTCAAGCAGGCGCGGCAGGCGTTTGACCACATCCTGTTCAACCTCGACCAAATGGGTGAGCTGCGGAAATTTCGCGTGCTGGATAACAACGCCGAGCACTCGATTTCGCGCACGTTCTTTGACGGTGGTAAAGCTTCCGGCTCGCTTCGCATTGAGGCGCTTGCCGCAAACCCCGACAAGCAGGACTCGCTGGTGGCCAACATCCAAATCTGCGACGAGCTGCACGCATACAAGAGCGCCAAGCAGTACAACGTTATCAAAGAATCAGGGAAGGCGTATTCTAACCGCCTCTGCATCGGCATCACGACCGGCGGCGATAACCCGACCGGGTTCTGTTATCAGCGGCTGCAATACTGCCGACGGGTGCTAAACCGCAGTTGCCCGGACGAGCAGCTGTTCATCTTTATCTGCAAGGCAGACGAGGACGAGAGCGGCGACGTGGATTACACCAGCGCAATTGAGCATGAAAAGGCAAACCCGAACTATGGTGTGTCCATCCGTCCAACCGAGATCATGGACGACGCGATTCAGGCACAGAACGATCCGCAGCAGCGCAAAGACTTTCTGGCAAAGCGACTGAACATCTTCACGTCCGCCATGAAAGCGTACTTCGACGTGGAGGAGTTCCGCAGAAGCGACGCGGAGTACGGCTGGACGATCGAGCAGCTCGCGAAGCTCCCGATCAAGTGGTATGGCGGCGCGGACTTGTCTCGCCTGCACGACCTGACAACCGCGGCTCTTTACGGCACGTACAAGGACGTGGATATCGTCATCCCGCACTGTTGGTTCCCGATCACGGCGGCATACCGCAAAGCGGACGAGGACAACATCCCGCTCTTTGGCTGGAAGGACGACGGCTGGCTCACCATGAGCAACGCGCCCACGGTCAATCACGCGGAGGTCGTGAACTGGTTTAAACAGATGCGTGCGGCAGGGTTCCAAATTGCGGAGATCGGACACGACCGCAAGTTCTGCCGGGAGTATTTCATCGGCATGCGCGCGGCTGGGTTCAAGATCATCGACCAGCCGCAGTACTTCTACAAAAAGTCGGAGGGATTTCGCCACATCGAGGTCAAGGCGAAGAATCGGCAGCTGTACTACTGCCATGCGGCACCGTTCGAGTACTGCGTGCAAAACGTGCACGCCATCGAAAAGACCGACGACATGATCCAGTACGACAAGATCGAGCCGGAGCGGAGAATCGACGTATTCGACGCGTCCGTGTTCGCTTGCGTGCGGATGCTGGAATCGCTGGAGCGCAGTCGCAAAGCCCAGAAATGGCTGGAGGAAGAATAGACATGGCAAAGAAAAACGCGCGAAACGCCCGCGCACCAACCGATCAGCGATCGGTCAGCGGGCTCGCCTGGTTGTGCGCGCCGGAGACATACGGCCTCCTGACCGGCTACACGCCGTTGTCGGAGAATCCAGAAATCCAGACTGCGATCCAGCGCATCGCGGATCTCGTCAGTTCCATGACGATTCACCTCATGGAGAACGCACGGGACGGCGACAGACGGATCAAGAACGAGCTCTCGCGCAAGGTGGACATTACGCCTTGCAAGTTCATCACACGAAAGGCGTGGATCGAGACCATCGTCAAGGACATGATCCTCGGCGGTAACAGCGTGCAGATTCCGCACTATCGCGGGAACCTACTCGACGACATCGAGCCGGTTGCGCGGAGCAAGTATTCCATTCTAGATCGCGAGTATGGATACGATCTCACGATCCTCGGGGAACGGTTCGAGCACGACGAGGTGCTGCACTTTATCCTCAATCCCGATCCGGAGCATCCGTGGCGGGGGCTTGGACATGCGGTGCTTCTAAAGAGTGTCGCGCGGCAACTCGCCCGCGCGCGGAACACGGCGGCAGCGCTCATGGAAAGCCCCGCGCCGTCGATCATTGTGAAGGTGGACGGACTCACCGAGGAGTTTTCCTCCTCGGAAGGGCGCAGGAAACTATCGGAGCAGTATCTTAGCAGCTCCGAGCACGGGCAGCCGTGGTTCATCCCTGCGGAAGCGTTTGCCATCGAAAAAGTGGCTCCGCTGAACCTCAACGACCTCGCAATCATAGACAGCATCAACCTCGATAAACGGACGGCAGCGGCGATCATCGGCGTGCCGCCTTTTTTAGTGGGCGTGGGTAAATTCGATCAGGATGAGTTCAACGCTTTTATTCGCATCGTCGTGCTACCGATAGCGCGCGCGATCGAACAGGAGCTGACGCGCAAATTGCTGATCTCGCCGAACTGGTATTTCCGGTTCAACCCGCGCTCGCTTTACGCGTACTCCATCACCGAACTGGGCGAAGTGAACTGCAATCTGGTGGACCGAGCCATCATTGACAGAAATGAAGCCCGCGACGCGCTGGGATACGACCCCAGGGATGGGCTTTCTGAATTAGCTATTCTGGAGAACTACATCCCGTATTCCAAAATCGGAGATCAAAAGAAATTGAATCAACTGATTCAGAAGGGAGAAGATGCCGGTGGCTAATGTTCGAGAACAGGAGCGCCAGTTTCGCAGCGTGCAACCGACGCAGCTGCGCGCGGAAGAGGCGGACGGCAAGCGCACAATCGAAACCTACTTTGCCGTGTTCGGCGATATCTACGAGATGTGGCCGGGCGCGACCGAAAGCTTCGATTCTCACGCGTTCGACAGCGCGTTGAGCGCCGATGTGCGGTGTCTCACGAATCATGATCCATCCAAAGTGCTGGGTCGAACCAGAGCCGGAACGCTTGCGCTTTCGATCGACAACTACGGCCTGAAAGGCACGGTGAAGATCAACGAGCACGATCAGGACGCAATGAACCTCTACGCACGGGTGCAGCGCGGCGACGTGTCGCAATGCTCCGTCGGGTTTGATATTGTGCGAGAGGACTACCGGATCAATCCGGACGGCACGCAGCACTGGACGATCATGGAGGTCAAGCTCTACGAAGGCTCCATCGTCACGTTCCCCGCTTACGAAAAGACAGAAGCGGTCGCGCGGTCGCTGCGGATGGCGCAGTCGTTCGAGTTCTGGCAAAAGAAGATGAAAGAGAGGATGCATCAATGGCACTCAAACAGCTCATGCTGCGAAAAAGACTAGAGGCGGCGACCGCCGAGGCGGACAACCACCGCTCGAAGCGAACCGCGCTGGACGAGCGGCAGACGGCTTTACAGACCCGCGAACAGGAGGCCGAGATCGCTTTGGGCGAGCTCACCAGCGAATCCACGCTGGAAGAGCGCAACACGATCGAGCAGGAAGCCAACGCGATTGACGCCGATCAGGCGGCGCTGGGTCAGGAGATCGAAGCGCATGAAACGGAGCAGGCGCGGCTCGACGGCATCGTGAATAACCTTGAAACCGAGGTGCAGCAGCTGGACGAACGCAGCGCGCCGCCCGCACAAAACAAACCCGCGCTCCCGGATAATCGGAGCAGAAAGGAAATCGGAATGACCAACAGAACCCGATTCTACGGCATGTCGCACGAGGAGCGTGCGGCGTTTTTTGCGCGGGATGAGATCAAAACCTTCCTCGCGCAAATCCGCACGAGCTGCCAGACGCGTGCCGTGACCAACACCGCGCTGACGATCCCCGACGTCATGCTGGAAGTGCTGCGCGATAACATGACGCAGTATTCCAAGCTCGTCAAGCACGTCAACGTCCGCAGAGTCAAGGGCAAAGCGCGCCAGAACATCATGGGCGCGATTCCCGAAGCGGTTTGGATCGAGGCGGTCGGCTCGCTCAACGAGCTCGACCTAACGCTCAACCAGATCGAAGTCGATGGCTACATGATCGGCGGCTGGATTCCGATCTCGAATATCTACCTTGAAGACAGTGATATGAACCTCGGTGCGGAGATCATGGACGCGCTGGGTAAGGCTATCGGCCTCGGCCTCGACCGCGCGATCCTGTTCGGCACCGGCGTGAAGATGCCCATCGGCATCGTGACGCGATTGCAGCAGACCGTGCAGCCTTCCGGCTGGGAACCCAACGCCCGCGCATGGACGGATCTGCACGAGAGCAACATCAAAAAGTTCAACATCGCGGAGAGCACGGGTGCTGCTTTCTTTATCGCGCTCGTCAAGGCGTTGGGCGCGGCGAACCCGCTCTACTCGGACGGTAAGGCATTCTGGGTCATGAACCGCGTCACGCACATGGACATCAAGGCAAAGGCGCTCGCGTTTATCCCGACCGCGCTGCTCACGGCGGGTGAAAACACGTTCCCGGTGATCGGTGGCACGATTGAGGAGTGCGAGATGCTTGGCGACAACGAGATCGTCGGCGGCTTCGGTTCTCTGTACCTGCTCTCCGAGCGCGAGGGGCAGAAGATTGAATCGAGCGAGCATGTGCGTTTCCTCGAAAACCAGACGGTGTTCAAGGGCTACGCGCGCTACGACGGCAAACCGGTCATCGGGGAGGCATTCGTCATGGTCAGCTACGACAACACCGATGCTGATACTTCTTCCGTGTTCCCGTTTGACTACGCGAACGCGGATCTCGGCGTGCTTGGCGTGACTGCGGCGGCAGGCACTGCTTCCGGCGACACGGTGCTCACGGTCACCGGTAAGGAGGCGGAGGACACCACGCTCAAGTTCCGCATTGGCGATCTCAACCCGAGCGCGGGCGACAAGGTCGTGGGTTACACCGCGCTTGTCTCCGGCACGACGCAGATCACTTGCGCGGCAGGCAAGACCATCACGGTGGTCGAGCTCGACGAAGCGGGCCGCGTGATCAAGGCTGGCAAGACGACCGCGGTACCGAAAGCGTAACCAGTTCTGAAAGGAGGAAACGGGCGTGGCATATAACGAAACGACTGCTTTATCGCTGCTCATGGGTCGGCTGGACCGGCCCGGCGTTGCCACGCCCGCTCCTCTGACGGAGTACTGGACGAGCGCGCTTCGCGCGGCGGCGGCAGAGCTGACGCGAAAGGGCATTCACCTTGAGGACACGGTGGAGGATAGCATGCTCGTGGCGAACCTCGCCGCGGACGATCTTCTCAGCCGTGACCGAACCACCGGCAGGCCTGTGTGGCTCCGGATCGCGATCCGTGAACGTTGGCTTCAAGAAAGGCAGGAATCCATAGATGAGGATTGACTGGATCACGCTGGTTAAGACGGCGGTGACGGAATCCACCTTTCAGCAGGTCACTCCCGTTTCGAGCGTGTCCTGCTGGGCAAAACAGAAAAGCGTTGTGCGCAGCGAGTTCTACACGGCGGACGCAAACGGGCGGCAGGTGGACGCGGTGTTCGAGGTGTCGCCCATCGACTACGACGGACACCAAAAGCTGATCCACCACGCCGCGGGCGAAGATGTGGAATACAAAATCGTGCGGGACTACAAAACCGGGCAGGACGCGGTCGAACTCGTCTGCACGCGGATCACGGAGTGACGATATGGCGACGGTAAAATTTGACGGCTTCGACGAGTACGAACAGATGCTCGCGAAGCTCGGCGACAGCACGGACAGCGTGCTCAAGGAGATGGTCAGCGCGGGATTGCGCATTCTGTACGCCAGGATCAAAAGCGCAAACGCGACGTTTGCCCGGTACGTGAAGATGAAAGCCGCGCGCAAGAATGCGTACGGCTGGTTTGCGCAGGTGCAGTTTCGCGGTAAGACCGAATCCGGTACGCCTGCTGCGCTTGCGGTCAATGTATACGAACACGGTCGCGGAGGGAAGAACGCGCAACCCGCACGGCCCTGGCTGAACGCCGCATGCGCATCGGCAGAGCCGGAGTGCGTCGCCGAGATGCAGCGAATCTACGACGAGGAGGCACATAAGCTTGCCGGTTCTTGAAACGATCGATGCGGCTCTTGCGCCGTTGAAGCTCAAACATGGCGTCGGGGTGACTGGTTCAAATCCAGTAGTAAGTCATTACGTATTGGTTCCAGACTTTGAAAGTGAGTTCGAAGCTGACAACGAAGCTTATTTCACAAATGAGCATGTCAATATCGAGTTCTACATTGAGGGTGACTATCGGGCAATCATACAGTCAGCAAAATCATTGCTGCGTGCGGCGGATATCGTCGTGCTCGAGAGTCGCTACATAGAATACGAAAAAGAAACCCAGAAACACCATTACTTGCTGGCCGTGTTTGGCCGGAGTTAGGAGAAAACAATGCCTGAAAACAAGTATCGCTACGGCATCAGCCTTGCGGCGATCGCGCCCATTACGATCACGGATGGAGTGTATTCCTACGGTGCGCCCATCAGCTGGCCGGGCTCCACCGCGCTCACCCTGTCGCCCAAAGGCAACATTGAGCCGTTTGAGGCCGACAACCGCGATTACGCTATGATCGACAAGAGCGAGGGGTATGACGGCGAGTTGGAGACGGCTTACATCCCTGCGGCGATTGCCGCGGCGATTTTCGCGATCACGGAAGACTCGAAGAAAGTCGCAGAGGAGTATTCGGGCCGGGTATACCCGCAGTTTGCGCTTCTTGCACAGTTTCAGGGCGACGCACACAACCGCAGGATCGCGCTTTACGACTGCGTGATCACCGCGCGACCGGAGATTGCGTCGAAGACCGGAAAGACAAAAACGCCCGACACGACGAAGGTCAAGTTTGCGGCGCGCCCGCGCGCGAGCGACAATCTCGTGCAGCGCTACACCAAGAGCGACACGGACCCGACTGTTTACGCCAACTGGTTCACGGCGGTGCAGGAGCCGGTCGCGGGGGTGTAAACGTACATGGAAAAAGTAATCAAGATTGCGGGACAGGACGTCGGTTTCAAAGCACCGGCGTCTTTGCCTGTTCGGTACTACAACGCCACCGGAAGAGACCTGTTTGTCGATCTGCAGACGCTCGCAGACGGAACCGAGCAGGTGGAGGTTAAGGCGAAGTTCGGCAAGAAGAAAGCCGACGAGCCTGTGTTCAAGCTCAACAAGAACTGGAACACGATGGTCTTCTACGGCATCGCGCACACCATGGCGCGCGCGTTCGACGATTCCATCAATCCCAACATCGAGGACTGGATCGACGCATTTGAGTCGTTCCCGATCTTTGAAATCTTCGGCGAACTCAAACCGCTGTTGAATGCGAGCTTGCAAACGTCAAAAAAGTAGACGGCGACGGCGGAACGATCGATGTGCCCACGTATTTGCTGGTGGCAAAACGCATGGGGTTCACCGTCGCCGAACTGGATCAAATCACAATCGGTCTGTTTCTCGATGCTTGTGTTGAATCGACTGGTAATACCGTCAAGAATGCGACACAGGCAGACATTGACCGAATGTTCCCGTACTGAGAGGAGGTTGCCCTGTGGGCTACAACATCGGCCCGACTATCGCGGTCAAGGGCGACAAAGAATACAGTAACGCGCTCAAGAGCATTAAGGACGGCATGCGCCTGGTTGCCTCCGAAGCCGCAGTCATGACGGCAGAGTTTGGCAAAAACAACACGTCCGTTGCGGCACTAAAGTCGAAGAACGATCTTCTCAACAAATCCATGACCGAGCAGCAGAAGGCTGTGAACGCCGCGGAAGATGCGTTGAAACGTATGAAAGAAAACGGAGTCGACGAATCATCCGAAGCTTTTGTTCAGATGAAAACGAACCTGAACCACGCCAAAGCCGCGCTGGAAGCTACCAAGAACGAAATTAAAGAAAACGGCGAAGCGCTCGAACACGCTGGAAAGAAAACATCCAATTTCAGTGAGAAATGGAGCAGTTTTGCCCAAAGCGTCGGAACGCTCGCTGTTGGAGCGCTGAAGGGGATCGGAATCGCAATCGGCGCGGTTGCGGTTGCCGCCGTCGCGGCAGGCAAAGCCGTGTTTGATCTGACCAAAAACGCAGGCAAGTGGGCGGATGAGTTACTGACCACCTCCGCGCAGACGGATGTCTCCGCGAAAACGCTTCAGGAGTGGGCATATGCCGCGCGGTTCATCGACACGGAAGTGGATGACATGACCAAGGGCATGGGCAAGGTCGTCTCCGCCATGCGGGAGTCCACCAAAAGTGGCAAGGACTATATCGAGGTTGCGAGCGGCATGCGGGTGTCGCTCATCGGCGCGGGCGGGCAGATGAAGTCCACCGAGCGGGTATTCTACGACACGATCGATGCGCTGGGCAGTATCGAAGACGCAACCAAACGCGACATCGCCGCGCAGGAGATCTTCGGCAAGTCGTATCAGAACATGAAGCCGCTCATCGATGCGGGTTCGGAAGCGCTGCTGCGGTACGCAGCCGAAGCGCACGCGACTGGGTTGATCCTCTCAGACGAGGCTGTCGCGGCACTCGGCGGGTTCGACGATAAGATGGAGCGGGTCAACGCGCGGCTGGAAACCGCAGGTAGGCTCGCCGCGCTCGTGGCGCTGCCATCTATAAGCAGTATCGTCGGCGGCGTTACGGAGATTCTTTCTACGATCACGACCGCGCTATCCGACAAGTTTCAGGAATCGGATGTCACTGCAATCTCCGACGCGATCGCGGAGCAACTCAAGCGGGCGGTGGAGGGCGTCGCGAACGGCGCGCCTGCGTTCGTCGGCGTGCTGTCCAACGTGATCTCCGCTGTGGTAGGTATGATCGTGGAGCTGCTGCCGGAAGTCTTGCCGACGCTGGTCACCGCAGCGATCCGGATCTTGACCGGCATCTTCACGACGATCCAGCAGAACGCGGATGCGATCTCGCAGGCGGTCGTGCAGGTCGTCATGATGCTGGCGACGTTTTTCACCGAGAATCTCCCGCTTCTGATCGAAACAGGCTTGAACGTCGTGATTGCGCTGGCCCAGGGCATCTCGCAGAGCCTGCCGGAGCTGATCCCCACGATCGTCGCCATGGTGCTCGAGATCGTCAATATCCTGACCAACCCAGACACGGTGATCGAGCTGAACAAGGCCGCGCTGCAGATCATCCTTGCGGTCACGCAAGGCCTGATCCTCGCGCTGCCGGAGCTGCTCACGCGGCTGCCTGGCATTGTGCTGAATATCGCGGTTGGACTCATCGAAGCGGCACCGCAGCTTTGGGAGAGCGGTAAAGAGCTGATCGCGCAGATGTGGGAAGGCATCGTAGCGCGGTTCTCCGAGGTATTCCTCTCGATAGGTCAGCTCGTGACTGAAAACATCACACAGCCGGTTAAAGACCGGGTTTCGGACTTCTTCAACGCGGGTCGTGACCTGATTGTCGGCATCTGGAATGGCATTTCGGACAAGATCGCGTGGCTCAAATCGCAGATCAGGGGCTTGGTGAACATCATAAAGGGCTGGTTCACCGGCAAAGAGGGGTTCGACGAGCATTCGCCCTCCAAGTGGGCGTTCGGCGTTGGCTATTACATCACCAAGGCACTTGGACTCGGTACCGAAAGCGGGATCGGGGAAGCGCTGGCGGCGGCAGGTAACGTGATCAACCGGGTCAAGGCGACCATGTCCGGCGCGAGCGTTGATCTTGACGTGAACGGCAACCCGACTGGCGCTAGCGGCGGCAGCGGATCGCCGCAATATGTCTTCCACATCTACGCGCGGGATAAAGAGACCGCGCTGGAGGCGGCGGACGCAACCTATGCCGCATTCGCACGCGGCAGATGGGCGGTGTCCACATGAGAGATATCTTTACCTACGTCAATGACAACGGAGATTCGCTTGTGTTCAGCGCCGCGAACGGCTACCGGATCACTTCGATCACCGGCACGAGCGGGATCTCCGTCAATGCGAATCAGGCGCAGGGGATCGGGCAGATCGGCACGACGGTGCAGTCCCGCGTCGTGCAGTCCGTGCCCATGACGGTGACCGGCTACCTTTTCGGCACACGGGCGCAGATTGAAGCGCGCGCGGAGCGGCTCTTCGCTGTCGTGCTTCCGGACGTTGGCGCGCGGCTCTATCACAATGGCACCTATTATCGAATCGTGACGCCGACCGCGACGCCCGTGGTCGACAGCACGCTGCGCTTTCCCGGCTTTCAATTCTCGCTGCTCGCGCCTTACCCATATTGGATGCTGGATCAGGCGACCAAGACGATCCTCACCGGCGTGCTGCCGCGATTCAAGTTCCCGTGGAACATCTCACAGCCGTACCGGTTCGGCGAAACCATCGACACCGCGTTTATCAATATCAAAAACAGCGGGCAGGTGGCGTGTCCGTTCACCGCGACGCTGAACGCGAAAGGGCCTGTGGTCAACCCGCGTCTCGTCAACGCGATCACGGGCGAAACCATGCAGCTTAATCGCACCTTGGCGGCGGGCGAGCGTGTGACGATCCGGATCACGCACGATTTGACTTATGTCACCTCGACCATCGACGGTGACATTCGCGGCGATCTCGAAATCGAAAACACGCTCACCTCCATGGCGGTTGGCGACAACCTGATCAAGACGGAGGCGGACGAGGGTGCGGCGAATCTCGTTGCATCGATTGATGTGGCGATCGAGAAAGTTGCGATACTGACATGCTAATGACGATTGGCTACGCTTCAAAAAGATATAAGGTGGCGATTCTCACATGCTAGTTGCATATGATCCGGCGTTGACCGGGTACCACGAAATCCGAGCAAACTCTTACCAAACAGAAGAATGGTACAACGACATCGGCAAATTCACGCTCATCGTGCCGCCGACGGACTACAACATCCGGCATCTCGTCAAGGGCGCGATCCTCTACCGCAACCAGATCAGTCAGGCGATGGTGGTCACGCGCGTGTCGCCGGACACCGCGCAGGATCGCATCACGGTCAACGGGTATACCACCAACTGGCTTTTGAACAAGCGGACGATCACAGTACCCGCGACGATCTCTGTGGTGGAGAGCGATACTTACGCCGCAATCAACGCAAACCTGCGCAGCTTGCCGAGCGTGCAGACGGCACCGCCGCAAGCACTCACCGAGATGTACAGCGCGATCCTCTTCGGCGGGCAGATGCTGGATGAGTTCATGCCGATACTAGACGCGGTCGAGCTGGGCCAGCGCATGCGCTTCGACACGAAAACACGCAAGCACATCTTCGAACTCTACAAGGGAACCGACCTGACGAGCGGTTCCAAGGCCGTGATCTTCTCCGATGAGCAGGGCACCGCGCGCGACCTCAAGATAGAGGACGACGAGAGCTTGTTCAAGAACGTGATCTATGTTCTAGGGACACTGACGGATAGTTCAACGATCATCCGAACGGTCGGCATGGCAACCGGCGCGGATCGGTACGAGTATTGGCATGACTCGCGGCTCAAGCAGGAGAGCGGCGAGCTGCTTGCGGCATTTCAAGCGCGACTGGATGCATCCGGCGCTGCCGAAATCGCCAAGCGTGTGCGGAGTTTGGGTTTTTCCGTACGCGTCGATCCCGGCGAATACGGGGTCAAGTACCGGATGGGCGACCGCGTGCGGTGTGTATCCCGACGTTTCGGCGTGCAGTTCACGGCGATCATACAGGGCGTGAAGCGCACCATTCAGGCGCAGAGCGAGACCGTGTCGATTATACTCGGTGAGCCCGAAATCACAGTATTAGGAGAGATGAAATTAGCATGGCGCAGATAAAAAGCTACCCGAACAACGTCAATGAAGAGATCGGCGCGGAAAACGTCATGCGCTGGCACCATGGGCGGACGCGCGGCGTCTACGGCGCACCGGGCGAGCTGGCGGTGGCTGCGCGCACCACGCCCGGCATGGCGGTGACCGTTGCGGACGGCGGCGGCTGGTTGACGGACGCGAGCGGCAACGGCATCCATTTCTGGAACGACGTTTTTGCTGCGACGGCAAGCCTGTTGCAGCTTCCGGTTGCGACCGCGGACGGTGTGCTGAACCGCATCGACCGCGTGATCGTCGAGTGGTCGACGCCCAACTACACGCAGTTGCCGGAGATCAAGGTGCTCAAGGGAACCAACGCGGTTTCTCCCGTTGCACCTGCACTGACTAACGACGCTTCTCTGCGGCAGATTTCGCTCGCGCGGATCAGCGTTGCGGCTGGCACGCTCGCGATCACGGCGGGGATGATCACGGACGAGCGGCTGGATGCCGCGGTCTGCGGGATTGTGACCGAGTCGACCACGGTCGATACGTCCATGGTTGTCGCGCAGTTCAACGAGATTCTCGGAGAAGCACAAAGCCTCGTTAACGACCTGCAGGGGGAAGCGGTGATCGACCACGCGGCGACGCACGAGCCCGGTGGGGACGACCCGGCGCAGTTTGTGTTCTACGGCGGCGCGCAGGTGCTCACGGACGCGCAGAAAGCGCAGGCACGGTCGAATGTCAGCGCAGAGGCCGCGCGATTGCAATTCATCAACACCGTCGTGGACAACGCGTCGTTTGTGTCCAACGCGACTTACGTAGACTTTCCGTTTCGCGCCACGGTTGCGCTGGCGGGGGTGCTTACGACGATGGTGCCGCATGTGGTATTCGGCGCGGTGGACGCGATCAGCGGAATCTTCGCGCCCGTGGCCGAGTGCTACAACGGCGGAATCTATCTCTACGCCTCGGAAGTTCCGGCGGCGGACATCACGGTGCCTACGATCATCTGCTGGAGGTGAGTGGATGAAGCTAGAAAGAAACCGCGCAGAACGCCGGAGCAAACGAGGCATTCCTATCTTATATAACGGGATTCCATACCTGATCTTTGCGGCGCTCGCTGCGGGCTTTTTGCTTGGTGCGCCGCAGTTGGCGGCAACATCTTCAATTGCGCAATCAGCGAAGAGCACAACGACCATTTTAGAGCGAAGACAGTTTCCGTTCGCATTCGCTGGCTATCTCGGCAAGACCAACAGCGTGCTATCCAGAGGTTTTACAGAGAGTGATTTCACCTTCACCGGATCAAAGACGTGGTTGGATGATGGAGACGGCAACTGGCGGCTGAAGTTCACCAGCAGCGGCACTTTTACCCCGCAAAAGAATATCACAATTGATATTTTCCTTGTTGGCGGTGGCGGCGGCGGCAGAAATTCAACAACACAATATGCAGGTGGTGGTGGCGGCGGTGGTTATACTGGAACTTGGGCATCCATAACTCTCAACGCCAATGTTGCATATACCGTAACGATTGGGGCTGGCGGAGCTGGCAATGGTGGAACGGGAGGCACTACTTCAATTTCCGGAACGGGCATAAACACGATGTCGAGAACTGGCGGAACCCCCGGCGCTACTTATTATTATGGCGGAAATGGTGGTTCGGGTGGCGGCGCTGACGGGCCAGATGGATATGGCGGCAGTGATGGGAGTGTTGGTGGTGGCGATTACCGTGGTAATTATCGTGGATCGGGACAAGGAACTACCACCAGAGAATTTGGAGAAACAAGCGGTGCTCTTTACGCGGGTGGCGGTAGTGGTGGCGGCGAGTGGTCGGTGAGTGGTTCTGCTGGCGCGGGCGGTGGCGGTAAAGGTGGAGACGCAGGGTACAATGGTGCCGCTGGAACGACCAATCTGGGTGGCGGCGGCGGTGGCGGTGGATGTAATGGAAGCGCCGTTAGAGCTGGAGCAGCGGGCGGTTCGGGAATTGCCGTCATCCGCAATGCAAGATAAGGAGGACGATATGGGGCCGAGAACATTTGCGCTGATTGAAGTCGGCGTGGTTGTGAACACTATCTCGATGTACGCAAAGAATCTGGCGGACTTTCCGAACGCGGTGCTTGCGGTGGATCGCCCCGTTACGATCGGGGATCGGTACGAGGGCGGTGTTTTCCTGCGGGATGGTGTTCCGCTATTAACATATGAAGAGATCGCCACGGCAGCGCCGCCGGAGGACACGCCCACAGGATAACTCACTGAGCCGAAAGGCTCTTTTTTGTTAGAAATGCGTTCCGCAATTTGCAGGAACAGGAGGAATCACAACTTGGAGGCAATCGAACGCAAGGAGTATGAGGTGCAAAAGCGGCTCTGCGACGACCGATTCAGCCGGGATAAAGAAGCGATCACGCAAAACGACACGGCGATCGCAAACCTCACGCGGCTCGTGACCGAGATGGCGACCATGCAGAAGCAGTCCATGGCGCAGACCGCGGATCAGGAAACGCGCATCCGTGCGTTGGAAAGCAGAGGCGGCATCTGGCTCGACCGGATCGCCTCGCTCGCGCTGGGTGCGCTGATCGCGTATCTTGCGTCGCTTGTCTTTTGAGAGGAGGGCTATATGAACATCAAGATCGGACACGCCGTCATGGACGAGCTGGGCAAGACGATCGGCGCGACCCCAGGTGACCAAACCGGCAAAGAGATTGCGATCAGCACGTGGTACGCGAAGAACAAGGCCGGACGCGTGTGGCGATACTATCTCGAATGCACAGACTCAGCCATGGCGGAGCGCGCGGCGCAATACATGGAGCAGATCTGCGCGGACGATGGATTTGGCTATTCGCAGGGCAAAACGCAGCGCTGGGACGGCTACCGATCGATAAAGGCGAACGGCGGTGTGGCTTCCGGCGCGCGCGGCGATTTCGACTGCAGCACGCTGGTGATTAGCTGCTACATTCTGGCGGGGCTGGACATGGCCCCGGATGGCTATACGGGTAACATGCGCGCAAAGCTGCTCGCGACAGGCAAGTTCAAATCTTACAGCGATAGCGCGCACATCAGCGCAGACAAGCTCGCCAAACGCGGCGGAATCTACCTGCGCAACGGGCACACGCTGATGGCGCTGGAGGACTGCAGTGGAGCAGGCGGCGAAAGCGGTACAACCGACACAAGCAATCTCACAATCGTTGGCAAGATCATCGTGGACGAGATCAACAAGTGGTGCAACGTGCGCAGCGGGCCGGGGTTGGAGTATACGATCGTTGGCAAAGCAAAGAAAAACGACACCTACAACATTTATGGTGCCGTTGAGGACTGGTATATGGTCGATTACAACGGGTCGGTCGGCTACCTCTATGGCGATCTCGCGTCCGAATTGCTGCCTGGTAATGTGTGAGATGCAAGCATGACGAAGATACCGACGCTGGCGAAGTTCATCGTGCTGTCTATGGTAGCGATTACGGTCTATACCGTCATGCTTCTGTGGTTGCGGGTGCGGTACGACTTCTGGATCGACACGGAGTATTCCCGCCTCTGGCATGGCTTCTGGGGCTCTGAAATCTTCCTCTGCTCAGGCCTTAAAACGGGCAAGCTGATCCTCGGACGCGTCAACCCGTTCACCGGGCGGGACAGTTCAATAAAAACAAACAGCGATGACGCTGTGGGATAAATGAAAGGAGATTATTATGGATTTGGCAAATTTGATTATCTTGGCGCTATTTGTGGAGGCGATCGTGCAGACGATCAAGCCCATCTGGGACAAGACGGCGGGCAAGATCACCGTCGCGGAGATCGTGAGTATGGCACTCGGCGTTGTGATCGCGGTGGTTGCAAAGATCAACTTCCTCGCGGGCATCCTTGATGTAACGCAACCGGTATTACAGTATGCATTGTATGCGCTCACCGGTGTGGCGCTGGGCAGAGGGCCGAGCTTTGTGCATGATTTGTGGGGGAAGATCAAGAAAAGCGGCATAACGGTGAAGTAAAGACGGAAACGATTGCATAGTATTCGAAAGAGTCGAGTATTTATCGATTACAGTTTACAGAGACCATACGAGGATGAGACTCAATATTTACAAACAGAAACACAAATAAACAGTCATAATGGATTGACCGTACGCTAGATTTAGTATAGAATTGTAAAAAACTATGACGGATGCGTTACAAGTGTGTTCAAAATGAACACAAGGCATAATGCGTTACGAAGTAACAAATCCGGCAAGCCGCCAAGAGAACAGGCCAAATAAATTGCATAGCGCGGCTGGCGGCAACATCACGGATTAGTAAATACCTTCATGCAAGCAGACGCTGAGAGTTCAGCGGTGCTTTTGCCGAAGGGATCAACGTTTCGCCAAATCCGACTAAGCCGGAATGGCGAAGCTATGCCGTTTTCATGAACAGAATCTGTGGAGCTTTAAAACAAAAGATAGATGAAACGGAACGCCTTTGAGTGAAAACTCAAAGGCGGTTTTTTTAGTTGAAAACAGTTTTCGAAAGGAAAAGGATTATGAAGATTGCGGTTGCTGGTGTGGGGTATGTCGGTTTGTCTTTGGCGGTTTTGTTTGCACAGAATCACAAGAAGGACAGTAACGGGTAAGCCTCCAGAAATTGTGAGCTGCAATAGGTAAGTGTCAAATAGTTACTTTTCCTAGGTGCAAGACAAAACTGAGAAGGCAGCATTTGTAGGGAGATTTGCTCGATGAACGAAGATAAGCAACAATACGGATTCAATGGGGTATACAACAGACTTATAAAGCACATCTTGGATTTTTTCCTAGCTTTATTTCTTGGGATTATATTGACCCCCTTTTATATCATAACAGCCATAGCTGTGGCTTTAGAGGATGGCTTCCCGGTTTTTTACAGACCACAACGCGGCGGATATCAAGATAGACCTTTCCGAATTATTAAATTTAGAACAATGGTAAAAAACGCAGATTCAATTGGAGGAGGAACTACTGCGCTAAATGATCCGAGAATAACAAGAGTTGGTAACGTTCTTAGAAAAACAAAACTAGATGAAACTCCTCAGCTATTCAATATATTAAATGGAACAATGAGTTTTATTGGCCCAAGACCAGAACTGATCCAATATACGTCCCAATATGAAGGAGAAGAGGAACTAATTTTTGAAGTACGTCCAGGCATTACCGATTTTAGTTCGTTAGAATTCATCAATCTTGATGAGATAGTTGGATCGGGTGATGCAGATAAAGTGTATGAGAGTTACATTTTAGCGAGGAAAAACCAACTCCGAATCAAGTACGCTAAAGAAGTATCTTTCAAAACTGACCTAAAGCTTTTTTTTGATACAGTTATCCGCGTATTACAGAAAGTACTGAAGTTAGTAAGGGATAAAGAGTAATTCGCGTGAATATGAACTAATCAGAATTTGAGGCGTAAGGACTACAAATGGAATATATAGTTTTAAAAAACTCAGATCTACGAGTATCACGTTTTTGCATGGGTGGCTGCCCCATGGGGGGGTATGGATGGGGGAATGTTCAAGAACAAGATTTAATTGATTCCATCAACCTTGCTCTCGATAGTGGAGTGAATTTCTTCGATACGGCTGACACTTATGGGTTGGGACAATCAGAGAGAACGCTGGCAAAAGGATTGGCTAAAAGGCGCTCTGAAGTTGTTATTGAAACGAAATTTGGCGTGCGCACTTTGAATGGTAAAACGGTATATGATAATTCACCTGCTTATATTCAGGAAGCTCTTGAGAAAAGTCTTCAAAGACTGAACACGGATTATGTAGATATTTACCTTATTCATTATAGAGACGGAGTAACACCTATTGAGGATGTGATTGGAAAACTGGAAGATTTAAAAAAGGAAGGGAAGATTAGGTACTATGGACTTTCTAATCTTGAAGAGGATGATTTGGAAGGACTATTACCTTACAAAGGACATTTTGTTTGCTGTCAAGATGAGTTTTCTCTAGCGTGTCGTAGAAATGAGAGAGCATTGAAAATGCTCCAGGATAAGCTCGATGTCTCACCGATGACTTGGGGAAGCCTTGGACAGGGAATTCTGACCGGAAAGTATACAAGAGATAACGTGAGCTTTGGTCCTGATGATAGAAGAAGCCGTGAGATTTATGTGAATTTTCACGGTGAAAAGCTTAGGAAGAATCTGATAATAGTAGATGAGCTAAGAGAAATTGCAAATTCTCGATGCAAGAGCATCGCGTCTTGCGCGATCCGATATATTTTGGATTATCTACCTGAGTCGGTTATTATTGCAGGCGTGAAAAGGCCGACTCAATTGATTTCAAATCTTGAGGCGATGGATTGGAGTTTTAGTAATTCTGAACTGCAAAGGCTAAGTACTATATCAGCATTTGGAGAGGAATCATGACAAGCGAACAATTAGCATGGAAAATTAGAAGACATGGTGTCGAAATGACACACCTTTCTGGCGGAAGCCACATAGGCGCCATCATGTCTGTTGCTGACATAATGGCCGTACTATATACGGATATTCTAAAATACGACTGTGCAAGCCCAAATTGGACTGGGAGAGATCGGTTTATCCTTAGTAAAGGACACGCTGGTGCATCTGTTTATGCGGCACTTGCAGAAAATGGTTTCTTTTCGGTTGAAGAATTAAAAACACATTATGCAAACGGAAGCAGATTATCTGGTCATGTTTCTCATCATGTACCGGGAGTCGATTTTTCAACAGGATCGCTTGGACACGGATTATCTGTCGGAACGGGGATGGCGTATGCTTTTAAAAAGGATGGAAGAAGCAATAGAGTTTTCGTCGTAATGGGTGATGGCGAATGTAACGAAGGATCTGTCTGGGAAGCCGCATTGTTTGCAAACCATTTCAGACTAAACAATATTGTGGCAATAATTGACCATAATCATATGCAAAGCCTCGATTTTACGGAAAACACAATTGAGATGGGAAATCTCGCAGAAAAATGGGGCGCTTTTGGCTGGAATACAATCGAGACTAATGGCAATAATCACGACGAATTAAAAGAAGCCTTTAGAAAAGCAAATGAAAAAATGAGCATAGAGCCCCACAAACCAACAGTCATTATAGCAAACACTACAAAAGGATGTGGAGTGTCCTATATGCGGAACGACATTCTTTGGCATTATCGTTTCCCGCACGATGGCTGGGAATATGATTGTGCTGTAAATGAGCTTTACAAGAACAAGCCAGAGGGCGTTGAGGATCCATATACACCTAATGGAATTAAGGATGCTAATTCTCCAACGGAACACGACGATATTAATAGAGACCATTCTTTCTCTCAAACTTGGCGTACAACATATCCAGAGAAGATGAGGAGAGTTGACGCGCGGTCCGGAAGTGACGAAAAAGTTCATTTAGTCTAAGGAGATACTCGAGATGAGGGATGCATTTGTAAACACTTTGCTATCACTTGCAAAGAAAGATAGAAATATTGAGCTAGTTACAGGAGACCTTGGATTTGGTGTTTTGAAGCCGTTTTGGGAACAATGTCCTGATCAATTCACTAATGCTGGGATAGCAGAGCAAAATATGATGTCAATGGCAGCAGGCATGGCACTTAGCGGCAAAACAGTATTTACATACTCAATTGGAAATTTTCCGACGTTAAGATGTGTGGAGCAGATCAGGAATGATTGTGCATATCATAATGCAAATGTGAAGATCGTTTGCGTGGGGGGCGGGTTTGCATATGGTGCACTTGGAATGAGCCATCATGCTACGGAAGATATTGCCATTATGAGAGCGTTGCCAAATGTTACCGTTGTCTGCCCAGGCGATCTTACTGAAGCAATTGAAGCAACAAAAGCAATTGCTAACTACTCCGGCACGGTTTATTTGAGATTAGGGCGCGGTGGTGAGAAACGTGTACATGATAGCATCAACGATTTTCATATTGGACAAGCTATTAAAATCCATGAGCCAACTCACAAAAAGGCAATAGCACTGTTTTCAACAGGTACCATTCTTGATGAAGCAATAAGGGCTTGTGAGATGCTGGAAAATAAAGGGATTGGTGTTGAGCAGTATAGTTTTCCAACTGTTAAACCTCTTGATAAAGATACAATTATTAACTGCTCCTATGACCATTTAGCTCTGGTTACACTAGAAGAGCACAATCTTGCAGGTGGATTTGGAAGCGCTGTTTCTGAAGCATTAGTGGATGCTGGCAGAAGTGCAAAACTTATCCGTATTGGCATCAACGATGATTATTGTTCAATTGTAGGCAACCAGATTTATCTGAGAGAGCATTACAAAATTGATGCAATTAACGTTTATGATCGCATAGAAAAAGAAATGAAATTTTAAATATAGTTATTATGGAGCACTAGATTTACAAGAAAAGTAAGGAATTATGATGAAAATATTACTTGCAGTAAATCACGAATTAACTTTGTACAATTTCAGACAAGAATTTATAAAAGAGCTAATCGACTTAGGACATGAAGTGCTCATTTCAATGCCACGAGGCAAATACGATGAGCTGTTTGAAAGTTTTGGATGCAGGATCATTGAAACAAATATCTCCCAACATGGCATGAATCCAGTACAGGAATATCAACTGTTTTGTCAGTATTTGAAAATCATCAAAACGAATGATCCCGATTTTATTTATACATACACAATAAAACCTAATATTTATGCTGGACTGGCAGCATCAAAGCTCAAAGTCCCATATGCGGCCACCATAACCGGTCTCGGAGCTACTTTTGAAAAAGGAAGTTTAGTCAGTGCAATAGCTTTGATTTTTTACAGAATAGCGTTTATGAAAGCGAAATGCGTTTTTTTTCAAAACAGTTCTCATGAGGAACTCTTCAGCAAGAACAAAATTGCGCTTGGAAAACATTGTATAGTGAATGGTTCTGGCGTGAACCTCGAAAAGAATTGCTTTGAAGAATATCCTACGAGTAAAGGCTTCAGATTTCTTTTTGTAGGTCGAGTTACAAAAGACAAAGGAGTTTTTGAACTAATTAAAGCATTTCGAATGATTAAGCAAGAAGAAGAAAATGCAGAAGTATCGCTTGAGTTACTTGGGAATGTTGAATGCGATTGCATTGATATTGTAAACCAAAGTATGACTGATGGACTTCTAGTATCTTATGGGATGCACAATAATGTTCATGACTACATTAAAAAAAGTCATGCAGTAGTGCTTCCTTCTTATCACGAGGGAATGGCGAATTCACTGCTTGAAGCGGCAGCAACCGGAAGGCCAATCCTTGCATCATACATCCCAGGCTGTAAAGAAGCTATAGATGATGGTGTTAGCGGAATTTGTTTTGAATCTAAGAGTGTAGATGCATTAAAAAAAGCATTAGAAGAGTTCATTAGACTTCCTTGGGAGGCTCGTGCAACTATGGGTAAGAACGGAAGAGTAAAAATGGAGAATGAGTTTGATCGAAAAACAATTAACGAGAAGTATCTACAAATACTAAAAGATCATTTGGAGTTTTGATATGAATAGAAAAGATTGCGAGAAATTGTTTGATGATTTGAGCGATAGAAAGACGGCTATTTCTATCATTGGTCTGGGGTATGTTGGTATGCCAATTGCTGTAGCCTTTGCAAAATTAATCAACGTCATTGGTTACGATATAAACGAAAAAAAGATTGATCTATACAAATCTGGTATTGATCCAACCAACGAAGTAGGAAACGACGTGATACGCCGCACAACTATTGAATTCACATCGGATGAATCGCAGCTTAAGATGGCAAAGTTTCATATAGTTGCTGTGCCAACACCTGTTTTTGATGACCATATGCCGGATTTGACGCCTGTAGAAGGAGCAAGCCGCATTGTCGGGCGGAATCTTGTACGCGGTTCTATAGTAGTCTTTGAATCCACAGTATATCCAGGAGTGACTGAGGACATTTGCATACCAATTTTGGAGAAAGAGTCGGGGCTCAAATGCGGGGAGGATTTTAAAATCGGTTATTCGCCTGAGCGCATCAACCCTGGAGACATGATTCACAGACTCGAAACGATAACAAAGGTGGTTTCCGGAATGGATGAGGAAACACTTGACTGTATAGCAAGAGTCTATGAACTTGTGGTTTCTGCTGGAGTTCATCGTGCGCCATGTATTAAGGTAGCCGAAGCAGCGAAGGTGATCGAAAATAGCCAGCGTGATATTAATATTGCTTTTATGAACGAACTATCCATTATATTTAACAAAATGGGTGTTGATACAAAGTCTGTTCTTGAGGCAGCTGGGACGAAGTGGAACTTTCTTAAATTCCATCCCGGCCTTGTTGGTGGTCACTGCATTGGTGTTGACCCATATTACCTTACATATAAAGCTGAGATGCTTGGATATCACTCTCAGGTTATTCTTGCAGGTCGTCGCATAAATGATGACATGGGTAAGTATATTGCTGAGAATGTGGTCAAGAATCTTATTAAGGCGGAGAAATCTGTCAAAAATGCTAAGGTAGCGATTCTAGGATTCACGTTCAAAGAGAACTGCCCAGACACGAGAAACAGCAAAGTGTTTGACATAGTGAAAGAACTTCGCGAGTATGGAATAGAGCCGCTAGTTACTGACCCTACAGCTGACGCAACTGAAGTTAAGAGACTTTATGGCATCGAGTTCAGTGGTATGGATAATATCACAGATTGTGATGCCGTCATCCTCGCAGTAGCGCATAATGAGTTTAGTACATTCACGATGAAGCAGATAGATAGGATGTTTACTACGGGTAAAAAAGTTTTGCTAGATGTGAAAGGTCTGTTGGATAGGGATGTATACGAAGCTGCTGGATATAGCTATTGGAGGTTATAAGCAATGGGATATAAGGAGCTAGTCTTTCCGAAAGAAACAAAGTTCTTAGTCACAGGTGGAGCTGGTTTTATCGGTTCAAACCTCTGCGAAGAAATATTGAACTTAGGATATCAGGTAAGGTGCCTGGATGACCTATCAACGGGTAAGCAAGCGAACGTTGATGTATTCATTGGGCGAGACGGTTATGAGTTTATAAAGGGAGATGTTAAGAACTTCAACACCTGCCTCGAAGCAACGTCGGGTGTGGATTATGTTCTTCATCAAGCTGCGTGGGGGTCTGTTCCGCGAAGTATAGAAATGCCACTTTATTATAATAGTAACAATGTCGGTGGCACTTTGAACATGATGGAGGCATCGAGACAAAATAAAATTAAGAAATTCGTTTATGCTTCATCTTCTTCTGTCTATGGTGATGAGCCAAACTTACCGAAGATCGAAGGTAGGGAGGGAGATCTTTTAAGTCCATATGCTCTGACAAAGCGAACATGCGAAGAATGGGGGAAGCAATACTCGATGCATTATGGTTTGTATACAATCGGCCTCCGTTACTTCAATGTTTTTGGCCGAAGGCAAGATCCAAGTGGAGCATATGCGGCGGTTATCCCTAAATTCATCAAGCAATTACTTGATGGAGAAGTTCCCACTATCAATGGTGACGGGAAGCAGAGCCGAGATTTTACTTACATTGCTAATGTGATTGAGGCGAATCTGAAGGCATGTCAGGCACCCAGTGAAGCGGCTGGCGAAGTATTTAACATAGCCTATGGTGGAAATGAACATCTTATAGATATATATCATTGCCTGACTGAAGCACTTAACGTAAAGATTGAGCCGTGTTTTGGGCCGGACCGAGTTGGTGATATTAAGCATAGCAATGCAGATATAAGCAAGGCGCGAAAAATGTTATGTTACAATCCGGAATGGAGCTTTGAAAGAGGGATTAAGATGACCATTGAGTGGTATAGGGAGAATCTATAATGTGTGGTATAAACGGGTTCATCCAATTTAAACATACATATACAAGAGAATACTTACGAAAACAAGTGCATTCAATGAATGAGAAGATCATTCATAGAGGACCAGATAGTGAAGGGTTGTATGAAGATGATTATTGCGCGCTGGGGATGAGGCGGCTGTCAATTATTGACCTGAACGGTGGCTACCAACCAATTTGGAATGAGCAGAAGGACAAGCTCATTATTTTTAACGGCGAGATTTACAATTTTAAAGAGTTGAGAGCGCTATTGATAAGAGAAGGCCACGTTTTTTCAACAAAGTCGGATACAGAAGTAGTATTACACGGATATGAAAGTTATGGCATCTCTTTTCTAAAACGGATTGAGGGGATGTTTGCACTTGTTATATACGACTTGAAAAAGCAAGTTTGGATTCTGGCACGAGACCGCATAGGAGAAAAACCGCTGTATTATTTTCATACAGAAAACTTCTTTATTTTCGGATCAGAATTGAAGAGCCTACTCGCAACCGGGCTAATATCCAAAGAAATCGACAAGGATGCTCTTTCGCAGTATTTTCAATTGACATATATACCTGCACCGAAATCCATTATACAAAGCGTCAATAAACTAATGCCTGCTTCTGTTATGACACTGCATGCTGACGGTTGCATGCAGCTCGAGAAATATTGGGGTCTTAATAAGGATCATATAGGTGATGACAAAGACTATGAAGCTTGTAAAAAATCTTTAAGAGAAAATCTGTTCAATTCTGTTGAACAAAGAATGGTTAGTGACGTTCCTCTTGGCGCTTATTTGAGTGGAGGCTTTGATTCGTCTATTATAGTTGGCATTATGTCACAATTATCAACTGAACCAATTAATACGTTTACTATAGGCTTCAAAGAAAAGCAATATGATGAAAGCAAATTAGCAAATTTGGTGGCAAAAAAAAACCATACGAAGCATCACGTTCTGTATCTTGACTGGAGAGATGCAGTATTTAATATTGAAACCGTTTTAGAGAATATGGATGAGCCATTTGCCGATTCTTCGTTGATTGCAACATATGAAGTATCGAAACTAACCAAAGAACATGTGACCGTGGCTTTATCTGGAGACGCTGGAGACGAACTTTTTGCAGGCTACAATAAATATCTCATATCATACTATGATAACATGTATAAAAAAATGCCGGCAATATTAAGAAAAGGTGTTATCGAGCCTGCTTCAAGATTGCTACCTGTGAAGAGCAGTCTTTCACGTAAAATAAGGAAAGTGATTAATTCTTCGGATTTGACTCTATTTGAACAAAGAAAGAAAATGATGTGCCTTGGCTTTCAGGAGGATGAACTAAAAGAACTGATGCTGGATGGGGATGTTGACTCAATGAGTTTTATCAGAAATGAGTATGACTACTTAGCAACCGCTCCAGAGCTGATGAGAACTCAGTATGTTGATTTAATTACGGTGCTAGAAGGAGATATGCTTGCGAAGGTTGACCGTGCAAGCATGCTTGCATCGCTAGAAACAAGAGTACCAATGCTTGATTCAAATGTGATTGAATTAGCATTTAGCATGCCAATCGAGTACAAAATTAGCAAGACGAAGCGCAAGATTATTCTTAAGGATACATTCAATGATTTACTACCGAAAGAGCTGTTTTATGCCCCCAAACACGGTTTTTCTGTACCAATTGGGAAATGGCTTGAGACAATCCTGGGGGGGGAATTACTAAGGTATGCTGATAAAGAATATTTAGAGACCCAAGGGCTATTTAATGTGGAATACATTTGTAAAACAATTGACTCACACATGACGCATAAAGAAGATAGAAGCAGTGAATTATGGGCGTTTTATGTATTCCAAAATTGGTATGAAAGAGTTATGCAATCATAGGACAAATTTGAAAGTAGAGATTGGCAATAAATCTATTTTTGAACTATTGGCATTTAAGTGTGTGGCAATGGAATTGCATTTCTGACTCCACAGTAATAAAACCCGCTCGATTTGCACTCTCTACATTTTTAATACTTTTCTGAATAGTCTGAAGGTAGTATTAACCAACGTTCACGTATACGCAACTAATGAGAATCTAAATTACATATTGCTAAAACTTACAAAATGAGAACAGTTATTTGTTGTTTATGCAAAACAATCAATCCGCATTTATAAATTTGGTGTTACGCATTCATTATTGCGCGTTCAGAATGCATGGGGTTTAGTTAATGAATATCTTAGTTGTATCTAATATAGAATGGTCGGACGAAAATGCTTTTGGTAATACCATTTCAAACTGGTTTTTTGAGATGGAAGACATTCATTTTGCTTCATTATATACAAGAAATGCTTACCCCCAAAATTCGGTTTGTAGAAAATACTATTCAATAACCTTCACTTCGATTATAAGGAATATTTTCAGGCCAGAGAGAATTGGATATCAGTTTGAGTATCAACCACGGACATCTAATGCACTCAGTAATATAGAACAAAAAAAGACGGCGAGTCGTCGAGCAGAAAGAAAGATAATCGCATTTATTCAGCGAAACAATCTGAAAGTGGTCTACAAAATTCAGGAGTACGCCTTTAAAAGTAAACTGTGGAGTAACAGTAGATTTCGTGCTTTTATACTAGATTATTCGCCGGATATTGTGTTTTCATTTATTGAAAGCCCAATAGAAGTCAACCTATTAATTAAAGAGATAATAAGATTAAAGCCGGAATGCAAATTTGTCGGATTTGTTGCAGATGATGTTTACGGTTCTGCACCTGCTGAAAAGTACAAACGCAATATCAGAGAACAGATCGACACGGCTTCGATTGTTTATGGCGCATCCAGTGAATTGTGCAATAACTACACAATATTGTTTAACAAAAAGATATCGCCACTTTACAAAGGTTGTAAATTCAAAGATATGAAGAGATATTTAGATCATGAATCAATTGTGATAGTTTATGCAGGAAATTTGTATTACGGTCGAGTATCGTCTTTGATCGCACTGGCGAACACAATTGAAAAGTACAATAGTTCGCATCTTCGGAAAATCGAGCTGCATATTTATTCTAATAATGAACTGAGCAGAACTGAAAAGGCTATACTAAGTAGGAAGGGAGTTACTCAACTCTATGGAATAAGACCTTACGTGGAGATTCTTAGAATTATGCAGGAGGCAGATATTGTTTTGCACGTGGAGTCATTTGACGATGAACAGCAACGAATTGTTCGCTATTCATTCTCTACCAAAATCATCGATTGCCTCCAAAGTGAATCTGTGTTTCTTTGTATTGGCCCAAAGGGAATTGCCTCAATAGAATATGCGAAGAAGATACCGGGTGCAATTGTGGTTGATGATATTAATAACCTTGAAGCAGCGCTTGAGCGGATCGGCAACACAGAACTGAAAGAGCTTGCACAACTAACAAATTGCTTTGCAAAGGAGAACCACACAATCAGCCAGACAACCGAACGGTTAGAGAATGAGCTAAGAAGTCTGGTAGAGGGAAGTAAATGATTTACTCATTGTTTATGATCTCAACGATTATTTTCGCGGGGATAACTTATAAGAGCAGATCAAAAAACGGTTTAGTGAACAGTACATCTGGCACGAGAAATTTTTGCATCCTGATGGGATTATTGCTGTTCATGATAGCAGCGATGAGATCAAAAGCCGTTGGGCTAGATGTAGGCCAGTATACCAGACTGTTTATTCAGTGCTCCGACATGTCGCTGAGAAATGTACTTGAAAATTTTGATGAGCCTGCACTTTATCTTCTAATGAAACTACTCTCTTATATCACTGATAATCCGCAATGGTTGCTGGCAATAGTCGGGGCAGTATATGCTGCGAGTATTTCCGATTTTATCTTTCAAAATTCTGATGATCCGGCTGCCAGTTTTATTATGCTGATTCCGTTTCAATTTTACGCATTTTCTCTCTCTGGCCTTCGACAGGCCGTAGCGTTATCTATAATTCTATTTGGATTCCGATATGTAAAAAAGCGAAACCCATTAAAATTTCTGCTTTGTGTTACTACGGCTTTCTTTTTTCATCGCTCTGCATTACTTGCTATTCCGATATATGCGCTGTACGGGATTCAAATGACTCCTATAAAACGATGGATATTTATACTTTCAATTCCGATTATATACTTATTCCGTATAACGATTATCAATCTTGGAATCAACCTGTTATATAAAGAATATTCGGTTTATTCTTCAACTGCGGGTTCAAGTACAACGTTAATACTTTACTTTGCCATCTGGCTGCTGTATTTAATCTTAATTGGGTCAAAACAAAAAGGAGAAAAATACGAGATAGAAGCAATCTATCTAGTTGGTGTGGTAGTTCAAATACTAGTACCGTATCAACCTAATTTATTTCGAATAGCAATGTATTATCAACTGTTTGGGATTCTATTACTCCCGAAGATTCTGCAATCTCCCAGATTGAGTTCGCGAACTAGAACTCTTGCGAATATTGGATTCGTCATGATGATGTTTGTGATGTATTTTGGATTCACCTATTATGCTGCTGGCGTAAATCCGTATTCGTTTTTCTGGGACAAATGAGGTGGAACTATCATGAAATTACTACTTACGACAAACGGGAGGCTCCATAAGAATAAAGCGGGTGAATACTATACTGAAATGGTATATGGTTATTCTTTCTTTCAGCGGTATTTCGAGGTGTTTAATCAAATTAGGTTGGTAGCGCATGTTCAAGAATCAGACAGCGACTTATCTGATATGTTACGGGTTGATGGACCAAATCTTGAGATATATGATGTTCCGTTTCCACACGGGAAAATACAGTATATCAAACAATATGGTGCAATCAAAAAAAGGTTACTAGGTGCAGCTGCGGGGTGTGATGTCGCCATATTTCGCATTCCAGACCAGTTGGCTTTTCAGGCTATGCCGATTTCTATAAAGGCGGGATTGCCAGTTGGCATTGAAGTTACTTCGAGCTCATGGGAATTTTTCGGACCTGGAAGCACGGTCGGCATATTTAGACCAATTCTCCGAATTCTGTGGGATAGGCAGCAGAAGAAAGCTTGCGAAATAGCGGACGCGAGTTGTTATGTTACTAGTTATGCGATACAGAAGCGATATCGTCCGTCTAGCAAAGGCGGTTCTTTTTCAACTTATTGTTCGGATGTTGACATCAACCCCTTTAGGACTGAGGCGCGGAATTTCGGAACGGAACCGCTCAAGACACTTCGAATTCTTCATGTGGCTGGTTCTTTATCTGGGAGAGCAAAGGGGCATGGAGAGTTGCTGCGAGCAATGGTTCTTTTAAAAAAAATGGGGAAAGAGGTTTCTTGCGTTCTAGTTGGAGGCGGGCAGTTGAACGAAGGGAACCGTAGACTTATTCAAGAGAAGCAGCTAGTGGTGGAAACAGTTGGACTTAAGACATCAGATGAAATAGCGGAGATCATGAGAAAGTCGGATATGTTCGTTTTTCCTTCTTATCGGGAAGGACTGCCGCGTGTGGTCGTAGAAGCGATGGCAGCGGGACTAGTATGCGTCGCAACGGAATTAGATGGCACCCAAGAATTGCTTGACAGTCAGATGTTAGTTCCGATAAGGAACCAAGTAGCACTTGCGGATTGTATACTGCAATTGATGGAGCACCCAGAACAGATGAGTGCACAGAGCGTACGCAACGTAAAAGTGGCAGATGAGTATTCCCCAGAGAAAATCCTTGAGAGAAGGAGTACGTTTCTCAGGTTCTTACGTAGGAAAGCGGAGCAGACATGAGACAGATGCATATCCGCTTTTTGATCAACTCACTTAATGGTGGCGGCGCAGAGAAAGTATTGATCAATCTGATTAAAGCATTGATTGATAAGGGAATACATTGCGACCTTCTGACCATCGATGGAGGAGTGCATGAGAATGAATTACCGGCAAATATCTCATATCGTAAAATTATTAGAAAAGACAACATATTTGCAGGGTTTCTACGAAGAATTGTCTATTATTTGCCCCCCACTCTGTTTTGTAGACTATTTATGCGCGAAGGCCATGATATTGAGATAGCATATTTAGAGGGGACGCCGACTCGGATGCTGGCTGCCCTTCCAGGAGAAAGTATTAAAATAGCATTTGTACATTGCGACTTATCCATAACTAATCCAACAAAGGATTTTTATAGAACAAATACTGAGTGTCTAGCAGAATACAAATGCTTCTCCAAGGTTTGTTTTGTATCATGTAAAGCAGAGGAAGGGTTTTACAAAACGGTAGGGCAAATTAAAAATGGGATTACAATTCACAATGTAATCGACTTCTCTGAAATTATCAGAAAAGCTCAAGTTCCTTGTACGCATGAATATCACACGAAAGGAATGAGGCTTGTTACCGTGGGCAGACTAACTGCCCAAAAAGCGTTTGATCGTTTACTGCGAATTGCCAAAAAACTAGAATCAAAGTATGAATTTGAGCTTTGGATTCTGGGTGACGGCGAGCTGCGACAAGAATATGAACGTTACATTATTGAAAATGAGATTCAGTCAGTGAAGTTATTGGGCTATAGAGAAAACCCATATTCATTTATGATTCAGGCCGACCTATTTGTATGCTCATCAATTTTTGAGGGGTACAGCACTGCGGCAACAGAGGCAACTGCACTCGGTCTTCCGGTATTGACGACAGCCTGTGCGGGTATGGATGAAATTCTTGACAATGGAAAGTATGGAATAATCGTCGAAAATAGTGAGGATGCGCTGCAAGCTGGATTGGAAGCTGTACTATCAAATCGTGAACTATATAAAAAATTAAACCTGGTAGCCAAAGAACGAGGCACTCAACTACGCAATAGAGATACTGTACAGGAATACATCAAGTTGTTTGAGGAAATTATCGATGGAAGCAAAGATTAGTGTTTTAGTTCCGGTATATAATGTCGAGAGGACCTTGAAGCGCTGTGTGGAGAGTATCTTAAATCAAACCTTTCAGGATTTTGAGGTCATTTTGATAGATGATGGTTCAACAGATGCAAGTGGCCAAATTTGTGACTGGTACGCAGAACAAAATCCGAAAATTCGCGTTATTCACAAGACAAATGAGGGCCTAGGACCCACTAGAAATTGCGGTGTATATGCGGCAAAAGGCGAATTCCTATATCATTGTGATTCAGATGACTGGCTAAAGCCGGATCTTCTGGAGAAAACGTATAGAACAATTATCGAAACGGATTCGGATGTTGTAGTGTTTGGCTATGAAATATTCACCGAAAATCACGGGGAAACTATTCCTTACAAATCAGTTTATGTTAACTCAGCATTATACACAAATCCTGATGAAGTCCGGGATTTTTTTGTTCGCGAGTATTACAATTTTTTCATTGTACTCTCTGCCTGTAATAGATTGTACCGCAGATCGTTTATTTTGGAAAATGATCTTTTCTTCCCAGCGCAACGTAGGTGTCAGGATATGGCGTATTCGCTACTTTTATTCGACCATATCCAGCGGCTGGCTACCATTCGTGAAACCTATTACTGCTATACTATCGAACCCGGTGTGTTCAAGGGCAGATCATTTGAGGAAATGGTGGGAATTTACCAAATCATTTATCGAATGACTGAAGAGTATTTTAAGAAATGGGGTTTGTATAACGAGGCTGCAAAAAGAAGACTCAATGGATATGCCTGCGAACAGATCGCAAACTATTCTGCATATGCTCTGGTTGAAAAATATCCTGACCAATGGCAGAAAAATGCAAAGTTTCTACAGAACGATGCTGAAATCCGTCAGAACTTTGCCTGCTACAGAAATGAGAAGAAATCTAAGTTTATGAAACTGTTTTGCATGGGGATGAAAATTAAGTCTCCGACCTTCCTACTATGCGTATCCCGACTTCAGCAGATAATTGCTCGAAAACGGAGATGAATACTTGAAGAAACGTGCGATTATAAATTTCACATCATCAATGATCTATCAGCTCACTAGTTTGCTGATAGGGTTAATTCTTCCAAAATACTTTACGGAGATTTTTGGTTCGGTATATAACGGCCTGAATCAGACAGTCTCTCAAATCATGAGCCTTCTCTCGGTTCTGCAACTCGGAATTTCGGCGGTTTCCATTCAGCAGATGTTCAAGTATATCGCTACCGATAATAAGGCAATGCTGACGTCAGTTTATAGGGAAACCGAGCGAAAGTATCGGCAGATGGGGTTTGTATTTTTAACGGTACTAGTACCGATTATAATCGTATTCCCTATGTTGATTCGTGAGAATATTTCCTACAAAATCGCGGTAGCGTTCTTGCTTTTTCGAAGTATCAGCTCTGCAATGGAGTATTTCTTTCAGGCAAAATATAGTGTTGTACTGATTGCACATAATAAAAGCTATTTAATCTATGCGCTGAATACTCTTTTGCTAGTGATTGGTACGGCGCTTAACTTGACTATACTTTTCACTGTAAAAAATATCTTGATATATCAGGCTGTCTCAGTACTCGTATCACTGCTTAGAATGATAATTGTGGGCGGATATATTAGCTGGAAATTCCCATTTCTGCTGCTGAAGAGCACGGTTGAATACCATGAGACTCCTGACTCAAGAAGAAGAGATGTTTTGGTAAGTGAAATCGCAGGAGTAGTGATTGAGAGTACAGACATTCTGGTTTTGAGCATCTTCTCTGGTTTGGTGAGTGCAAGTATATACTCGGTCTATAATTTTGTTACCACAGGATTGGGCAATGTTTTAAGCAGCTGTCGTGAAGCAGTGTTTGCAAGTATCGGACAAACATATTATTCCGACTTTGAAGAGTTTAAGAATAAAATGGATCGATTTGAATCTATTTACATATTTTTAGTGTTTTTTCTCTATATGAATGCGATTCTTTTGTTTAAACCCTTTATTACAGTTTATACGTCGAATATGGATACGCAGTATATATTCGCGGGCTTTCCAATCTTATTTGTTTTAGCGAAAATTGCAGTCAATCTTCGTATCCCCTCAATAGTGGCTATCAATACTGCTGGTCATTTCGCTCAAGTTAAACACTATGCTGTCATTGAAGCGGCCATTAATTTAATTATTTCATTGCTGCTAGTAAAACCGCTGGGCATATATGGCGTTCTGATCGGTACGATTAGTGGTGCGATTTTTCGCACACCAGTACTGACATACTATGCAAACAAGAACATAATGAAGCGTCGAACAATTGAATTCTGGAAGAAGAGTTTTATCTGGTTGCCTATGTTTCTTGCCTGCTATCTGACTAGTATCCTCTGGCCGATTGAATGTTTTTCTTTGCTTCATTGGGTAGAAGTATCAGCCTTAGTGGCTGGGATAGTCTTGGTTATCAGTTTGATTTGGATGAGGATTTTTGACCGCAGAACCTCTGACGAACTGAAAACAATCGTAACAAAACTGTTTCGAAAGAAGGGCGAGTAAAATGAATTCAGTCCAAAGAAAACTGCATACAATGCTGAATACACCAAGAATTTTCTACAAAAAATTTGCCGGAACTCGGATTTTTCGCTACCTTCCAGATAGAATGGCTTTAAAAATAATGTATAGAAATGTTTTTTTGGAGAAACTTGATTTGAATTCGCCTAAAACCTTCAATGCTAAGTTGCAATGGTTGAAGTTATATAACCGACGCCCAGAATATACGGCGATGGTTGATAAATACCTGGTACGGGACTATGTTGCTAAAACAATCGGCGAAGAGTATCTTATCCCGCTGCTGGGTGTTTGGGACTACGCCGAGGATATTGACTTTGAAATCTTACCAGAACAGTTTGTTCTAAAGTGTAATCATGGTAGCGCTTGCAATATCATTTGCATGAACAAACGAGAGTTAAATCGTGCCGAGACTATTACCAAATTGAATCAATGGATGCATACGGATTATTATTTGATTGGAAGAGAGTGGCCATATAAGAATGTTCCCAGAAAGATTATCTGCGAAAAGTATATAACTGACTCGCCCGAATCCGACGGCCTGACGGATTACAAGTTCTTTTGCTTCAACGGAAAGGTTGATTGCGTAATGCTGTGTCTCGACAGAAACACAGGAAATCCAAAGTTTTACTTCTTCAACGAGAAATGGGATCTCTGTAGATATAATACTCGTGGCGAACAATCTCCGGTAGATTTTTCGATTCCTAAGCCAATGTATATGGACAAAATGTTTAAAATTGCAAGAGAACTGTCACAAAAATTACCCTATGCACGCATCGACCTTTATAATGCGAATCAGCAAATTTACTTTGGAGAAATAACATTCTTCCCTGCCAGTGGTTTTGATGCAAACTTGCTTTATAAAACTGATGAGTATTTCGGAAAACTGATAGAATTGGAGAATTGAATACAGTGAAAACCGTAGGATTTCCGATGAGCAGAAAAGAGAACGAATTTCGCAGAGCATTGCTCCCTGCCGATATACCCAGGATAAGTCATCCTGAAGGATTGTATTTCGAATCCGGGTACGGTGAAGTTCTTGGATATGGTGATGAAACTTATAAAATATGTGGCGTAAACATAGTATCCCGCGAGGTTGTATTGACTTCCGATATAATATGCGATCCTAAGGTAGGAGATGCTGAGTATCTGGATGATTTGAGCGGACAAACTGTGTTTGGTTGGATTCACGCGGTACAGAACAAAGATATTACCGATAAATTAGTGAACAATAGAATTACATGTTACGCTTGGGAAGACATGTTTGATGACGGTCGTCACGTTTTCTGGCGCAATAATGAACTTGCTGGTGAGGCCGCAGTCATGCACGCTTATTTGTGTCACGGTCTTATGCCATATGAAACAAAAGTTGCGGTTATCGGTAGAGGAAATACAGCGAGAGGACTAATAAGAACATTATATTTGCTTGGTGCCAATGTCGTTCAGTATGATAGAAAAACCGAAGATTTATTCAGAAAAGAAATTGGAAATTATGATGTTGTCGCAAACTGCGTGCTGTGGGATGTGACAAGGAAAGATCATATAATAGGCCGCAATAATCTAAAAGATATGAAAAAAGGATCATTGATAATTGATGTGAGCTGCGATAAGAACGGCGGAATTGAGACAAGCATACCTACAACAATCGAGAATCCGACATACGTAGTTGACGGCATTACTCATTATGCCGTTGATCACACACCATCGCTCTTTTACAAGACGTTCACAAAGTACAATTCTCAGATTATTGCTCCTTACGTTGAGCAGCTAATGAATGAAAATGTGCAAAAAACATTGAAAGGCGCATTAATAATTTCAAATGGCAAGATCATCGATGAAAGAATCATTGCTTTTCAGAAACGGTGATAATCAAAATGATAAGGTTTTCTTTGGACTCTTGGGAAACTGTTGATATTGAGCAACTGTCATAGAGTGACCTGCTCTTTAATTTCGATCGAGCAGTGCATACATGCATGAAATTATCTGACATTTGTAGCCGAATGCGATTCGCTTGAGCATCGTCATCTTGTTATCAATCCCTTAGGTGAAGTAAATAAAGAAGGGAAAATAAAAAATGAGGTGTCTCGCAAAGAGCAATCCACTCTGTATAAGATAAAATCGATGTTCAGCAAAGGAAAATGGATATTATGAAGAAAACGTGTGAATCCGCTTTCTTTTCCCAGAAAATTCTAGCAATCACCGGCGGTACCGGTTCCTTCGGCAACGCCGTACTCAACCGATTTCTTTCAACAGATATCGGCGAGATACGCATATTCTCCCGCGACGAGAAGAAGCAGGATGATATGCGGCATGACTTCCAGACGAAGATGCCGGAAGTGTCGGACAAGATCAAGTTTTTCATCGGCGATGTGCGCGATCTTGCTTCTGTGAAAAACGCAATGCATGGCGTTGACTATATCTTCCATGCCGCGGCGCTGAAGCAGGTTCCTAGCTGTGAGTTTTTCCCATTGGAAGCGGTCAAAACGAATGTGCTTGGAACAGATAACGTGCTGACTGCTGCGATCGACGAGGGAGTGAAGACCGTTATCTGCCTTTCGACGGACAAGGCGGCATATCCCGTGAACGCGATGGGAACGAGCAAGGCGATGATGGAGAAGGTCATTGTGGCGAAGAGCCGCACGGTTTCTCCGGACAAAACGAAGATCTGCTGTACGCGGTATGGAAACGTTATGTGCTCGCGCGGGAGCGTGATTCCGTTATGGATTGAGCAAATCAAAGCAGGATATCCGATCACGATTACCGATCCGAACATGACACGATTCATCATGTCTCTGGACGAGGCGGTGGATCTGGTGTTGTTTGCCTTTGAAAACGGCGTTTCCGGTGATATACTGGTGCAAAAGGCACCGGCGTGTACCATCGGGGTCCTCGCGCAAGCTGTGAAGGAGCTATTCCGAAGTAAGGATGAGATCAAGATTATCGGCATCCGACACGGCGAAAAAGTATATGAGACCCTGCTGACCAACGAAGAATGCGCTCATGCGACAGACATGGGCGATTTTTATAGGGTCCCATGCGACAAACGCGACCTTAACTATGATAAATATTTTACAAAGGGTGATATCGAGCGGGATGTTCTCACAGAGTTCAATAGCAATAACACAGAATTGCTAAATGTAAAACAAGTAAAAGAAAAGTTACTTGCCTTAACGTACATTAAGGAAGAAATGAAGACTTGGGAGGAAAGCAAGTGAAGTTTTTCATACTTGGTTGTAACGGTATGGCTGGTCACACCATTTCACTATATTTGAGTGAACAAGGACACGAAGTGCTAGGGTTCGACCGGCGCGAATCTGAATATATAAAGAGCATCGCCGGAGATGCTCGGAATACTGATGTATTAAGAGACATCATTGTTCACGGGGAATATGATTCTGTTATCAATTGCATAGGCATATTGAACCAATTTGCAGAGCAAAATAAAGCATTGGCAACATTTTTAAACTCCTATTTTCCGCACTTTCTTGCTGATGTCACGTCAGACATTAATACGCAGATAATTCATATGAGCACCGATTGTGTGTTTTCTGGGAAGCGCGGAGAATATACAGAGAGCGATTTTCGCGACGGGGAGACATTTTACGATCGTTCAAAGGCACTAGGTGAACTCGAAGACGACAAAAACATAACGCTTAGAAATTCGATTGTGGGACCGGATATTAATCCGAATGGTATAGGATTGTTAAATTGGTTTTTAAAACAGGATCGTGAAGTTGCTGGCTATACAAAAGCAATGTGGACGGGACAAACAACGCTTCAGCTGGCCAAAACAATGGAAGTTGCTGCGAGAAAAAAAGCTCACGGCTTGTACAACACTGTGCCAGAACATACCATATCAAAATATGAGTTACTAGGACTTTTCAATCACTACTTTAGGAATGACTCTATAAAAATCTCACCGATTGATGGCGTTAACGCAGATAAATCTCTTAAGCGAACAAGATTCGAGTTTGATTATGTAATTCCCGAATATGATGTAATGGTTTCTGAACTCGCAGATTGGATAATAGCGCATAAGAAAATGTACCCACATTATCATTTGTAAAGGGTAGGATAAGCTATGAGTAAGATTAAACTAATGACGATCATAGGAACACGCCCAGAAATTATAAAAATGAGCGCTATCATCAAGAAATGCGACATATATTTTGAACATATAGTTGTCCATACAGGACAAAACTATGATTATACGCTTAACGAAGTGTTTTTTAGAGATCTCAGACTTCGCGAGCCAGACTATTATCTCGGTGTGGCAGGAGAGAATCTAGGACAAACAATGGGTAATATAATTGCAAAGTCATATGAACTTATGCAGGAACTCAAGCCGGATGCTCTCATTATACTTGGTGATACAAATTCATGCCTCTGTGTTATTTCGGCAAAGCGCCTAAAGATACCTATCTTTCATTTGGAAGCTGGAAATCGTTGCAAAGATGAGAATTTACCAGAAGAAGTAATTCGTAGAATTGTAGATGTCACTAGCGATGTGAACCTTTGCTACACGGAACATGCGCGTCGATATATATTAAACACCGGTGTTAAGCCTGAATATACCTACGTAGTCGGCTCTCCGATGGCGGAGGTGCTGCACACGAATCTTTCGAGCATTCAATCGAGCGATATCCTGAGCCGCCTTGGGCTGCAAGCGGGCAAATACATTCTGCTCTCGGCACACCGCGAGGAGAATATTGACACGGAAGCGAACTTCTTTAGCCTGATGAACGCTGTCAACGCGATGGCGGAAAAGTATGATATGCCGATTCTGTATTCCTGCCATCCCAGAAGCGCCAAGTATATCGAAAAGCGCGGATTCGCCTTTGACTCGCGCGTGATCCAGAATAAGCCGCTGGGATTCCACGACTACAACCATCTTCAGATGAACGCCTACGCCGTCGTATCCGATTCGGGCACGCTGCCGGAGGAGTCCAGCTTCTTTCTGTCGATCGGGCGTCCGTTTCCCGCGGTCTGCATCCGCACCAGCACAGAACGCCCGGAGGCGCTCGACAAGGGTAACTTTATCCTCGCAGGCATCACGACCGAGCAAATTCTGCAGGCGGTTGATACAACGGTTGAGATGAACCGAAACGGCGATTATGGCATTCCGGTTCCGGACTACACGGACGAAAACGTCAGCACGAAAGTCGTGAAGATCATTCAGTCTTATACGGGTGTTGTGGATCGAATGGTGTGGAGAAAGTATTGATAATCGACCATCAAGCACTAGTAATACAGGTGTAATTAATCTCTCGGTAGATTGATAAAAAAGATTAATAAAGCAAGCATCAAACCGGAGAAAATGAATGAAAAAAGTCAGCAAGCTGGAACATCGACTGGCGCTCTATTTGTGTATTCTTCTGTTTTGTTATGTTTCCGTTTTTTCGTATTGTCTCGTCAAAGAATTTACCGGGAACAGCAAGATAGCCAGTCCAATTGGCGTTGACTTCGGCGTGTATTACACCACCGGAAGAATGGTGTTATCCGGAGACATCAACGATATTTATAATGTTCCAGTTCATCACGCGGCACTGGAAGCAAACCTCAATCGTACGCTGCCGTTCTATCTGCCGTGGCTCTATCCGCCGACATTTCTTCTCGCGATTGTTCCATTATCGTATCTGCCATATCCGGCGGCCCTTGTGCTTTGGGGGATCGTCACATTCGCTCTGGCGCTGTTTGCGCTGTATCTGCTTGTTCCGAAGGTTCGAAGCCTCGCGCTGATTGCGTGCGGGGTTCCGGGCCTTTTCATGAACCTGCGTTGGGGCTAAAACGGGTTTCTCAATACCGCTCTGATCGGTTTTGGTGTTTATTTTTTGGAAAGCAACCCGGTACTCGCGGGACTTATGTTTGGGCTGCTGACCTACAAACCGCAGATTGCAGTGTTCTCTTTGATCCTGCTCTTTGTAACAAAGAATTGGAAAACTCTCGGTTGGACAATCGTGTTCTCGGTGCTAAGTGTTGCTTTGTCCGGAGCCATCTTTGGGTTTGATACCTGGATAAACTTTCTGCAATCCTTATCCAACTCAGCTACGGGAATTCTCGATAGCAATTGGAAGCAATTAGCAGAAATTCAACCTTCATTCTTTATCAATCTTCGTCTCGCGGGGCTAAAAGACGGACTCAACTACGCCATACTGGGAGTGACTGGCATCATCGTGACGCTGGCTGCAAGATGGGTTTTTTCGCATACCAAGCGGATGGCGCTAAGGGGAGCTGTGTTGGTACTGGGCACATTTTTGATTATTCCATACTTCTTGCAGTATGATCTGATGATACTTAGCATCCCGCTGATCCTATTGATTTATGATTGTATGCTGTATGGTTGCCGCCCGATTGAAATTGCGCTATTGGGTCTGCTATGGGCTATCCCGTTTTTAGATTGGACGCTCGTGCGACTGATCTATGTTCACGTTTGCCCGTTTATATTGATGGTGACATTGGCTATGACGGTTGATCGAGTGAAACGAACGGGCCAAGCGGGGGATAGAATAGAAGCAAAATAATTCTTTCTTGCCAATTTCTTGCCACTTCATCCGAAAGCACGAGAATCAACGTTAAATCTCTAAACTAAAACGCCCATTAACAGGGCGTTTTCTTGTATTAATAAGATCAATTCTCGGATAAACGTTATACGACTCTGACTCGTATTGTTTCGTTTTCTTCTCGTGTAATATGTGATTTCATGTATAATAAGAAACAGGGCAATCAAACCAAAGGAGACTTTCGCATGCAGGATGGA
>JAEWYO010000008.1 GCA_023395595.1 Bacillota bacterium
ATTTGGATGAGGGGTGCGTATGCGTCGCACAGCAGGCTGTGATGAACCTTACAAGGGACCCCTGTTTTTATTGAGGCAAAGCCCATCGGCCGCTTTTTGGTTACGTTTTCCGCGCGAAATTTGTTGACGGAGCGCGAGGTAAAACCTATACTGAAAGATGTGCGGTATTGCAGCTTTTTGGCTGAGACGCTTCACGGATACCGCCGATGGAGGCACCTCGTATGGAAACTGTTCAATACCTTTCATCCGCTTGGGCGAGCGCCGTGGAGCAGGCGCTTAGAAAAAGCCCCATGGGCAACCTCACCGCCGCGGCAACCTTTTACCACCACCGCACCCCTTCGGGGAACGATCAGTACCTGTACCTTAGCTACCGCAGCGGTACGTTTGAGCGGCTTGTGCTCGGCGAGGGAAACGGGCCTGAAGCAACCTTTTGCCTCAGCGGCGACTATGCTGTATATGCGGAGGTTTTGCGCGGCAGTATGGATGCCGCGCGTGCAATTTCCACAGGCAGGTTGAAACTTAAAGGCAACCTCTTGCAAATCATGCGCCTCACGCCGTTTGTTCAGGTGCTTACAGACGCGCTTAGTGCCGTTCCCACCAGTTTTTAACGCCGCTCACCCCTGAAAATTCTCGTTGCTTCAGCGCAGGCGTGTACCTTGACACGCCCTCTTTGGTTCTGATATAATAACGCTTGCTGAGGAGAGATGTCCGAGTGGTTTATGGAGCTGGTCTTGAAAACCAGTGATGCCGCAAGGCACCGGGGGTTCGAATCCCTCTCTCTCCGCCAATGAAAGCGAATTCAATTTTATATATGGAGAAGTACCCAAGTGGCTAAAGGGGCTCCCCTGCTAAGGGAGTAGGCTGGGGTAACTGGCGCGAGGGTTCAAATCCCTCCTTCTCCGCCAAAAAAGAGCATTCGTAAGGATGCTCTTTTTGCATGTGTTTTGGAAGTTGGAAGGCTAAACGAAGATCAAATCACCCAGCGGAAGCTGGGATTGTCTTCCTGTTTGTTCCGATTAGTAGCATACCCGCAATCACAAAACCGCCGCCGACCCATTGCAGCGCTTTGGTTGATTCGCGCAAGAGCAGGGTAGAGAGCAGCATGGATGTCAGCGGCATCAGCCCGGAAAACGCCGCCGCGGTGAATGCTCCACTGCGCTTGATTCCGCCATACCAGCACAGGTAAGCCAGTGCGGTAACAAAGATGCCATACCAAACCAACGCAGACCATTCAGCAAAACCAATTTGCGAGAGCCGAAGAAACGGATGCTCAAACGCCGCAGGAATCAAGCAAAACAGCAGTGCTGAGAATGTCACTAAAGTGGTCTGCACAAGCGGATCGAGCGGCTTTCCGGCGGCTGCCTTCTTCAACGCGGAGGAACGGCAGAGAATATTAAATAAGGACTCGCTTGCCGCGGCACCGATCACGAGCAAGTTGCCGATGAGATGACCTCCATCGAACGAAGCTTGCTTGTTTGTCAGCCCCTGCACAAGAAGACCCCCGAACACGGTTGCGAGAATCCCTATCCATCCGTTTACTCCAACCGACTCGCGCAGAATAACCCATGCAAGAAATGCGGTGATTGCGGGGGTGGCTCCGGTTAGAATCCCCGCTTCCAATGCGCTTGTTCTGGCGACGCCATTTAATAAGAGAAAACGGAACAAAAACATACCGAAGAATGCTTCCAGAAAGATGGAAGCAACCTGCCGCGCGGTGATGATACGAATCGCAGCAACAAGCGACCGAAAGCACATTGGAATCAATAGTAAAAGCGCGAACACCATGCTTGCTGCGGCGATGGTGAATACACCAAGCTGACCCGAGACAAAGCGCGCGGCAACCACACTTGTCCCCGCGAGGACAAATGCGCCGGTGAGATAGAGCTTCCCAAGGAAAGGTTCTTGTTTTTGTGCAATCATTTTGTGTTCTCCATTGCATTTTTCAATCGATCTGCTAACATAGTAGCCGGAAGGCTGGTATAGTAAAAGAACCAATTGGATGCAAAAACAAACATACCAGTAAAATTATGTTACCGATCATCGATCGCTCCGGCGAAGAGCCGATTCGAAGGCAAATCTACAATCAACTCCGCGCGCAAATCCTGAACGGGTCGCTGCAGGAGGGGGAAGCGCTTGCGTCCACACGGCAACTGGCGCTGGAACTTGCGGTTTCGCGCAGTACGGTTGTGGAAGCGTATGACATGCTGCTTGCAGAAGGCTTCCTGGAGAGTAAGCAAGGCGCGCAAACGGTTGTAGCAAACGGGATTGCCATGCAGACGATCCGAGAACCAGAACAGCAGCAGTATACAAGCGTAAAGCACCCGGTTCTAGCAGATTTCACGACTGGCAGAACCGATTTGTCCGGCTTTCCGCGTGCTCTCTGGCAGCGTACGCTGTCTTCAAGCATGCAAACACTCTCGGCAGCAGATTACGGCTATACCGGGCCGGAGGGATATGCGCCTCTGCGCGCGGAGATCGCCGCATGGCTTGCGCGCAGCCGTGGTATTTCTGTCCGCGCAGAAGATGTGTTTATTACGGCTGGTGCTACGCATGCACTGCACATCCTTGCCGATCTGCTTTGTCAGGATGGCGGAAGCGTTCTTTTAGAAGACCCTTGCCATAAGGGACTGTATGATACGCTAAGAGCTCAGAAATGCGGTATCATACCAATTCCGGCGGACGATAACGGCATGCAAACAGATCTTCTTTCGGCAGATAAGCGCGCAAAGATGGTCTATGTGACACCGTCGCATCAGTTTCCGCTTGGAGGGATTTTACCCGCAGCACGGCGTACCGCACTGATTCGATTTGCGAGAGAGCAGAGTATGTATATCGTTGAAGATGATTATGACAGCGAATTTCGTTTTTCTGGCGCGCCGATCTCTCCGCTCTATTCGCTCGACCCGCAGCGGGTCATCTATGTTGGAACATTCAGCAAGAGCATGTTCCCCGCACTTCGGATTGGCTTTGCACTACTGCCGAGCGAGCTGCAATCACCCTGGTGCTATCTGCGCACACACAACGACGTGCAAAACCCGATTTTTGATCAAGCAGCGCTTACCTCGTTTTTGCACACTCGCGCATTGGATCGGCATATCCGCACGATGCGAAAACGATATGCAACGAGAAGACAGGCGCTTGTCTCCGTTTTGAACACGCATTTCGGAGAATCCTGCATCGTGTGTGGAGATGCGGCGGGGCTGCATCTTGCCGCGCAATGGAGTGGGTTTCAATTTGAAGATGATTTTCAGGCGTTTTGCAGAGATCGGGGGATTGTTGTTCGCACAATGGAACTGCATTGTGTTGAGAAGGGAAACCACCGGGATCAATTGGTGCTTGGTTACGGGCACCTAGAGCCGGATGAAATCGATAAAAGCGTGCAACTACTTTATGAGGCAATGTGTGAATATCGTATTTTATTAGAAAGAAGAAGCGTTTAAATGACTCTCGATTGACGATTCCATTGTGCTGTGATAACGTGTTTGATAGAGAGAAAAGAGAAGCGAATATTTGGAGGAACGATGATCTACCGTAACGCAACGATTGCGGATATACCGCAGATCGAAGAACTGCAAAAACGATACCATATTTCTTCTATTGCAGAGGATCAGAAGAAAAACGGTTTTGTTACTACGCTGTTTTCCAAGGAACAGCTGCAAGAGTTGATCGAAACCGAGAACGGTATCTCTCTGGCTTGTGACGGTGACATAGTTGCAGCATATGCGATGGCGGGAAGCTGGCAATTCTGGAGTAAGTGGCCGCTGTTTCAACATATGATCGCAGACCTGCCCAGCACGGAGTATCTTGGACAAACCCTATCGATTGAAAACTCTTATCAATACGGCCCTGTCTGCATTGATATGGCCTATCGCGGACAGGGGGTACTGCAAGAATTGTTTGCCTATTCTGCGCGACAGATGAACCGGCGCTATCGAATTCTGATCACATTCATCAACCATGTCAATCCGCGCTCGTTTGCGGCGCATACGCAAAAGGTCGGTATGGATGTCATCAAAAACTTTGATTTCAACGGAAATCACTATTATGAGTTAGGCTATGACACAAATCGAGCTATGGCGGACAAAACGACAGGAAATCCTTCATAATAATTCATGCAAGAGCGCGTTTTTGCGCTCTTTTGCATCGAAAGCTGCAAAATTTCTGTAAAAAACGGACTGTTTCATGAAAAATTGACATTTCAGCCCTTGATGATGCCTATTTCGAGTAGTATGATAGACAAATTGTTTTAAACAGCGTAAGCAAGAGGAGAAATGATCATGAGGAAATCCAAAATCGTCTGCACCATTGGCCCTGCGTGCGAATCGGAAGAGATGCTTGCCGCAATGTGCCGTGCGGGTATGAATACGGCAAGGTTGAATTTTTCGCATGGAACGCATGAGGAGCACCGCGCCCGCATTGAGCGCATCAAGAAAGTGCGCGAGGAGCTGGATATGCCCGTCGCCATCATGCAGGACACAAAGGGTCCTGAGTTTCGGATCAAAACCTTCAAGAACGGCAAGATCACGCTCAACGAAGGGGATACGTTTATCTTCACCACAAAGGATGTACAGGGAACCAAGGAACGCGTTTCGGTCAATTTCGCAGGGCTTGCCTGCTCGCTTGAAATCGGCGATCGTATCCTTGTCAACAATGGTCTGCTCATCTTCGAGGTGACGGAGCTGACCGACACCGACGCAATCTGCGTCGTGCTCGCGGGCGGTGAACTCTCTGATCGCAAGAGCATGAGCTTTCCCAATAAGCTGATCTGCCAGGAATATCTGAGCGAACAAGATAAAGCGGATTTGTTGTTTGGTATCCAAAACGACGTGGACTACATCGCAGCTTCGTTTGTTTCCACGCGGCAAAATCTGATCGACCTCAAGGCTTTTTTGAAAGAAAATGGGGGAGAGGACATCGCGATCATCGCCAAGATTGAAAACCGAACAGGCGTCAACAACATCCACGAAATCTGTGAAGAATGCGAAGGCATCATGATCGGGCGCGGCGACCTCGGCGTGGAGATTCCGTTTGAGGAGCTGCCATATATTCAGAAGTATCTGGTGACCGAATGCCGCCTGCTGGGCAAGCGCGTGATCACCGCAACGGAGATGCTCGAGAGCATGATCCATAACCCGCGTCCCACCCGTGCGGAGATTTCGGACGTTGCCAACGCGGTCTATGACGGTACCAGCGCAGTTATGCTCTCCGGGGAGACTGCGGCGGGAAAATACCCAGTTGAAGCGCTCAAGACCATGGCAAAGATTGCGGAAGAGACGGAGAAGCATATCCACTTCATCAAACGTTTCCGCAACACGGAGTTTCATATTAAGAACACTGTGGACGCGATTTCACACGCGACCTGCGGCATGGCGATCGATCTTGACGCGAAGGCGATTGTCGCTTGCACGCTGACGGGCATCACTGCGCGAATGATCTCACGATTCCGTCCGCCAATGGACATCATTGGCCTCACCACCAGTCGCAAAGTCTGGTATAAACTCGCGCTGAGCTGGGGCGTGATCCCCGTGATGAGCGGAACGTTTACCTCGACCGACGTGCTGTTTTATCACGCGACAGAGACGGCGAAGAAGGTTTGCGAGCTAGTCAGCGGCGATCATATCATCATCACCGGCGGACACGTCAGCGGCGTTTCTGGCAACACGAGCCTGATTAAGGTTGAGAAGGTTTAAACAATTTAATTAAAAGTGATCTTGGGAGGGTGCTGAGTAAGCGCTCTCCTTTTCCTTTTACTCGATATAAAAAGCTTCCATGTGGTGCTAAATCAGTACTCCATCCACATATCTATGCATATTTAGAGAATAATATAGAAAAAAGCCTTGACAGCGACGGAAAATATATGGTATATTATCGAAAATTCAGATATATACATGCGATGAAAGAGACATGCTGATCGCAAGTTCGTCTTTAGAGAGCCGGTGTTTGGTGCAAACCGGTGGCGACGCGGGCAGCGGATCCCTCCCGAGCAGAGACGCTGAAGCACAGTAAGCGTATTACGGCAGGCACCGTTAACGGCCAGGGTTTGATAGAACCTGTTTTAAAGAGGATCAGTGCGTTTTCGGCGTATCAAAAGATACGCAAGAAAACACGGGATCAATTTGAGTGGTACCGCGAGGATGAATCCGTCCCCGTCTCAAAAGTGAGACGGGGGCTTTTTTTATAGTCAAAACTGTGTCAAATACATTTGACAGGCTCATACAGAAGCAAACGGATATTGAGAGACCCATTTGATGGATAGCAGGAGGCTGGAGCATGAACAAAGTTTATTTGCTGGATTCCACGCTGCGCGACGGCGCGCAGAGCGTTGGCATCTCCTTTTCTGTACAGGATAAAATCAAGATTGCGCGCATTCTCGATGAGCTTCAGGTGGACTATATTGAGGCGGGCAACCCCGGCTCCAACCCGAAGGATATGGAATTCTTCGAGCTGCTGCAGCAAAACCCGCTCAAGCACGCAAAAGTGACCGCTTTTGGCGCCACGCGAAAGAAGAATATCGCGGTGGAAGACGACGCGAATATCAAGTCTCTTTTGTCCGCCAACACGGAGTGCGTGACCATCTTCGGTAAATCGTGGGACATCCATGTGACCGATATTCTCCGCGCGGAATTACCGGAAAACCTCGCGATGATTCGGGATACCGTGCGCTATCTCAAAGAACAGGGCAAAGAGGTCGTCTACGATGCGGAACACTTCTTTGACGGCTATCGTGCCAACCCGGACTATGCGCTCAGCACGTTGGAAGCAGCGTACCAGAGCGGCGCGGACTGCCTTTGCCTTTGCGACACAAACGGCGGAAGCTTTCCTGACTTCGTACAGAACGTAACAAAGCTGGTCAAGGAACGCTTCCCCGTTGCGGTCGGCATCCACGCGCATGACGACGCGGGCATGGCGGCGGCAAACAGCGTTCTTGCGGTTACCGCGGGTGCCACGCATGTGCAGGGCACGCTGGCGGGATTCGGCGAGCGTTGTGGCAACGCAAATCTCTCTACTGTCCTGGCGAGCCTGCAACTCAAACTCGGTTACGATTGCGTACCCGCCGAGGCACTGGAGCGACTTACCAGTACGGTCCATGAGGTGGCCGATATTTCCAACATCAGCGTCGGAAAGAACATGCCGTATGTCGGCGCAAACGCCTTCGCGCACAAGGGCGGGATGCATGTTGACGGCGTGATGAAAAATTCTCTCACGTTTGAGCACGTTTCTCCATCCGCGGTGGGCAACAGCCGCCGGGTGATGATGTCCGAGGTCGCAGGTAGAAGCGCAATCCTAGAAAAGGTTAAGGGATTTTATCCCGAAATCAAGAAGGATTCCGCAGAGGCCACGATGATCATCGACATGGTCAAGCAGATGGAACATCAAGGGTATCAGTTTGAAGGCGCAGAAGCTTCCTTTGAATTGGAAGTACGAAAGCTCCTCGGGGTACGTCCGAAATTCTTCGAACTGCAAATGCTCAGTGTGGTAGATGAGCCGCAGTCCGAAATCCGCAAAAAGCCGTCGCTCGCTTCGATTAAAGTTCTGGTCGGCGACAGGCTGGAGATTACGGCGGCGGAAGGGCTGGGCCCCGTGAACGCGATAGACGCAGCATTACGAAAGGCGCTGGAGGTATTTTATCCCGAAATCGGAGAAATCCGGTTGACGGATTACAAGGTACGTGTGCTGGACAGCGAAAGTGCAACGGCAGCAAAGGTTCGCGTACTCATAGAGTCCACCGACGGACATGCTTACTGGACAACGGTTGGCGTCGCGGTAGACATTATGCAGGCAAGCACACGCGCGCTGATGGACTCCATCGAATACAAACTGCTCAAATCCAACGCGCAGTCGAAGTGTCTCGAAGCGCAGGGCGAGAGCGCATAACGAAGAAATGACCTGAGATCGAAAGGGGTACAATATATGAAACTCACCGGTTCCCAAATCTTGATCGAATGCCTCGTGGAGCAGGGTGTCGATACCGTGTTCGGCTACCCGGGCGGCTCCGTGCTGAATATCTATGACGAACTCTACAAAAATAGTGACCGCATCCACCATATTCTGACCGCACACGAACAGGGCGCATCCCATGCGGCAGACGGCTATGCGCGCGCAAGCGGAAAGGTCGGTGTTTGCATCGCAACCAGCGGCCCGGGCGCGACAAACCTCGTCACCGGCATCGCGACGGCGTATCTTGACAGCGTGCCTGTCGTGTTCATCACTGGCAACGTCAACGTCAACTTGATCGGTAAAGACAGCTTTCAGGAGGCGGACATCGCGGGTATCACAACCCCGATCACGAAGCACAACTTCATCGTCAAAGACGTGAAGGAACTGGCGGGCATCTTGCGTGAGGCATTTGAGATTGCGCGCGCTGGCAGACCAGGCCCGGTGCTCGTGGATATCCCGAAGAACGTAACAGCAGAGACGGCGGAATACACGCCGGAAACGATTGACACCCGCAAGAAAGAATCTCCGGTCAGCGCAGAAGCGGAAGCGGATATTGCAGAACTTGCCAATATGATCCGCTCAAGCAGCAAGGTTTTCCTGCTTTGCGGCGGCGGCGCGCTGCTCTCCGGGGCGAGCGAAGAAATCTATCGACTCGCTGAATTGATCAAAGCTCCGGTTGGCTGCACGCTGATGGGCGCGGGCGCATTTCCCGCAACGCATCCGAACTTCACCGGAATGATCGGTATGCATGGCACACGCGCAACCAACGTTGCTGTTTCGGAAAGCGAACTTTTCCTCGCGCTCGGCAGCCGATTCAACGACCGCGTGACGGGCGACGTGAACAAGTTCTGCAAAGGCGCAAAGATCGTTCAGATCGACATCGACGCTGCGGAGATCAACAAAAATGTTCGCACCGCGCACCACATCCTTGGCGATGTGAAGAGTGTGCTCGCCAGACTCCTGCAACTGCTCGAAACGACTCCAATTGAGACAGACGCGCGCGAAGAGTGGCTCAAGACGATACAATCGCTCAAGATGTCCTCTCATGCGCCAAAGTTTGAAGGATTTACGCCAAAAGCGATCATCACGCATGTACAGCAGCATCTGCCCAAAGATGCGTTGATCGTGACCGACGTGGGTCAGCACCAAATGTGGGCTGCGCGGTACTATAACTATGACGTGCCTGGCACTTTTATCACATCCGGCGGTTTTGGTACGATGGGCTATGGCGCGGGCGCTTCGATGGGCGCCGCCGTTGCTGTTGCAAAACATAACCGCAAAGTAGTGCTCATCACAGGCGATGGTTGCTTCCGCATGAACAGCAACGAACTCGCGACTATGCAGCATTATGGCATCCCCGTCGTCATCCTCGTGATGAACAACGGCGTGTTGGGCATGGTACGCCAATGGCAAACCGTGTTTTATGGCAAGCGCTATTCACAGACCAACCTCGACCGTGGGCCTGATTTTTCTAAGCTTGCGGACGCCTACGGCCTCAAGGGATATTCCGTTTGCTCGCTGGAGCAGTTCGACGAAACGTTTGCCAAGGCGTTGGATTCCGGCGAGACGGTCGTTCTCGATTGCCGTATCGGTTGCGACGAAACCATCGCACCGATGGTGGCGCCGGGCAAGCCCATCACGGAATTCGTGCTGCATGAGCACGAAACACCGGTACAAAAGTAAGAAGGGAAGACGAGTTTATGCGCAGCGATGAAGTCACAAAAAATGCGGAGCGCGCGCCGCACCGCTCCCTGTTTAAAGCGATGGGATATACGGACGAGGAACTCAGCCGTCCGCTGATCGGAATCGCAAACCCCAGAAACGAAATCGTACCGGGCCACTTCAACCTCGACCAACTTTCTGAGGCAGTCAAGGCGGGTATTCGCATCGCCGGCGGCACGCCGATTGAGTTCGGCACCATCGGTGTGTGTGATGGCATTGCGATGGGTCACGCGGGCATGCACTATTCTCTTGCCAGCCGCGAGATCATCGCAGACGAATGCGAAATCATGGCAGAGGCGCACCGCTTCGACGGCATGGTATTTTTGCCCGGATGCGACAAGATCATCCCCGGCATGCTGATGGCGGCGGCGCGGCTGGATCTGCCGGCGGTGTTTGTCACAGCAGGTCCGATGCTCTCCTATCAAGGCGGCGGCAAAAACCTCGACCTCAACAGCGTGTTTGAAGCGGTCGGTGCGTTCAAAGCCGGCAAGGCGACGCAGGAAGACCTCGACTTCTGCGAAAACAATGCTTGTCCCGGCTGCGGCTCCTGTTCCGGCATGTTCACGGCAAACTCTATGTCCTGCCTGAGTGAAGCAATCGGCATGGCGCTGCCCGGCAACGGCACAATTCCGGCGGTGTATGCCGAGCGGCTGCGCTTGGCAAAACACGCGGGTATGCAGGTGGTCGAGTTGGTAAAAAAAGACATTCGCCCGTCGCAAATTCTCACCGAAACCGCATTTGCAAATGCGCTTGCAGTAGATATGGCACTCGGCTGCTCCACCAACAGCGTGTTGCACCTGACCGCCATCGCTCGTGAAGCGGGCGTTACGCTCAATCTCGATCTCATCAACGAGATCAGCGCGCGTGTGCCGAACCTCTGCCGCCTCGCTCCTTCCGGCCCGCATCATGTGGAAGATCTCTATCATGCGGGCGGTGTTTCAGCGGTGGTGAACGAGCTGATTCAAAACGGATATTACGACGGATCAACGATGACGGTTCTCGGTGTTTCCATGGCGGAGGCGGTCAAGACCGCGAAGATTCGCAACAGTAACGTGATTCATTCCTGCAAGGAACCGTATTCCAAAACTGGCGGCATCCAGATTCTCAAAGGAAACATCGCACCGGATGGCTCCGTTGTCAAGCGTGCCGCGGTTCTGGATAGTATGATGGTGCACAGCGGGAAAGCCAAGGTGTTTGACTCGGAAGAGCAGGCAATTCAGGCGATCTATGGCATGCAGATCGAGGCGGGAGACGTGGTCGTCATCCGCTATGAAGGCCCGAAGGGCGGGCCCGGCATGCGCGAAATGCTTGGGCCGACGTCTGCAATTGCGGGCATGGGGCTGGACAGCACAGTTGCGCTCATCACGGACGGGCGCTTCTCCGGTGCATCCCGCGGGGCAGCAATCGGTCATGTTTCGCCGGAGGCGGCGCGCGGCGGCAATATCGCGCTGATCCAAAATGGTGACATGATCGACATCGACATTCCGGCGGGCACGCTCCATGTTCGTGTCAGTGAAGCGGAGCTTGCCGAACGCAGAAAGAGCTGGCATGCGCCCGAACCGAAGGTTAAGAAGGGGTATCTTGCGCGCTACGAGCGCATGGTGTCCTCTGCTTCGGAAGGAGCGGTCGTCAAATAAGACCACCGCTTGAGGAAGCGAAGATGAGACAGATTCAACTGTTTGACACCACATTGCGCGACGGCGAGCAGTCCCCGGGCTGCAGTATGAACGCCAAAGAAAAGATCGACATGGCACGCCAGCTCGAATCCCTCGGCGTACATGTCATCGAAGCGGGGATCGCCTCCGCATCGCAGAGCGACTTCAACGCCGTGCGCGCAGTTGCAAAAGAGCTGCGGCAGGCAACCGTGACAAGCCTTGTTCGCGCACTGGCAAAGGACATCGATAATACATGGGAAGCCCTACGCCACGCGCGGCATCCACGCATGCATCTGCTGATTCCGACATCCGACATCCTTCTGGAGCAGCGGCTCAGGAAGTCGCGGCAAGAGGTGCTGGAGCAGACGGTAGAGACGGTGCGATACGCAAGAAAGTTCTGCGAGGACGTTCAGTTTTCGGCCGAGGACGCAACCCGAAGCGATCCGGAATTTCTCGCCAAAGTATGTGAAGCGGCAATCGCTTCCGGCGCGACCATCATCAACCTGCCGGATTCGATGGGGTACAGCACACCGGAGGAATACGCAAGCCTGTTTCGGTTCCTGCGCGGGTCGGTCAAAGGTGCGGAGCACATAACGTTTTCTGCGCATTGCCACAATGACCTTGGACTTGCCGTTGCAAATTCTCTTTCGGCGGTTCTCGCGGGAGCGGATCAGGTCGAATGCACGATCAACGGCATTGGCGAGCGGGCGGGCAACACCGCGCTTGAAGAAATCGCGATGAACCTCAAAACCCGCGAAGCGTACTATAACGCGAGCACGGCACTCGACTGCACGCAGCTATACAAAACCAGCAGGCTGCTGACCACGATCACAGGCGTTAAAGTGCAGCCAAACAAAGCCGTCGTCGGCGAAAACGCGTTTGCGCAGGAGGTTGGAACGCTTCCGCAAGGCACACACGAAAGCCAACCATACGAGACAATGCGACCGGAGATGGTCGGGTTGACCACGAGCAAGATGGTGCTTGGCAAACATTCCGGCAGGCACGCGTTTAACGAGCGGGTGCGGGAACTTGGCTACAGCGTGGATTTTGATCTGTCCAACACGCTTTTTAAGCGATTTAAAGAGCTGGCGGACAAGAAGAAGACCGTTTCTGACCGGGATATCGAGGCGCTGGTGCGCAGCATCCTCGCGCAGGAAATACGCAAGAGTTACTCGTTGGAACGCTATGTGATCAATTCCGGCAACACCATTACGCCGACTTCCAGCATTGCGCTCACTGGCGCGGATGGAACACGCTCGGAAAAGGTTGCAATCGGGTTTGGCCCAGTGGACGCTTCGTTTAACGCGATCAACAAGATCGTAGGTCGATCAGTCAAGTTGGAGGAATACTCCATCGGTGCGGTCACAGAAGGGCGCGATGCGCAGGGCGAAGTCAGTGTAAAGATCAGCAGCGAAGGGGCTACGGCAAAGGGCTACGGGCTTAGTACCGATGTGATCGAGGCGAGCATTCTTGCCTACATAAACGCGATCAATAATCTGATCTACGAGACCACACGGGAAGAGCAAATTTAGCTGATACATCTGCGTAGATGCGCAGCAGGCATATGGATTACAGAACACAGGAGGAGCAAAACACAGTATGGGAATGACAATGACGCAAAAGATACTCGCAAGCCACGCCGGACTGGATCAAGTCAGCGCAGGACAGTTGATCCGTGCGAAGGTTGATCTGGTGCTTGGCAACGACATCACCGCGCCGGTTGCGATTGTCGAGTTTGATAAAGCGGGCTTAAACAGCGTATTCAACAAAGACAAAATTGCGCTCGTGATGGATCACTTTACGCCGAACAAGGACATCAAAGCAGCGGAACAGTGCAAAACCGTTCGTGAGTTTGCCAAGAAGTATCAGATCACGAATTTCTTTGATGTTGGTAAGGTCGGGGTCGAGCACGCTCTTTTGCCGGAGATGGGTCTCGTGAAACCCGGCGATCTGATCATCGGTGCGGACTCGCACACCTGCACCTATGGCGCGCTCGGCGCGTTCTCCACTGGTGTCGGCAGCACGGACATGGCGGCTGGCATGGCGACAGGCCTTTGCTGGCTGAAGGTACCGACCGCGATGCGCTTTGTCCTGAAAGGCAAGCTTAAGCCGTGGGTATCCGGCAAGGACGTCATCCTCCAGATCATCGGCATGATCGGCGTGGACGGCGCACTCTATCAATCGATGGAGTTCACGGGTGAAGGGCTTGCCAGCCTCACGATGGAAGACCGCCTCTGCATGGCGAACATGGCGATTGAAGCGGGAGCCAAAAACGGCGTATTTGAATACGACGAAAAGACCGAACAGTTTGCAAAGGAACACAACTGCGCGCCTTGGACGATCTACAAAGCGGACGATGACGCAGAATACACCAAAACGTTTGAAATCGATCTCTCCGCAATTGAACCCACGGTATCGCTGCCGCACCTGCCGGAGAACGCGAAACCCGTCTCCGAGGTCGGTGAGATCACAATCGACCAGGCGGTCATCGGCAGCTGCACCAACGGCAGAATCGAAGACCTCCGCGCGGCAGCAAAGATCTTCGAAGGCCGACAGGTACACGACGGCGTGCGCTGTATTGTGATTCCCGCCACGCAGAAGATCATGCTGCAGGCGATAGAAGAAGGACTCGTCAAGACGTTTATCGACGCAGGCTGCGCTGTGAGCACGCCCACCTGCGGGCCCTGCCTCGGCGGTCACATGGGCATTCTTGCCAAAGGCGAGCGCGCGGTAGCCACGACCAACCGCAACTTCGTCGGACGCATGGGACACACGGGATCGGAAGTGTATCTTGCGTCTCCCGCCGTCGCCGCTGCATCCGCCATCGCAGGCAAACTCGTCACACCCGAATCCGTGTTAGGAGGTAAAGCATGAATGCAACAGGAACCGCCATCAAGTATGGCGACAACATTGATACCGACGTGATCATCCCCGCGCGCTATCTCAACACCACCGACCCCAAAGAGCTCGCTTCGCACTGTATGGAGGACATCGACAAAGAATTCGCCAAGCGTGTGCAGACCGGCGATGTTATGGTCGGCGGCAAAAACTTTGGCTGCGGCAGCTCGCGTGAGCACGCGCCGATCGCAATCAAGGAAAGCGGCATCTCCTGTGTCATCGCAAGCACGTTTGCGCGTATCTTCTACCGCAACGCGATCAACATCGGACTTCCGATTGTAGAGTGCCCCGAAGCGAGCGAAAAGATTCAACCCGGCGACAAGATCAGCGTAAACTTCGATACGGGCGTGATCACAAACCTCACCAAGGGTGAAAGCTATCAGGGCGAACCCTTCCCGGCGTTCATCCAAGGTATCATCTCCGCAGGCGGGCTGATGAACGCCATCAAGACGGGCAAGTTGTAAGGGAGAGACGGACGATGAACTATAACATTGCGGTCATTCGCGGAGATGGAATCGGCCCCGAGATCGTCGGGGAAGCCATCAAGGCGCTTAACGTTGCGGCAAAGCGATTTGGCTTTGCGTTGAGTTATCACGATGTACTCATGGGTGGTTGCGCCATCGATGCGACCGGCGTTCCGCTGCCGGAGGAGACAATCCGCGTCTGCAAAGCCAGCAGCGCGGTTCTGCTCGGCGCGGTCGGCGGGCCAAAGTGGGACACGCTGCCCGGGCATCTGCGCCCGGAGGCAGGCTTGCTTGGCATCCGCGCGGCGCTGGGGCTCTATGCAAACCTTCGTCCGGCGGTGCTGTTTGACGCACTAAAGGACGCCTGTCCACTCAAATCGGAAATCGTGAAAAACGGGCTCGACATCTTGATGGTACGCGAGCTCACAGGCGGCATCTATTTTGGCGAACGCGGTAGAAGCAAAGGCGAGCGCGGGGAAGAAGCCTACGACACGGAACGTTATTCCGTTTTGGAAGTCGAGCGCATCGGCAGAATCGGCTTTGAAGCTGCAAGAAAACGCGGCAGCAAGTTAACCAGCGTAGACAAGGCAAATGTCCTCGAAAGCTCCCGACTCTGGCGCGAGACCATGCATAGGCTTGCAAAGGAATATTCTGATGTCGTGTATGACGACATGCTTGTTGACAATGCAGCAATGCAGCTTGTTCGCAATCCCGCGCGATTCGACGTAGTGGTCACGAGCAACATGTTTGGCGACATTCTCTCGGATGAAGCAAGCATGATCACAGGTTCCATCGGCATGCTGCCTTCCGCCTCGCTGGGCGACGGCACGCTGGGTCTGTATGAACCGATTCACGGTTCCGCGCCGGACATCGCGGGCACCGGTACTGCAAACCCGCTTGCGACCATCCTTTCCTGCGCAATGCTGCTTCGGTACTCGCTCAACCAGCAGGAAGCGGCAAATGCGATTGAGCGCGCGGTTCAGCAGGCCCTTGAAGAAGGCTGGCGTACGGCGGACATTGCAGCGGGCAAGGAATCCATCTCAACCCAGCAAATGGGAGACATCGTCTGCCGCCTGATTGAGACGGCGTAAGGAAGGAGTCAATATGGAAGGAAAGCCCATGAAACTCACCATGTCTGTCCTCGTGAAAAACCACGCGGGTATCCTGTACAAAGTCGTTGGTTTGTTTTCACGCAGGGCGTATAATATCCATAGTTTGGCGGTTGGCACAACGAGCGATCCCGCCGTTTCCCGCATGACCATCGTGGTAGACGGCGACGAGGAGATTTTCGATCAGGTCGAGAAGCAGCTCTGTAAGCTCATCGACGTCATCGAAGTCAAAATTTTGACAGAAGGCGAGTTTATCAACCGCGAACTCATCCTGCTCAAAGTCAACGCGACTTCGGAGAATCGATCTGACTTGCTGCAGATCACGAAGATCTTCGGCGCAAAGGTCATCGACGTGTCGCACGAGATGCTGATTGTGGAGTATGCGGATACGTCCGATCAGGTGCGCAGGCTAGAGCAGATGCTTGAGCGCTACGGCATCCGCGAGACGGTAAGAACCGGCACCATCGCGATTGAAAACGCACACGTTATGGCGGTCAAGTAAGAGCTGTTTCACAAAAACTTCGCGGCAAAAGCCGTAAAGTGAGCCGAGAAAACCAATTTCAAGTTCCACGGCAAAAGCCGTAATAGATTCAAATTATTTGGAGGATGAATACAAATGGCTAAGATGTATTACGAAAGCGATTGCAACCTCGCGCACCTTAAGAACAAAACCGTCGCCATCATCGGCTACGGCAGCCAGGGACATGCACACGCGCTGAACCTCAAAGAGAGCGGCGTGAACGTCATCGTCGGTCTCTATCAAGGCAGCAAATCTTGGAAATCCGCTGAAGAAGCGGGCCTGAAAGTCTATACCGCGAAAGACGCGGCGAAGCTTGCGGACGTCATTATGATTCTCGTCAACGACGAAAAGCAGGCGGCGCTCTATACCGAAAGCATTGCCGATGGTCTCGTAGAAGGCAACACCCTCGTGTTTGCGCATGGATTCAATATTCATTACGGCCAGATCGTGCCGCCTGCCAATGTGGACGTGATCATGGTTGCGCCCAAAGGCCCCGGACACACAGTGCGCAGCGAATATCAGCGCGGTGCCGGCGTTCCGAACCTGATCGCCGTCTATCAAGATTTCACCGGCAAGGCAAAGGAAACAGCCCTTGCGTATGCGGCCGGCATCGGCGGTGCGCGTGCAGGTATTCTGGAGACCACCTTCCGTGAAGAGACCGAAACCGACCTCTTTGGCGAGCAGGCAGTTCTCTGCGGCGGCGTGACAGAGCTCATGCTGGCTGGTTTTGAAACGCTTGTCGCCGCCGGTTATGCGCCGGAGAACGCATACTTCGAGTGCATTCACGAGATGAAGCTGATCGTTGACCTCATCTACGCCGGTGGATTTGAACGCATGCGCTATTCCATCAGCGATACCGCGGAATATGGCGACTATGTCACCGGTAAGCGCATCATCACCGAGGAAACGCGCAAAGAGATGAAGAAAGTGCTCACGGAGATTCAGGATGGCACATTTGCGCGCAACTGGATTCTCGAAAACCGCGTAGGCCGCCCGCATTTCAACGCTATGAAGCGTCACGGCGCGGAAACGCAGCTCGTCAAGGTTGGTCAGCAGCTCAGAAGCCAGATGACCTTCCTGAAGAAATAATCGTCACAACGACGTAAGGAGTAACCTTGAACAATCTCAACACGGTAAACCTGCAACTGCATGCATTGACGGTTTATCGTTCGGTTTTAGAAGATGAAACGTTTTCCTGCTTTGTGCGCGTGCTTATAAGCGCACAAAGCGGAGACACCGCCTTGTTTTGCGAAGCATATGGCGCTTTTTTTCAAAGACTGAGTTTTGCGAATGATTCGCTCGATTTCTCGGCGCATCTGGAACAACTCCTGCGCTATGATGACAATGCCTTTTCGCGCGCGGCGGCAGACGGAGCAAAGCAGGATTTCTATTCCGCACTTCAACAAGCGGCATTGTTTGATGTAGAAGCGATTGCTTCTATTGCGAGCGTGACTGCGGCGCAACTCAAGAGCGCACTTCTTGAAAAAGGCGAAAAAGAACACAGCGAGCTGATTTCGCGTTTGCCGGAATATGCAGCCAACAGCAACTTCTTTCAAGCAGGAGCCAAAGCCGCATTGGATACGCTGGAAGCGTTTTATCAGCAAAACGGCTACGGTGTGTATGCGCGTTTCGGTGCATTTCGCTGGGATCAAAAACTCGTTGGCATCCAGAATCCCGACCCGGTTCGTCTGAGCAACCTGAAATCGTATGAATACGAACGCGGCGTTGTTGCGGCGAACACGCTGGACTTTGTCGAAGGACGGGGTGGCGGCAACATGCTGCTCTATGGCGATCGTGGAACGGGAAAGAGCAGCACGATCAAAGCACTAGCGAATGAGCATCGTCCAAACGGGCTTCGCATCATCGAGGTGACGAAGGATAGCATTCCTTCGTTTCCTGCGATTATGGAGCAACTGCGTGAAGTACCGCTGCGGTTTATTCTCTTTCTGGATGATTTGTCGTTTTCAACGGACGACGCGGCGTTTTCTGCGCTCAAATCCGTTCTGGAAGGCGGCGTGGTTGCACGGCCTGAGAACTGCCGTATCTATGCGACGAGCAACCGAAGACACCTTGTCAAAGAAACCTTCTCGGACCGCAGCGTAGATGTTGACGATGTGAACGCAGGCGACACAAAGCAGGAGAAGCTTTCGCTCTATGATCGCTTTGACCAAACCGTGAACTTCTTTGCGCCAGATCAGGCACAGTATCTTTCGATTATCCGCGCGATTGCGCAAGAAAAATCGATGAAGATTCCGCTAGAGAAATTGGAGCTTGGCGCTGTGAGGTGGGCGATTCGCGCGGGCGGAAGATCGCCAAGAGCAGCCAAACAGTATATCGAATGGGCAATTGCCCAGAGCAGAAAAGGAGCTTCCATTTTGGAAGAATGAGCCAAAATACGAAGCTCAAAATTGATTTGCAAAATCTGCAAAACAACCGGCGGCGATCACCCGTCGGCTGTTTTGTATCAGGCATCCATGGATGAAGAGGTGAAGAAATATTGGACTTGACGAAGAAAAATAAATTTACGCAGGCGGTTTCGGCTGCGTTTCCGCATACGGTTCCTGTGTTGGCAGGTTTTTTGGTACTTGGTATAGCATATGGTATGCTCATGCTTGAAAAAGGGTTTGGCCCGCAGTGGTCAGTACTAATGAGCGCGGTTGCGTTCTGCGGCAGCATGCAGTTTGTGGCGATCACGCTTCTCACAACCGCGTTTCACCCGCTGGAAGCGCTGATCTTGAGCCTGCTGGTCAATGCTAGGCATTTGTTCTACGGGCTGTCAATGCTCGATAAATACAAAGGCTTTGGGAAAGTAAAAGCGTTCCTCATCTATACGCTTTGTGACGAGACGTTCTCGATTGTATCTTCGGTCAATCCGCCGGAGGGCATTGAGCCCAAGTACTTCTATTTGAGTATATCGCTGTTGGATTATTTCTATTGGGTTGTTGGCACACTCATCGGCGGGTTCATTGGAAACTGGATGCCGTTTGATATGAAAGGGTTGGACTTTGCCCTGACCGCGCTGTTTGTTGTGCTGTTTTTGGAGCAGCTCAAGAAGAAAGGGAACCGGGTTCTTGGCTTGATCGGGATTGCTTGTGCGCTGCTCTCACGCGTGGTGTTCGGCGCGGAGAATATGGTTTTGCCCGCGCTTGCGATCATACTTGTCGTGCTGCTTGCGGGGAGGAAGAAACTATGCAATTGACACCGATTCAGATCATATTGACCGTCCTGGCGGTAACGCTCGGCGCAATGACGACGCGCTTCACTCCGTTTGTACTGTTTCCCGATGGCAAGCGTCCGCCGGAAGTCGTCACATATCTTGGGAGTGTGCTTCCGCCGGTGATGATGGGACTGCTGGTAGTCTATTGCCTCAAAAGTGTGCCGATTGTTTCTTACCCCCATGGGTTGCCGGAGTTGATTTCGATTGTGTTTATCGTGATCATCCATCTTTGGCGGAAAAATGTTTTGCTCAGCATTGGCTGCGGAACTGCACTGTATATGTTCTTGGTGCAGGCGGTTTTTGTCGTATAAATAATCACACGAAAGGAGATTCATATGGACGAAATTAAAATCGGCCGTTATCGCCACTTCAAGGGGAATGAATACGAGGTTTTGTACTTGGCTAAACATTCCGAAACACTGGAATCGATGGTTGTTTATCGTGCGCTGTATGGAGAACACGGCGTATGGGTACGCCCGGCCAGCATGTGGAACGAGACGGTCGAGCGTGACGGCAAGACACATGTCCGCTTCACGTATATTGGTGAACGTTAAGGCAAAAAGCACAAAACTATACCCTCCGCCGAAATTAAGATTGCATAAAATGTGACAAAACGATATGATGATTGTGTTGCAATATGCAACCTCAACTCGTGCAAACACATTGATCAAATGCAACAGCAACGGGGAAATGCAGATGAAACAATCCAAAGGCATGCGGGCGACAAGGTCCGGTAGCGCTCTGAAACGATCGCTCTTCATCACTGCTTTTTATATGCTGGTTGGTTATATCTGGATCATTGGAACCGAACTGATCGTCGTAAGCACTCATCCGGAAAGCACGGAAGTATTTATGATCAGCATCTCAAAAGGGATGATCTTCGTCACGCTGACAGCAACGCTGATCTTTGTGCTTGTCTATTCGAATCTGAGAAAAATTCTGCGTGAAACTAGCGACAGGCTCAAAAACGAGACCGCTCTGAAAGAAGCGCAGCACCTTGCGCATATTGGAAGTTTCTCGTTTCGTGCAGAAACAAGTCTGTTTTATTTTTCCGAAGAGGCAGCGCGGATTCTGGAACTGGATGAGGATCAATCCTCATTGCTATATGAGTCCTTGTTGCGACATGTGCATATTGAAGACCGCGAGCGCGTCTATTCGCTTGCACAGGAGACGGCGTCTCGCGGAGGCGACGTCTCTTTTGATTGCCGCGTTCTCCAGATGCACGCGCCGGAGCGGACGGTTCAGGTGAGGTTGCAGTTTGAATTACGCAAAGGTGAGCTGGGATTCGTATTCGGCACGCTGCAGGATATTACCGATCGTGTTGCTGCCGAGGCAACGGCACGAGAATATGAAGCAATCTATAAAACGCTGCTCAACTCCAGCTATGATTTGATCTATCTCAAAGACAGTTCGCTCAACTACATTGCCGTCAACAGCAATATGCAACGGTACTATGGCATTTCGGAAGAGCAGCTTATCGGCAAACAACTCAGCGACATCAAACCAAACTCCGATACAAGGCTCTGGGAATCGCGCGATCGCAGTGTTCTGCTCAGCGGCAAACCGCTTTATATTGAGGATACTTCTGGAGAACATGCATTTGAGACCATCATTTTCCCCGTTGAGATGGCGCAGCACAAGCGTGGCGTTGGTGGTATTTCGCGCGATATCACACAGCGCAAACAAACCGAAGCCATTGTGATACAGGAACGAGACCGCGCACAAACCTATTTTGACATTGCGGCGGTTTTGTTTATTGCATTCGACCGCGAAGGAAATGCAACAACGATCAATCGGACAGGCTGCGAGATACTGGGGCTGCCGAAAGAGGAAATCGTCGGAAAGCAATGGGTGGAGCGATTTGTGCCGGAACAGGAACGCGCGACGGTTTATGATGTCTTGCGGCGCATCTATGAAGGCACAATCAAACCGACCGATATCAACGAAAATGGAATCATCAACGTGAAAAACGAAGTGCGCCAGATCGAATGGCGAAATGCCGTGCTGCGTGATGTAAACGGAGAGATTTCCGGCATTTTGTCGGCCGGTGTTGACGTAACGGATCTTCGCAGAACCAACGAGGCACTCCGCGAAAGCGAACGAAGCAAGAGCGTACTGCTCTCCAATTTGCCTGGGATGGCATACCGCTGTGCATATGATCAAAACTGGACGATGCAGTTTGTTTCTCCCGGTTGCTTTGAGCTGACGGGGTACCTGCCGGACGAACTGATTAACAACAACGCCATCGCGTTTAACGACATAATTTGTCCGGAATATCGTGAACCCGTCTGGATTGAAAGCAAAGAGCACTTATCCGCTCACGAGAACAACCAATACGAATATGAGATTTTGACTGCTTCCGGTGAGCGCAAATGGGTGCTAGACATCAATCAAGGCGTTCTGGATGATGCGGGACGGATTGTCGCTTTGGAAGGGATCATTGTAGACATCACGAAATCCAAACTGCAATTCTTGCAGATTCAGTATCTAAGCAACCATGATCAGCTCACGGGGTTGCACAACCGTCAATACTATGATAACGCGAAAAAAACAATGGATCAGGATGCGTCGCTGCCGCTGTCCGTTGTGTTCGTAGACATCAACGGATTGAAACTCGTCAACGATGCGTTTGGTTACGATATTGGTGACAAGATGATTCAAACCACAGCAGCCGTGCTCAAATCTTGCGTTCTACCGCATGAGATCATTGCACGCATCGGCGGCGATGAATTCGGGATGCTACTACCACATACTGACGCGCGGGCTTGCGCGGAGCGTATGCTCGCACTCAAACAGGCGTTTGATGAGCACAACGCGAGGTTATCGGATCGCACGCTGATCATCAATCTTTCCATCGGCGGAAGCACAAAGATCAGCAGCAAGGATGATCTGGCTGAGGTGGTAAAGGACGCGGAGGCAAACATGGCCCGCCGAAAGCTCTTTGATCAAAAGAGCCACCACAACGCGGTGCTCTCGTCGATTATGGCGACGCTGTTTGAACGCAGCTTTGAAACCGAAGAGCACGCGGAGCGCATTGGCGCATTCTGCGCGAACATTGGTGAACGGCTGGGGCTTTCGCATGACGACATCGACCGGCTGAAATTGTTTGCCTATCTGCATGACATCGGCAAAATTGGCATCAGCGACCAGATTCTAAACAAACCGTCTGCGCTGAACGAAGAGGAGATGGCTGTGATGAAGACGCACCCGGAAATCGGATACCGAATTGCAATGGCATCTCCGGACTTTGCGTCGATTGCGGAACTGATATTAACCCACCACGAGCGTTGGGATGGGAACGGATACCCAAACCATATTGCGGGAGAAAGGATTCCGCTGCTTTCTCGCATTCTCGCTGTTGCCGATGCTTACGATGCGATGACGGAGGACCGCGTCTATCGCAAAGCGCTCCCGCGAGAGATCGCGATGAACGAGATTCGTAAAAATGCGGGAACACAATTTGACCCGCACATTGCTGATGTGTTTCTGGAGCTCATCGAACGGGATGATCTGTAGGAAAGTACCAATTGCTTGAGGTGGTCGAGTGAATGATTATCAGCGTTGTATAGCATTTTGGGACAACGTGTTTTCGGAGGAGAGCGATACTATACCGTCGGAGGCTTCTTCCGGCAATGAGGCGTTTGATGATGCAATCAGCTGGCTTGTCAAAGACTCCGAACGTGTCATCGATTTCGGTTGTGGAAACGGAATTATGCTTTTTTATTGCGCTCTCAACGGCACAAAAGTCCATTGTGGGATTGATCTCTCCGAACAGGCAATTTTGACTGCGCGAAAAAAAGCGGCTAACATGATGTTCGGCGCGTTTGAGTTTCGACAGGGTGGTCTCGAAACCTTGGTTGATTTTCCAGATGCTTTATTTGATGCGGTAATCCTCTCAAACATAATCGATAACCTGTACCCTGAGGATGCGATGATGCTGCTTCTCGCCTGTGCACGCATTCTGAACAAGAACGGAAAGCTGCTTGTGAAACTCAACACTTTCATAAAACAAGAGCAAATTGCCGAATGGGACATTAAAACGATTTCAGGCAACCTGTTAGATGATGGGCTTTTGCTATGGAACCAAACAACAGATCAATGGAGGGCGATTTTTCAAGAGCATTTTATAATTGTGAATGAAAGTGAAATCTATTATCCCGAACACAATCAAACAAACCGTATATTTTATCTAATAAAAAACTGAAGCGCTACAAAAAAAGGCGGTGATTACTCACCGTCTTTTTGCTGTTTTGTGTGGTTTAGTTGATCGAGCCGGGCTTGGTGAGGAACAGAACACCGAGTGTATTTGGCCCGCAATGGCAACTGATGGTGCAACTTGCTTGTGTCACGAAAACCTCGCGAAACGGTTGTAACTCTTGAATACGAGCAACTACTTTTTCGATGATCGACGGATCGTCCATGCCGGAATGGGTCACAAATACGCGATCCAGCACGAGATCGGTTCGATCTTTGAGCTGGTCGTCTACATATTTCATCAGCGACGGCGCAAGCTTACCCATGTATTTTTTACCGACGATCATACTGCCCTGACGGTCGTTCTTTACGATGATGGTTGGTTTGAGGTTCATCAGCGCGGCGCCGATCTGCGCTATGCTGGAACAGCGGCCACCAGCACGCATGAACTCCAACGTGTCTAGGATGAAACTCGCCCTCGTGTCCTGGGTCAGCGCGGAAACTTCCTCTACGATTTGCTTTGCGGGCATACCGGATTGGATGCGCTCTCCCGCTTCGCAAACCAAGAGGCCAAAACCGGTTGAGAGAGAACAGGAATCGATCACAAATACGTTGCCCGTACTCTTGAGCGTGTTCGCCGCAATTTGCGCGTTTGCATGGGAGCTTGAAATACCGGAGCCCAGCGAGATATGAATCACGTCATATCCCTGTTCCAGAAAAGAAGAAAAATAACTTTGGTACTCTTCCGGATTGATGGCAGCGGTGCGGGGGAGAAGTTTATGCTTCCACCATGCATCGTAGAGTTGTGCCGAGGTTATATCCAACCCGTCGGTATATTGCTTCTCATCGAGAATGATATGAAGTGGATACAGCGAAACTTGATAGCGTGTCTTAAGCGCTTCTCCAATGTCGCACGGAGTGTCCGCGCTGAGAACGATCTTCTGATCGGACATAGAATTGCGTCCTCCTGAAAAAGTTTTCTAATTCTAGCAAATGCGTTCGCTCACGTCAACACACAATGCAAATAGAAGGCTGCATGCGCACACTTTGGCGATGGTTTGCAGCATCCTGCTTATTAAACCGTATTTCTTTGTGTTTCGCAAGTATTATGTATTAC